>NZ_CP007509.1:1200000-1800000 GCF_000661915.1 Stutzerimonas decontaminans | reverse complement strand
CTAGCCAAAACAATAAAACCAAAACCGAAACAAAAGAAACCAAAATAAAATAATCTAGGTCCTTGTACTTCATAGGACCCAGAAACAGACTCGACAAAACAAATATCGAATACCCCACATATATATTCAGAGGAAGATATCGATAGCCAAATATTTTCATTTCTTATTAAATATCTTTTTATAAGCCAGTATCTTTTCAAGACCCGTCAAATGTCCAATCTTTAAAGATTTTTCTTGAGCGCGAATTAGAAAATCTTCCGTCTTACTTACCACTCGAGCCGGATTACCGGCAACAATAGAGCCGTCAGGCACGCTCCTTGTTACAACAGAGTTAGCTCCTACAACGCAATTACTTCCAATAGTCACATTCGGAAGAATCAATGCCCCTGCACCTATAAACACATTATCCCCCACTCTGACTTCTCCCGCCAATTCAAGGTCGGGAATATCCTTTCGGAAGGGCAGTGTCGAACCATCATGACAAATAAAACACGCCCCAATGCTTATATAAACATTATCACCCAAGGTTACTAAGTACGGTTCAGAACTAAACATAGCATAACTAGACCCATATATTGTTACACGACCTTTTAGCTCAACCCCTATTTTTTGTGCATATGACACAGGGTACAAGGCTGCATATAGCATATTTACGGGAGCAGTGAAAAGTTTCAGCAATCTTCTTATCTTCATTTAAAGCTCCACCTTAGCTAGAAATACTGAGACCTTGGCCAAGTAGTTTCTGTAATCAAATTTTCGTGAGCGGTAAGCACGCTGTTTGATGGCATTTATTTCGGCGGAGGAATAATTCATAACTTGCTTAACCAATGCTAGTTCTTCGCCCCGTGAAGTAAGAAGAAGCCCCTCGCTTTGCGCATAATTCTCTAGGCTCATCATCTTGTTTGAAATTACTGGCGTACCGCAGCTAATCGACTCTGCCAATTTCGAGGGGAATCCAGCCAAGGTCACCCGCGTTTCGTCACGAAAGAATATGCTGAAATCACACTCAGCGATGCGCTTCAACACTAACTGGTTAGGTTGTCTACCCCTGAAAAAGGTACACCGCACCATCTTTTTCAACATAGTGGAATGCTCAGGAAACACATGCAAATAATCTTCTGCACTGATGCCATATATTTCAAAACAGAAGTCTTCGCCAGCACAGTACAACTGGTAAAACATTTCAACACATACATCAAGTCGCTCTTTAACGTTACTGCGCGCCTTGTTTATTCGGCCTGCATCAAAAGGCGACCCCACGTAAATGAAATATTTCCGCGTAAATTTTTCGCGTACTGGTGGCGGCTTGAAGTTATTTGCATCGAATAGCGTAGGGAGTTCGACTGTCACCTTACCCATGCGATCATAAAATTGCGTCAAATATTTGCTGGTGGTTATGACTCCATCCGCAAGCCGGTGAACGATGTGCATACGCAGCGAAGTATCGATAAATTTAACGACTCGATGAACGAGACTTCCTGCGCTTGCGTCATACCACTCTGTAGCGTCAGCAATCATTTTTACGCCTGCGCGCTGACACAGCAGTTTTATACGACTTTGGGCCACAGCTGGGTAATTATAGCAAATTACACCCGAAATTTTAACGGAGCGGCTCTTGCGAAGAAACTTGATGATCGTGGACAAACCCATAATATATTTCAGCCACGCCACTCCCCCTATAGGATAGGGAACGCTCCAACATTCAAAGCCGAAAAAGTCGCGACGGGAAAGTTCGGCCCCAACAGATCGAGCGCTGTCGACACCCAAGAAAACAACTTCGTAACCGAGTTCTCGCAGGATTTTGCCATTCGCTAGAACGCGATGCGCTGCAGCATTTCTGTCAGGCAGTTCGAAGCCGCCGATGTAGACTATTGTCCCTTTACTCATATTCAGCCGGTAGCCTTCATGTTATTAACCGCTACTCTCAGGCGCACGTCATGGACGTTCACGGAATTTTAATGGCGATAGAAATCTTACCCACCTAAGAATTTACTTAAAGAGCCCGATGTACCAAGGCATTGCTTGTTCAATGCCAGTATTAATATCAAACTTTGGATCGTAGCCTAATATACGCTGAGCCTTGCCTATATCAGCTTGAGAGTGTCGCACGTCCCCGGCGCGAAAATCTCGATAGACCGGCTCTTTATCGTAGAGAACGCCATTTTTACTCAAGCTAAATTTGAGAGCACTGAACAATTCATTAAGGCTCGTACGAGCATTTACGGCGACGTTATAGACTTGATTACGGGCTGCCGTATCATTGCTTGTAGCCGCCAACAGGTTTGCTTGCACGACATTCGCGATAAAACAGAAATCGCGACTGGTTTCTCCGTCTCCGTTAATAAATACGTCCTCTCGTTTAATCATGGCAGCCGTCCACTTAGGGATGACGGCGGCATAGGCGCCATCTGGGTCCTGGCGTCTACCGAATACGTTGAAGTAGCGCAAGCCGATGGTGTTAAAACCATAGGTTTTTGCGAAAACTTCAGCGTAGAGCTCATTGACATACTTCGTTACCGCATACGGCGATAGGGGTTTACCAATGATGTCTTCTACTTTCGGGAGGCCGGGGTGATCACCGTAGGTCGAGCTTGAAGCAGCGTAAGTAAAGCTTTTCACCTCTGCATCACGGGCGGCGACCAACATGTTGAGAAAACCGCTGATATTGGTTTCGTTGGTGGTAACCGGATCGGCGATAGAGCGCGGGACTGACCCCAGTGCGGCCTGGTGCAGGACATAATCGACGCCTTCAGTGGCTTTTTTACAGTCTTGCAGGTTGCGAATGTCGCCTTCGATGAAGTGGAACCGCTTCCATTGTTCTGCGGTAACTACGGCTTTAACCTCGTCGAGGTTACGCTGGTGGCCTGTGGCAAAGTTATCCAACCCAACCACGCGCTGGTCGAATTTAAGCAGTGTTTCTAATAGGTTAGAGCCAATAAACCCAGCTGCCCCGGTAATGAGCCAAGTCTTGGGGGCTTTGGGTAGTTCTTGCAGCATGGATTCGTAACGACTCATAACGTACTCATTGGTAAATGAAGAAGGAATCCATTATGGAATATGTACTTGCTGCGCCGCAGGTGCGTTTCATTACAGGCGCAGATCTGCTTCCTCAGCAAGCAAAAGGTACTTTAGATCGTAAATGATTTGCTTGGCCTTGCCATACTTTCGGATAGCTTCAACGCCAAGCTCACGGAATTCGTTGTGAGCCACGGCTAGGACAACACCGTCATAGGCATTGACAGCCGGCTCGGTGATTGGGGTAATTCCATACTCGTGCTGTGCTTCCACAGCCGACACCCAGGGGTCATAGACATCGACCTGAATGTTGTATTCCGCCAGTTCACTAACGATGTCCACCACTCGCGTATTACGCAGGTCGGGGCAGTTCTCCTTAAAAGCCAGCCCCATCACCAACACGCGGGCACCATCTACATGGATACGGCGCTTTAGCATGGCCTTGACCAGCTGGGAAACCACGTAGGCGCCCATGCCGTCATTAAGCCGCCGGCCTGCAAGGATAATCTCGGGGTGATAACCGATGCTTTGCGCTTTATGTGTTAGGTAGTAGGGATCAACGCCTATGCAATGCCCCCCGACTAACCCTGGCCGGAAAGGTAGAAAATTCCATTTTGTTCCAGCCGCCTGCAACACGGCTTCGGTATCGATACCCATCCGGTTGAAGATGATTGCCAGCTCGTTGATCAAGGCGATATTGAGATCGCGCTGGGTGTTCTCGATTACTTTTGCCGCTTCGGCAACCCTGATACAGCTAGCTTTATGGGTGCCGGCGATAATGATTTCCCCGTACAAGGCGTCCACCAGATCAGCCACTGCCGGTGTCGAGCCCGAAGTGACCTTCTTGATCGTCGTAACCCGGTGCTTCTTGTCACCCGGATTTATACGTTCTGGGCTATAGCCTGCGAAAAAGTCCACGTTGAACTTCAAGCCGGAAACCCTTTCTAGCACGGGGACGCAATCTTCTTCAGTGGCGCCAGGGTAGACGGTGGACTCATATATGACGATATCGCCCTTCTTCAAAACCGAACCGATAGTTTCTGAAGCCTTGATCAAAGGGGTGAGATCGGGCTGTTTGTGTTCGTCGATGGGCGTAGGTACGGTAACGATGAATACATTGCAGCTTTTCATGTCGTCGTGACTGGCGCTGTAGATAAGCTTCGCAGCTTCTTTCAGCTCGTCATCGCTGACCTCCAGGGTGGCATCGTGGCCAGCCTTCAGTGCATCGATGCGCTGTTGGTTAATATCGAAACCCACCACCGAGCGTTTCTTACCGAATTCGACGGCAAGTGGCAGGCCGACATAGCCAAGACCGATAACAGCGAGTTTTACTTCTTGCAAGCTGAGCATATGAAACGTCCATCTAAACGAAAATTGCTGATATAAGCCCGGGCCGCGCTGTATTTCAGGGTTCCTTCACCTGAGCACGTCGAGCGCACGATTCAATCGTCCGTGTTGCTTTCGCAACTGAGCAGTCAATGTCTGCTTGGCCTGTGGCTCCCCATGCACCACCCGTATCTCCGCCGGCCACTCCCGCATGCCCGTCACAACTCCAACAATCCCTTTTGATCTGCATGAGCCGAGTAGCCACCGATGCTGCTCACCTTTGCTCGGATATCGAAACGCTCACCATCCAGCTCAACATAGCCACCCTTGGGCCCGAATTGCTGGATGGTATGACCGGGTGTGCCCTTGGCCTGGTAGCCAACGAACAGAACGTCATGCCTTGGGTCATGCAGCATAGCTTTCAGGTAGTTGACGATGCGCCCACCGGAGCACATGCCATTGCCGGCAATGATGATCGCGGGGCGTGCGGTTTGGGCAAGGCGGTTCAACACGGCGATATGGTCGGCGTGGTTATCGATCATGATCAGGTTGTCGAACGCCAACGGGTTGCGGCCGGCTTCGACGCGCTCGCGCGCCTCCTGATTCCAGTAGGGCTGCAGGCTTCGGTAGGCCTCGGTGAAGCGTGTGGCCAAGGGGGAATCGAGGATGATTGGGAGTTGCGGCCAGTTTGTTTCGAGATTGCCCTGAGCGTTGTGGCTATTGCCCCTCACCCTAGCCCGCTCCCCTGAGGGGATAGGGGACTGGCTGTGCGGGGCGCGCCCGTTATTTGCAAACTCGTTACCACCCTCATCGGCGTTGACGGGCGGCTTATCTGTATGGGCGTGCAGTTTGCTGTGAATGATCTCTTCAAGCTCGTATAGCAGCTCCTGAGTGCGGCCGATGCTGAAGGCGGGGATCAGGACAGTGCCTTGATCCTGCAGGGCGTGTTCGATGACGGCTTCCAAGCGCTGACGACGGCTAGCACGGTCTTCATGCAAACGATCACCGTATGTGCTTTCCAGCACGAGGATATCGGCGCGTTCGGGTGGTTCAGGCAGCATTAGCAACGGCGCATGAGGCGCGCCGAGATCACCAGAAAAGACGATGCGTTTGGTGTCACCCGTGCCGGGGTAGAACACGTCAATTTCCACGTAAGCCGAGCCGAGAATGTGGCCGGCACGCTGCAGGCGAATACGCACGTAAAGCTCATCGGTTTCGATGAGAGTGAACCATTGTTTGTAGGGCAGTGGTTGAAGGCGCTGCTCGACCAGCTTGATATAGCGCTCCACCTCTTTGTGGTCACGGCTGAAACCCAGTCTGAAGGCATCTTCCAGAACGATGGGTAGCAGTTTGGCCGAGGGCTCACTGCACAGAATCGGCCCTTTGAAGCCGGCGGCAAGCAGGTAAGGAATTCGCCCTACGTGGTCGATATGCACGTGAGTGACCACTAGCGCCTTGACGGTAGCCAGCGAAAACTCGATGGAGGGGTGGTCTGCTCCACTGCGCCCATCGGCTAATGCCTCATTCCCCTGGAACAAGCCACAGTCGATGAGCAGGCTGTTCTCAGGATGCATACATAGCTGGTGACAGGACCCCGTTACACCGCCTTGCGCACCATGATGCTGGATATGCGGGAAGCGCATGGTTAGCTCCTTTAACGCTGCACTTGGAAGGTTGCAATTGTCAGCGGTCGCCCGTTGTTTTCCAGTACAGCGTAATGAGCGTTGAACTAGTGCAACCAGATTTCAGGAAAAGGCTGGCGTTCCGCTCTCCCGTTTAAGCAAAGCGCGCATCATAACAATGAAAGCGCCAGCCATCGTCCCGAGCACGAATCCAAGGGTAATGATTAACAGCGGTTTGGGATGGACAGGCGAACTGAGCTCGTACGAGGGAGACTCCACTCGATACAACATGCTGGACGCAGCTTCATAGTGCAGCTCCATACCCGTGAGGAAGCCATTGAGCTCTGCCGACGCACGAGCTGATGCGAAAGCAAGATAAGCGTCAAGAAATCTGCCGGGGTGGCCGCTCTGGCCAGCCCTAGCAATTACGGTAACCGGGTCGCCTTCAGCGCGGCCTCGTTTGATTTCCAGCGTTACATTTCGCGGCGCTTCGACATGAGACTCATCGAACTCCGCTTTTGACGCTTTCGACTCAAGCTGAGCGATCAGCAACTCGAACGAATCGACAGCCAGCTGCTTACTATCGGCTATGGCTACCGCTACAGGCTGGGATGAACGTGCCTGTATTTGCCCGGCAAGGCTGCCGAAATTGGCGAGCACTCCCGGTGCTATCACGACCTGAGCGCGATAGATGGACGGCGTATAGATGGACGGCGTCCACAGCGCGTAAGCGACCGCAACTATAGTTGCTAGCGCCGCCGCAAGCAGGATGATCACGCGGTCTTTCCAACACTGACGAAAGAGCTCAAGCAAATCGATCTCATCAGACTCCAGTCGTTCCAAACCGTTACGCATTCGCCGCCCCTTGGCCTTAGTAAAAAGCGGGGCATTCTGCCACAAGGTGGAATGAATTTGGACCAACAAGTCATTTCGAGATCAGATCGGCTGTACACGGCTATTGCTCATCAAAAGTGCGCGAACAAGTGCCACAAATATGCCAACCATCAAGCCTAAAACCAGGCCCAGCGCGACTACTAATGCCCGCCTCGGCTTAAGCGGACCAGACGGAGTCATTGCTGGCTGATCGAGGCGAACCAACTTGAGTGCCTCGACATCGAGGTCTATCGCCTTAAGATGCGCAGCTTCCTTGCGCCAGTTCGCCAGATCAGCGAGGAAAAGGTCATCAGTGTCGCGCTGCCGCATCAGCTCTACCTGCGGATTTCGTCCCAGTAGAGCGAGCTCTTTTTCAATTTCAGCGATACGCGGCTCGGCAAAGTCGTCGCTCTCTCGGGCCAGCAGCGCTTCGCGCTCAGCCGACAGCGCCTCTGAGCCGAGAAAGTAAAGCGGCGTTTCCAAGCCATCCGTATTTGGCGTTTGGCCAGTGCCGCGATCGATAGTTGCGGTATTCAGCGCCAGCAATGGGCTAGGTTTTTTGATGCCGAGCGATTCGGCAATCCCTATCGCTTCTTCCAATTGCACAATGCGGTTGTCGCGCTTGGTTCTCAGCTGAATACGCAGTGCATCGCGCTCGGCTTGAAGCTCTGCTGCCTTGATTGCGTCCTTCTCGAGCAGCGCCGCGATCTCCGACTCCTTGCTCGACTCATAGGCTGCTCGACCAGCCGCTATCTGCCCTTCAAGCCCGACAAGCCGATTGGCTGCCAGATGCGCCACTTCGCGGCCAATCGCTTCTCGCTCATGATCCAGCACGAAGTCAACGAACTCATTGACTACGGAGACACCATCCATCTGTGCCGGATAGGCAAGCGCCAGGCCCACGTACGCGTTGCGATCGTCAGTCCGCTTTGGGTCCGGGCGCAATACTTCGAATGCTTTTTCGTTGAAGTCGCTGAAAGAAAGCTGGTCAGGGCGGCCATCACGCATAATCGGCTCGAAAAGATCAGGGTGCTGCCTGAAAAACTCCCGACGTAAATCGTAGGAAGAGAGGCTTGCCGCAACGCGTCCAAGTGCTTCATCCGGCGCCAACTTGTAGATGCCGGTTTCGTTCAGCTGGTCGAGACTGCTGCGATCGGACGGTCGAAGATAGGTGGTTGTCTTGTAGTAAGGCGTTGCTAGAAACGCATAACCAACTGCAACGACTGCACAAGCCAGGGTAATTACCAGAATGAGGATTTTCTGTCGCCAGAGCGCTTGAAATAGCGCTACCAGGTCGATTTCGTCAGTGGAAGCGTTCACCTGCTGCATGGCCATGCCCACGGTTGTTCCCTCGTTGATCATTCATCCTGAAATACAGGCAACGGAGGTCCGACAGGCAATTTGTGACAAGGTTCACTAGATGCTCGCTAGAAACGACGGTTATTCGTCTTCGTTTACTCGATCCCGTAACTCCTTCCCAGGCTTGAAATGAGGAACGAACTTGCCGTCAAGGCTGACCGACTGGCCGGTCTTGGGGTTGCGGCCGACGCGAGGGGCGCGGTAGTGCAGAGAAAAACTGCCGAAGCCGCGAATTTCGATCCGGTCGCCAGTGGCCAATGCTTGAGCCATTTGCTCGAGCATGGTCTTGATGGCCAGCTCGACATCCTTTGACGAAAGCAGGCCCTGCTGGGTGACGATACGCTCGATCAACTCCGACTTGGTCATGGTTTTCCCTTCGTTTTCAAGCGGCTAGATGATTCGGGTTGCGGTCGTTTGTAGCATGTTGTTCAGAGTTTGAACAGCCCGGGCGGGATTGACGGACGAAGGTCTAGCTTGTACTGCGAGGGCAGGGTGAAAGCCTGAGCAGGTTGTTGAACTGCTTTCGCCGCGGGGGCGCGCTTCCTACGTTTGGTGAGCGCTGCTGCTTCTGTGGGAGGCCCGACCTCGGGGCGAAATTTTGGCTTTGGCAGGCTTGCAGTCTGCTTTCGCCGCGAGGGCGCGCCTCCTACGTAGGCGTGCACTGCTGCCTCTGTGGGAGGCCCGACCTCGGGGCGAAGCTTTTAGTTGTGGCAGGCTTGGAGCCTGCGTTCGCCGCGAGGGCGCGCCTCCTACGTAGGAGTGCACTGCTGCTTCTGTGGGAGGCCCGACCTCGGGGCGAAGCTTTTAGTTGTGGCAGGCTTGGAGCCTGCGTTCGCCGCGAGGGCGCGCCTCCTACATTTGGCGTGCACTGCTGCTTCTGGGGGAAGCCCGGCGTCGGGACGAAGCGTTTGGTTTGACGGGCTTGCAGCCTGCGTTCGCCACTACTCTAGATAGAATTAGCGCTTTTCAAGGAGGTGAAAATGAGCAAGGAAGCTTGTGCCGCATCCAATCGGTTACGCCGCGGTCGCTGTTCAGTCGTCAATCAAATTTATCTAGTTACGGCAGTAACGCAGCGCAGGGCCAGGGTTTTCGAGGATCTCTCGGCTGCTCGCACGCTGATACTCACCATGCGCGAGGATGCCAGGTGGGGGTCGCACGAGACGCTGGCGCTTGTGGTAATGCCCGACCACCTGCACTGGCTGCTGCAACTTCAAAAAGGATCGTTATCCGAACTGGTCGGCAGGGTGAAGTCGATATCCGCCAGGCGCTTAGATACGCGCGTTTGGCAGGATGGCTTTCACGACCGGGCGCTGCGGGATGAAGATGATTTACAAGCAGTTGCAAGGTACATCGTCGCCAATCCGCTACGTGCAGGATTAGTTGAGCGCATTGGGCGTTACCCTCACTGGGACGCGGTTTAGCTTTGAGCCTGAATTACGCAGTGAAGTACTCGGTGGGCTGCTGGCGGCCTTCGCCGCGAGGGCGCGCCTCCTACGTTTGGCGTGCACTGCTGCTTCCGCGGGAGGCCCGACCTCGGGGCGACGCTTTTAGTTTTGCAGGCTTGGAGCCCGCTTTCGCCGTGAGGCGCGCCTCCTACGTTTGGCGTGCACTGCTGCTTCTGTGGGAGGCCCGACCTCGGGGCGACGCTTTTAGTTTTGCAGACTTGGAGCCCGCCTTCGCCGCGAGGGCGCGCCTCCTAAGGGCTTGGTGGGCGCACGATGCTTTGTAAGCGTACGCTCGCTACCGTCTTGACCCTCAGGTCTTAATCCGCTTCAGGCGCTGGTTGATGGCGTCGCGGTCAAAAGCCGTGGGATCGAAGGTATCGCCGTACCAGTCGAGCATGTTCAAGTATTCGGGATGCTCGGGGTCGGCAAGCGCATCCAGAAAATCAGCGTAGCCCGGTGCGCCGCCAACATCCTCCGGCGGACTGGCATTGGCGCCGTCGATGCAATACGGCACTTGCGGGCACGCAATGGCCGGCAACAGCCGCTCGGTCTTGATCCGGTGCTCCCAGTTGTCGCCAAAGTCATAGACGTAACGAAACGTCTTCGACCCATACAGCACCTTTGTCAGTGTCTTGCGCTGTTCCGAAACGACCGAAGGGCCCCAGTCGGGATCGGGAATACCGTAGCTTTCGCCAGCGATTTCAAATTCGTGAAGATGGGTGTCGCTCCAGCCCATCACCACCTGAATGACCTGGTGCAGCTTGCTTAGGGTGATGCGCTCGGGCACGGCGACCCGGCGCCAGATGGCGGGTTTTATCCACGTCAGCTCGATGTGCAGTTGCAGGAGACGGTCGCTGGCCGGCTGGCGCAAACGGGTGACGTTGGGCATGGGTCAAGCGGCCTCATGTTCTAAGGTAGGCAGAGCAATATTCCAGGGCAGCAAATCGTCGAGCTGATTGATTGGATAGTCGGCGATGCGCTCCAGCACGTGCGTCAAATAAGCCTGTGGGTTCAATGCGTTGAGCTTGGCTGAACCGACCAGGCTATAGATCGCCGCCGCTCTTTCTCCGCCGGCGTCGGAACCGACGAACAGATAATTCTTGCGACCCAGGGCGACTGTACGCAGGGCACGTTCGGCGGCGTTGTTGTCGATCTCAATGCGGCCATCCGTGCAGTAGCGCGTCAGCGCCTGCCAACGTGCGAGGGCATAGTGGATCGCACCGCTCAGCGCCGATTTGGACGGCAGTTGCGTCAGCGTGTGGTTAAGCCAGGCGTGAAATTGCGCTAGCAGCGGGCTGGCTCGCCGCTGCCGCACTGCGCGTCGTTGATCGAGCGGTTGTCCACGAATTTCCGCCTCAATGGCGTATAGCGCACCAATCCGCTGCAAGGCTTCAGCGGCGATCGGTGAGGCCAATGCCTTGTGCAGGTCGAAAAACTTGCGCCGGGCATGCGCCCAACAAGCCGCCTCGTGAATCGTGCCCGCGGCATAGAGTTGAGCGAAACCGGCATAACCATCGGCTTGTAATGTCCCGGCGAAGCCTTTGAGATGGGCTCGCGGGTGCTCGCCTTTGCGATCCGGCGAGTAGGCAAACCAGACCGCCGCAGGTGTGCTACTACCTGTGGGGCGCTCGTCACGCACATACGTCCACAAGCGTCCGGTCTTGGTTTTACCCTGGCCGGGGGCGAGCACGGCGATCGGCGTATCGTCGGCGTGGACTTTGTTGCTGGTCATGACGTGCTGCCGCAACCGGCCGACCAATGGCTGCAAGAGCCGGCTCGCTTCGCCGACCCAGTCGGCCATGGTCGAGCGCTCCAGGGACACGCCCTCGCGCGCATAGATTTCGGACTGCCGATACAGCGGCAGATGATCCACGTATTTGGACACCAGCACATGGGCCAACAATCCCGGCCCGGCAAGACCCCGGGAAATCGGTCGGCTCGGGGCCGGCACCTGCACGATCCCGTCACAGCAGCGGCAGGCCAACTTGGGCCGCACGTGGCGAATCACCTTGAAGCGCGCCGGCACGTACTCCAGAACTTCGGCCACGTCATCGCCCAGATGACGAAGTTCGCCGCCACAGCCTGGGCACTGCGCATCGGGTCGATGGACGTGGATTTCACGGGGCAAATGCTCGGGCAATGGCTTGCGGCGTACGGGTGTACGTGGGCGCGATTGGGCTGGTGGTGGCGAGGCCAATGCGGCCTGGCTGACCTGCAACTCTTCGAGCGTCAGTTGCAGTTGGTCGAGCATGCCATCGAGTTGCTCGGAACGCCGACCGAACTGCATGCGCCGCAGCTTGGCGATCATCAGTTTCAGGTGCTCGATTTCCCCGCGCTGGGCGGTAACCAAGGCTTTCAAGGCCTGGATGTCGTCAGGAAGGAAGTCGGTCGCGCAAGTCATGGCGCGATGTTACTGGTGTTCTCAAGCGTTGAACATCAGACTGCTCGTACCGGTGCGGTGCGCAGCGGTCGGCGCCAATCGATGCCCTCCAACAGCATCGCGAGTTGTGCCGTCGTCAAGGAGACGCTGCCGCTGGTGGCTTGCGGCCAGACGAAGCGCCCCTGCTCAAGCCGCTTGCAGAACAGGCACAAGCCATCGCCATCCCACCACAGCAATTTGATCCGGTCACCGCGCCGTCCCCGAAACACGAAGATCTGGCCGGAGAACGGATCCGCCTCAAGTTGGGTTTGCACCAGGGCCGCCAGGCCATCGAACCCCCGCCGCATGTCGGTGGCTCCAGCCACGATCCAGATGCGAGTCCCGATGGGCGGGGCAATCATCGCAACACCTGCTGCAAGACCAGTTGCAAGGTTTGCGGGTCGGGCACGCCCTCAATGCGCAAGGTGACCCGACCGCACTCCACAACCAGTCCGCCCGGACTCGACGGCAGTGGCATTGCCTCTTCCGCTGAGGGCGTCGGCGCCTTGCTCAGGTTGACCGGCAACAAAGTAACCTGGTGGGCAACTGGCCTCAGCTGCCCCTCCCGATAGTGACGGCGCCATTTGAAGACGAGGTTGGCGTTGACCTCATGCTCTCGGGCGATCAACGCGACGGATGCGCCGGGCAATAGCGTGGCCTCGACGACACGAAGCTTGAACTCCACCGAAAAGTTGGGGCGGCGACTGCGGCGAGGAGTAGAGGGGGGCGTATCCACAATGGTGTCCACTAAAAAATGGTGGGCACCATTGTGGCTATTCAAGGCTAGGGCAGGCAGTGGGTGCAGGGCGGACGCTTACGATGCTTTTGGGGGGAGGACTGACTTCTGGACGAGGCTTTGCCCAGACGAAAAAAAGGCGGGCTATCGAGCCCGCCTTTCGATATCTACCGCTACGAATCAATCTTCGCGATAGCGGCGCAGCTTGAGCTGTTTGCCACCAACACGGGTGTCTTTGAGCTTGCCGAGCAGGCGGTCGAGGCCGTCTTCAGGCAGTTCGACCAGGCTGAAGCTGTCGCGCACCTGGATGCGGCCGATGGCTTCGCGGGCAAGACCGCCTTCGTTAAGGATCGCACCGAGCAGGTTGCGAGCGGCGATGCCGTCACGCGCACCCAGCGGGGTACGGCAGCGGGCGCGGCCTTCGGCCAGTGGGATCGGAGCGCGACGCTCACGATCACCGCTACGCTCAGGACGATCCGAACGCTCGCTGCGCTCACGCGGGCTGCTGGTCGGAACCAGCGGCTGCTCTTTTTCGACTTCGGCCAGGGTCAGCGCCTGACCATTGGTGGCCTTGCGCAGCAGTGCGGCGGCCAGGGCGCGCGGGCTGCAGCCGATGTCGGCGACCAGCTTGTCGAGCAACTCGCCATGGGTCGCTTCGGCATCAGCCACCAGCGGCGCGAGGCTGTTGGTGAGTTTCTTGATGCGCGCGTCCAGCACCTGCTGCGCATTCGGCAGACGGGCTTCAGCGACCTTCTGATTGGTCACGCGCTCGATGACCTGCAACATGCGACGCTCACGCGGGGTGACCAGCAGCAGTGCACGGCCTTCGCGACCGGCACGACCGGTACGGCCGATACGGTGCACGTAGGATTCCGGATCGTAGGGCATGTCCACGTTGAATACGTGGGTGATGCGCGCCACGTCGAGACCGCGAGCGGCGACGTCGGTGGCGACAACGATGTCAAGGCGGCCGTCCTTGAGCGATTCGATGACGCGCTCACGCTGGTTCTGGGCGATGTCGCCGTTCAGCGCAGCAGCCTTGTAGCCCTTGGCTTCCAGCGCGGCGGCCAGATCCAGGGTGGCTTGCTTGGTGCGAACGAAGGCGATCAGGGCGTCGAAATCCTCGACTTCCAACAGGCGCAGCACGGCCTGGATCTTCTGGTCGGCATGGACCATCAGGTGCGCCTGCTCGATACGAGCGACAGTCTGGGTCTTGGCGGCGATCTTGATGTGCTGCGGTTCGCGCAGGTGCTTCTCGGCGATGGCGCGGATGGAGTGCGGCAGCGTCGCGGAGAACAGTACGCTCTGGCGACTTTCCGGCATGGCTTCGAAGATCACTTCGAGGTCATCCATGAAGCCCAGCTTGAGCATTTCATCGGCTTCGTCGAGGACCAGGAAGCGAATGGTCGACAGCAGACCACTGTTGCGGCTCAGGTGGTCGACCAGGCGACCCGGGGTCGCGACGATGACCTGCGCGCCCTGGCGGATGGCCTTGAGCTGCGGGCCCATCGGCGCACCACCGTAGACTGCGACAACGGTCAGGCCGGGCATCTGCTTGGAATAGGTTTCGAATGCAGTGGCGACCTGCAGGGCCAGCTCGCGGGTCGGCGCGAGGATCAGCGCCTGCACTTCCTTGCGAGCCGGATCGATCTTGGACAGGATCGGCAGCGCGAAGGCTGCGGTCTTGCCGGTACCGGTCTGCGCCTGGCCGATCATGTCGTGACCGCCAAGGATCACCGGGATCGCCTGGGACTGAATAGGGGATGGTTCTTCGTAGCCGACCGCGCTGATGGCAGCCAGAACAGCGGAGTGAATACCGAGTGCGGCAAAGCCGCCGATTTCTTGGGTCATGGGTCTTGTCTCTGATGCTCCGCAAGACCCATTGTTCCGAAGCTGCGCATGCCGTGCAAAACCCGAAGGTCACCCTGGCAGCCTGGTCGGCGGGGTTGCGAAAACGAATGAATGATGAATCGTCAAGGATAGCCCGCTCGAAGCGGACAGCAGCCGAAGCAGCGCTTCGTGTGTTGCAGTACCTGAACGCAGGCTGGTTTACAGCCGGCGCGTACTATACCGGATTAACGTGACGCTGTGCGGTTATTTTGTGCCCTTGATTGGTGTTTTCAGCATGGGTCGCTGGCACGCATTCGCCGCGGGGGCGCACCTCCTACAGCGGTGAGCGCGTTCTGCTTTTTTTGGGAGGCCCGACCTCGGGGCGAGTCTTTTAGACTTGGCAGGCTTGCAGCCTGCGTTCGCCCAGGGCGCGCGCCGCCTACAGGTTTGGTGCCCGCTTGCCACTTTTGTAGGAGGCCCGACCTCGGGGCGAGTCTTTTAGACTTGGCAGGCTTGCAGCCTGCGTCCGCCGCGAGGGCGCGCCTCCTACAGGCTTGGTGCCTGCTTGCCACTTTTGTGGGATGCCCGACCTCGGTGTCAGGCGGCTTCGCTGTTGGCGGCGCTGACGCGGAAGCGGCCCACCAGCTGGTGCAGCTTGCCTGCGGTGTGACGGACGCGCTCGGCGCTGTCCTGCAGCACACCGAGGGTCTGGCCCATTTCGCTGGAGGCCTGATCGACGCCACGAATGGTCTGGCCGTAGTGCAGACTGCGCTCGTTCAGGCCCTTGATGATCTCGAACATACGCTCGACCGTCTGGTGCAGATGTACGTTTTCCGACGATGCTTCTTCGGTCAGGCGCAGACTGCTATCGACATTCTGGACACCCCCTTCCATGAACGACACCGCCTGGCGTGTTTCCGCCTGCAGGCTCTCGACTTTGTGGCGAATGTCCTCGGCCGCCTTGGCGGTGCGCAGGGCCAGCGAGCGCACCTCGCCCGCCACCACCGCGAATCCGCGGCCATGGTCCCCTGCCCTGGCGGCTTCGATTGCCGCATTCAGCGCCAGCAGATTCGTCTGGTTGGTGATATCGCTGATCAGCCCGACAATCTCATCGATCTCGCCCATACGACTATCGAGCAGCTGCACGCTTTCGGCCGAACGCTGCACCACGTCACGGATCGATTCGGTGCCTTTGCGCACGGTGTCGAAACGCTCGCGGGCATGTTTCATCACATCGTCCATCGCGGCCTTCATTTCCTCTGCGGTCATCGAAGCCTGCTGGATCTCTCCCAACTGCTCTTCCACTAGCAACAGCAGCTGATGAATGGACTCCGCGACTTCACCGGTGGTCTGCCCGGCTTCGCTGCTGCGCTCAAGCATCAGCTCGTTATCCTGGCGGACGTGCTTCGACACCTGGATCACTTGGCCGACCACCCCGTCCAGGCTGTCGATGAAGCTGTTGATCCAACGTCCCATGTCACCGCTCTCGTCGTGCTGCATGGTGTTGCTGTCGACCCGCTGACGCAGATTGCCCTCGCCTTCAGCCAGGGTACGGATCACCTCGGTCATCTCCTGCATGCGCGCCGCCAGCCGACGCGGCCCGAACGAAGCGAAGGCCCAGGCACCCAGCATGAGCAGCAAGCCGTTGACCACGTGAAGCGCCGACGTGGGTAGGCCGCTGTATTCCTGCAGCAGACCGCCAATGGCGAACAACGTGGTCACGGTGACCAGGTAGGTCTTCATCAGCCCGACGCTCAGCGAACGTCGGCGATAAACCTCCTCCAGATCCGCCTCGCACATCATCCCCCAGCGGTCCGCCGAACCGGGCAACTGAAAGGTAACGCCCTTGCCGATGACTGGGATGTGGCGGTAGTCCGAATAGCCCGGATAGGTGACGAACAGGTTGGAACCCTTGGCAATGCTTTCACGTACGCCAGGGTGCAGCTGCCCGGTGGCGGGATCAGTAAAGCGCAGCTCGAGTTCGGTATGCTGCTGCACGCACACGGTGCCCCAACGAGTGTGCACGCCGCTCTTGAGGTTCTCGCCATGGCTGAAGGTGGCGTCCTCGAAGCGCGAGCGTGACAGCGCCGTGCCGGTCTGAACGCTGTTATCGAAGCGCGACTCGACCATGAACAGGTAGTTGTCCCCGGATTCCGGGTAGATATGGCCGGCCTCGCGCTGGATCAGGTCTCCGATCACATCGTTGGGTACGCGCGCACAGATACAGCCAAGGTGTTTTCCACCCACCTGCACCGGCTGATAGAACATCAGCGTCACCGCATCATGGAAGCGCGAGGTGCTCGCCCCCAGGCGCTGGGTCAGCGGATCACGATATGGCCCATGCAGGAACGGCTCGCTCAGGCCGCGTGCCACGGCCCTGCCGTCGAGATCCTGCTGTCCGACATGGGCTGCGCAGGTAGAGGCCAGCACGCGCCCTTGCGGGTCGATTACGAATAGCTCGGACAGATCCGGCATCTGCGCACGCTTCTTCTCCAGCAGATCGACATCCACATGGGCAAAGCCTTGGCCCAGGCCTGCAGCGAGTTCGGCGAGGTGGCCCCAATGGCTGTTCGTCCAGTTCTGCAGAATGCGCACACGGGATTGCGCCACACCCTCGAAGACCTGTTCCACCACCGGATAAACACCGCGATTCAACCAGCACGACCAGCGCATCGACAGCTTGCCGGTTGGCCCCAACCAAGGGAGCCACTGGCGTTCGCTGGCGGACAGGTGCATGTGGTCGCTCTGAAGATGGGGCACGGGCGGTTCCTTACTGCCGACAAAACATGCTGGCGCTCTGCAATTAGCAGACCAGCCGCCCCTACGCGAGCGCGCATAAGTGCCACCGGCGGTATCACCCAAGCAATGAATGCACAGCAAAGGTGCAACAGCGACGAGGTTTCGGGTTGCCTGCTAACTGCCGCGCCAGAGCGCTGCGCTATCTGGGCGACAGAAGAGGCACAGGAGCAGTGCGCACCGATTCGGGACAGATTAGGCGCACCGACTGAAGCCTTGCACCAACATGACGCAACATTCAGCTCGCAGGCCGCAGCGCCGCAATCAACGATTCCAACGAATAGCCCAAGCGCGAGGCCAACGCTTCAGCCCGATGGCGCAGCCCCGCCATATCCAGCTGCTGATCGAGATCGGCCGGCACCAGCAACACCACGTTGCCCTCCTTCACCGGGCACTCCCAGTAATGCCGATGGTAGAGACCGCGCAGCAGCGCCGCGCCCAAAGGGCGGTCGTCATCAGTGCCCCACTGATTGATGATCAGCCAGCCACCCGGATTGAGTTTTTCCTGACACCGCTTGAGGAACGACCAGGCCAGATGAGCGGCATCCGGCCCGCAATCGTTGTAGAGGTCGACAAAAATCAAATCGGAACTCTCCGCCGTATCCAGCAGCTCGGTGGCGTCGCCGATGCGTATGTACAGGCGCGAATCGTTCTGCAATCCCAGGTACTGCATCGCAAGCTCCGGCACCGCCGGCCGCAGCTCGATGACTTCGACATCTTCCAGCGGCAGGAACTGCAGGCAGGCCTGGGTCAGGTTACCGGCGCCGAGCCCGAGAAACAGCGCCGTCTCCGGATCCGGGTGACAGAGCCCCCCTAGCAGCATGGCGCGGGTGTAATCGTACTCGAGCCACGTGGGATCGGCGGTGAAGACGCAGCTTTGCTCGACTGCCGCGCCGAACTCGAGAAAGCGGTATTCACCCACCTCGATTACGCGAATCATCCCGAATGCGTCATGCACTTCGGCAAGCAAGCGCTCCTCTTTATCCATCATCTGCTCCACAGCTATCCGATCACCGGCGTATCGGCGAAGCGCATCTTACGCAGCCCCATAGGCCATCGCTATCTCCGAGGCCCGGACGCTTCAGGTAAAATCACCGCACTTTTAATGATTGGAACGACCATGAACGACGCCTGGAGCCCCGATAGCTGGAGACGCAAGCCGATCCAGCAGCAGCCCGAATACCCGGATGCCGAACACCTCAAGCGCGTTGAACAGACCCTGGCCGGATTGCCGCCATTGGTTTTTGCTGGAGAAGCGCGCGAGCTCAAGCGGCAGTTCGCTGAAGTGACCCAGGGCCGTGCTTTCCTGCTCCAGGGCGGCGACTGTGCAGAGAGCTTCGCCGAGTTCTCCGCCACTAAGATTCGCGACACCTTCAAGGTGCTGCTGCAGATGGCTATCGTGATGACCTTCGCGGCCGGCTGCCCGGTGGTCAAGGTCGGGCGCATGGCCGGCCAGTTCGCCAAGCCGCGCTCGGCGGGTGATGAAACCGTTGATGGCGTCACCCTGCCCGCCTACCGCGGCGATATCGTCAATGGCATCGACTTCAACGGCAAAAGCCGCATACCGGACCCGGAGCGCCTGCTGCAGGCCTACCACCAGTCCACCTCCAGCCTGAACTTGCTACGCGCCTTCGCCCAAGGCGGGTTCGCTGACCTGCACCAGGTGCATCAGTGGAACCTGGACTTCATCGCCAACTCGCTGCTGGCCGAGAAGTACCACCAGCTCGGCGCGCGCATCGATGAAACACTGAAGTTCATGCGCGCGTGTGGGCTGGATGGCGCGCCGCAGCTGCGTGAGACCAGCTTCTTCACCGCCCATGAGGCGCTGCTGCTCAACTATGAGCAGGCCTTCGTCCGCCAGGACAGCCTCAGCGGCGGCTGGTACGACTGCTCGGCGCACATGCTGTGGATCGGTGATCGCACCCGTCAGCTGGACGGCGCTCACGTGGAGTTCCTGCGCGGCGTCGGCAACCCCATCGGGGTGAAGGTCGGCCCCAGCATGGATACCGACGAGCTGATCCGCCTGATCGACATCCTCAACCCGCAGAACGATCCAGGCCGTCTGAACCTCATCGTGCGCATGGGCGCCGACAAGGTCGAAGCCGGCCTGCCACGCCTGGTGCGCGCCGTGCAGAACGAGGGCCGCCAGGTGCTGTGGAGTTCCGATCCGATGCACGGCAACACCATGAAGGCCTCCAGCGGCTACAAGACGCGCGACTTCGAGCGCGTACTCGCCGAAGTCCGCCAGTTCTTCGACGTGCACCGCGCCGAAGGCAGTTATCCGGGGGGCATCCATATCGAGATGACAGGGCAGAACGTCACCGAGTGCATCGGCGGCTCGCGCCCGATCACCGAGGCCGGCCTCTGCGATCGCTACCACACCCACTGCGACCCGCGCCTGAACGCCGACCAGTCACTGGAAATGGCCTTCATGATCGCCGAAACCCTGAAGCAGGTCCGGCCGGACTGAGCCTCCCGCCCCTCTGCGCGGGCAGCACCGCCCGCGCGCACGAAACGAAACGAAACCCCGCCGGCCCTGTCCGCCCTAAGTAGTAGGGGCTGCGCGGGCTCAGTCCGTACGGCCCACTTCCATAGGCAGCTCCAAAGAGGACGAAAATGGCGGAATCATCTCAAAGCCGTGGCGCCGTACTGGCCGCGTGGATCGGCCTGATCCTGGGCCCACTGCTGTTGCTGGCCTGCATCCTGACCGACCCACCCGGCGGCCTGTCGGAAAAGGCCTGGCTGACCGTGGGCCTGGCCGCGCTGATGGCGGTCTGGTGGTCGACCGAGGCCATACCGATCCCGGCCACATCGCTGCTGCCGATCCTGCTGATCCCCCTGCTCGACATCGACACCCTGGCCAAGGCCACCGCGCCCTACGCCAACCCGACCATCTTCCTCTTCCTCGGCGGCTTTCTGCTCGGCCTGGCGATGCAACGCTGGAACCTGCACAAGCGCATCGCCCTGGCGACCCTGCTGGCGGTGGGCAACCAGCCTAGCCGGCAGATCGCCGGCTTCATGATCGCCACGGCGTTCATCAGCATGTGGGTGAGCAACACGGCAACCAGCATCATGATGCTGCCGATCGGGCTGTCGGTGATTGGCCTGCTGATCGCCGGCAGCGAGGAAAAGGAAGGCGCCCGTTTCGCCGTGGCGCTGCTGCTGGGCATCGCCTATTCCGCCAGTGTCGGTGGTATCGCCACGCTCATCGGCACCCCACCCAATGCTCTGCTGGCAGCATTCATGCGGGAGAACTACGACGTCCAGATCGGCTTTGGCCAGTGGATGCTGCTGGGCTTGCCGCTAAGCATCGGTATGCTGATTTTCATCTGGTGGTCGCTTACCCGTGGCGGTTTCCGCCTGACGGGGGGCGACAGCAGCGGTCTGCTCAAGAAGGAAATGGCCGCGCTCGGCCCGATGTCGCGTGCCGAGAAGATGGTCGCCGTGGTATTCGTGCTGGCAGCGGCGGCCTGGATCTTCCAGCCCCTGCTCGCCGACTACATCGACGGCGTGAACGACACCAGCATTGCCATGGCCGCGGCGATCGCACTGTTCCTGATTCCAGTGGACCTGCACAAACGGGTGTTTCTGATGGATTGGGAACAGGCCAACAAAGCGCCGTGGGGCGTGCTGCTGCTGTTCGGCGGCGGCCTCTCGCTGGCCGGCGTCATTGGCGCGTCCGGGCTGGCCGAATGGATCGCCAGCAGCCTCGGCGCCTTCGATGCCCTGCCCCTGCTGCTGATGATCGCGCTGGTGGTAACGGTGATCATCTTCCTCACGGAGATCACCTCCAACACCGCGACTGCAGCGGCATTCCTGCCGTTGCTCGGCGCGCTCGCCGTCGCCCAGGGACTGTCACCTGAAATGCTGGCGATTCCGGCCGCGGTCGCCGCCAGCTGCGCCTTCATGATGCCGGTCGCGACGCCGCCCAACGCCATCGTATTCGGCACCGGGCAGCTGCCGATTCAGGCAATGATCAAAGCCGGCTTCGTACTCAACCTGTTCGGCGTGCTACTGGTTTCGCTGCTCTGCTACGCGCTGGTAGGGTGGATCTGGAGTAGCTAAAGGTGTCACCGCAGAAACGAAAAAGCCCAGCATATAGCTGGGCTTTTCCTGTCCACCGAAGGCCGAGGGATCAGGCCTTGACGCGGGACTTGTACTCGCCGGTGCGGGTATCGATTTCGATCGAATCACCGATTTCGCAGAAGGCCGAAACCTGCAGTTCGGCACCGTTCTTCAGGCGGGCGGTCTTCATGACCTTGCCGGAAGTGTCGCCACGTACGGACGGCTCGGTGTAAACGATTTCACGAACGATGGTGGTCGGCAGTTCGACGGAGATCACCTTGTCGTTGTAGAAGACTGCTTCGCAGACGTCGGTCATACCGTCTTCGATGAAGGTCATCACGCCTTCCAGGTCGTCTTTTTCGATTTCGTACTGGTTGAACTCGGTGTCCATGAAGACGTACAGCGGGTCGGCGAAGTAGGAGTAGGTCACTTCCTTGCGCTCGAGGATGACCGGCTCCAGCTTGTCGTCGGCCTTGTACACAGTCTCGGTAGCCGAACCGTTGAGCAGGTTCTTCAGCTTCATCTTGACCACGGCACTGTTACGACCGGACTTGTTGAACTCGGCTTTCTGGATGACCCAGGGTGCGCCGTTGATGATGGCCACCTGGCCGGCACGGAACTCTTGTGCGGTTTTCATACGAAATATCCGAAGGGAATTAGAGACAAAAAAACAGGCCGCGTATCATAGCCAATCTGTGTAAAAAAACACCAGCTTTCCAGCCAGATCCCCATTGGCGACCTGTGCGTGGGTCCAGGCCTCTGCATGCTCCAGCAGCGCCGGATATTGCTCCAGCAGTCCGGTCCACGCCTGCTCGGAACCCTTTCCATCATTCCAGGCATGCCAGAATCCTCGCAGCGCCGAATCAGCCACGGGCGAGAGCCCCTGTGTATAGAGATCGAGAAACGCATTGAGCTTGTCCCAGTGCGCATCATCCTCCTGCGGGTAGATATGCCACACCAGCGGGCGCCCCGCCCATTGGGCTCGGATGAAGGATTCCTCGCCGCGCACGGCGTTGAAATCGCAGCTCCACAACAGCAGGTCGTACTCGTCCTGAGTCATGAACGGCACGATGGATATCTGCAGGTTGCCGCGCTGGTAGCTCGTCCCCGGCTCGAGCTTCGGCTCGCCCAGCCAGGCCGCGACGTCGCCGAGCACCCGCCCTTCCGGGACCAACAGCTGATTGATGCATGAGTCAGCGGCAAGTACATCCAGCCATCCGGCGACGGCCGTGTTCTCATAAGCGAACAACGACAGCAGACGTGCCTCGGGCTGGCGCACCACCCCCAAGGTGGCGAGAAAATCGATCTGCTGCTGAGAGTCGCGCTGGAAGCTGGCGCGCCGCAGCATCAGATCAGCCTCGCGAATGAGGCCACCGGTCTCGGCCTCGAAGCCCGGGAAGAAGAAGTACTTCTGGACCCCGTTTGCCTGCAGCGAAGGCAACGCATGGCAACCGACGATCCAGTCCTCGGCGCTCAGGTATTCGAGATTGAGCCAGAGAATGCGGCGCCCGCAAGCGGCCATGGCATTTATATAGGCGGGCGGCAGGTTGCAGGCGAAAGCCTCGATCACCACATCGGCCGGCTCGGCGCCCTGCCACTGGCTGGACCAGCGCCTGACATCCACCCCCTCATGGAACTGCTGATCAGCATCGGCACTGGTCGCCGGACAAAGCCGGGCAAAGGTATGCAGATCATCTACCCACAGCCGAACCTGCTGGCCATGCTCGGCCGCCAGCTGCCGGGCCAGCCGCCAGGTGACGCCGATGTCACCGAAGTTATCCACGACCGCACAGAAGATGTCCCACTTCGCTTTGACAGACAAACCCGTGCTCCTCGAATAAGTATAGGCACATCCTGCATTTGGTAAATGCAGCCCAGAATACAAGGTTCAGGCAGCCGCCGGCCTGCAGCCAGCGCAGAGAGAGATTTGCTGCCATCCCACCGTTAAAAAAGACAGACGTGCGTCTACGCCCGAGCCTGTAATAGGTCAGCTGCAGTCGAATAAAAAGAGAAGGAAAACGAACAAGATGGTCGTTATGGAGGTGAACCCTACCAGCCACACCCCGGCACACAATGTCACCGCTGCGGCTGCTCCCTTCCGGGCCTGACCGGGTTCACGGCTGATCGTTGCGAGGGGACCGGCAGCCCTCTCAAATCCTGGCTTCCAGCGACTTTCGCTCATCACACTGCTTTCAAGTTGGGCGCCATTCTATAGACCTGATGTACGCCATTGCGAGCACTTTGGATCACCGTTTCGGATCACTTCTGGATCCCTTTTGGATCACCTGGCCACACCCCATCGGCTATTTTTTGAACAAAAATGCGAGGCGGTATCTATGACGTCGCGGCGCTACTTTCCCCCCGGCACCCTGGGGTGGGTCGGAGCAAAAAGCGGCACCCCCGGTATCACCAACGATGCCTTTGTTAGAACTGCTCGCGGTGACTTCTACCAAGAGAAACGGCGTCAGGCTTGTTGACCCTGCCGAAACTCCCAGGTCGCGAGCAGGAAGGTTGCCATGGCACCAGCGAGGTTCACTGCTAGCTCCGCATGGCGAGGTGCTGGCTTGACCCAGCTAGCGCCCTTACCGTGGGAATCGCCGAGCCTGTTTCTAAGGCCGCCAAGCCCCTCAACCACTGATGTACAGCCTCCAAGGATGCGCTTGAAGTCCTTATCAGCGTGCTGGCTCGGAGAGAGATTCAGTTGCTCTGCCGCCAAGCTGTAGAGCTTGTTTATGTCGGGAGCATCGCCATAGCTCACCCCTGCGCCATCGAGGATGAGCTTGCAGACAGCCTCCAGCAGACTTCTGGCCATCGTGATGGCTCCTTCTGGATCGCTGTTCCTACGCTCAAGAGCTTTGCCCCAGGCAGCGTGAACATAGGCACCATCCAATCTCTTCACCGAGCCACTGATCAGCTCGTCTGAAGGCGAGCCGGTCGCAAGCTCAAGGTGATCAATAAGAGGCTGAAACTCAGCAAAAAGGAAGTCCCTTCGTTCTTGGTAGGTGCTGAACTTCTGTTTGATCGCTCCCCAGAACTGCCCGAGAGAGCGGCAAGTCTGCACTGTCCGAGGCACCAGATCGCCCAGCGTTGTAGCCTCAAGAATCTGCTTCCGTAACTTGGCATAGTCGGCGTCACTTCCAGGCGATCCTGTGGCGTGGCCAATCAGTATGTTCAACAGCGACTCGGCAGCTATCAGAAGGTCGTTGCGCATGGCATCCCTGTCTCGCCTCTCGTGGGTAATCGACGAACTATACCGGACGGGAGCGACATGGATCAGAAGGTGTACCTTCCGAGCCAACCTGGGCACAGCTTGAGCCGGACGAAACGCCGAGCCCTCTAGGTGGATCAGAATTGTTGATTTCTACCGATCCACACAATAGCATCTTGAGCCAGCTTTGTGATCCACATAGCGCTCAAGGAGCTATCAGCCATGACCGCCACCATCGCCTACGTCCGAGTCAGCACCGACGACCAAACTACCGAGGCCCAGCGCCACGCCATCAGCCAACGCTTCAACGTGAGCGAGTGGTTCTCTGATGAGGCCACTAGCGGGGCCACCAAGGCACTGCAACGGGAGGGCTTCAAGGCACTCCACGCATACGCCAGGAAGGGAGACACGGTTGTCGTGGCAGCCATCGACCGATTGGGCAGAGACACCATCGACGTTCTGGAAACAGTCGAAGCCCTGAAGGCCAAGGGAGTGACGGTGGTATCCATGCGCGAGGGATTCGACCTATCCAGCCCAGTCGGCAAGGCCATGCTCGCCATGCTGGCTGCCGTAGCGGAGCTGGAACGAGCCAACATCAAGGCACGTCAGATGGCCGGGATCGAGCGGGCCAGGGCACAGGGCAAGAAGCTGGGCGCTCCGAAAGTAATCGATGATCAGGCAGTGGCTGTCTGGAGGAAGGAGAACGAGGCCAGCATTGCGGATACCGCCAAGCACTGGGGGATCTCAACGGCTGCCGTGAAGCGGGCTTGCAGGGTGCTGCGAGTGCCAGAAGCGGCAGCCGTGTAGACGAGGTTGTGGGTTTGGGGGTGCATTATTTTTTGCTCCCCCCAAAGCACCGTTACCGCATGGCCGAGTACACGCTCTCACCAGCCCCGTAGTAGCTCGTGAAGATGTGGTGGAAGGCCAGCTCGCACTTCTCGTTGTAGATCCCCTCGTCATAGCTCTCAGGCAAGCCCCGGTCGAAGACGATCTCCAGAGTGCGCCGCACATCACTCCTGGCTCTATCTTTCTTGCGCCAGTCGAGCACCAGCTTCTCGGCCTTCAGGGTCTCCAGAAGCTCCTTGCAGACCTTCTTCACCTGCGCCTTTTCCTTCTCCGCAAGCTCAGGTACTGGCTTGGTCAGGATGTCGAACAGAGCCAGCTCTTCCTCGGAGAGGTTCTCGCGGATAGCTCGTTGATCCTCGACCTGCAGATCAGCAGTGAGATCCACCAACTTCTTGAAGAACACCTCGATGTTCAGGCTGCCAGAGTTATAGGCGTCGATCAGCTTCTGGAACTTCTCCATGAAGTCCTTGCGAGTGGGGTTCTCGGTCAGCATGGTTTCCAGCTTCATGCTCAGCAAGGCCCGGAGCTTCTCGGCCTCGGTGCGCTTACGTCCCTGATTGAACTTCTCCTTGAGCTTCTCGAAGTCGATCTGGCTGAGGTCATGCAGTGGCTGATCATCGTCTTCCTTGATGATGTAAGGCACCGGAGCGATGGAGCGATCCAGCAATTCCTCGACCTGCTGCATTACCTCGGAGATGTCGACAGGAGGGGCCAGAGCTTTGATCTTCTGGGCAATCACGGAGATCAGCACAGCGTCAGGAGCAAGCTCATTGGCATCAGGGTCGGGAAGAATCGCTCTGTAGACCCGAGACACAATCCGGGCCTGACTCATGAAGCTGTTCTTGGTTTCCTCATTAGCAATGAGTTGCTCAACAGCATCGTCCAGCTTGGCCACCTTCTCGAAGCCTTGAGCATCCTTGATGGCCTGGGCATTCACACCATGCTCGGACAAGAACGTGATACCCCTGGCAAGCAGGTGCTTCAAGTACTCGACCAACTCGGCCTTGTTCTTGATTGGCTCTCCCTCACCACCTTCGCCAGAAGAAGCCCCACCGTAGATCGCCAAGGCTTCCTGCAGCTTACGGAAGACCCCCACATAGTCGACGATCAATCCCGCTTCCTTGCCCGGATACTTCCGGTTGGCCCGAGCAATGGTCTGCATCAGGGTGTGGTTCTTCATCGGCTTGTCGAGGTAGATGGTCGAGCAAGACGGCACGTCAAAGCCGGTGATCCACATGGCGCACACGAAGACCAACCGCAGCGGATCCTTGGAGTCCTTGAACTTCTCGCCCAGGTTCTCTTCATTCATGCGCTTACGGTGCGGGATGATGTCCAGCCCTTTGTCGGCTAGCTCCTTCACCTCGTTCTGACCTTGGGAGACAACCACCGCCATGTCGGTCGATGTCATCACCTGGATCTTGTGCTGCAACTTCTCTTGCTGCTCCTTGGGAGCCTTTGCGAGCTGAGCTTTCAAGTCAGCCAGATACGTCTTCCAGTGATCCTGAACCTTGTTGTACATGCGGACGGCGGTGGCCTTGTCGATGCACACCAGCATGGCCTTGCCCTGGTAACCACGACCAACGAAGTGGTTCACCAGATCCTTGGCGATTGCCTCCAGTCGATCCTCTCGGGTGATGAGGTGGTACTCACGGGCGAAGACCTGCTCGACTTTGCGCTCCTGCTCCTCGTCCAGCTCGGCCTCTTCGAGTAGAGCCGCCATGTCCTCGTTGAGGTTGTCATTGATGAGCTGCATTTCGGGAATGCGGTTCTCGTAGTACAGCGGAACCGTGGCACCGTCAGCGATGGACTGGCCGAAGTCATAGACGGAGATGTAGTCACCGAAGACCTCTTTGGTCTTCTCCTCGCCAGCCATAAGTGGCGTCCCGGTGAAGCCCAGGAAGGCGGCATTGGGAAGTGCCGTCCTCATGTTCATGGCCAGCGTGTCGTACTGGGAACGGTGAGCTTCGTCGGTGATGACGATGATGTCCTGGCGATCCGAGAGCTGCGGGTAGACCTCGCCTTTCTTCGTGCCGAACTTCTGGATCAACGTGAAGACGTAGCGGTGGTCTTCGCTGAGCAACTGCTTGAGGTGAGCACCGCTGGTGGCATGGGCCTCGACCTCACCTACAGCACCAGTAGCAGCGAAGGTCTTGTAGATCTGCTCGTCCAACTCGTTGCGGTCGGTGACGATCACGAATGTCCAGTTGCCTGGGATCTTGCGCAGGATCTTCTGAGCGAAGAAGACCATCGATAGAGACTTGCCTGAGCCTTGGGTGTGCCAGAAGACGCCAAGCCGCCCAGCCTGATCCTTGGGGCGATCCTTGGTGCGCCAGACCTCGGCGATGGCCTTATTGACCCCCAGGTACTGGTGGTTCTTGGCGATCTTCTTGATCACACCACCAGCTACGTCCTCGAAGACGGTGAAGTTCTCGACGATATCCAGCAGCCTGGAAGGCTCACCGATGCCCCTGATGGCCGTCTCCAGGGAGACAACGCCCTTCTCACCTTCATCGTTGATCCGCTTCCACTCGAACAGATGCTCCCACGGCGAGAAGGTGCTACCCACCACCGTCTGGGAACCGTTCGACAGCATCAGTGCGCCGTTGTAGGTGAAGAGCTGCGGGATGACAGTCCGGTAGTCGGTGAGGTTGTCGTCGTAGGCGGCCTTGAGCGTCTTGTGGGTCGCCTTCAGTTCAACGAACAATAGCGGGATACCGTTCACGAAGCCCAGCAGGTCAGTGCGCCGCGTGTGGTAGTCCCCCTTCACCCAGAACTGGGAGGCGAGGAAGAAGTCGTTCTCCTCGACATTGCCCCAGTCGATGACCCTGGCCACCTTGAGTGTGTTGTGCCCATGCTCATCGGTGACCGAGACAGGTACTCCATCCTTCAGCAGCCGGTAGACCTCCTGATTGGCGTTGACCGGCAGCAGCTTGGAACGATCTCGGGCCAACTCCTCGACTACCAGATTGATGGCATCGCTGGGCAAGTCGGGGTTGAGCTTGCAAAGCGCAGCCCGCAGACGCCCCTCCAGCACCACATCCTGCTGGGTCTGTCGACCTTCGCTGGAGGAACTACCTGTCCACTCTGCGTAGAGGTTTCCAGTTTCCCAGCCGAGAGACTCGAACAGAGCAATGGCTGGCTGCTCGACCAGCGTGTCCTCGGAATAGTCGTGCGAATGTGGTGCTGCTGGACTCATGCGCCTGAACTCCTTTTAGGTCGGCATGGGGATGTCGGATACGTCGATCTCACCGGAGATTAGCTTGGGAAGCAGCAGATCTCTCTGGGCTCGGAGATTCTTTTGCCTGTTATATTGCTTTTTTATCCAACTCAGAAACGGAGAGGCCAGTTCATCGTATCTTTTTAAGAGCTCATCTGGGGGTATAACTATTGGGAAATCCTCCAAAGACCCCTCCCAAGCTGCATACGGAATAGTTGCCCCTTTGCTATGAGCAGCAGCATGATCAACAACATCTTCGCGAAACGCGGTTAATGCACTAAATGCCCAGGAATTAGGCTTTCTTGGGCGTAGAACAAAGCATGTAGATCTTGTTACACCACTCAGGGGAGCAATAGCTACTTTGTGAAAATAGGGGCGCATTGCACCAAAAAGAATGTCATTTTCCTCAAACAGGACGAGGCTACTCTGGGCTTCCTGCCAGCTCTTTACCTCGCTTAGAGCAAGAGTCTTTTTAGCAATACAGTCTATAGGCACATACGCTCTATCTGACAAATGATCACCAGAACTCGTTTTATTACTATGCTTTTCCAGCACATCACCAAGCCGACCTACACCCCAGCCTTCAGGAATCAGCCCAAGCTCGCTCTCCTTGAACTCCACCCCCTCATGACCCGGAAAGCGGAACTGAACGAACCACTCCTCGTACAACCGCCGCGCCATTTCTTCGAGGATCTCGATGCGGCGTGTGTTGTTTTCGATGAGGTCATCGTAGGCACCGAGAATGGAAACGATACGATTCTGGTCGCTAAGGCTAGGAACCCTCACCTTAAGAGCGTTCAGTATTGTCAGAGTAAGGAACTTAGTTGCAGACCCTGTTGAAAGAGACTGCAACAAATCAAGCTCAAGCTGCAGTGCATAGAACAGATACCTATTATTCAGCACGCCCTCGTCTACAGAGCGAATAACATACGTCCGCTGATAAGCATCAAACCTACCTTTATAATACTTTACAGGATAGACACCGTTGGCATTATTCCCTGCCAATAAAACTGCTTCGCAATCAAAAGAATAGGTGTCAACCTTGTAGGTTTCGCGAGAGCATGTAAAGAAAGGATATGCACCATTCTCAACTGCCGCATTGGAGTTCAACTTGCCAGTCTTTATAGAGACCAAGTCAGCGAGCGCGGCAATACCACAGGGTTCATTTCCATATTGCATGATCACTTCACCATAAGCTCACTAATACTCTGAGCTATGTTGGCCTCCAGCTCACGCGCCTCAGAATTCAGAACCTCAAGCTCCTCAGCCAACTCCTCAAAACGCTCCATGAAATCCACATCCTCAGCCTCCCTTGCAGCCGCTCCCACATACCGCCCAGGGTTCAGCGACCAACTCTGAGACTCGATAAGCTCGCGAGAAGCAACCTTGCATAGTCCGGGTACATCCACATAACCATCTCCCAGCCCTCTCTCGGCCAGCAACTCAGCACTTCCCTGCTCCAGTTCGGGCGCTTGGCCACGGTACAGCCGCACGACGTTGGCAAGAAACTCGATCTGTTCAGGCAGCCAGTCGCGGTGAGCCCGGTCGATTTGCCGGTAGATGTGGCGAGCATCGATAAAGAGAACCTTGTCTGCTCGCTCCGCATCACGTTCTTTCGCCCTGTCGAAGAACCACAGCGTGCACGGCAAGGTCACGGTATAGAAGAAGTTCGAGCCGACCGAAACGATCACATCGACTGCGCCGCTCTCAATCAGCTTCTGCCGGATCACCTGCTCGCTGCCTCGGGCATCACCTGCTGAGTTCGCCATAACGAAACCAGCGCGACCGTTCTTGTTCAGCGAAGCGTAGAAGAGCTGGATCCAGAGGTAGTTGGCATTGTCAGTCTTAGGCACACCGAACGGGAACCGCAGGTCGCCTTCAAGACGCTCCTTATCGACACCCGATACGTTGAACGGCGGATTGGCCATAACGAAGTCGAAGCGCCCGCCATCACGAGTAACGGCCTCGTGTGGGTCTTCGTAATAGGTGTTGGCAATACGCACATCACCCGACAGGCCATGCACAGCCAGGTTCATCTTGTTCAGATTGACCGTGACCTGCTCTTTCTCGGTGCCGAAGATGGAGATTTCTTCCATCGCCGTCTTGTGGTGACGCTTAACGAAGTCAGCCGACTGGGCGAACATGCCGCCCGAACCACAAGCCGGGTCGAAGATCCGCCCATGGAACGGCTCGATGATCTCGACGATCAACTTCACGATAGACTCGGGGGTGTAGAAGACCCCGCCCTTTTGGCCTTCCTTCAGCGCGAAGTTGCCCAGGAAGTACTCGTAGACCTTGCCGAAAGCGTCCCCGCTGAGATCCACAGGCCCGAGCAGCTTGATCAGCTCCAGCAGTACCTTGTTGCCAAGCTGGACGTAGTTGCGAGGCAGAGCGCCTTTGAGATCGACGTTCTCTTCCTCAACCGCCTTCATGGCTTCGTTGATCGCCAATCCGATGACATCGCCCTCGGTAAGGGTCTGCAGATAGGAGAAGCGGGCCTTCTCTGGAAGGAAGATCACGCCCTCGGCCAGATAGTCATCTTTGCTGACCTTACGGCGACCACCAGAGCCAATCGGCCCCAGCTTCTCTTCGGCAGCGGCGTACATCTTCTCGGCATATCGCAGGAAGATCAGCCCCAGAACAGGCACCGAGAACTCCCCCGGCCTCAACCCCGTGTTGGCCCATAGTTGGTCAGCTACAGCCCACAAACGCTTCTCTACATCTCCAGTGACCAAGGCACATCTCCACGCAGTAATACACAAATGCCGATGAGCTTACTACAGACGAGAGCCGATCAAACGCATGGCTATAACCGGAACAGACCAGAGTGCCATCACGCGCTCTGCTACCAAAGAGGAGCAGCCTACTTGCCACCAACGCCATGCTAGCAAGATCGCAGCACGTTCGACGAAGATCGATTACCACACTGTTATGGAGGAAAGAACGCGCAATCTCGCACGTTCGATCCTCAACCATGACGCTCGATCTTCACCGCCGCAAACCGCCGGAGGAGCTGATCGAGCCAGGGAAAGGCAACAGCCCAGCGAGGCGACCGCCGAGTACCTACTGCTACTTTGAGCTTCAGGCGTACAGCCCCTCTCACTGCCCCGACAAATCGGCAAGCAGTCACGGGTGATGACGAACCTGACATAGCTGGCTGGGAGGTGATGGCACCCAGTCGAGGCTGGCTACCTGCGATGACTCGCGGGGTGTAGCGGTGGATGGCGAAGCCACTCTATGAGTGTCTTTGAGCTGTCCTTCATCCATGGCCATTACCATCAATCCATCAATGAAGAACGAAGCAATGAGACAGCATCAAGTCTGTCTTGCGGAGAACACTGGCAGGTGCTCTTCAAGGTGCTCTTCAAGCTGCACCGCAAGTTGCTCTTGATGCCTCCCCAACTCTGCTGACACAGGATCGATGATCACCGATGACGACGTTGTCAGTGACCATCCCCGTCAGTGGTTGTCAGGAAGCCCAAGCCTCTCTGTCAGTCCACCTCCTGCTCATCTTCATGTACCTCCAGATGACTCTGCCCAGGAGTTTCCCCTTTCGCCTCTGTCATCCATCAGCCCTGGCCTCAGCACAGTAGCGACCTAGGCAACCACTGCTGCCCAGGCTTTGGCCCATGGATGGCATCCAGGCACCGGGGAACTCCTGGGCCAGTCACCAGCATCAACCCTGCATCCCTTGCAGATACCCTCAAACCCAGCCCGTTTTGTCCAGCCGTCCGAGCCGTCCGTGTTTCCCTTGTAGATGGGAGCTGGTGGCATGGATGGAAGGGACTCTGACGGCTGAACAAAAAGGAACATCTACGCCATGAAAAGCAAACGAACTGGCAAGTCCTTCAACTACACCCCGGCTGATTGTCCGAAGCATGTGATGCTGACTCTCGGTTTCACCGAGGAACAGACTACGAGGATGACCAAGGTTCGCCGCATCCTCCCGTTCGTTGAAAGCAGAACTGCACCCTGCATTGATGCCCGCAAGTTGTGGGAGAACATCGGCAAGCCCGAGGGGAAGTTCGCAAACTGGGTAACTCGCGGAGCTTCAGCCATATTTCACAGATTCGGGAAAAATGGGGAAGTCCTAGAGCACCAGACTCCGACAGGCAAGCGCCCTCGCACTGACTACACCCTCAGCCGCGACTGTGCTGCACATCTAGCGATGACGGCAAACACTAACGAGGGTTTTTTCGTGCGCGACTACTTCCTCGATATGGAGGAACTCGGAAACAAGCTCCTGAGGTACACGCCGATCCGTGGCTCCATGATCACCACCATCGACAACCAAGTGGCCCATCAGGCATTCGTGGTTGCTGGTAACAAGGCCAAGGCTGGTGAGCTACCGAAGAGCCTGGTCAAGCAGGAAGCCTTCAATACCCAGAAGACACTCATGTCGCTGGTGTGCAGGGTGATGACTGGTCTCTCTGCAGGTGAATGGAGGGCCAAGGTAGGCAAAGGCATCCGTGATGTACTCTGCCCAGAAGACCTAAACCAGTACGCCCGAGCCTACGACTCCGCCCTGACCATGTTGGCTGGCGGCCTCACGCTGTCGCAGATCGAGGCAGTACTGAACCTGCCTTACGGAAACAGCGTCGACCCGAGCGACTACATCAAGACCCCAGAGGAGGTAGCCTGATGCGTCTACCTGAACTGATCTTCCTGGGTGCTCTGTTGCTATGGCCTCTGGTTCCCCTGGTGTACCTGCTCTGCATCGCCTGGCAGACCGACTTCAAGCTGGTAGCTCGATCCAAGCAGAGAACCACAGAAGGGTCTCGCTCATGAAGAGCATCGCCAGCGAAGTAAGGAAGGCCAGGAGTCGGAGAGCTTCGGGCTTGGCTACGACTGCCGGAGGCACCGTCCAGCATCCGCTGCTGAGCGAGATCCTGGCCGCAGACAAACGCAGATGGAAAGCAGCCCAGCAGATGAACCTTCCGGTGCTACGGCTGGCACCTACAAGCAGCGACTAACAGAACCCCCATCGCCCTTCGCCTGGAGAGCCAGGAGGCCGACTTATCGGCTTGGTGCTGGGGGTTATTTTTTACCGTGCCGCCTTCGAGAACGACGACAGTCGAACCGGGTTCATCACCGCCTCGGTCAGGGAGACGGCCAGTTGCTTCCCCTTATCGGTCAAGTGGACGACCTTCCTGCGACGCTCCATCGGATCTGGCGTTGCCACTATCAGTCCGAGTCCTGGCTTTTCGAGACGGTGCCACTCCGACAAGGCCGAGACATTCCTTGAGCAGGACGCTTGGCTCATCCCGAGATTCGTCTGCAGATCCGTCATCGTGCAGCCTGGGTAGATCGCCGAATAGAGAAACAATGCAGCACTTTGTGATGGCATCTCAGGGTCAACGGCACGGAACTCTTCTATCGCTTTGAAAAGCTGGACAAGGGCATACCGATCATAAGCCAGGGCGTGTTTGCTGAATGTGGTTTCCATGTGCGTCACGCTCCATCCTTACCGAAATAGAAACCAGTGCCATTCCAGGCCAACTCAAAGCACCTCGGCACTCGGACGTACACGTCACCGATGAATAAGCAAAGACGTGCTTTGCCAATAGAGACGCTGAAGCCAAATTGATTGCCGCTCATTGGCTGAAACCTCCGATTCATTTGTCGTGTTCGCTACAGATAGCAAACCGTATCGGGGCGCTTCAACGTTCCCACTTTCGCGTTATTTTCACTGCAGAATCAATTGCATAACTCAATAGTTGGCCGTGCCAGTCTTTATCGAGGCTGCAGCGGCATCGTGTCCCAACCAGCCAGTCCAACTAACCGCGCGCGCATAGTTCGCCTCTCGCTCTTGCCTCCCGACGAGAGGCCCGCATGATCCAGCTCAACAAGATCCTCAAGTCCTTCAAGAAGACCATCGACCAGCTCGAACAACTGACTGCCAGCAACAACATCGAGGTCAGCCGTAACACCGAGCAGATCGACCGACTGCAGGAGAAGAACCTGCTGCTGATGGCGGAAGCCCAGGCAGCAAAGGACACCGCCGAGAACCTGAAAGCCCTGGTCAGCCCAGCCCTCTGACCTTTTTCCACGATCACGGAAAAACCCTCACTACAAACGAACACCCATAGCCCGCCTCTGAGCGGGCTTCGTCTTTTCTGGAGGACAGAACATGAGCAACGCACTGGTAACCAAGCCGGTAACCATGAGCAGCCGCGAGATCGCAGAGCTGACCGGGAAGCGTCACGACAACGTCCGCCGCGACATCGAAAACATGGCATCAGAGCTTTCCCTCAGTTTTGAGGAAAAGGTCATCCCCACTGGTGGGCGCCCGATCAAGGAGTACCTGCTGGAGCGCCGCGAGGTTGAGATCCTGCTGACCGGCTACAGCATCCCGCTCCGCGCCAAGGTCATCGACCGTCTGCATGAACTAGAGGAGCAAGCCAAGGGCGCTGCCTTCCGTGTCCCGCAGTCGCTGCCCGAAGCCCTGCGTCTGGCTGCCGAGCTGGCAGAGAAGAACGAGCAGCTCGCCCTGGAGAACAAGGAGATGGCACCGAAGGCTGTCGTCTTCGACAACTGCGTGGCGTTGCGTCAGGAATCCCTGGCCACCTTCGTGCGTACCCTGGAAGGTGTCAACACGATGGCCATCATCACCAATCACCGCAGCCACTCAGCAGCATCAAAATCCACTGCCTCAATCACCGGAGCCAGCACCTCCGGCCTGAAGTCCTTTCCGTATCGACTGAAGGTAATCCCACCGCTCTGATGGCCAAGAATGCCGCCAACCAGCGACTCGACTATTCCCTTCTGCTTCAGATGATCAGCAAGCGTGTGCCGGAAGCTGTGGAAGTCCTTGCGCTCTGCCCCATCACGGAAGCCCAACTGATCACGAACCCGAGTGAACCACTTGGAGGGAGCGGCAGCGTAGCCATGCGCCTTGTGCAAGGTCAGCTCCGCGAAAAGACGTTGGTGGCCAGCCTCCCGCTGCGACCGGACGAACTCAAGGAACCCCAGCGCTTTCAACTTCGAGTGGATCGGCACGAGTCTTTCCGAAGTGACGGTTTTCAGCTTCTGATCGGACCTGGTCGCCCGGATGTGTAAGCAATCGATGCCGTTAATGCAGACCACATCATCCAGATAGAGCTGGCATAGCTCATTGAGTCTCGCCCCGGTGTACAGGCCGAGCAGTGGCAGCCAGTACTTGTGCGGCTGAGCTGAGTTGGCTGATGCGTAAACCTGCTTCGAGAACAGACGGCGCAGATCGTCCTCGGTGAAGACACTGCGCTCCTCGCTGACCTTGCCTCGCTGCCTGACTCGAAGCCCGTCGAACGGGTTGCGCTCGCAGTAGCCCTCACGGATGGCATAGGAGAAAAAGGTCGTCAGGTTCTTCACGTAGTTGTTGAACGTGGTGAGGCTGATCGTGGTGGTGGCAGTCTCGATGATCTGCTCCAGCGATTGTCCCTCGGGAAGCTGATTCATCCTCGGCGGCAGCTTGAGTGCCACCTCTCGGAACTTGCGGGCATCCTGGCGAGTGATGAGATCGACCGGCAAATCACCCACGATCCGAGTCATCAGCTCAGCCACGGAACGCTTGTCGGATAGCGTCTTCGCAGCCACGCCTTCATGAGACTGCTGCTCCAGGCACTCCTGAACCACCTTGGAGAAGCGTGGAGCGTTGCTTGGCGCATCTGCTACTAGCCTATCTGGCTGCCCCTGTTTGGCTCTTGAAGGGGCACTGCGGGGCTTCTGTGGCCCACTCACCTTACCTCCCTCCCCTTGCCCCAAAGGCTTCTCCGCAAGCGCAACCAACTGCTGCTGACGGAGCCACGCAGCCCAACTAGCAACTCGCTTACCGCCCGCCTCCCAGGCGCCGCGTAGGGAGTCGAGGGATGGCCGAATGCCTTGGAACGCCTGGGTGTAGAGCTGCTGAACCTGCAGAAGCAATTCGCGGCCACGGATCAGCGCTTCGCGCTTGCAGCGTGTCTGCAGCGAACGGCGGATCTCGGAACAAGGGAAAAGCGGACGCAGAACTCCAGGCACTACGATCCTGAAATAAAAGATTGAGTGTCGGGACAACCAGAGGTAGGAAGGTACAGAAGACACGGTGGATCACCCTATGGATCACTGGCGTGATCAGAGCGAAAAACCGTTAGAAATCAAGGAGATACGTTATGGAGGTGAACCCTACCAGCCACACCCCGGCACACAATGTCACCGCTGCGGCTGCTCCCTTCCGGGCCTGACCGGGTTCACGGCTGATCGTTGCGAGGGGACCGGCAGGGCCCACCATAACGAAACCCGCCTGGCGGCGAGCGGCGCCATTGTACCGGCTTATCAGCAACTTACAACCACCGGCTGCAGACGGCGCGCGAGGTTGGCCGATCGCCCCCTGCCCACGAGCAAGCTACCGCCGGTCAGCAACACCCGAAACCGCCGGATTGTCTGTCGCATTGCGTCAAAACCCTCTAGCCAAAGGCGGACGTCTGTCCGAGGATGGCAAGGCTCAAGCGCTGTATCGAACGCTTGTCATGAAACCATGCTGCACAGCGATTCGCCGTGCAGCTGATGGCATCAGCACACGAGGTAAACATGAGCAAGGCTCCAATCGCCATCATCGGAACCGGGATCGCGGGACTCTCCGCGGCAGGTACGCTCCACAATGCCGAACAGGCCGTACATTTGTTCGACAAGAGTCGCGGCAGCGGTGGCCGCATGGCCAGCAAACGCAGCGACGCGGGCTCGCTCGATCTCGGCGCGCAGTATTTCACCGCGCGGGACAGGCGCTTCGGCGAAACCGTACGCCAATGGCAAACCGAGGGCTGGGTCGACCAGTGGTCGCCGAACATGTACCAGTGTCGCGACGGACAGCTAACCCCTTCTGCCGATGAGCAGTTGCGCTGGGTCGGCACGCCAACCATGAGCTCGATCACCCGAGGCCTACTCGGCGAACTGCCGGTGACATTCAGCTGCCGTATTACCGAGGTCTTCCGCGGCGAACAGTACTGGACGCTGGTCGACGCTACGGGTGCCAGCCATGGCCCCTTCAGTCACGTCGTCGTGGCCGTGCCCGCGCCACAGGCCGCTGCGCTGTTGGCAAGTGCGCCCAAGCTGGCTGCAGTGGCGGCGAGTGTCGCCATGGAGCCAACCTGGGCGGTCGCACTAGGGTTCGCGGCACCACTGTATACCGCGTTGGAAGGATGTTTCGTCCAGGACGATGCGCTGGACTGGATTGCCCGCAACCGCAGCAAGCCAGGGCGCGATGGGGCGCTGGATACCTGGGTGCTGCACGGCACCAGCAGCTGGAGTCGCCAGCATCTGGATCTGCCCAAGGAGGCGGTGATCGAGCGGCTGCACGGGGCATTTGCCGAATTGATCGACTGCGTGGTGCCTGCCCCGGAGTTCACCCTGGCGCATCGCTGGTTGTATGCCAGACCGGCGCAGGCCCATGAGTGGAATGCTCTGGCCGACGCCAGTCTGGGCCTTTATGCCTGCGGCGACTGGTGCCTGTCTGGCCGCGTGGAAGGCGCCTGGCTCAGTGGTCAGGAAGCGGCGCGCCGACTGCTGGAGAACCTCTAGCCGCACAAACGCGAGAGCGGCTGCCCCGGCGCTGACCCAGGTCAGCCGCGCTCGATTGGCGAGCGGGTATCATCGCGCGTTTTCCGTAAGACCTTCCTTGCAGCGGAGTCTCGATGAATCCCTCCACCCTGATCGGCATCCTTGCGAGCATCGGCCTGCTGGCTGTCGTCATGCTCTTTGCAGCCAAGGAGCCCGCGCTGTACATCGATGTTCCGAGCCTCGGGATCGTTCTGGTCGGCACCCTGGCAGCAACCTTCATCAGCTATCCGCTGCGCGAAGTCACTCGGGTGTTCGGCCTGCTCTGGACGGTCCTGCGTAACGAGCGTCTGTATACCCGCCAGGACCTCGACGAATTGGTGCAGATTTCGCGCCTGTGGATCGGCGGCGACCTGCAGGCCGTTGAAAAGGCCATGGAGAAGGTCAGCAACCCCTTTCTGCGCACCGGCGTGCAGCTGGTAATCGACAACACGCCGGAAGAGGACATTCTGGAGCTCCTGCAATGGCGCATCGCCCGCCTGCGCGCCAGAGAGAATGCCGAGGCGCAGCTATTCCGTGCCATGGCCAGCTACGCGCCGGCGTTCGGCATGATCGGCACGCTGGTTGGGCTGATCAACCTGATGTTCATGCTCGGCAGCGGCGACATGGACCTGATCGGTCGCAGCCTTGCCGTTGCATTGATGACGACCTTCTACGGCGTGCTGCTGGCCAACCTCATCCTCAAGCCGGTCGCGGTGAAGCTCGAGCGGCGTACCGAACAGCGGGTCGCTCTGATGAACCTGGTGATGCAAGGCATCTCGATGATGTGCAACCGGCGCAGCCCGGCCTACATGCGTGAAACGCTGAAATCCTTCATTGCCCATCACGACGACGAGATACGCGATGGCAGCCCCGCCGCGCCACGTATCAAGCCGCAGGAAGACTGAACGTGAACGGGCCGACATCCCAGGGCAGCCGCTTCTCCAAATGGCATATCGAACCGCAACGGGAGGAGGAGCAGGAAGCCTGGCTGGTCACCTATCTGGACATGCTTACCCTGCTGCTGGTGATGCTGGTCATCATGCTGGCGATGGCCGGCAAAGGTGACGGCAAGCAGATTGAACAGGCGCAGCTTGCTTCGACGGCTCTTCAGATCGCTGACGGGCCGAGCGCTTCACCAGACCTTTCGGCCACCCCGATACCCTTGATCGCAGCGTTGCCGACGCCGCCCATTGAGGCCGAGCCAAGCGGTGCTGACGTCCCAGAGACGCTGTCGGACATGGCCCTTGGCGACGACATCGAGGTGATCGTCAACGAAGGCAGCATCAGTTTCCGTATCAGCAGCGAGATCCTCTTCGGCTCCGGGCGGGCAGAACTGGAGGATGCCGGGCTGGATGTGATCGACCGACTGGTTCCGACGTTGGCCGCTAGTCGTTATCGGATCATCGTCGAGGGCCACACGGACAACCTGCCGATCCAGACCGAGCGCTTCCCTTCCAACTGGGAGCTTTCCGCCAGCCGCGCGAGCAGCGTGGTGCGCTATCTGCAGCTGGCCGGTATCGAAGCGACGCGCCTGAGTGCGACTGGCTATGCCGATACCCGCCCGATTGCCGACAACCGCGAGGATCGCGGTCGCGCCAGCAATCGCCGCGTCGAGCTGATCATGCAGACCGAGCCGGACAAGCCCTGACTGCATTGCCCTCCTCTCACTCAGCCCAGTGCGGTATCGAGGAACATCATCACCGCGAAGCCCACCATCAGGCCCAGCGTGGCGGGCGTCTGGTGGCCGTTGCGATGGGTTTCCGGAATCACCTCATGGGACACCACGAAGATCATCGCCCCCGCGGCCAGCCCAAGGCTGATGGGATAGGCAATGGCAAATCCGCTGGAGATGCCGATACCCACCAACGCACCGATCGGCTCCATCAGTCCGGATGCCGCAGCAACCAGCACCGAGCCCAGCGCCGACAGACCGGTGGTGCGCAAGGCCAGCGCAACGGCCAGCCCTTCCGGAATGTCCTGGATGGAAATTGCGGTGGTCAGTGGCAGACCGACACTCAGGTCGCCATTGGCAAAGCTCACCCCGATAGCCATGCCTTCCGGGATGTTGTGCAACGCGATGGCAAGCACGAACAGCCACACACGGTTGAGCCGCTCGCACTCGGGGCCGCATGGCCCAGTGCTCTCGTGCTCGTGCGGCGTGAAGTAATCCAGACCGAGCATCAGCAGCACGCCAAGGCCGAGCCCCACCACCACGGTCAGCGCTGCAGCAGGACCGCTGCCGAACAGTTCACGCCCTGCCTCGATCCCCGGAAGGATCAGCGAGAAGGCACTGGCTGCCAGCATCATTCCGGCTGCGAAGCCCAGCATGCTGTCCTGAGTGCGCGTCGAAATGTCGCGCAAGCCAATCGCCAGAAAAGCGCCAACGGCCGTCGCCACGAAGCCCGCAGTACCGCCCAGCAGCGCATTGCGAACATTATCCGACTCGCTGCTCTGCAAGGCGTTGGTGGTACCTGCCACGAGCAGAACCAGCACCGCTACTGCCGTAGCAGCAAGGCCAGTCGTGATCCAGGGGCTGGCTTGCGCCTGCGCGAGCCAAGCGGCACGCAGGGTGGCCGCCGGACTTTGAACGGTGGACGCCATGATTAGAGATCCTTGATGCGGGCCCTCAGTGTACCCCGCCAAGGCCTTTCCCAGAGCCTATGGCTGCGATAGGCGCAGGCCATCACACAGCGCGCAGATCGCAACGCCTGCGTTGTACCCCCGCGGGTATGACCGTAAGCTTGGGGCGTTCGATGGCCCTCGAGGGCCGCATCCAGGAGTGGTCCGTCGTGCCCGCCGCAAAATCCATTCGTCGCGTGCTTTTGCTCATCAGCGTGGCCCTGCTGTTTGGCGGCTGGCTCGTCTGGCGTCAACTGCAGGGGCCAGAACTACCCGGTTATCGCCTGGAGACACGGCCGCTGGTGCAGCGGGTGGTCGCCAGCGGTGAGGTGGACAGCCAGTCACTGGCCCAGGTCGGCAGCGAAATCACCGGCGTCGTTGCAGTGCGCCATGTGCGCGAGGGCGACGCGGTGGAAGCTGGCGACCTGCTGCTCGAGCTGCGCGACGAAGAGCAGCGCGCGCGCCTGCGCGAGGCCGAAGCTGCGCTGCAGCAGTTGATCGATTCCACCCGCCCACAGGCACAGGCAACCCTGCGCGAGGCACAACACAATCTTGAACAGGCAAGCCGTGAGCTGAAGCGCCGCGAGACGCTCTTCGAACGCAAGCTACTGGCGTCCGAGCCGCTGGAGCAGGCGCGCCGTGCGGAGCTGACCGCCCGCGTGATACGTGATCGTGCGCGCTATGCCGCCGCAGCCCTGGCCGAGGGCGGCAGCGAAGAGCAGGTCTTGCGTCAACGGCTGGAAGCTGCTCGCGCCGCGCTGGCGAAAACCCGCATTCATGCGCAGGTGGCTGGCATCGTCCAGACACGCGACGTCGAGCCGGGTGATCTGGTCCAGCCGGGCCGCACGCTGCTCGCCATCGCTCGTTCGGGCAGCAGCGAAATTCTACTGCCGCTGGACGAGAAGAACCTGGCGCCCATCGAACTCGGGCAGGCCGCGAAGATCATCGCCGATGCCTACCCGGAGCGAGTGCTGCCGGCCCGGGTCAGCTTCATAGCGCCGAGCGTCGATACTGCGCGCGGCACCATCGATGTCCACCTGGACGTCGAGGAGCCGGCTGACTTTCTGCGCCAGGGCATGACCGTCTCGGTGAACATCGAAACCGGCCGCCGCGAGCAGGCGCTGGTACTGCCAAACGATGCGCTGCGTGCCCGCGACGGTGTGCGGGCGCAGGTGCTACGGGTCAACGAAGGCGTCGTCGAACGGGTAAACGTGCACCTTGGCCTGCTCGGCACGGCACTTAGCGAGGTGATGGAAGGCCTGACCGCCGGTGATCTGGTGCTGATCGGCGACGCCGAAGACGGCCAGCGCGTGCGCGTGAAGGAACGGCCGATCCCCAACGGCATTCAGGACTGACCGCATGCGCCTGGCCGACTCGCTGTGGACCGAATGGAAGATCGCCCTGCGCTTCCTGCTGGACAACCGCATGCAGACGCTGCTGATCATCTTCGGTATCGCCGTAGGCTCGGCGGTGATCGTCTTCATTACCGCACTGATCACCGGCCTACAGGCCAACGTGGTGGAGCGCACGCTCGGCACCCAGGCGCATATCCGCATCCTGCCGCCGGATGAGATCAACCGCACCCTGCCTGCCGGTGACGACAACTGGTCGCTGGTACTGGAGAGCCCACGGGCGCAACGCCTGCGCTCGATCATCAACTGGCAGGACATTCGCGATGTGCTGGATCAGGACCCGCAGGTCCTGGCCGTGTCACCGGTGATCAGCGGTCCGGCCATTGCCCGACGCGGCGTGGCGCGGGCTTCGGTGGCGCTGCTGGGAATCGACCCACCGCGTTATCAGCGCATCATCCCGCTTGCCGATGACCTGATCGCCGGGCGCTTCGTGGTCGGCGCGGGCAATGCGATTATCGGCAAGGAACTGGCTCGCGACCTTGGCCTGGGCATCGGCGACAAGCTGCGGCTGGATGCGGGCGAAGGCCGGGAAGCCGTGGTGGATGTTGCAGGCATCTTCGAGCTGGGCGTGCGTGATCTGGATGCACGCTACGTCTACCTGGATCTGAAGCAGGCGCAGACGTTGCTCGACCTGCCCGGCGGCGTCACGGTGATCGATACAACCGTCGCCGAAATCTTCGAGGCCGATCGCATCGCCAGCCGCCTGGCCCGGCTCACCGGCTTGCGCGCGGAAAGCTGGATGGAAACCAATGGCCAGCTGCTAAACGCGCTCAGCTCACAAAGCATGACCACCGAGATGATTCGCGTCTTCGTCGGCATTTCGGTCGCCTTCGGCATCGCCAGCGTACTGGCCGTAAGCGTCGTTCAGCGCACGCGCGAGATCGGCATCCTGCGCGCCATGGGAAGCCCGCGCGGGCAAATCCTGCGGGTGTTCCTCCTGCAGGGCGGCCTGCTCGGCCTCCTCGGTTCGGCCTGCGGCGGAGGTGTCGGCTGGGGGCTGGTCCAGGTATTCAATCTGTTCGGGCCGCGTCTGTTCGAAATCCCCGTCGATCCGACGCTGGTACCGCTGGCGATGCTGGTGGCGACCATCACCGGCGTGCTGGCGGCGGCTATGCCCGCACGACGCGCGGCGCGTTACGATCCAGCGGTAGCGATCCGCTATGTCTGAAGCGACGATCAAGCCCAACGCTGCAGAAGTCTTGCGCCTGGACCAGGTACGCAAGGCCTTCAACCTCGGCACGCCACTGGAGACCGAGGTTCTGCACGGTATCGACCTGTCGCTGTCGCGCGGCGAGTTGGCCGCATTGATCGGGCCGTCCGGCTCCGGCAAAAGCACGTTGCTTAACCTGATTGGCCTGCTCGACACGCCCAGCTCAGGTGAGCTGTACCTGCTTGGGCAACCCACGCGCAACAGCGATGATGAAGCCCGCACTCATCTGCGCAACCAGGCGATCGGGTTCGTTTTCCAGTTCCACCACCTGATCTCGGCCTTCAGCGTTCTTGAAAACGTGCTGATGCCGCTGATGATCCGCCACGGCAAACCGTCGCCTGCGGATATCGACCTGGCGCGCGGCCTGCTCGATGAAGTTGGGCTGGGCCAGTTCGCTGACAATAAACCCACGCAGATTTCCGGTGGCCAGCAACAGCGGGTCGCCATCGCCCGGGCGCTGGTGACCCGCCCTCCGCTGCTGCTGGCCGACGAGCCGACCGGCAACCTCGATACGCGCACCGCACAAAGCGTGTTCGAGTTGTTTCATCGCATCAATGCGCAGTTCGGCTGTGCGGTGCTGGTGGTGACTCACGACCCACGACTTGCCGCGGATTGTGCACGGACCATCCAGCTCGTCGATGGCCTGATCGTCAGCGACGAAGCCAACGCCGCCAGCCGCTGAACGTCGATTGCCGCAGTTCGGCACAGCCCCTTCCACCCCGCGCTCAGCGCGCATGTTCAGCCAGACCCCTAATAACTAATAATTCTAAGCATATAACCTTATTTCAGACTAAGATCATCCTCACGCAGATACCCCTACCGGTATATAGAATCAATAAGGAGCACGCGATGAATGCCCATGTTGAAGCCTTTTTCGATCCAGCAACCTTCACCTACAGCTATGTGGTCAGCGACCCGGAAACGCATCAGTGCGCAGTGATCGATTCAGTGCTGGACTACGATCCGGCTTCGGGGCGCACTTCCCATGCCACAGCCCAGCGTCTGGTCGACTATGTGCGCGAGAAGGAGCTGACCGTGCAGTGGTTGCTGGAAACCCACGTGCATGCCGACCATCTCAGCGCTGCGCCCTACCTCAAGCAGCAGCTGGGCGGTCAGCTGGCGATCGGCGATCAGATCACGGTGGTGCAAGACACCTTCGGCAAGTTGTTCAACGCCGGTACCGAGTTCGCCACCGATGGTCGACAGTTTGACCACCTGTTCCACGACGGTGACACCTTTCAGGTCGGCAAGGTACAAGCGCGCGCCATCCATACCCCGGGCCACACGCCGGCCTGTATGACTTATGTGATCGGGGACGCCGCGTTCGTTGGCGACACGCTGTTCATGCCGGACTATGGCACCGCTCGCTGCGACTTTCCCGGCGGCAATGCGCGCACGCTGTACCAGTCCATTCAGAAGCTGTTCGCCCTGCCAGACGAGACGCGCGTCTTCATGTGTCATGACTACAAGGCACCCGGCCGCGAGGAGTTTCTCTACGAAACCACCATCGCCGCGGAGCGCGAGCACAATGTGCACGTGCATGCCGGCATCACTGAAGAACAGTTCGTCGCCATGCGTAGCGCCCGCGACGCCACACTGGGCATGCCCACCCTGATCCTGCCATCAGTACAGATCAACATGCGCGGCGGCGAGCTGCCCAAGCCCGAGAGCAACGGCACGCGCTACCTGAAAATCCCCCTGGACGTGCTGTAACTGCGAACGCGGAGGACGTCGACATGCAAACAATAAAACGCCTGACACCTTTCATATCCGTTGCTGCTCAGCTGCAGCCGGCCGACATGGCTCTGCTGGCAGGCATCGGCTTTCGTTGCGTCATCAACAATCGTCCGGACAACGAGGATGAAGGTCAGCCCGCCAGCGCGGCTATGCGTGTCGCCGCCGAAGCCTCGGGCCTCGAATACCACCATCTGCCAGTCGTATCGGGACAGATCAGCGACGCCGATGTCGCCGCGTTTTGCTCACTGCTGGAACGCGTCAGGGGCCCGGTCCTGGCGTTCTGCCGGACCGGAACCCGCTCAGTCTCACTCTGGGCATTGGCCGAAGCGCATCACCTTGATCCGCAGGTGCTGTTACAGACCGCCCAGCAGGCAAACTATGACCTCAACGGGCTGCTGCCTCGGCTGGAACAGTACTGGCAATCGGCGAACGACCAGCCGCTACCGGCCGCGGGGAAGTTCGCGGTTACGCCGCGCTACGACGTACTGGTGGTTGGAGGTGGCGCAGCCGGCTGTGCGGTTACCGCCAGCCTGCTAAAACGCGATCCGGATTTGCGCATCGCGATTATCGAGCCGCGCGATCAGCACTATTACCAGCCCGGCTGGACGCTGGTGGGCGCCGGGGTGTTCGACCGCGCCAACACCGAGCGTGCGATGAGTCGCTGCATTCCGGCCAAGGCGCAATGGATCTGCGCTGCTGCCCAGGCCTTCGAGCCAGAGCATCAGCAGGTCGTGCTCGAGGACGGCAGCCGCATCGGCTATAGAGCGCTCGTGGTTTGCCCCGGTTTGAGCCTCGACTGGGACGCCATCGAAGGCGCACGCGAAAGCCTCGGCAAGTTCGGCGTGACCTCCAATTACGCATTCGAACTGGCACCCTACACATGGCAATTGGTGCAGAGCCTGCGCCACGGCAAGGCCTTGTTCACCCAGCCACCGATGCCTATCAAATGTGCCGGCGCACCGCAAAAAGCGATGTACCTGTCGTGCGACCACTGGCTCAAGCAGGGCGTATTGAAGGATATCCAGGTGGACTTCTGCTCGGCGGGCGCCGTGCTGTTCGGCGTTGCCGACTTCGTGCCCGGCCTGATGAAGTACGTTGAACGCTACGGCGCACAGCTCCAGTTCAACAATCGCCTGACGGCCATCGATGGGCCTGCGGGCAAAGCCTGCTTCAACGTCGTCGATGCTGATGGCCAAAGCCGGACCGAGGAACGCGAGTTCGATCTGCTACATGTAGTTCCACCGCAGCATGCGCCGGAGTTCGTTCGCCAGAGCGCACTGAGCAATGCTGATGGCTGGTTCGAGGCCGAGCATGAAACCCTTCGCCATCCGCGCTTCGGCAACATCTTCAGCCTGGGTGACGTCTGCTCTGCGCCTAATGCCAAGACTGCCGCCGCGGTACGCAAGCAGGCACCGGTTGTAGCAGAGAACGTTCTCAGCGTGCTCAATGGCAAGGGACCGCGAGCGATCTATGACGGCTACGGTTCGTGCCCGCTGACCGTGGAGCGTGGCAAGGTCATCCTGGCCGAGTTTGGCTATGGCGGGAAGCTGCTACCAACCTTCCCGCTCGATCCGCGGGTGCCAAGACGCCTCGCCTGGCGACTGAAGACGCAATGGATGCCTTCGATCTACTTCGACATGATGCTCAAAGGGCATGAATGGCTGGCCGAACCGAAGCACCTGGATTTCGAGCCACGCCCGGCCGAGGCGCCGAACGCCTGCGACTTCACTCAGGAGAAAAAGGGATGATGAAGCGGCTGGCCCGCTTTCTGCCATGTCTGGACTGGGCGAAGCAATACGATCGCGCAGCCGCCGCCAAGGACGGACTGGCCGCGTTGATCGTGACATTGATGCTGATCCCGCAGAGCCTGGCTTACGCCATGCTTGCGGGCCTGCCGCCGGTGACCGGCCTGTACGCCAGCATGCTGCCGCTGATCGCCTACACCCTGTTCGGCACCAGCCGCACCCTGGCCGTCGGCCCAGTGGCGGTGGTTTCGCTGATGACCGCCGCCGCATTGGGGCCGCTGTTCGCGGCGGGCAGCGCGGAATACGTCGGCGCGGCCATGCTGCTGGCGATGCTGTCTGGTGCGGTGCTGCTGATCATGGCGGTGTTGCGCCTGGGCTTTCTGGCAAACTTCCTTAGCCACCCGGTGATCTCCGGCTTCATCAGCGCCTCGGGCATCCTCATTGCCCTCGGTCAGCTCAAACACATCCTTGGTATTTCCATTGTCGGTGACAATGCGCTGCAACTCGCTGCAGGGCTGATCGCCGGCCTGCCACAGACTCACCTGCCGACTCTAGCCGTAGGCGCCAGCAGCCTGCTGTTTCTCTATCTGGTGCGCAGCCAGCTAGGTGGTTGGCTGCATCGCCTGGGGATGAACCCGCGCACAGCCGCCACCCTTACCAAAATCGGCCCCGTCGCCGCCCTGCTTCTTGCGATAGCTGCGGTCGGTGCTTTTCAGCTCACCGACGTCGGCGTGCGGGTAGTCGGCGAGGTGCCGCGCGGGCTGCCGTCACTGAGTGCGCCGTCACTGGATCTTGCGCTCGCCGTACAGCTCTTACCGGCCGCGGTACTGATCAGCCTGGTAGGCTTTGTCGAATCGGTGTCGGTGGCCCAGACGCTGGCAGCCAAGCGCCGCGAGCGAATCGAGCCCAACCAGGAGCTGGTCGCACTCGGCAGCGCCAATATCGCCGCAGCGTTCAGCGGCGGTTTCCCAGTCACCGGCGGCTTCGCCCGCTCGGTAGTGAATTTCGACGCCGGCGCCCAAACCCCACTGGCCGGCGCCCTGACCGCCGTCGGCATTGGCCTCACGGTATTGTTCTTCACACCGCTGTTTCATAACCTGCCGCACGCCGTCCTGGCCGCTACGATCATCGTGGCTGTACTCAGTCTCGTGGACCTCGCGGCGCTGCGGCGAACCTGGCGCTATTCACGCCAGGACGCCGCGGCCATGACCGCCACGATGCTCGGTGTATTGCTGGTCGGAGTGGAGAGCGGGATTATCCTGGGCGTAGGCCTGTCGCTGCTGCTCTTTCTCTGGCGCACCAGCCAGCCGCATGTTGCCGTGGTTGGGCAGCTGCCAGGCAGCGAGCACTTTCGTAACATCGAGCGCTTCGCCGTAGTGCAGAGCCCGAAAGTACTTTCGGTGCGTGTAGATGAAAGCCTGTACTTTCCCAATGCGCGCTTTCTGGAAGACCGCATCGCCGAACTGATCGGGCGCTATCCTCAAGCCGAGCATCTGGTGCTGATGTGCCCAGGGGTGAACCTGATCGATGCCAGCGCATTGGAAAGTCTCGAGGCCATCACAGCCCGCCTTCACACCGCCGGCGTCCAGCTCCATCTTTCCGAGGTCAAGGGACCGGTAATGGATCGGCTGCGGCGCACCGACTTTCTCGAGCACTTCGGTGGCCAGGTATTCATCAGCCAGTACGAAGCCTTGCTCGCACTGGATCCGCAAACCACTCATCGCGCCCTTGAGCGACAGCGCGACCACCTTTCCAGCATCAAGGAGAACGCAGGATGAAGAGCGCCCATGATCTCGTCGAACAGGCCCGGACTGGCATCCGGGAAGTATCGATGATCGAAGCCGACGCGGCGATCCAGGCCGCAGACGTTGTGATCGATGTACGCGAGCCAGACGAGTTTCGCGAGGGGCATATCGACGGCGCCCTGAACATTCCGCGCGGCGTGCTGGAGTTCAAGCTCAGCAGCACGCCGGAGCTGGGCGCTCGGGACCTGAGCGTCGTGCTCTATTGCAAGACCAGCGGTCGCGCTGCGCTTGCCGCAGCGGCGTTGCAGGAGATGGGCTACATGAACGTCAAGTCCATAGCCGGCGGTTTTGATGCGTGGGCCGAAGCCGGTAGGCCGGTCATAAAGCCGAGCTTGCCAAGCTTCGACTGAGGCGCTCGTTAACCAAGCAAAAAGGCCGACATCGCTGTCGGCCTTTTTGCTTTATGCCCTAGTGGCCTGACACCCCGGCATTCAAGACTTGGTGCTGCACGCCTTGCAGGTCTTGATTCCCAGCAGCGTATACGCCGGGCAAAAGCGAAAGATGCCAGTGGCCAGCGGCAACAGGCCAATCCAACCCCACACTCCAATCACCCCGGCCAGGCTCAGGCCGATAAGCGCCAAACCGACGATGATGCGCAGTGTCCGATCAATGGTTCCAACGTTGGCTTTCATAATGACCTCCCGGTCAGCAAGTGCGCCGGCGTTCCAGCGCAGAGAACAACAGCATTCCGCCGAGCATGGCGGCTACGAAAAGCACCACTTGCCAGTGGCCGCTCAGCAATACGGCTACGGCCGGCCCTGGACAGATGCCCGCGATGCCCCAGCCCACACCGAAGAGCAGGCTGCCGCCGATAAGGCGTCCATCGAGCTCTCGCTTGGTGGGCAACTGCATCGGAGCGCCAAGCAGCGAGCGTTCACGTTTCCTGGACCAGGTGAAGGGCACAAGTGCCGTGCCTATGGCACCAGCCATGACCAAGGCAAGCGAGGGATCCCAGGCACCAGCCAGATCGAGAAAGCCGATCACCTTGGCGGGATTGGCCATCCCTGAAAGCAGTAACCCCAGGCCGAACAACAGGCCAGCGGCGAATGAAGTCAGTTTGCGCATACTCAGCCCCCCAGAAGATGACGCAGAACAAAGACGGTAATGAAGCCAGCCGTCATGAACATCAGAGTGGCGATGATCGAGCGCGGCGAGAGTCGCGAGATTCCACACACGCCGTGACCACTGGTACAGCCAGCGCCATAGCGCGTGCCGACACCGACCAGCAGCCCAGCTGCTACCAATCCGATCCATCCGGACTGAAACTCCATGACCGGCAAGGAGCCAAACAGCATCCAGAGCAAAGGAGCGAGCAGTAAGCCGAGAAGGAACACCAGCTTTTCGCCGCGACCTTCGGCGCCACGATCCAGGAGACTGGCCAACAGCCCACTGATCCCGGCGATGCGACCATTGAGCAACACGAAAAGACTTGCCGCCGCGCCGATCAGCACGCCCCCGGCGAGTGCGCTCCAAGGTGTGAAATTGCCCCAATCGATAGTCATTGCTGCCCTCTCTCGCAAAACAGCTGGTACAGGGTGGTGATCACGGCCAGCGCCTCAGCGCTACTGATCCGATAGTGGATCTGCTTTCCCTCGCGCCGGGTTGCCACAAGCCCCTCGCGCCGCAGCACAGCAAGTTGTTGCGAAAGGGTCGGCTGCTGGATACCCAGCAACTGCTCGAGCTCAGTGACGTTCCGCTCACCCTGGGACAGCTGGCACAGAAGCAATAGGCGATCAGGGTTTGCCAGTGCCTTCAACAAAGCACCGGCCGAAGCGGCGTTGGCTCGCAGTTGCTCGATATCCAGATCGGGAGTCATGATCGCGGCCGATACGATTAAGTTAAAAACAATATATTTTTTTATATATTGTTATGCAAGTGCTTACCGAAAGAAGTTGGCCCCGGACTTCACCCTCGATAGCATGCCCCTACCCGTATACGATGCAGGCGATCCCAGCTCAGGCCCATCGCCGCCTTCCCTCCCGTGATGTAGAGGTACTCGCATGAATGACCAGACCACGCTCAGCGAATCTGCAGACCTGCAGGATCAACAGCAGGCCATGCTGAAGCGGCTAGCGAGAGTAGAGGGTCAGGTGCGCGGCATTCAGGCGATGATCAAGCGCGGGGAGGATTGCGAGGCGATCGCCCAGCAGTTTTCCGCCGCTCGCAGCGCGCTGGACAAGGCCTATCGGCTGATGCTGACTTGCCTGATCGAGGAGGCCCTGCACGATCAGGCACAGGACACTGGCGAGACACTGGCCAGAGTGCGCGGCATTTTTACCAAGTACACCTGAGGCACGCGCGCCTTCAAGCAGCGTGAACGGCAAGGCGGCCGACTAAGCGCATTCGATGGATGGCCCTGCCGGGACGCGCACCGGCGAGGCGGGCGCCGACCATCAAGCATGAGCTAGTGCGTGCCGCTTCAAATAGCGGCTGGCAGAAACGAAAAAAGCGACCATTAGGTCGCTTTTTCGATCTTCACAACTTCTAAGAAGCCTGAAGAGAATTTGGAGCGGGAAACGAGACTCGAACTCGCGACCCCGACCTTGGCAAGGTCGTGCTCTACCAACTGAGCTATTCCCGCAAATATGGCGTCCCCTAGGGGACTCGAACCCCTGTTACCGCCGTGAAAGGGCGGTGTCCTAGGCCACTAGACGAAGGGGACGCTGCCCGGAAACCTCAACTTCATTCCGGCTTCCAGCGCTCTGCTTAGTGCTTCACGCTGCAAGTGGCGCGCATTTTATGGAGGCCTCCCAGGGTCGTCAAGCATAGTTTGAAAAAATTTTACCGATATAACCAAACGGCAAGCAGAACTATCAGCCACACCGCCGAGCCACTACACTCAGGCCAAAAACCAGCGGCTCGAGAGGTGTAGTTCGTGTCTCCACTAATGATCACAGGATTGATCCTGGCCGGTGTGTTTCTGCTGGTCACCATCGTCTACACCATCCAGATCGTCGAAAAAAGCAATCTGGAAAAAGCCCGGCAGCGAGCAGATCTCAATGATCGTTGCCGTCGGTGCGCCAACTTGTCCGATGGCCTACCAGGTCAGATGATGACGCCAGCTCTCAAGCTGTTGCTCACGCACCTCGAGCTGAACCTGAGCGAGCGCCTGCTACCGCTGGACAAAGGAAACGACAAATTGAGCGCGCGCATCCAGGCATTGCGCAGCGAAGCAGCCAAGGGCGAAGCCATCCAGATAAGCAATCCGCCACGGCAGATACTGACCGAAGCACAGGCCAAGGAAAGCCGCTTCATGCTCGAAGACCTTCATGCGCAGATCGTTCGCGCCACCAAAGAGGGGCTACTGCAGCAAGCCGAGGCCAAGCGTTGGGCGCAGGATATCCAGCGTATGCTGGCGATACTGCACATCGAGTACTTCACCGGCCTGGGCCGACTGGCGCTGCAACAAAACCAGCCCCAGCGCGCGCGCCTGGCCTTCGAGCGAGGCATTCAGCATATCCGCCGCCAGCCTGCACCCGCGCCCTACCAGGCCCAATTGAAGCAACTGGAGGCGCTGCTGGAACACTCCAATGCGCTGGTACTGAAGCATGAACGGCCGTCGGCAGATGAACCAAGCGAGCTGGCCGAAGGGATGAAAGCCTTCGATGACGAAGATCTCTGGAAGAAGAAAAACGTCTACTGATGGCTCGAGCGCCTATCGAGCGCCCTGATCGAGCACCCCACCTATTACGGAGAACCATATGTCGCTCACCGTGTTTGGCGCCCCTCTCTCGCCCTTTGTGCGCAAGGTACGTCTTTGCCTGCTCGAAAAAGGCCTCGAATATCAGCTCGAAACGGTAATGCCCTTCACACCGCCACAATGGTATCTGGAACTCAATCCTCTCGGCCGCATCCCGGCACTCAAGGATGACGATTACACCCTCGCAGACTCGAGCGTGATCTGTCAGTACCTTGAAGAAGCCTATCCGGAGACGACGTGCCTTTACGGCACCAATGCCCAGGAGCGAGGGCGTGTACGCTGGCTGGAAAAGTACGCGGACTACGAACTGGCGCCACTGACTACCTTTGCCATCTTCCGTAATCGCATTCTCAAACCCACATCCGGCCAGCCCTGCAACGAAGAAGCCGTGCAGGCCGCGCTGCAGCAAAAGCTCCCGCCACACTTCGATTATCTGGAGCAGCAGCTCGGTCAGGGGGACTTCTTCGTCGGCGACAGCCTTTCAATGGCGGACATCTCTATCGCCTGCCAGCTGATCAATATGGCGCACGGCGGCGAGCAGCTCGACACCCAACGCTGGCCGGGCCTTGCCGCCCATCATGCGCGGATGCTGGCGCTGCCATCGGTTGAATGCCTGCTACCGGACGAACAGCGCATGAACGCCAAGCTCAAGGAAATGGGCAAGGCCGCTACTGCCTGATCGACGTCTGCCCCCTCAAGGCCCGCTGCCAACACAACGCAGCGGCGCGCCAAGGTGTTTGCAACCCGCGCTCAGCCGCGCGCCTCGAGCAGGCGCTTGCCTACCCATTGGCGGGCGTACTGGTAGGCGCAACGGCCATTACGATTGCCCCGCCCGGTGGCCCAGCGAATCGCATCCTTCTCCAACGCTTCGTCCCAGTCCCACTGCAATTGGGCGCCGCGCGCCAGCGAATCGATCCAGTGGTGCACCACACTGAGGTAATGCTGCTGAGTAAAGGGATAGAACGACAGCCACAGGCCAAAACGATCAGACAGCGCAATCTTGTCTTCCACGGCTTCGTTCGGATGCAACTCCCCGTCGACCATCTGCCAGTTCTCGTTATCGCTCTGACGCTCCGGAACCAGATGCCGGCGATTGGAGGTCGCGTACAACAACACGTTTTGCGGTGCTCGCTCCAGCGATCCGTCGAGCACACTCTTGAGCACCCGATAGTCGCCCTCTCCCGCTTCGAACGAGAGATCGTCACAGAACAGCACGAACGCCTGCTGCAGCTCAGCGAGCTGCTCCACCACCCGAGGAAGATCCGCCAGGTGGTCACGCTCGATCTCGACCAGGCGGAGCCCACGTCCGGCATATTCGGCCAATAGGGCACGGATCAACGAGGACTTGCCCGTGCCTCGGGCGCCCCAGAGCAACACATGATTGGCCGGCAGCCCATCTACGAACTGGCGGGTGTTGGCTGCCAGCAGATCGCGCTGGCGATCGACACCGATCAGGTCCGCGAGGCTCAGGTCCAGACTGACCTCCAGCGGCGCCAAAAAGCCCCTGCGAGCATCCCGCTGCCAGCGCGCCGCCAATGTGCACCCCCAATCGATCACCGGTGGCTGCGTGGGCAACAGCGGCTCGATACGTACCAGCAAATCCTCGGCACGCTGCAAGAAGGCCTTCAACTCGACATCCATTGGATCACTCCAGATACGAAAAGGCCCGGCTTGACCGGGCCGAACAATACCCAACTAAAACATCTCGCGCGTTTGATCCGCGGCAATCACAGCAACGCTTCGATTTCCGCCGCCAGCGCCTGCGGCGCAGTACGGGAGGCATAACGCCTGACTGTCCTACCCTGATCGGAGATTAGGAACTTGGTGAAATTCCACTTGATCGCCTTGCTACCCAGAAGGCCAGGCGCGCGCTTCTTCAGTTCGATAAACAGCGGGTGCGCCTCCCCGCCGTTGACTTCGACCTTGGCGAACAGCGGAAAAGAGACGCCAAAACGCCGCTCGCAGAACGCGGCTATCTCCTGTTCAGCGTCCGGTTCCTGTCGGCCGAACTGATTGCAAGGGAAGCCGAGCACTACCAATCCGCGTTCGCCATAACGCTGCCACAGCTCCTCCAGCCCCTTGTACTGCGGCGTGAAGCCACACTGGCTGGCGGTGTTCACCACCAGCAGCACCTTGGCGCCGAAGTCGGCAAGCGTCTTTGTCTCGCCCTCGATGGTGACACAGGGGATATCCAGCAATGGATCGTGCATGCGCGGCTCCTTGCGACCGACGAGACTTCAGGCCTCGCGCGGTTTCAGGTTGAGAGAGGCTGAATTGATGCAGTAGCGCAATCCGGTTGGCTTCGGGCCGTCAGGAAATACATGACCAAGATGGGCATCGCAGCGCGCGCATCTGACCTCGATCCGGTGCATACCGTGACTGAAATCGTCCAGGCTGGCGATCGCTGTATCACTAACGGGCTGGAAGTAACTGGGCCAACCACAGCCGGAGTCGAACTTGGCGTCTGCATCGAACAGCGGCGCGTCACAACAGGCGCAATGGTAGATGCCGGGCGTCTTTGTGTCGTTGTACTTACCGGTGAAGGGCCGCTCTGTGGCGCCCAGCCGGCAAATTTGGAACTGTTCATCGGACAGCTCCTCGCGCCAGACGTCGAGCGGTTTTTCCAGCTTATCCATCGATACACTCCTCAGCTCAAAAAAGGCCGATCTGTACCTTTTCCGGTGGTCGGGGCGCACGTATCATGCGTCCCTCTTCGACGCCTAGTCTGGCAGCGGGGTTTCCGACTGCCAAGGCGCCCGGGTTCATGCCAAGCGCGGCCAGCCATTTCCGGAACTGGCGCGTTTTCACTTCGGGACACTCAGGATCATGCAGGTCAGCAAATCGAACAAGCTCGCCAATGTCTGTTACGACATCCGTGGGCCCGTGCTCAAGCACGCCAAACGCCTGGAAGAGGAAGGCCATCGCATCCTCAAGCTGAACATCGGCAACCCGGCGCCGTTCGGTTTCGAAGCACCGGAGGAAATCCTCCAGGACGTGATCCGCAATCTGCCAACTGCACAAGGCTATAGCGACTCGAAAGGCCTGTTCAGCGCCCGCAAGGCGATCATGCAGTACTACCAGCAGAAGCAGGTGGAAGGCGTCGGCATCGAGGATATCTACCTGGGTAACGGGGTGTCCGAGCTGATCGTCATGTCCATGCAGGCCTTGCTGAATAATGGCGACGAAGTGCTGATTCCCGCCCCGGACTACCCACTGTGGACTGCAGCGGTCAGCCTGGCTGGCGGCAAGCCCGTGCATTACCTCTGCGATGAACAGGCCAACTGGTGGCCTGACTTGGCCGACATCAAGGCAAAAATCACGTCAAACACCAAAGCACTGGTGCTGATCAACCCGAACAATCCCACCGGCGCGGTCTATCCGAAGGAAGTGCTCGAAGGCATGGTGGAACTGGCACGCCAGCACAAGCTGGTGCTGTTCTCCGACGAGATCTACGACAAGATCCTCTATGACGATGCGGTGCACATCTCCACCGCCTCACTGGCGCCGGACGTGCTCTGCCTGACGTTCAACGGCTTGTCCAAGTCCTACCGGGTTGCCGGCTTCCGTTCGGGCTGGGTGGCGATCTCTGGCCCCAAACACAGGGCACAGAGCTATATCGAAGGCCTGGACATCCTCGCCAACATGCGTTTGTGTGCCAACGTGCCATCGCAGCACGCGATACAGACCGCACTCGGCGGCTATCAGAGCATCAACGACCTGATTCTGCCCCCGGGCCGCCTGCTCGAGCAGCGTAACCGCACCTGGGAACTACTCAACGACATCCCGGGCATCAGTTGCGTCAAGCCCATGGGCGCGCTGTATGCGTTTCCCCGGATCGACCCAAAGATCTGCCCGATCCACAACGATGAAAAATTCGTGCTCGACCTGCTTCTGGCTGAGAAGCTGCTGATTGTTCAGGGCACCGCGTTCAACTGGCCGTGGCCTGATCACTTCCGCGTGGTCACCTTGCCCCGCGTAGATGATCTGGAGCAGGCCATCGGCCGCATCGGCAACTTCCTCAAGACTTACCAGCAGTAGCGCCGATGGATCTGCAGATTGACGATTTCTACAAGGACGCAGCGGGCGGCCTGCTCATGCTCTACCAGGCTTTCCCGCGCAAGGTTGCGCTGTACATCGAAGATCTGATCGGTCGGGAAGAGCCGGATGAATTCGGCCTTCCCTCCAAACGCCACCAAAGCTGCCTGGGCGCCATGCTCTGGCTAGCCGAAGAAGGCTATATCCGCTTCGACAGCACCATTCAGTTCCAGGCCCTGGACCAGGCGGTGCTCACCGAGAAAGCCTTCATGCGCCTGACACGGGCAGTGCCGGGGCAGATGACCAGCGACCTCAGCCTACCCCTCAGCATCCTGCGCATTCAGGCCAGTCTCGCCCACCAGCTTCGTACCGCCATCAAGGACGGGCACGGCGAGCGCATTGCCCAGCTTGCCCGTTTGCTGTTCGAAAACGACTCCGGCGCGCCGTTGCACTCCAGCCTGTCCGGGCAGGCGACATAGCTTGAAATAGTCGCTCGGTTGAATAGCTCAAGGGCGCACCTTATATAGCCTATCGTTCTTCAATTCCTACCCGGAGTCTGCCGCAACATGATGCGCATTTTCTTGTTCCTGGCCACCAACCTTGCGGTACTGGTCATCGCCAGCATCACCCTGAAACTTCTTGGGGTCGATCGCTATACCGGCCAGAACTACGGCAGCCTGCTGGTCTTCTGCGCGGTCTTCGGCTTCGCGGGCTCGCTGATTTCGCTGTTCATCTCCAAGTGGATGGCGAAGATGAGCACCCGCACCGAAATCATCAGCCAGCCGCGCACCCGTCACGAGCAGTGGCTGCTGCAAACCGTCGAGCAATTGTCGCGCGAAGCAGGCATCAAGATGCCGGAGGTCGGCATCTTCCCGGCCTATGAGGCCAACGCCTTTGCCACCGGTTGGAACCGCAACGATGCACTGGTGGCGGTCAGCCAGGGGCTGCTCGAGCGCTTCTCGCCGGATGAGGTGAAAGCGGTGCTTGCCCACGAGATCGGCCACGTGGCCAACGGCGACATGGTGACCCTGGCGCTGATCCAGGGTGTGGTGAATACCTTCGTGATGTTCTTCGCTCGTATCTTTGGCAACTTTGTCGACAAGGCCATCCTGAAGAATGAGGACGGCCACGGCATTGGCTACTTTGTCGCGACTATTTTTGCTGAACTGGTACTGGGCCTGCTCGCCAGCATTATCGTCATGTGGTTCTCGCGCAAACGTGAATACCGTGCCGACGAGGCCGGTGCTCAACTGGCCGGCACCAACGCCATGATCGGCGCCTTGCAGCGCCTGCGCGCCGAACAGGGTATGCCGGTCCACATGCCCGACACCCTCAAGGCATTCGGCATCAACGGCTCACTGAAGCATGGCCTGGCCGGGCTGTTCATGACTCACCCACCGCTGGAAGATCGCATCGAAGCCCTGCGCCAGCGCGGCTGAGAGCAGCAAACGCAGCAAGGGCGACGCAAGTCGCCCTTTTTATTTGTCTACGTAATCTCATCCTGCGCCCAAGGAACTGCCATGCGTCGCCTCATATTCGCCTGCTGCGCCCTCCTCACCCTCATTGGCTGTCAGAGCGCCTACTACTCGGCCATGGAGAAGGCCGGCATTCATAAGCGCGACATTCTGGTCGACCGAGTGGAAGATGCCCGTGACTCCCAACAGCAAGCCAAGCAACAGTTCAAGGACGCCCTGGAGCGCTATCGCAGTGTCGTCGAGGTCAAGGGCGGTGACCTGGAGAAGCGTTATGACGCACTCAACAGAGAGTACGAAGCCAGCGTGGCAAGCGCCCGCGATGTTCGACTTCGCATCGAGGCGGTCGAAGACGTGGCTGACGCGTTATTCAAGGAGTGGGAAAGCGAGCTCAAGCAATACAGCAACGCCAGCCTGAAAGTCGCCAGCGCAAAGGAACTAAGCCGTACCAGAGCCGAATACCGGACCCTGCTTCAGCGCATGAAGGCGGCCGAGAAGCGCATCGATCCGGTGCTTAGCGTACTGCGCGACCAGGTCCTGTTTCTCAAGCACAACCTCAATGCCCGCGCGATCAGCGCATTGCACGGCGAATACCGAACGCTGCAGGGCAATGTCGACCAGCTGATGGCGGACATGCAGCGCGCCATCGACGAAGCCGACACTTTCATTCGCCGCTTACAGGCCGACAGCTGATCGTTTCAACGTTACCTGCGTCGGGTCATACCCGCCGTTGTAGCCAATGGAAGTGCTCCTCGAGGCGCGTCAGGCCGCGCTCGCGCATCTTGGGATTACGCTGCAGTACCTCCTTGGCTTCCAGCAGCTCCACGTTCCATTCAGAGGCATACAGATCGCTCACTTCGCCGCGACTCACGGCGAAGGGCGGGCCGTCCATCTCCGCCTGGTCATAGTCCAAGGTGACCAATAGCTGCTGACAACCGGTCGGCAGGATGGCCGACAGAAGCGCCGCATAGCGCTGACGCATCGGCGGGGGCAGTGCGATCAGCGCAGCGCGGTCGTAGACAGCCCGGCACCCGACGACATCGGCCGCGCTAAGCGCGAAAAAATCTCCGCAACGAATTTCCAACGCACCGGAGCGATAAATCCTGAACGGCCCGCTCTGGGATACTTCAGCTTCGAGCTGCTGCTCCGAAAAGAACGTTTGGACGGCCTTCTCGCTCAGCTCCACCCCCACGACCTTAAACCCTTGCCCGGCAAGCCAAACCATATCCAGGCTCTTGCCACACAGCGGCACCAGCACCGTCGCACCCTCGGATAGAGCAAGTCGCGACCAGTGACGGCGCAATCCAGGATGAACATCGTCAAGGTGAAAACCGATCTCGTTGCGAGCCCAGCGCTCCTGCCAGAAGTCTTTATGCACCTGGAATTCTCCATCATGAGGTTGGCGGCAGCTTATCAGAGCGACGTTGAGCGAAGCGCGGTCAGCTCGCGTAGAGCGATGCTTCGACATCCACTCCAGCATCGCGCATCTGTGCCAGTTTGTAGCGCAGCGTGCGCGCGCTGATTCCCAGCCGATCAGCCGTCTCCTTGCGGCGCCCGCGCTCGGCACGCAAGGTATCGATGATCAGCTGGAACTCACGACGACGTAGATCATCGCCCAAGGCCGAACCCGCTCCGCTCTCCGAGGCAGGCTCCTCACACGGCTGCGCCACGCTGGACCCGACCGGCATGCTCGCGACACCATCCAGGCCCGCTAGGCAAAGGTCCTGAGGCTGGATCACTCCGCCCTGCTGCAGAATCAAGGCCCGCTGTATCGCATTGTCCAGTTCGCGCACGTTTCCTGGCCACGCATACTCGACCAGGCAGCGCTGCGCCTCAGCCGAGAGCCGCGCAGGGGCCTGGCGCATCTTCCGTGCATGGCTGGCCAACAGGCGCTCGGCCAGTGGCAAAACATCCGCCGGGCGCTGCCGCAGCGGCGACCATGCCAGGGGGAAGACTGACAGCCGGTAATAGAGATCCTCACGGAAGCGACCTGCCGCAACCTCACCGGCGAGGTCACGGTTGGTGGTGGCGAGCACGCGAATATCCAGAGCAATAGGTCGCCGGCCACCGACTCGCTCCACCTCGCGCTCCTGCAGCACGCGCAGCAGCTTCGCCTGCAGACCCAGCGGCATCTCGGATATTTCGTCGAGCAACAAGGTGCCGCCATCGGCCTGTTCGAACTTGCCCGGCCGGCTGGCGATCGCGCCAGTGAAAGCGCCTTTTTCGTGCCCGAACAGGGTCGCCTCGAGCATGTTGTCCGGAATCGCAGCACAATTGATGGCGATGAATGGCTTGCCGTATCTAGGCGACTGCTGGTGGATATAGCGCGCCAGCACCTCCTTGCCCGTGCCGGACTCACCGGAGATCAGCACTGTCGAGTCACTTTGCGCCACCCGCCGAGCAAGACTCAGCAATTGTTGGCTGGATGGCTCAAGCGCCACCGGCCCTTCCGCCTCGGAGGTACCAATAGTGCCGTTCACGTGCCGCCCCAACAGTTCAAGCAAAGTACCTGGCTCGAATGGCTTGACCAGATAATCGACAGCGCCCAAGCGCATCGCGTCCACCGCCCTCGTTACAGCACCAAAGGCAGTCATCAGCAGCACAGGCACCTGTGGGTAGCGTTGCCGTACCAGCGCAAGCAGCTCGTGGCCGTCCATGCCAGGCATGTTCACGTCACTGATGATCATGCCAAATGGCTCTTCCTGCAGCGCACACAAGGCCGCTTCAGCGCAATCGACGCCACGGTACTCGTAGCCACCCAGCTGCAGCGTGATACCGAGGGCTTCGCGCAAGGCGTGATCGTCTTCGACCAGCAGTATCGTGGCAGTCATACAGGTCATCCCGGTTTGTGAGTGGCTGGAATCAGCGGCAGGCTCATCAGCGCACAGGTCCCGCGCCCGGGCCGCGATTGCAACTGCAGATCACCTTGATGGGCTCTGGCAACGGCCTTGGCCACTGCCAGCCCGAGGCCGGTTCCCGTAGTTCGGGTAGTAAAAAATGGCTCCCCCAACCGTCCCAGCGTTTCGGCATCAATGCCTCTACCGCGGTCGCTTATGCAGATCCGCAACGTTTCTTCGCGGCGATACAGGTGCACCTTCAGACGCGGGCCCCCAACGCTCGCTTGTAGCGCATTCTCGATGAGATTGAGCAATGCCCCGACCAACGTATCGCGATTGCACAACACCTCCACCCCCTGCACGTCACACTGCCAGCGCACGCTGACGCCCTGCAGACGTGGCTCGCCGGCCGAACGCAGCGCCGACAACAGCGCAACCGGACTCAGTCGGTCGTTCAGCGGCAGATCACCGCGGGCGAAGATCAGCATGTCACGGACCTGATGCTCCAGTTCATGCAGGCGAGCCTTGAGGCTACCGGCGAAGCGCTGCTGTTGCTGTTCGCTCAGGCCACCCTGTTCGAGGTGACTGGCATATAGCAACGCGGTGGACAGCGGCGTGCGAATCTGGTGGGCAAGCGAAGCCACCATTCGCCCTAGCGACGACAGCCGTTCATGGCGCGCCAGCTGATCCTGGAGGCGACGGGTCTCGGTAAGGTCGGTGAGCAGCACCAGCTGACCAGGTTCCCCGGCAAGCGAGCGCGTAGCGATCGATAGGCGGCGACCATTGCGTAGCGAGATCTCGTGCCCGTCGTCCCGCCGCGGCGCAAAACAGCGGCCAATCACCTCGCGCCAGGGGTGCCCCACGAGTGGCTCGCCCAACAGCTCAAGACCAACAGGGTTCGCATCGCGCACCACACCCTGCCCATCGATCACGATGACGCCACCTGGCAGCAGGTCGAGAACGCTCTGCAATCGCTGCGCGAGACGCTCTTTCTCCTCCAGCTCCTGTCGTCGAAGCTCGCCGGCCTCGGCAAGTTGCCCCTTGAGCTCGGCGACGCGTACCTGCAACAGCTCTTCGGATTCACCGAGCTGCCCGGAGACCTGGCGAAAGAGCTCGAGTGATCGAGTCAGCGCCAGCACATCTGGGGCATCGAGTGAACTCTCGGATGGCTTGGTGACGGAATTCACGGGTCGCTTGCGCCTGTCAAAAGAAAGTCGGTTGACGGGGACCAGCAATCTTCGTGCCCACCACTCAGCACTTCCCAGCGCCCGTCATCGACACGACCAGGCCAAAACGAAAAAGGCCACCTGATCCAGGTGGCCTTTTTTGAAACGCATTTTTAGAATCGCCTAGCAGCGTGCTAGTCGCCCATATCGTCGTCGCGACGATTCATACCGTACTTACGCATTTTCTCGACCAGCGTGGTCCGCCGAATCCTTAGCCGTTCCGCGGCCCGAGCCACCACGCCGCCTGCGTCTTCAAGAGCCTGATGAATAAGGCCCTGCTCCAGATTGCCGAGGTACTCCTTGAGGTCCAGCCCTTCGGTCGGCAGCATCGCCTGCGCTTCGGGTACGACCATGGGCGCGCTAATTGCTGCACGCTCTTCCATTTCATCGTGCAGGCTTGTTGCGTATTGCTCGTCGTCGTCATCGACGTGGCGGAATTTCTTCGGCAGCTCCATCACACCGATGACCCCATAGGGATGCATGATCGCCATGCGCTCCACCAGATTCGCCAGCTCGCGGACGTTGCCCGGCCAATCGTGCCGACACAGCGACATGATTGCCGCTGAATTGAATCGGATAGAGCCGCGCTTTTCATGCTCCATTCGCGAGATCAGCTCGTTCATCAGCAGCGGAATATCTTCGACACGCTCCCGTAGTGGCGCCATCTCGATTGGGAAGACATTCAAGCGGTAGTAGAGATCCTCGCGGAAGGTCCCCTCCTCGATCATCTTCTCCAAATCTTTATGCGTCGCCGCGATGATACGGACATCGGCATTCTGCGTGCGGTTGCTGCCGACTCGCTCGAAGGTGCGCTCCTGCAAAACCCGCAGCAGCTTGACCTGCATGGGCAGCGGCATATCGCCGATTTCATCGAGAAAAAGCGTGCCGCCTTCTGCAAGCTCGAAGCGGCCTGCACGTGCAGTGATGGCCCCGGTAAAGGCGCCCTTCTCGTGGCCGAAGAGCTCGCTTTCCAGCAACTCCGCCGGGATTGCCCCGCAGTTGACGGGCACGAAGGGCCCCTGACGCCGCTTCGAGTGATAGTGCAGATTTCGCGCGACCACTTCCTTGCCGGTACCGGATTCGCCAAGAATCAGTACGCTAGCCTCCGTATCAGCGACCTGCTCCATCATCTGCCGGACATGCTGTACCGCTCGACTGGTACCGACCAGGCTACGAAAGAGATTGGGCTCGCGCTGTCGACCCCGGGACTTGGCCTGATCGTACATTTCACGATAAATCTGAGCGCGATGCAGGGAGTCGAGCAGCTTGTTATAGCTAGGCGGCATTTCCAGGCTGGTGAGCACTCGACGGCGAACATCGTCCGGCCAGTCGGCATGGGCTGGCTCGCCGATGAGCATCAGTGGGACATTTTCATCCCATTTGCCCATCTGCTTGATCAGTTCGACGGCTCCGCCTTTGGAGGACACATCACCCAGCATAACGCCATTGACGACGCGGCTGGATTCCAGACCGGCGACAGCGCCCTGCCACTCGCTGCTGGAGCAAGCCAAATGATCTTCACTGAGAAAATTCAGAATGACTGCCAAGTCGCGGCGGCGGTCGTGATCATCATCTATCAACAAAATCTTGGTTTCACGCCACATCTTGTTTATAGGGCTCTATAGAGGCTGAAAGAAAGCCTGCGCTCGCATCCATGGAAGAACGGCGATCACACTCATGGCAGATGGGCGTAGATTAATGAAAAAATGAACTGAGTCAAATTTATGGCGTGAATTAGCGACCAAAGAACGAGCTTAAAATCAACACCCTGTGCGATATCGCAGCGTTGACGTAGGCAGGTTCGACGCACGATGGCAGCTATAGCCGCTATTTAAGGCGCAATAAGTACCACGTAATCGCTGACCAACGGTTTGATAGCGACCTAATGACACATACTTTGTAATGATAAAACCAGGAGCTTGAGCGCGCCCGTTGCTCGGACGACGATATGGAAATAGCTGCCTGGTTAGGTAGTTGGCAAGCGTCAAGCGAACAGCTGGTAGACCTTGGCGCCTTGTTGGGATTGGCTTAGCTGACGCAGTTCGCCTGCGACTCGCGCCTGCTCGATCTGACAGGTCATCACCAACTCCCCATAGAGATCAAGCAGTTCCTGCAGACGCTGACGGACCATGCTGCTATCGCGCTCGTGGGCTCGCATCGCCTCCTCCACCGCATTACGGCATTCGCGATCGAGCATGCCTATTGCGGCCCAGTCCTGATGATTCAGCGCATCGCGCAGAGCGGTGCCGGTTTCTTCGAGGCGCTTGACGGAAGCATTCATGATCGACTCCGGGGCATAAGCCCGATGAGGCGGCGTGGGCCGAACCAGCTGGGAACATTGCGAAGCAACGGTGCTAGTTAGTTATCGGCAATCGCCGAGTGGCCTTTAGGCTGAAGCGCTAAAAGTTGTCCTGCCACTGCGACCAGCCATCCCATCAGTAGCGATCACGCAACCCTGGAGGCACGCTGGGGGGTGCAACTGGTTCCCAAGGGCCTTCTGGACGTCCGGCACAAAACCAATCGCCGTCCCACCGGTAGTACAGTCGCTCCCGATAGAAGAGATCGCGACCTTCAACGACGTAGACCCCCAAGCGATTGTCCCAGTGCGCCGCAACATGCGGTGGAGGGGCGTAACGAGGGTGGCTTCGCTGGGTAGCTGGAGCCCGCGGAGCAGGCGGCGCCTTAATAGGTGGAGGGGCGATCACCGGGCCGCTTGGCTCGGGCGTGCGCGGGGTCGGTGCGGGCACTGGCCCCTGCGGTGCGGAATCATAGGGAGTGCCTGCACAGGCGCCGAGCAACAGCGTCAATCCGAGCAGCATAGCCCGCTGACCAAATCGCACAAGCGTAAGCGGGGGTGCTGCCGGTAACCTGTTCATCTACACCTCATGAGCAATCAGGGAGCCTCGGCGCGGTCAATCACCAGGCGCACGGGGCTGTGCTCACCCTCTGTGTCGAGCGCTTCGCTTTGACCCATCCATTCCCCTTTTGTTGCATCACCGGATCGCGAGACTCGCGCCATCACCATGACCTGCTCGACACTGGATATCTTCATTGATGGAACCATCGCGTCGGCGTCGCCAAGCGTAATGGTCGCAGGCAGATCGGCGATTACCAGACGCTTGGCCGCTAGCGGAACCGGCGGCCCTGATACTGCCCGAACGAAAACGAACACCGCATCCTGTGGTGATACGGCCGCGGCTACTGTCGGGTCCAACGCTACCTGGATCTGCAGCGTGGCCCCTGCCGCGTCGCTAGCCGCCTGACCTTGCTCGGCTGCGGGCTCGCCATCGATCTGCTGCCGGGCACGTTCGATACCGCCACGGATAGCTTCACGCGAAGGGTCTTGCTCGGGGAGCGCCGCGACCAGCTGCTCCCAGAAACGTACCGCATCCTGATAACGCGACTCCTCGAACGCGGCAATACCGAGCAGACCAAGGCTAGTCAGCTCCTGCGGATCGCCCTGCAGCGCTTCGTCAGTCAGCGCTTGCAACTGCTCGGACCACTGCCGGTCACGCGCGAAGTACAGCGCCTGGGCCCACTGGCCAAGGAGCTCAGGCTGGCGGCCGGCGATTTCCACAACGCGCGCGAACGCCTTGGCTGCATCACCTGGCCGCTCCTGATTCATGTAAGTGCGGCCCAGGAAATACCAGGCTTCAGCCGATTCCGGCTGTTCCTGTACAGCCTGTTCCAAATGCGCTGTCATTTCTTCAACGGTGCGCGGCTGCTCCGAAAACTGGCGAGCCATCTGTACTTTGTCTATGGAGCCCCAGTGCGCGTAGAGCCCATAGCCCACCAACGGCACCAGCACCGCGGCGATCAGCGGCACGCTGCGGCCCAGCTTGGCAATTCTTGGCCTGTCGCTGCCCTCGGTATCCTCCAGGAGCTCGCGCGCCGCGTCCGCACGGCCAGCATCCAGCTGTTCGTCACTCAAGGTTCCGGCACCGTGCTGAGCTACGAGCTCGCCCAGACGTTCTTCGTACAGAGCGACATTCAGCGCGGTACGGTCTTCTTCGGCTTGGGCACGACGGCCGTGAAGAATAGGTACCAGCAGGAAAGCCAATGCCACCAGCAGCAAAGCGCCAGCGGCTATCCAAAAATCGGTCATGAGTCTTTTTTATCCAGAAGCTGGGCGAGACGTTCGCGCTCGGTCTCGGAAAGAGTGTTCGCTGCAGGAGCCTTCTCGACTCGACGGCGGCGCACCAAGATGACGGTCAACACGCCGAAACCCAGCACCAGCAATCCAGCTGGCCCATACCAGAGCAACAAGGTCTTCGCGTTTACCGGCGGGTTGTAACGGACGAAGTCGCCATAGCGATCGACCAGATAGTCGACGATCTGGTCGTTGCTTCGGCCCTCCTCCAGCATGCGGAAGATTTCCTGGCGCAGGTCCATGGCGATCGGCGCATTGGAGTCGGCAATGTTCTGATTCTGGCACTTGGGGCAGCGCAGTTCTTCAGTCAGGGTGCGATAGCGCTCGCGCTCGGCCTCATCCCTGAATTCGTAGGTATCAATCGCGGCCTGGGCCGTCGTGGCCAGAAAAAGACCAAGCAGCGCGCCATGGATCAGTCGTTTCATTCGTCCACCAGCTCCTGATAGAGCGCTGCCAGCTGTTCGCGCCAAACACGATCGTCGATCACCCCAACAAATTTGTGTCGAATGATGCCCTGCTTGTCGATCAGAAACGTCTCGGGTGCGCCATAGACGCCCAGGTCCAGGCCGAGGCTACCGCGCTCGTCGCGAATGTTCAGTTGATAAGGGTCATGAAATTCGTTCAGCCACTTCAGCGCCGCGGCATTGTCGTCCTTGTAATTGACCCCATGAATAACCACGCCTTGGGCAGCCAGGCGGTTCAACACCGGATGTTCGACCTTGCAGGCGACGCACCAGGTTGCCCACACGTTGACCAGCGCCGGCTTGCCCTTGAGGTCAGCAGCGGTGATGACGCGCTGCTCGTCTTCCACCGAAGGCAACGAAAACTCGGGGAGCGGCTTGCCGATCAGTGCCGAAGGCAGCTCGGAAGGATCGAGAAACAGGCCGCGATAAAGGAACACTGCAACCACCAGGAAAATCACCAGCGGCAGCAACATCAGCAATCTTTTCACATCAGGCTCCTTGTGCGGCCATGCCCAGCGCTTCACGCACGCGGGTCTTGACCTTGACTCGATAACGACGATCACTCGCCGCCAGCACACCGCCAAGCCCCATCATCAGCGCTCCGAGCCAGATCCAGCGAACGAAGGGTTTGATGTGAACGCGCACTGCCCACGCCCCATCACCCAGCGGCTCACCCAGCGCGACATAGAGGTCGCGGGTGAATCCGGCATCAATACCCGCCTCGGTCATCGGCATCTGTTGCACGGTGTACAGGCGCTTTTCCGGGTGCAGCGTGGCGATCTGCTTGTTCCCGTCGAGCACGCGAATGGTCGCCTTGTCCGAAGTGAAGTTCGGTCCTTCGTGATGTACGGCGCCCTCGAAGACAAACTCATAGCCCCCCAGGGACAGCGATTCGCCAGGCGCCAGACGAAGATCCCGCTCGGCGCTTTGGTGGCTGGTGAGTACCACGCCGATCGCGCAGACCGCCAACCCGAGGTGCGCCAGATGCATGCCCCAGTAGCTGGGTGCCAGACTTCGCATACCCTTGAACAAGCCCTTGTGGCGCGTCTTGTCCAGCAGATCACGAATGCCGGCTATCACAACCCAGGCCGCCAACAGCGACACCGCGAGCACTGCCCAATTGAAGTCGCCGAACAGCAAGGAGCCGAGGCCGCCGAGTACTACGCTGGTGATCAACACCGGCGTAAGCATGCCGAGCAGCCACTTAAGCGGTGTGTCCTTCCAGCGGACCAGGATGCCAACGCCCAGCGTCACCATCAGCGCGCCAATCAGCGGTACGAACATGGCATTGAAGTACGGAGGCCCGACGGAAAGCTTGGCACCGGACAATGCATCCAGCAGCAGCGGATAGAGCGTGCCGAGCAGAATCATGGCCGTCGCGACGACGAGCAGCAGGTTGTTGACCAGCAGCAGGGTTTCGCGCGACCAGAGACCGAAGCCAACCTGGCTCTTGACCACCGGAGCGCGCAGAGCGAACAGCGTCAGCGAGCCACCAACGACCATCAGCAGGAACACCAGAATGAACACGCCGCGTTCGGGGTCGGTAGCAAACGCGTGCACCGACGTGAGTACCCCGGAGCGGACCAGGAAGGTACCCAGCAGGCTCAGCGAGAACGCCGCGATTGCCAGCAACACGGTCCAGCTCTTGAACACGCCGCGCTTCTCGGTCACCGCAAGCGAATGAATCAGCGCCGTGCCGACCAGCCAGGGCATGAAGGAGGCGTTTTCCACCGGGTCCCAGAACCACCAACCACCCCAGCCGAGCTCGTAGTAGGCCCACCAGGAGCCCAGCGCAATACCCAGGCCGAGGAAGGCCCAGGCAACGAGTGTCCACGGGCGCGACCAGCGCGCCCAGGCGGCGTCCAGGCGACCGCCGAGCAACGCAGCAATTGCGAAAGCGAACGCCACCGAGAAGCCCACGTACCCCATGTAAAGCATGGGCGGGTGGACGATCAAACCGAAATCCTGCAGCAATGGATTAAGGTCACGTCCATCCATTGGCACCTGCGGAAGCAGCCGCTCGAAGGGGTTCGAGGTGACGATAAGGAACAACAGGAAACCAATGCTGATCAAGCCCATCACGCCGAGCACTCGCGCCAGCATGTCTTCCGGCAGCTGACGGGAAAAGATCGCCACGGCGAAGGTCCAGCCGGCCAGGATGAAGGCCCAGAGCAACAAGGAACCTTCATGCGCACCCCAGACGGCACTGAACTTGTAATACCAGGGCAGAGCACTGTTGGAGTTATGGGCTACATAGGCGACAGAAAAGTCATCGACCATGAAGGCATAGGTCAGGCAGGCGAAGGAGAAGCCGAGAAAGGCGAACTGTCCCCAGGCCGCCGGTTGCGCCAGCCCCATCCATTGCCGATCGCCGCGCCAGGCACCGATCAGTGGGAGCGTGGCCTGGACCACAGCCAGGCACAGCGCGAGGATCATCGCCAGATGGCCAAGCTCGGGAATCATTTCGCGTACTCCTGCTTGCCACCTTCGTAGTGCTTCATCATGCCGCTCTTCTCCAGCGCCTGAGTGACCTCTGGTGGCATGTAGTTCTCGTCGTGCTTGGCCAGCACTTCGTCAGCCACCAGCACACCGTCAGCGTTGACCCTCCCCAGCGCGACGATGCCCTGCCCTTCGCGGAACAGGTCCGGGAGAATTCCCTGGTAGGTGATGGTGATCGCCTGGGCACCGTCAGTGACACGGAAAGCGACGCTGAGCGAGTCGTTGGTACGCTTCACCGAGCCCTCTTCGACCAGGCCTCCGGCGCGAATCCGGGTGCCCTCTGGGGCTTCCCCCGCTGCGATCTGGGTCGGCGTGTAGAACAGGTTGATGTTCTGCTGCAGAGCGGACAACGCCAGCGCCACGGCGATACCGACACCAGCGAGAATCGCCAGGACGATGAAAAGACGCTTCTTGCGCACCGGATTCACTTCGACTCCTCCCGGCGCAAACGACGCGCCTCATCTTGCAGGTAACGCCGACGAGCCAGCACGGGCAACGCGACGTTGAGAATCAGGACAGCCAGGCTGATGCCGTAAGAGGTCCAGACGTACACGCCATGATTGCCCATGGCGATGAAATCGGCGAAGGACGAAAAGTTCACGAGTTGTTTCCTACCAGAGCCTTGACCTCGTTCTTCACCCAGCTGGCGCGCGATTCGCGGCGCAGCACTTCCAGGCGCATGCGCATCAGCAGCACCACGGTAAAGAAGCAGTAGAAGCCAATCACCATCACCAGCAGCGGCAGCCACATTTCCACTGGCATTGCCGGTTTCTCGGTGACGGTAAATGTCGCCGGCTGGTGCAGCGTGTTCCACCACTCCACCGAATACTTGATGATCGGGATGTTCACCACTCCGACGATGGCCAGCACAGCGCACGCCTTGGCCGCGCTGTCACGATTGCTGATTGCCTGTCCGAGCGCAATGATGCCGAAGTACAGAAACAGCAGGATAAGCATCGAGGTCAGCCGCGCGTCCCATACCCACCAGGCGCCCCATGTCGGCTTGCCCCAGACCGCGCCGGTCAGCAGGGCGATGAAGGTCATCCAGGCGCCGATGGGTGCAGCCTGCTGCAGAGCCACATCCGCCAGTTTCATCTTCCAGACGAGCCCAACCACGCCCGCCACTGCGAGCATCACGTAGATCGACTGAGCGAGAAACGCAGCTGGCACGTGGATATAGATGATCCGGAAACTGTTGCCCTGCTGGTAATCCTCGGGCGCGAACGCCAGCCCCCAGACCACACCGACGCTGACCAGCAACACAGCTGCCCAGGCCAGCCAGGGCAGCCAGCGGCCGCTGATCTCGTAGAACCATTTGGGTGAGCCCAGCTTGTGAAACCATGTCCAGTTCATCGGATGACTCGTCGTCCAGCGAGACCTTTCAATGCAGGCCCCAAGATTCGTTACATCGACCGGGCGTGAGCGCCGGCCATCTGGGTATGTCGCTATTCGCCGACGCTGATCTTCAGCCCGGCAGCTATCGCAAAAGGTGTAAGGGTAACGGCCAGCGCAGTCAGGCTGGCCAGCCAGAGCAGATGCCCGACTGCCGGCAGGCCCTGCAGCGCCGCTTGCAGCGCGCCGCTGCCGAGAATCAATACCGGGATGTAAAGAGGCAGAATGAGCAATGCCAGTAGCAGCCCGCCGCGCTTGAGCCCTACTGTCAGCGCCGCACCAACCGCACCGAGAAGACTCAGGATCGGCGTACCGAGCAACAGCGAAATCAGCAGCACCGGAATGGTCCCAAGCGGCAGCCCCAACATCAAGCCCAAAAGTGGCGCCAGCAGGACCAGCGCCAGTCCTGAAAATGCCCAGTGTGCCAGCACTTTGGCGAGGACGAGGAGCGCGAGAGGGTGCGGCGAAACGACCCACTGCTCAAGCGAGCCATCCTCGAAATCGCTGCGAAACAGGCCGTCCAACGAAAGCAACACCGCCAGCAACGCCGCGACCCAGACCAAGCCAGGTGAAATGGTTTGCAGAAGTTGCGTTTCCGGCCCAACCGCCAAAGGGAACAACGCAATGACGATGGCAAAGAACACCAGCGGGTTGGCCAACTCGGCCGGGCGGCGGAACAATAGCCGCGTCTCACGTGCCAACAACAATGTGAATACGCTGCTCATGCGGCCCGTAGTCCCAGATCCAGCTCACGATAGCCGGCAGGCTTTTCCGTCAGACTGTGGTGAGTGGTCAGCACGACCAGGCCGCCCTGCTCGCAGTGCGTTGCCAGATGTTTCTCCAACTGCGCCACGCCATGCTTGTCGAGGGCAGTAAAGGGTTCGTCGAGAATCCACAACGGCGGTGGCGAGAGATAAAGGCGCGCAAGACCCACGCGACGCTGCTGTCCGGCAGAGAGCGTGTGGCACGGGACGTCTTCGAAACCGCGCAGTCCAACTTCGGCGAGCGCGTGCCATATGGCTTCGCGACTGGTCGGCTGATGCAATGCACAGAGCCAGGTGAGATTCTCTTCTGCCGTCAGCAAACCCTTGATTCCGGCGGCGTGGCCGATCCACAACAGGTTGCGCGCCAGTTCGCCACGCTGGAGATTGAGTGACTGTCCGTTGAGTAATACTTCGCCAGCAGTTGGTTGCATCAGTCCGCAGAGCAAACGCAGGAGACTGGTCTTGCCGCTGCCGTTGGGCCCAGAAATCTGCAACATCTCGCCGCTCTCAAGGCGCAGATCGAGCTTGTCGAACAGCAGGCGCCAATCCCGCTCGCAAGCGAGCGCTACAGCTTCGAGGAAGGGAGTTGACACGCTAGCGACACCTCAAGATGAAAAAGGCGTGGCCGCTATACTCTTGGAGCATGGCCAGGCGGGCGGAATTATACATGGCAACCCTTGGTGCCGAGGGCCGCAAACGCGAAAGGTTGTAAGAGCATTTGAGGAAAGATGACCGAGATCAAGAGTACCACTGCTCTGCCACCGACCAGCGCGCCACGCCAGCCGATAGCGGCCAGCGACCTTGCGCTCAAGCTGCTGCAACCAATGCAGGGCCTGCTCGCGGCGGGCGAAAATGCGGAAGCCGAAGTAGTCAGCATCAGGGAGGCGGCGCAGGCGTTTCGGCTGGTGTTGCGCCTGACCATGGGCAGTGGGCGCCAGGCCACCGTCGAGGTCAGCAGCAACAAAGCCCCCGCCCTCGGTACCGCATATGTTATCACCGCGCTGTCGGACACCCGCCTGCTGGCTTCCGCACAACCGGCCGGGCGCCAGCCGGTATCGATGATCGACCTTCAACAACTGCCACCCGGCAGCGTCATTCAGGGCCGGGTAGTCGCTACCAGTCAACAGCAGACTGAGGACGGGCAGAAGATCTTCAAAGCGGTTATCAGCCTGCTCAACGCTTCTGTGACCGGACAAAAGCTGAATATCGAGTCGACCAACCCGCTCACACTCGGCAGCCTGCTGACGGCGCAGGTCAAGGACGGCCAATCGCTGGCGTTTCTCCCGCTGAGTGGGCGCCTCGATCAGCTGCACCTCGGCGAACAGCTAGGCGCCCAGCAGAATCGCCAGGCATCGCTGGAAGGCCTGTTCAAGGCATTGCAGGGTGGGACCGCTGCGCTACCCGAGGGGCTGCGCGGCGCCGCCGAGAAGCTGCTGGGACTGATACCGGAAATGCAGCAGCTAGGCGACGCCAAGGCGGTCGCGGCAGCGCTGGCCAGAAGCGGCGTGTTCCTTGAGGCACGCCTCCTCGCCGGGCAGACCGAAGGGCTGCAGGGCGACCTGAAGGCCGGCCTGCTCCGGCTGCTCGCCCAGATGCCCAACCTTCCGGGCAGTACCCCGCTCGCCAGCGCTCAGACAGGCGCGCTTGGCCAGGCACTACCCGCGTTCGCTCGCCAGGCACTGGGTTCGCTGGCGCAAAGTAACGCGCGCCAGCTCGCAATCGGGTTTCCGTTGCCCACCAGGCTGCCCCCGGGCCTTGATGAAGAGGCGGACCTTGAAATGCTGCTCAAGCTTGCAGCTGCTGCCGTGTCGCGGCTCCAGACCCATCAGCTGTCCAGCTTGGCGCAGACGCAGGTCGGACCCGACGGAGCACTGCTCACTACCTGGCAGCTGGAGCTTCCGATGCGCGATCAACGCGACATCGTGCCGCTGCAAATCAAACTGCAGCGCGAAGAGCAGCCTAAAAGGCAGGAAAAGGAACGCGGCGAGCCGCTCTGGAAGATCGAACTTGCGTTCGATGTCGCGCCCCTCGGTCCGCTGCAGGTCCAGGCGCAACTGACCCGCGGCACCCTGTCCAGCCAGCTCTGGGCCGAACGTGGCGCTACGGCGCAACTGGTCGCCGCTGAGCTGACCCATCTACGTGGACGATTGCAGGCGGCGGGACTGAACGTCGGCGAACTGTCCTGCCGACAGGGCACTCCGCCGCAGGGACCAAGCACTACGCTCGAACAACGCTTCGTGGACGAAAAAGCATGACCGACAAACAATCGCGCCAAGCCATCGCGCTCAGCTACGACGGCGTCAATGCGCCGAGCCTGAGCGCCAAAGGCGATGATGAGCTGGCCGAAGCAATCCTCGCAGTCGCTCGCGAACACGAAGTGCCAATCTACGAAAACGCCGATCTGGTCAGGCTGCTGGCAAGACTGGAGCTAGGCGATGAGATTCCCGAAGCGCTGTATCGGACCATCGCCGAGATCATCGCCTTCGCCTGGTATCTAAAGGGCAAGTGCCCACCTGGCTTTCAGGCATCAAACCATGAGCCATCAGGAACGCTGCCTTTGCTCAGTGGGCCTGAGCATTGAGCGTTGCACCTGCGCGATCTTCGCCGGTGACCTGTGGGAAATCATGCAGCTGCCAGGCGAAGTAGCCCGAGCGGAAATAGAAGACCTGCTTGTAGCCCCAAGCAACGGCCATGCGAGCGGCTTCTGCGCTTCGTGGGCAGATCTCGCTGTCGCAATAGATCACCAAAGGCAATTGGCGAGGCCACTCCTGCGCCGCCAGATTGATGAAGTCGCTAGCGAGGTCGAAATGCACGGCACCTTCGACGTGCCCCCATAACCATTCCCGGTCGTTGCGCACATCGATAAACACCGCACCCAACTCATGCAATCGCTTGGCCTGGAATACGTTGACGGTCATCGCCCCTTCGACGTCTTCCGGTGCTTCCGCAGCCTGTACGACCGCAGGCGAAACCACGAAAAACAACAGCAGAACCAGTATGCGCCGCATCACTGCCCTCCTCGTCCCGAAGCCGAGACCTGGACAAGCCCGGCAAAGCCAAGCCGATGAGGTTTGGAATGGGTGCAGGTCAGGAGGTTCCGGCAGGCTGACGGAAGACAGCCCAAAACAAGGTTTTCGGCCGCTCAGGGCTTCTGGCGATTCTGATGCAACTTGCTCATCAGCTCGGCTTCGGACTGGGAAAGGCCACAGGTTTGCGTCAGATCGTCGATGCTGGCCCCCATACCAACCAGCTTCGCGGCCTGTGACAGAGCAAAATTGTTGGGATCGCGTTGTTCCAGCTGGGTGAGCTTGTCTGGCAAGGGCGCGACCAGACGGCCCAGCTCACGGAGCTCGTCGCCCATGCGCAAGTTGCCTTCCAGATAGGCATCCAGACGGCCGCTCAGCTCTTTGATTCGTTTGTCCCTGCTCGCATCACGCTGCTGCTGTTGCTCTGCCAATAGACGCTGTCGTCTGAGCAGCCACAGGCAGAAGCCCAGCAGCCCCAGACAACAGAAGGCCAGCGCAACCAGCGATGCGACCAGAGACGCAATCAGCATCTGTCAGATGCTCTCAAGCTCGGCCCACTCTTCTTCGCTCATCATCTTGTCGAGTTCGACCAGAATCAGCAGCTCGCCGTTCTTGTTGCAAACACCCTGGATGAACTTGGCCGATTCATCATTGCCGACGTTGGGCGCGGTTTCGATCTCGGATTGGCGAAGGTAGACAACTTCGGCAACGCTATCGACCATGATGCCGACGACCTGACGATCCGCCTCGATGATCACGATACGGGTATTGTCGGACACTGGCGCAGTATCGAGGCCAAAGCGCTGACGGGTGTCGATCACCGTCACAACGTTGCCGCGCAGATTGATGATCCCCAACACGTAGCTCGGCGCGCCTGGCACCGGAGCTATCTCGGTGTAGCGCAACACCTCCTGCACCTGCATTACGTTGATGCCATACGTCTCGTTGTCCAGACGGAAGGTCACCCATTGCAGAACAGGATCATCGGAACCCTGCGCAGACGTCATCTTCATAGTCCCACCTTCTTCAGTTACCGCTATGGCGGTCGATTCTATCGCTGGGTCGCGCCCAGGGCGCGACCGTCATTTTTAGTGTATTCAGTGCGGCCGCGGCGTCACTGCGCCCGGCATCTGCTTGACCGCTCCACTGGCGATCAACTCGGCGAGCGCAGTCACATCGACCAACGCGCACATGTGTTCGATTACCGTGCCGGCCAACCACGGGCGCTGACTGCGTTGCGTGCGCCACTTGACCTCACTCGGGTCGAGGCGAATAGAGCGACTGACCTGATGCACCGCCAGCCCCCACTCATAGCCTTGAACCGAAATAACGTACTGCAACCCTTCACGGAAATCGTCGCGGTAACGATCAGGCATCACCCAGCGCGCAGTGTCGAGCACCTTCAGATTGCCTGCCTGGCTGGGCAGTATGCCAAGAAACCAATCAGGCTGGCCGAATAGCGGCGTGAGTTCCTGACCGGCTAGTGGATAGATCGAGCCCAGGCATACCAGCGGCACCGCCAGTGTCAACCCGGCAACGTCGAACAACAGACATTCGAAGGGCTCATCACCCCAACCTGGATGAGTCTCAGAGGCCACGCTGACCGGCTCGCTCGGCGGCGGCGTAATTTGCAGCTCGACGACCGGCTCAGGGTTAAGCACCGGCGCCGGCGGCGACGGCACCTCAGCAGGAACGCTCACGGACGGCACCGGCTGGACTATCTCCAGCCGAGGCGGCTGATTCTGCCGTGTGTCGCGCAGCTGCTCCTCGAGCACCGCGGCCTGAAACTCATCCTGACTGACCGAATCCGCCAACTCGATGGCAGCGTCCTGCAACAAGCCATCGAGATAGGACTGCAGCGCCAGCTGGGAACGGGTTTCTGTAAGGACGGTGCGGCTCATGGAACGAACTCGAGAAGAGAATCTGAAGAGGCTATCGGCCACCTGCGCGACAAACTTGAGCCTTCAGGCGCCGAGCGGCACGGCATTTCATGCCACCTGCGGTGACGCTTGCGTCGCCAGCAGGTGCTTGAGCAACGCCCGGTACGCAAGCACCGCACGGCTAGCAGGATCGAACTGCGAAGGCGTGAGGCCGGCTCGGCTGGCGTCGCGCAGGCGCGTGTCGATTGGTATGAACGCCGGCCACAGGTGGTCAGCGTAACCGGCACGCAGCACCTTCAGCGTATTCATCGAGGCCTGGGTACGGCGATCGAACAGCGTCGGGACAATGGTGTAAGGCAGCGCCTGCTTGCGCGACCGATTGATCATCGCCAGCGTACTGACCATCCGTTCGAGGCCCTTCATCGCCAGGAACTCAGTCTGCACTGGGATGACCAGCTGCTGACTGGCAGCCAGCGCATTGACCATCAGCACACCAAGCAATGGCGGGCTGTCGATGATCGCGTAATCGAAATCCTGCCACAGCTGCGACAAACTCTTGGCAATGACCAGACCCAGGCCGTTCTGCCCGGGCGACTGACGCTCCAGCGTCGCCAGCACGGTACTTGAGGGCATCAGCGAAATACGCTCATGGCTGGTGGCCAGCAGCAGTTGCCAGGGCAGGCCGTCAGGCACTGTGCCCTGATGCTGGAACAGATCGAAGACACTGTGTTCGAGGTTATCCGGATCGTGACCGAAGTAGCTGGTCATCGAGCCGTGCGGATCCAAATCCAGCACGACGACGCGCTTGCCGGAAGCGGCTAGCAAGCCCGCCAGGGCGATCGACGTCGTGGTCTTGCCCACTCCACCTTTTTGATTGGCTACAGCCCAGACTCTCATGTTCTTCCACCCGGTTCGCTGCTGACCGGCATTGCATCACCCACCAGGGGTAACACGACGGTGTTTTGACGATTGCGCCTACCGACGCCTACATGGCCCGAGCCGGTGCAGATTGTGTGCCAGCACGACGCAACGCATCGTCGGGACGCGCATTGCCGCTGCCTGTGCCACTGACGCTACGGCGCACGTCGAGATTGCGCGACACCACCAGAATCACCCGACGATTGCGCGCCCGCCCCTCGGCGGTCGCGTTATCGGCCACGGGCTGGAACTCGCCATAGCCGACCGCTGCCAGCCTCGATGGATGTACGCCCTGCGCCGCGAGCATTCGCACTACACTGCCGGCACGCGCAGCAGACAGCTCCCAATTGGTCGGAAACTTGTCGGTGCTGATGGGAAGATTGTCGGTAAACCCCTCGACATGAATCGGGTTATCGAAAGGAGCCAGAATCCCGGCCACCTTCTCGATGAGCGCAAATGCGTGATCGTTAGGTAGCGCATCACCACTGGGAAACAGCAGGCTGGAGTTGAGTTCGATTTCGATCCACAGCTCGTTGCCGCGTACCGTCAGCTGCTCGTTGGCGATCAGCTCACCGAAGGTCTCACGCATGCTCTGCGCAATACGCTCCAGCGGGTCGAACACTGGCTCTCCGCTCAGTACCGATTGGGCGGATGGATCGTCGACCTGCGATACGTCCGGCTCGGTGGTACGCGGTCGTTCCTCGCCGATCGGGATGGGCTTGACCGAGCGATCGACCTGATTGAACACGCCAACCAGGGAGTCCGAAAGGATCTTGTACTTGCCCTCGTTGATCGAGGAGATCGAGTACATCACCACGAAGAAGGCAAACAGCAGGGTGATGAAGTCGGCGTAGGAGACCAACCACCGCTCGTGATTCTCGTGCTCTTCCGGCGCTCTGCGTCTGGCCATGGGGTCAGTCCATGAAGCCTTGCAGCTTCATCTCAATCGAGCGGGGATTTTCGCCCTCGGCGATGGAAAGAACACCTTCGAGCAGCATCTCGCGATAGGCGGTCTGACGCTGGACTACACTCTTTAGCTTGTTACCGACCGGCAGCACCAGCAGGTTGGCGAACGCAACGCCATAGATGGTTGCGACGAACGCCACGGCGATACCGCTACCCAGCTGGCTAGGATCTGCGAGGTTGCCCATCACGTGGATCAGCCCCATGACCGCACCGATGATGCCGATGGTAGGCGAGTAGCCACCCATGCTTTCGTAGACCTTAGCGGCGCGTAGATCGCGGCCTTCCTGGGTATACAGATCGACCTCGAGGATGCTGCGGATCACTTCCGGTTCAGCGCCATCGACCAGCAACTGCAGGCCCTTGCGCGCATAGGGGTCAGGTTCCGTCTCGGCGACCGGCTCGAGGCCGAGCAACCCCTCCTTGCGCGCGGTATTGCTCCAGGAAGTGACCATCAGGATGCCGCGCGCGAGATCGATGCGCGGCGGAAAGAAAATCCAGCGGCCGATACTCATCGCCCGCATGAATACGGCGATGGGGGTTTGCAGCAACACGGCGCCCAAGGTGCCGCCAAGTACGATCAATGCCGCAGGCCCGTTGAGCAGAGCCGAGATGTGGCCGCCCTCGAGAAAGTTGCCTCCGACGATGGCAACGAACGCCAGCAACAGCCCGATAAGGCTGAGTACATCCATCAGATGCACGCCTCAGCAAGGTTGCGGCCGATGTCGTCCAGCCCGTAAACCGCGTCGCTCAGGTTAGCCTTGACCACTGCCATCGGCATGCCATAGATCACGCAGCTGGCTTCATCCTGCGCCCACACCTGGCTACCGCTCTGTTTGAGCAACCGCGCCCCTTCGCGACCATCGGCGCCCATGCCGGTCAACACTACGGCGAGTACCTTGTCATGAAATGATTTGGCCGCCGAGCCGAAGGTCACATCGACACAAGGCTTATAGTTGAGGCGATCATCGCCCGGCAGGATGCGCACCGCACCGCGCGAGTCGATCATCATCTGCTTGCCACCCGGGGCCAGCAACGCGAGCCCAGGGCGCAGCACGTCGCCGTCTTCGGCTTCCTTGACGCGAATACGACAGAGCTTGTCCAGACGGTCAGCGAAGGCCTTGGTAAACGCGGCGGGCATGTGCTGGATAAGCACGATAGGCGCCGGAAAATTGGCCGGCAACTGGGTAAGTACGCGCTGCAGCGCTACGGGCCCGCCGGTCGAGGTACCGATGGCGACCAGCTTGTAGGCCTTGCGCTTGGGTGCAGGCGAGCGGGCTGCTGGCGTAGCGGGCGCTGACGCTGTACCGCCAGTCCGCGGCGCCGTCGTAGCCAACGTCGACGCAGCTCCACGCGACGATGCCGGTGCGGTACCTGCGCTGGAAGTACAGAACGTGCTGTAGCGACGGTTACTGCGCGAAACGGTGTGCACCTTCTCGCAGAGCAGTTGCTTGACCTTGTCCGGGTTACGCGAAATATCTTCGAAGTTCTTCGGCAAATAGTCGACCGCGCCAGCATCCAGCGCATCGAGGGTCACTCGCGCGCCTTCGTGCGTCAGCGAGGAGAACATCAGCACTGGCGTCGGGCAACGCTGCATGATCTGCCGCACGGCCGTGATGCCGTCCATCATCGGCATCTCGTAATCCATGGTGATGACGTCCGGTTTCAGCGCCAGCACCTGATCGATTGCCTCCCGACCGTTGGTGGCGGTACCGACGACCTGAATATTAGGATCAGAGGATAGGATTTCCGAGACACGCCGGCGAAAGAAGCCGGAATCGTCGACGACCAGGACCTTGACTGCCATACATCACTCCTAGCGGCAAGCGCCCCCACCTGCGGGCGGGCGGCGCTGCCTGACCGAATCAAATCCTGCGTGCGTACCGCTTGAGCATGCTGGGAACGTCGAGAATCAGCGCGATGCGGCCATCGCCAGTGATGGTGGCACCAGACATACCTGGCGTGCCTTGCAGCATCTTGCCCAGCGGTTTGATGACCACTTCCTCTTGCCCAACCAATTGGTCGACGACAAAACCGATGCTCTGGTTGCCAACACTGAGGATCACGACGTGCCCCTCTCGCTGCTCATCTTGAGCCGCATCCTGAATCAACCATCGCTTGAGATAGAACAGCGGCAGCGCCTTGTCGCGCACGATCACCACCTCCTGACCATCCACGACGTTGGTGCGCGAAAGGTCGAGATGGAAGATCTCGTTGACGTTGACCAGCGGGAAGGCGAAGGCCTGGTTACCAAGCATCACCATCAGGGTCGGCATGATCGCCAGAGTCAATGGCACCTTGATCACCACCTTCGAGCCTTGGCCCTTGGTGGAGAACACGTTGACCGTGCCGTTGAGCTGGGAAATCTTGGTTTTCACCACGTCCATGCCGACACCACGGCCGGACACATCGGAGATCTCGGTCTTGGTCGAGAAGCCCGGCGCGAAGATCAGGTTGTAGCATTCCAGATCGCTCAGGCGGTCAGCGGCATCCTTCTCCAGCATGCCCTTTTCCACGGCCTTGGCGCGCAGGACGTTGGCGTCCATGCCCTTGCCGTCATCACTGATGATCAGCAGGATGTGGTCGCCTTCCTGTTCAGCCGACAGCACCACCCGCCCGGTACGCGGCTTGCCAGCGGCCTCGCGCTCCTCGGGCATCTCGATACCGTGGTCGACCGCGTTGCGCACCAGGTGCACCAGCGGGTCGGCCAGCGCCTCGACGAGGTTCTTGTCGAGGTCGGTTTCTTCACCGACCAGCTCGAGGTTGATCTCTTTCTTCAGGCTGCGCGCCAGATCACGTACCAGCCGCGGGAAGCGCCCAAAGACCTTCTTGATCGGCTGCATGCGGGTTTTCATCACCGCACTCTGCAGATCGGCTGTGACTACGTCGAGATTGGAAACGGCCTTGGCCATCGCCTCGTCGCCACTGTTGGAGCCCAGGCGCACCAGACGATTACGCACCAGCACCAGCTCGCCGACCATGTTCATGATTTCATCGAGGCGCGCGGTATCCACGCGCACCGTCGTCTCGGCTTCGGCCGGCGCTTTTTCTGCCGGAGCCGCGGCAGCAGGCTTGCTCACCGCGGCCGCTGGTGCAGCCTTGGCTGGAACAGCAGCACGAGCGGGCTCGGGCTTGGGTGCCGGCTTGCTCGGCGCGGCAGCCGCTACCTCGGCAACCGCAGGCTCAAATTTGCCTTTGCCGTGCAGCTGATCGAGCAGCGCTTCGAACTCGTCATCGCTGATCTCATCAGTGGCGCTGGCACTGCCGACCGGCGCAGCACTCGACGGCGCAGCGGGTTCAGCGCTTACGCTGCCAACGGGCTCGAACTTGCCCTTGCCATGCAGCTGATCGAGCAGAGCCTCGAATTCGTCGTCGGTAATCTCATCGCTGGTCGGTGCAGCGACCTCAGGCTCGGGTGCCGTGCTGGATGCACTGGCCGAGAACTGACCTTTGCCATGCAGCTGGTCGAGCAACGACTCGAATTCGTCGTCAGTGATTTCGTCAGCGCCACCGCTTGCCGGCGCGGCTGCAGACTCGCCGGCTGGCGGCTGAACGGCGTCGAGCAGCTGCTCGAATTCGCTGTCGTCAGCTTCGACCTGGGGCTCGGGCATAACCGGCGTCTCGACCGGAGCCGCCGGTTCGTCAGCAGAAGCGGGTTCTGCCAGACGCGCCAGAGCGGCGAGTAGCTCGCGTGAGGCGGGAGTCGGCTCGACGCGCTCGCGGACCTGACTGAACATCTCGTTCACGGAGTCGAGGGCCTGCAACACGACATCCATCAGTTCGGAGTCGACGCGACGCTCACCCTTGCGCAGGATGTCGAAGACGTTTTCGGCGATATGGCAGCACTCCACCAGCTCATGGAGCTGAAGAAAGCCCGCACCGCCCTTTACCGTGTGGAACCCGCGAAAAATCGCATTGAGCAACGCCATGTCATCGGGGCTGCTTTCCAGCTCCACGAGTTGCTCGGACAATAGTTCGAGAATCTCGCCGGCCTCTACCAGGAAATCCTGGAGGATTTCTTCATCGGCGTCGAAGCTCATATTCACTTCCCCTAAAAGCCCAGGCTTGAAAGCAGATCATCGACATCGTCCTGGCCGGAAACGACGTCTTCACGCATATCGGCATGCATCTGCGGACCTTCACCGTTGGAAGGCATTTTTTCTTGTTTTTTCTTCTCTTGCTCGGCACGCATGGCATCGCGGTCGTGCTGGATGCCGGCGACGCGGTCGACCTGCCCCGCCATGAGGACGAGATTGAGCAGGTTGCTTTCAAGCTCGGTGATGAGGCGGGTCACCCGCTTGATCACCTGGCCGGTCAGATCCTGGAAGTCTTGGGCAAGCATGATTTCGCTGAGATTCTGCGACAGCTGGCTGCCGTCATTCATGCTGCGCTGGAGGTATTGGTCGATGCGCTTGACCAGCTCGCGGAATTGCTCGGCATTCATTTCGCGACGCATGAAGCGCTGCCAGTCGGCCGTCAAGCTCTGGGCCTCGTAGCTCACGTAGTTCACCAGCGGAGCGGACTCCTCCACCAGATCCATGGTGCGATTGGCGGCCTTCTCGGTCATCTCCACCACGTAGGACAGGCGATCGGTCGCATCGGTAATCGGTGACGGATCGCCCCCGGTAGCGCAGGTATCCATCTCGAGCTTGACGATAGCGTTGTGCAGCTCGCGGGTGAGCTTGCCAACCTCCAGATAGAGCCCGTGATTGCGCACCTGATTGAGCTCGTTGAACATCTGCGTCGCTTCATCGAAGCGGCCCTGCTGCAGACTTTCGATCAGCTTGGGTGCATGGGCCTTCAGAGTCGCTTCGAACTCTGCCAGGCTTTGATCTGCTTGCGTCATAGTGCCCTCGCGGCGTTGCTGCTTCAGCCGTTGACGCGCTCGAAGATCTTCTCGATCTTCTCCTTGAGCACCTGGGCAGTAAAAGGCTTGACCACATAGCCGTTAACCCCGGCCTGTGCCGCCTCGATGATCTGGTCGCGTTTCGCCTCGGCTGTCACCATCAGTACTGGCAGGTGCTTGAGGCGCTCATCAGCGCGCACGGTGCGCAGCAGATCGATACCGCTCATGCCCGGCATGTTCCAGTCGGTGACGAGGAAGTCGAAGCTGCCGCTCTTCAGCATTGGCAGCGCGGTGGTGCCGTCATCCGCTTCGGCGGTGTTGGTGAACCCCAGATCACGCAGGAGGTTCTTGATGATTCGTCTCATCGTCGAGAAGTCATCGACGATGAGGATTTTCATGTTCTTGTCCAAGTCGACCTCCGTAAGTCCAAAAATGCCTCAGCAAACCGAGCACGTCATACCGCAAACAATCGTCAATTGGCGCGCCATTCGCCGAGGCGTGCACGCAAGCGCGCAGCACACTGGCTATGCAACTGGCTCACACGCGACTCGCTAACTCCCAGCACCTGCCCAATTTCCTTCAAGTTCAATTCTTCGTCGTAATACAGCGACAGCACCAGCTTCTCGCGCTCGGGCAGGTTGGCAATGGCGTCGGCCAGGGCCTGCTGAAAGCGTTCGTCCTCGAGATCGCGGAAGGGCTCAGGGTGGGTACTGGCAGCATCCTCCTGAAGCTCGCCGTGCTCACCCTCCTGCAGCAGATCATCGAAGCTGAACAGGCGGCTGCCCAGCGTATCGCCGAGAATGCCGTAATACTCATCGAGGCTTAGCTTAAGTTCGGCCGCAACCTCGTGATCTTTAGCGTCGCGACCGGTTTTCGCCTCGATCGCCCGAATCGCCTCGCTGACCATCCGCGAATTGCGGTGCACCGAGCGCGGCGCCCAGTCGCCCTTGCGCACTTCGTCGAGCATGGTGCCGCGAATGCGGATACCGGCGTAGGTTTCGAAACTGGCACCCTTGCCGGCGTCGTATTTCTTAGCTGCTTCCAGCAGTCCGATCATTCCAGCCTGAATCAGATCGTCGACCTGCACGCTGGCAGGCAGACGCGCCAGCAGGTGGTAAGCGATTCGCTTGACCAGCGGGGCGTACTGATCGATCAGGCGGTACTGCGCATCCTTTGCCTGAGCCTTGCTGTAATACATAGCGGATCCGGCACCTGTCATTCGTGGCTTTGTGAAGCGGGGGTGATGAGACGCTCTACGAAGAATTCGAGATGACCACGCGGCGTGGCGGGCAACGGCCAAGTATCGACCCTCTGCGCGATGGCCTTAAACGCCAGCGCGCATTTAGATCGCGGGTAGGCTTCATAGACCGCACGCTGCTTCTGTACAGCCTTGCGCACAGCCTCATCGTAAGGCACGGCACCGACATACTGCAGCGCTACATCCAGAAAGCGCTCGGTGACCTTGGTCAGCTTGGCGAACAGGTTGCGCCCTTCCTGCGGAGCATGAGCCATATTGGCGAGCACCCGGAAACGGCTGATGCCGTAATCACGGTTAAGCAGTTTGATCAGCGCGTAGGCATCGGTGATCGAGGTCGGCTCATCGGTGACGACCAGCAGCACCTCCTGCGCGGCGCGCACGAAGCTCACTACTGAATCGCCGATACCAGCCGCGGTGTCGATGATCAGCACGTCGAGCTCGTCGCCGAGCTCGCTGAACGCCTGGATCAACCCCGCGTGCTGCAGCGAAGACAACTGCACCATGCTCTGCGTGCCGGATGCGGCCGGCACTACGCGGATGCCGCCCGGCCCCTGGATCAGCACGTCGCGCAGATCACATTCGCCGGCGATGACGTCGGCCAGGGTGCGCTTGGTGGTAAGCCCCAGCAGCACGTCGACGTTGGCCAGGCCGAGGTCGGCGTCAAGCAACACCACACGTCGGCCAAGGTCAGCCAGCGCCAGTGCCAGATTGACCGACACGTTGGTCTTGCCGACGCCACCCTTGCCGCCGGTCACCGCAATCACCTGTACGGGATGCATACCCATGTTCACATGCCTATATCTTGCTGGGGCCTTGCGGCCGGCGATGCGCCCGCATGGCACGCATCTGATTCATTCAGGTACTGCTGTCGCAGCATCATCCGGCCCGCCGTGACGAGCCGTTGTACAACCCGGCGAACATATCGGCCATGGTTTCCTCGCTCGGTTCCTCGCCGGATTGCAGACTCACCGCGCGACTGACCAGTTGATGGCTGCGTGGCAGGTGCAAGTCGTCCGGAATCCGGGGGCCGTCCGCGAGGTACGCTATCGGCAAGTGCTGGCTGATCGTGAGCCCAAGCACATCACCGAGGCTGCCAGCCTCGTCCAGCTTTGTCAGGATACAGCCAGCCAGGCCACAGCGACGATAGTTGTGCCACGCCGCCTTGAGCACCTGGCTCTGGCTGGTTGCAGCCAGCACCAGATAATTCTTCGATTTGACGCCCTTGTCGGACAGCGCCTCGAGTTGCATACGCAGCGTCGGATCGCTGGCGGGCAGACCGGCGGTGTCGATCAGGATCACCCGCTTGCGCGCCAGTGAGGCCAACGACTTGTTCAGCGGCTGACTCGGATCGAGCTGCAGCACCGGCACATCGAGGATCCGCCCCAGAGTCTTGAGCTGCTCCTGCGCGCCGATCCGGTAGTTGTCCATGCTGGCCAGAGCAATGCTCTGTGCGCCGTACTTCAATACGTAGCGCGCCGCGAGCTTGGCCAGCGTGGTGGTCTTGCCGACGCCAGCTGGGCCTACCAAGGCGATGACACCACCCTCTTCCAGCGGCTCGTTCTTGCTGACCTTGATCGCCTGCGCCAAGTGCGCCAGCACCATGCGCCAAGCCTGGCGCGACTCGTTGATGCCGGCAACTTTTTCCAGCAGGCTGCGCGACAGCTCAGCCGGCAGCCCCATGCGCTGCAGACGGCGCCAGAGGCCAGCCTGTTGCGGCCGACGGCTCTGCTCCTGGCCCCAGGCAATCGAACCGAGCTGCACTTCGATCAGCTCGCGCAGACCATGCAGCTCCGAATACATCGCTTCGATCGCACGCGAATCGACCGCAGCGGTAGCCTCGGCAACCGGAGTGGGTTGCGGCTTGCTCGCTGCGGCGGCCGGCTTCTCGTCAACCAGTTGACGATCCTGCATCTTCGCCCGCGGTGCGGCGCTCAGCTCGGCGTGGGCATTGGCCAGACGGGCCTGAGTCTTGCGCAGCTCGGCTTCCAGCGCCGGGTTGGGCTTGTTGGCGGCCGGCGCAGATTGCATCGGGTAATCGAGCACGGCAGTCAGCTCGACGCCACCGGCCACCCGGCGATTGCCGATGATCACGGCATCGGCGCCCAGCTCGTCACGCACCATTTTCATGGCGATGCGCATATCGGCGGCGAAGAAACGTTTGACCTGCATGGCCTGTACCCTCGGTTAATTCTGACCCACCGTCGAGACGATGGTGACCTGCTTGTTGTCCGGTATTTCCTGGTAGGCCAGAACATGAATGTTCGGCACTGCCAGGCGCGCGAATCTCGACAGCATCGCCCGTACCGGGCCGGCCACCAGCAGAACTGCCGGCTTGCCGAGCATTTCTTGACGCTGTGCCGCTTCTACCAGAGACCTTTGCAACTTTTCGGCCATTCCCGGCTCCAGCAGAATTCCGTCTTCGGAACCCTGCCCAGCCTTCTGCAAGCTATTGAGCAAAATCTGTTCCAACCGCGGCTCCAGCGTAATCACAGGCAGCTCCGGCTCTAGTCCCACAACGTTTTGCACGATCGCCCGAGACAGCGCAACGCGTACCGCAGCGACCATTGCGGCGGGATCTTGACTCTTGGCCGCCACGTTGGCGATGGCTTCGGCAATAGTGCGGATATCGCGGACCGGCACCTGCTCCTGCAACAGCGCCTGCAGCACCTTGAGCAGGGTCGACAGCGAAACCATACCTGGCACCAACTCCTCGGCCAGCTTGGGCGAACTCTTCGCCAGCAGCTGCAGCAATTGCTGAACCTCCTCATGGCCAAGCAGTTCGTGCGCATGCTTGTGCAGCACCTGATTGAGATGGGTGGCAACCACGGTGCTGGCGTCCACCACGGTGTAGCCGAGTGATTGGGCCTGATCGCGTTGACTGGCTTCGATCCAGACCGCTTCCAGGCCGAACGCCGGGTCCTTGGCGGCAATGCCATTGAGCGGGCCAAACACCTGCCCTGGGTTGATAGCCAGCTCACGGTCCGGGTACACCTCGGCTTCGGCCAGGCTCACCCCCATAAGCGTCAGCCGATAGGCATTGGGTAGCAGATCGAGATTGTCACGGATGTGTACCGAGGGCATGAGAAAGCCAAGATCCTGGGACAGCTTCTTGCGTACCCCTTTGATGCGAGCCAGCAGCTGCCCACCCTGATTGCGGTCAACCAGGGGAATCAGACGGTAGCCGACCTCCAGGCCGACCATGTCCACCGGGGTCACGTCATCCCAACCGAGCTCCTTGGTTTCCGCGGAGCGCTGGGCCGGGAGCATTTCCTGCTGCTTCTGCACTTCCTGCTCGGCTTTTTTCTCACCCTGCTTCTTGCGATGCCAGATCCAGTACGCACCCGCTGCGGCGGCCGCGCCGAGGCCGAGGAAGGACAGGTGCGGCATGCCCGGAACCAGGCCCATCGCTATCATGATCGCGGCAGCCACAGCCAGCGCCTTGGGCGAGGCAAACATCTGCCGCTGCACCTGCTGGCCCATGTCCTCGGAACTGGTGACGCGGGTCACCATGATCGCTGCTGCGGTCGACAACAGCAGCGACGGGATCTGCGCGACCAGACCATCACCAATGGTCAGCAGGGCGTACACCTGACCGGCTTCGCTGAAATTCATGCCGTGTTGCGCCATGCCGATGCCGACGCCGCCGATGAGGTTGATGAACAGAATCAGCAGACCGGCAATGGCGTCACCGCGCACGAACTTGCTCGCACCATCCATCGAGCCGTAGAAGTCCGCCTCGGAGGAAACCTCGACACGGCGCTTCTTGGCTTCATCCTGATCGATCAGGCCGGCGTTGAGGTCGGCGTCGATGGCCATCTGCTTGCCGGGCATGGCATCCAGGGTAAAGCGCGCACTGACCTCGGAGATCCGCCCGGCGCCTTTGGTCACCACGACGAAGTTGATGATCATCAGGATCGCGAAAACGACGATACCGACCACGTAGTTGCCGCCGATCACCACATTGCCGAACGCTTCGATCACGTGACCGGCGGCAGAGCCACCTTCATGGCCGTTGATCAACACCACGCGGGTCGACGCCACGTTCAATGCCAGACGCATCAGGGTGGCGACCAGCAGAATGGTCGGGAACACCGCGAAATCCAGCGGGCGCAAGGCGTAAACGCTGACCAGCAGCACGACGATCGACAGCGCGATATTGAAGGTGAACAGCAGATCCAGCAGGAACGGCGGCACCGACAACATCATCATGCCCATCATTACGAGCAGCAGCAGCGGCACGCCGAGGTTGCCGCGCCCCGCGCCCGTCAGGCCATTGCGAATATTGATGAGTTGCGTGCGATCCAACGTAGCCCCCGGCGTGCAGAACGAATTCTTGACGCAAAATGCGCCTCGCCCGGGTTATAGCAAGAAGGGGTCCAACTTTTTCGCCCCGCCCCAGAGCCCGCCCCACGGTTTGCGCCAGCGGGACAGGCGGCACGGCAGAGCTGGCGAACGCGACCGGCAACTGGCAGTCACACTAGCACCGGCGACAGCCCGTCGCCGTTCGTACAAAGGAGCTTCCAGATGAAACAGTGGATCATCGCCGCGCTCGCCGGCTGCACGGCCCTCGCCGCTCAGGCCGAAACGTTGAGCGTCAAGGTCAACACCGTAAGCGCCCAGGGCATCGGCGAATCCGTCGGCAGCGTGAAGATCGAAAGTAGCGAGTACGGTCTGGTATTTCGCCCGGAACTCACCGGCCTGCAGCCAGGCGCTCACGGATTCCACATCCATGCCAAGGGCAGTTGCGAGCCGGCTGAGATAGATGGCAAGCAGACCCCGGCCGGCGCCGCCGCCGGACACTGGGACCCGAAGAACAGCGGCAAGCATGGCGAGCCTTGGGGTGACGGGCATCTGGGCGACCTGCCTGCGCTGTATGTAGACAGCGAAGGCAAGGCCAACCAACCGGTGCTGGCCCCGCGCCTGAAGAGTCTGGGCGACATCAAAGGCCTGGCGCTGATGGTCCACCAGGGCGGCGATAACCACTCCGACCACCCGCAACCACTCGGCGGTGGCGGCGCAAGGGTTGCCTGTGGCGTGATCGAATAACCGCAGCGATACGCGGCGCGCTCGAGCGGGCGCCGCGTGACCGAATCATTCGTCGCGGCGCAGATCCGGCGGAATGGGCACGTCGTTCAGCGGGTCCGGCCGCCGCCCCTTGCCAGCTCGGTACTGCCGCAGCTGATAGACATAAGCCAGGACCTGCGCCACTGCCAGGTAGAGGCCGGCGGGAATTTCCTGATCCAGCTCGGTGGAGTAATACACCGCCCGCGCCAGCGCCGGCGACTCCAGAACCGTAACCTTGTGCTCCTGCGCAATCTCGCGGATCTTCAGCGCCACGAAGTCGCCGCCCTTGGCTACCAGCCGCGGCGCCCCGCCCTTGTCGCCATCGTATTTCAGCGCGACGGCGAAGTGCGTCGGGTTGGTGATCACCACGTCGGCCTCCGGCACGGCCTGCATCATGCGCCGCTGCGCAGCTTCGCGCTGCAGCTGGCGAATCCGCGATTTGACCTCCGGCTTGCCTTCCGAATCCTTGTATTCGTCCTTGACCTCCTGCTTGGTCATCATCAGCTTCTGCTTGTTGTCCCAGAGCTGAAACGGCACATCCACAGCGGCGATGACGATCAGCCCGCAGGCCATCCATAGGGCACACCAGCCGACGATCTCCGCACTGTGCATGATCGCTAGATCCAACGGCTGCTTTGCGATCGACAGCAGGTCGTCCTGATAGGCCGAGAGCACCAGCAGCGCGACGCCAAGCACCACGAGGAATTTGCCCAGCGCCTTGAGCAGCTCAACCAGCGCCTTGGTAGAGAACATGCGCTTGAGCCCGGCAGCCGGATTCATCCTGCTGGCCTTCGGCGCCATGGCTTTGGCGGAGAACAGCCAGCCGCCCAGCGAGACAGGGCCGACAATCGAGGCGATCAACAGCGCGATGAGCAGCGGCATGATTGCCTCCAGCGCCATCAGCCCGCTGCCCATCAGCAAGCGCACCATCGAGCCTTCGTCGAGCAGGGTTTCCCGGCTCAGCTCAAAGGTGCCCTGCATCATTGCCATCAGGGTCTGCGCCAGACTTCCGCCGGACGCCAGCAAGCCACCGATGCCACCGAGCGTCACCGCGACCGTGCTGAGCTCGCGAGAGCGCGCCAGCTGCCCCTTCTCGCGGGATTCACGCAGCCGTTTCTCGGTGGGTTCCTCGCTTTTGTCGGCACCGCTTTCGCTCTCAGCCATGAGCGACCTCCGGCAGATACGGGAAGCAAGGCATCAGCGGGCCCCGGCCAGCTCGCGCAGCATCAAGAGCGCCTCGCTGACGAAGATCTGGTACTGCGCGAAGATGTCGGCCATGCCGATCCAGACGATAATCAGGCCCAGCACCAGCGTCAGCGGGAAGCCGATGGAGAAGATGTTCAGCTGCGGAGCGGCCCGCGTCATCAGGCCGAACGCCAGGTTGACCACCAGCAGCGCAGTGATCGCCGGCAGGACCAACAGCAGGCCGGCGCCCAGTACCCAGCCAAGCTTGCCCGCCACCTCCCAGAAATGATTGGTCGACAGCCCACCGCCTACCGGCAGGGTCACGAAGCTCTCGGCGAGGATTTCAAGCACTACCAGATGCCCGTTGACCGAGAGGAACAGCAGGATCACCAACATGTTGAAGAATTGACCAAGTACCGGCACCGAGATGCCGTTGGCCGGATCGACCATCGAAGCGAACCCGAGGCCCATCTGCATCGCCAGCATCTGCCCGGAGACGATGAAGACGTGAAAGAACAGCTGCAGGACGAAACCGAGCATGACGCCGATCAGCAACTGTTCGGCAATCAGCAACAGCGAGGCCAGACTCAGCGATTCAACCACCGGCATTGGCGGCAATGTCGGCACCAGCACCAGCGCAATGGCCAACGCCAGATACAGCCGTACCCGCACCGGTACCAGCTGAGTGCCAATAATTGGCATGCTCATCAGCAGCGCAGCGATGCGAAACAGCGGGAGGAGGAATTGCCCGACCCAGCCGCCGATCTGCGCATTGCTCAGCTCCAGCACGGCGCTACCCGATCAGCAACGGGATGTTGTGGACCAGGTTCTGCGTGTACTCCATCAGCTCGCGTACCAGCCAGGGGCCGGCCCAGATCAGCGTCAACAGCATCACCAGCAGGCGCGGGAGGAAGCTCAGCGTCTGCTCGTTGATCTGCGTCGCAGCCTGGAACATCGCCACCACCAGACCCACCAGCAGGCTCGGCACCACTAGCACACCGACGATCATCGCGGTCATCCACAGGCCTTCGCGAAACAGGTCCACCGCAACTTCTGGAGTCATCTGCTTGCTTCCCTAAAGGGTGCCGAAGCTTCCGGCGAGGGTACCAATGATCAACCCCCAACCGTCCACCAGCACGAACAACATGATCTTGAACGGCAGCGAGATGATCAGCGGCGAGAGCATCATCATGCCCATCGCCATCAGCACGCTGGCCACCACCATGTCGATGATCAGGAACGGGATGAAGATCATGAAGCCGATCTGGAAGGCGGTTTTCAGCTCCGAGGTAACGAACGCCGGCACCAGGATCGTCATCGGCGCAGCTTCCGGCGAAGCGATGTCGCTGCGGCGGGACAGCCTGACGAAAAGCTCCAGATCGCTCTCGCGGGTCTGCGCCAGCATGAAGTTCTTCAACGGCACCTCGGCTCGGGCAATCGCCTCCTGCGCCGGTATCTGCTCGCTCAGATACGGCTGCAGCGCATCCTGATTAATCCGCTCGAACACCGGCGCCATGATGAACAAAGTGAGGAACAGGGTAAGACCGACGAGAATCTGGTTCGACGGCGTCTGCTGCAGCCCCAGAGCCTGACGCAGAATAGAAAAGACGATGATGATCCGGGTGAAACTGGTCATCAGCATGACGAACGCCGGAATGAAACTCAGCGCCGTCATGATCAGCAGAATCTGCAGGCTGACCGAGTATTCCTGCTGCCCTTCGGCGTCGGTAGTCAGCGTTATTGCAGGAATCGACAAGGGGTTGTTGCCCTGCGCCAGGATGCCGGACGGCTCCTGTGCCATGGCAAGCGGGCCGCACAGCATCAACGCGGCCACGAGCAGAATGCGCAACATCAAGGCTTGTCCTTGTGATCCTTGCCGAGCAGCTCCATCAGACGCTGGGCGAATTCGGGATTGGCCGGCTCGGCATCCGGAAGGTGTACCGGCTCCTGCATTACGTGCAGCGGCGTGATGCGCCCACCACTCAAGCCGATTAGTACCTGCTCGCTGCCAACCTGTACCAGCACGAGCCGCTCGCGCGGCCCCAGCGCCTGAGTGGAAATCAGCTTGATCACCTGGGTGCCGCGCGGATTCAGCTGCTGCACGCGGCGCAGCAGCCAGGCGAGCAGAAAGATCAGTCCGACCACCAACAACAGCCCGAGCATCAGCTTGGTGAGCTGCGCGCCCATGTCGGTACTGCTCATGTTGCCAGCCGGCTCCGCAGCCAGCACCGGGAGCGCAATCAAGGCGCTCAGGAATGCAAGCGCGCGCATATCAACGCAGCTTCTTGATGCGTTCGGTGGGGCTGATCACGTCGGTCAGCCGGATGCCGAACTTCTCGTTGACCACCACCACTTCACCATGCGCGATAAGCGTTCCGTTGACCAGCACGTCCAGCGGCTCCCCGGCCAGACGATCCAGCTCGACCACCGAGCCCTGGTTGAGCTGCAGCAAGTTGCGAATGCTGATCTCGGTGCTGCCAACCTCCATGGAGATCGAAACCGGGATATCCAGAATCACATCCAGGTTGGGCCCTTCCAGCCCCAGCGGCACGCCAGTGGATTTCGGCGCGCTGGCGAAATCCTCCAGCGGCGCACGTGGCGCTGCCGGCGCCGCAGCTGCGGGCGCCTGGTTCAGCAGCGCATCGATGTCGTCCTGACTGGCGTCGCCGGCTTCGGCCAATGCCGCCGCCCACTCGTCGGCCAGCGCCTGTTCCTCGGGGGATGTGTTGTCGTGCTCGTCTGCCATCGCTAATCCTCGACCGGCTCGAATTGAGTAATGGGCTGGCTCAACGTGGGCGAACCACGGGCTCCAGCACCTGCAACGCCAGGTTGCCCTTGTGGGCGCCCAGCTTGACCTTGAAGGCCGGCATGCCATTGGCACGCATGATCATGTCTTCGGGCATTTCCACCGGGATCACGTCACCGGGCTGCATGTTCAGAATGTCGCGCAGCTTCAGTTGCCGCCTGACGACGGTGGCGCCCAGCGGTACGTTGACGTCGAGAATGTCCTCGCGCAGGGCCTTGACCCAGCGCTCGTCCTGATCGCTGACGTCCGACTGGAAACCGGCGTCGAGCATCTCGCGGATCGGCTCGATCATCGAGTACGGCATGGTCACGTGCAGATCGCCACCGCCGCTGTCCAGTTCGATGTGGAAGGTGGAGACCACCACCACTTCACTGGGGCTGACGATGTTGGCCAACGCCGGGTTCACTTCCGAGTTGACGTATTCGAAGTTGACGTCGAGCACCGCATGCCAGGCTTCCTTGAGATCGGCGAAGGCCTGATCCAGCACCATGCGCACCACGCGCAGCTCGGTGGGTGTGAACTCGCGCCCCTCGATCTTGGCGTGGCGACCGTCGCCGCCGAAGAAGTTGTCCACCAGCTTGAACACCAGCTTGGCGTCGAGGATGAACAGTGCCGTGCCGCGTAGCGGCTTCATCTTCACCAGGTTGAGGCTGGTAGGCACATACAGCGAATGCACGTACTCGCCGAACTTCATCACCTGGACACCACCGACCGATACATCAGCCGAACGGCGCAGCAGGTTGAACATGCTGATCCGGGTGTAACGGGCGAAGCGCTCGTTGATCATTTCCAGCGTGGGCATGCGCCCACGCACGATGCGGTCCTGACTGGTCAGGTCGTAGCTTTTGATGGACCCCGGCTCGGAATCGCTCTCGGTATCCACCAGACCGTCGTCGACCCCGTGCAGGAGCGCATCGATCTCGTCTTGCGAGAGCAGGTCTTGAACAGCCATCTGGGCAGCCTTCTATTGCAATACGAAGTTGGTGAAAAGCACTTGCTCGACGGCAAGCTTGCCAATTTCCTTCTGCGCCAGCTCCTGCACGCTAGCAGTGGCCTGCTGACGCAGCATCTCCTTGCCGACGGGCGTTTTCAATGCCTCGAAATCCTGGCTGGAAAACAGCATGACCAGGCGATTGCGCAGCAACGGCATATGCACTTTGAGGGCATCCAGCGCGGCCTGATCGCGGGACATCAGTGCGATGCTGACCTGCATGTAGCGCTGCCGCCCATTGTGGCTGAAGTTGACGACGAAGGCCGGCATCAGCACCTCGTAGATCGCCGGCTGCTTGCCGGACACTGCTGTCGATTCCTGCGCCTTGCCGGCATCGAGATCGTCACCTTTGCCCATGAAATACAGCGTGCCGCCGATGGAAAGCCCTACGGCCACTAACATGGCGACCACGATCACGATGATGAGTTTCAGCCGGCCCTTGCCTGCCGAACCCGCTTCCGGACCAGTTGGCGGTACCGTCGGTGGAGCCTGTTTCTTAGCCATGCCAAATATCCGTCATCAACAGCGTTTCGATCCGAGTTTCCGAGTTAAGAGCAACAGCTGTGCCAACGCTTCGACACGGCCGTTGCGCCACGCTGTGTTACTGAGTCGACACCGTATCAGGAATAGAGGACCTGCACTGCCAGGGCTGACCGCGCCCAACGTGTTGCTGCGACAGGCGGCAGAAAACCGACGCTGCCAGTGCAGCAGCGTCGGTTCTAGAGATAAAACGGGTAAACCACGCGTTACGCGTAGTAGTCCACCAGGCCGCGATCGCCCGCGCTGCGATTGCTGGAAATCTCGCTGACACCCTGCTGCAGCTCGCCTTCGCCAGCCTCGCCATCAGCTGAGGAGCCACCGCGTGAGGCCCCACCATCCGCGCCGCCTTGCCAGCCCCGCGCAAGCGACTGATCGGAGACGTTGACGTCCATGAGATTCATGCCCTGCTGAGTGAACATCTCGCGCAAACGCTGCATCTGGCCTTCGAGCGCGTCACGCACCCCGGCATGGGGGCTAAGGAAGGTGACCTGGGCCTGGTCCTTGGTCAAGTCGATACGCACCTCCATGCGCCCGAGCTCAGCGGGATCGAGCTGAATCTCGGCCGATTTCAGATTCTGACTGGACAGCCACATCACGCGGTTCACTACAGCCTCGCTCCAGCCGGACTGCTGCATCTGCACCGGCTGCCCGGGTACCAGAGCTGGCCGCTGCGCCTGCTGAACCTGCTGGGTGATCGCCTGGCTCAAGGGATTGAGACGCGCTGCGGCCAATTCACTGGCACTCGAGGAGCGGCTTTCCTTGGGGGCCTCAACGCTGTCCAGCAGATCCTTTACTGCAAGCTCCAGTTCAGGCTCTTCGCTATCCGCCGAGTCCTTGCCCGCCAGCAGAACGCTGGCAAAACCATCGTCCGCCTCGGCCTTTGCCTGCGCATCAGCCAGCGGATTCTGCAATTGCTGCGTCGACTTCTGCACGCCCAGCGTCTCAGCCGATGTCTGCAAGCCGGTGACCGCTGGCTCATCCGCGACCAGCTCCCCTTCCCCGGCAGTAAGGCTTTGCGCCACTGGAAGCCCGGCCAGCAGCGAATCGCCCTCCGGCTCCCCTGCCGGCTGAGCGTCTGCCTGGGTCACGAATTGTCCGCCCAGGCCCAGCAGCAACAGCGGGTCCAGCTCGGTCTCAGGCAGTTCTTCGGAGGCTGCGTCCGCGGGCAATGCATTGCCGCTTTCGGCAACTGCCGACTTTTCGTCGGCATTTACGCCGGCTGCTTCTTGCCGGCCTTTGTCGTCAACGGGCTTGTCGCGACCACTGTCATTGCGCGCCGAGCGCTCGACAGGTTTGCTCTGGCGTTCCTTGGCGTAGACGTCCGAAAAGCTGGCGCTGCCGCTGTCCCGCCCTTCGCGCGGCGCGTCCGGGGCCTTGGCCGAAGCCTTGGCTCGGGCATCAACGGAAGGCGTTTTGAGTAACAGGTCGGGGGAAACAGCCATGAGGTCATTACCGCTACGGGTGGATCGTAGCGGTAGTAGAGCAAGTTCCGGGCCAGGATCAAATGATGCTCAGCGCAACGACAAAGGGGCTCGCAGGGCCTGCCACATGCAGCAACTGCGGGGTTTCGCGGCATCGCAAGCCGCGTCGACGGCGGTTGAGTAGGCGACCCGCGTCAGAGATTTGGCCATCAGGCGTAGCGTTGGCGCTCCGCTCTGAACAGAATGCCGACAATAGCGAATTCGCGTTCGATGGACGCGATGAGGGCAGGCGCCTGCGCAAGCTGCTCACCCCGAGCGGCCGCTTCCAGCTCCTGGCAGAGCTCTGCCAGGAGCAAAGCGCCCATGTTGCTGCAACTGCCCTTGAAGCTGTGCGCGGCACGGCGCAGCGTTTCGGCCTGCTCGGCTTGGCAGGCCTGGCGCAGCAGCCGGACACGCTCTTCGGAATCGGCGAGAAAGGTATCCAGCAGTGCCGGATACTCACTCTCCATTACGTCCTGCAGCGTGGCCAGCACGGCGCTATCGAGATGAGTGTTGGACACCGGCACACCCCTGATTGAAAGCGACGGATTATGCCTCAGCCGGCCAGATGAACTCCACGCTCAGCCCCTGACCGTCCGACTGCCAGTCGAATCCGTCGCTCAACTGGCGTATCAGGTGCAGCCCCCTGCCACTGAGGCGGTCCCCAGCCAGCTGAACCTGCAACGCTTGCGTCACGTCGAACCCGCCGCCACTGTCGTCGATATCGATGCGCAAGCGCCCGCCGCGGGCGTCCGTCCTGATGGCCAGCTCCAGATGAACATGCCCTTCGGCCAAGGCCTGCAGCCGTTGCTGGCGTAAGTCGTAGTAGCGCTTGAAACCCTCGGCATCGCACTTGAGCGCCGAGTCGAGACCAAGCACGCCATGTTCCAGAGCATTGGAATAAAGCTCGCCAAGTACGGCATAGATGGCACCGGCGCGCGGACGTAGCTGATTGACCTGCAACAATAGCTGCAGCAGCATCGGAAGCGGATTGCCGCTGCGCAGGCTTTCGGCTCGCATTTCGAGTCGAATCGACCAGTCCATGGGCCGCGAGCGATGTGCAGTAGCCGCCGCAGCGAGCGGCGCGGCGATCGTCCCGTCAGTTACCACCACCTCGACCAGACTGAGATCGTCATGCTGCTGACCATGGAAATCCAGCAGCGCCTGCTCGACCTCATCAAAGAGCTGCGCCGGATCGCGATTGGCGGTCAGCGCAGCCAGCAAGCGCTCCTCACCAAAGAGCTCATCATCGGCATTGCGACTCTCCACCACGCCGTCGGAGAGCAATAGCAGACGGTCGCCGGGTGCCAGCGGGTAATGCTCGAACTTATCGTCGAGCGCCGCGGCGGACACCACGCCCAGCGGCAAATGACGGGAAACCAAAGCGGTGCGCTGGCCATTGGCGGAGATCAGGTAACCGTCCGGCAAGCCACCGTTCCAAACCCGCAACGTGCCCTGCTGGGGGTTGATGTCGAGCAGGGCCGCGCAGCAGAACATTTCCACCGGGAGGATCTGCTTGAGCTTGGCATTCATCTCGCGAAGGATATCGGTGCTGGAATAACCCTTGGCGGCCATCCCATAAAAGGTTTCCGCCAACGGCATGGCCCCGATTGCTGCGGGCAACCCATGCCCCGTGAAGTCGCCGAGCAGGACGAACATCTGCCCTGCTGGCGCCTGGACCGCCAGCAGCAGGTCTCCATTGAACAGGGCCTGGGGCGACTGCCGGTAACGGATGTTCGGCGCGCTCAAGCAGCCGGCATGGGCGACCTTATCGAAGATCGCCTTGGCTGCCCGGTGCTCGGCAAGCAATTGCTGGTTACGCCTTGCAATCAGGTCACGCTGCTCTAGCACCGTCGCCTGGAGTCGGCGCAGGCGGTGCATGGCCTGGATCTTGGCTTCGAGGATGATCGGGTTGTAGGGCTTGGCTATGAAGTCATCGCCGCCCGCTTCCAGGCAGCTGGCCAGCGCTTCGTGCTCGGTCAGCGAGGTCAGAAAGATGATCGGTACCAGCTCGTCACCAGCCAGCTGCTTGATGCGCCGCGCCGCCTCGAAGCCGTCCATCACCGGCATCAGCGCATCCATCAGCACCAGCTGCGGACGCTCCTGCTGAAACAGCTCGACTGCTTCCTGACCATCAGCCGCGGTAAGTACCCGATGACCCTGTTTGGCGACGATGGTGGAAAGCAGCATCCGATCGACCGGGCTGTCCTCGGCGATCAGGATCGACAGCCGCATCGGCATGTCAGGCAATCACGAACAACTGTTCGAAATTGGATACCGAAAGGATCTTGCGTACATCGGGACTACAGTTGAGCAGGCGAATATCAGCTTCATCGCCGCCGGCGTGGTCACGCAGCAACAGCAGCATTCCCAGCGCCGAGCTATCCATATAGGTGGTGCCCTGCAAATTCACCACATAACGCTGGGGATTCACATCCTGACGCTGGTAGGCATCGCGGAAGGCCTGATGCGCATTGAAGTCGAAGCGTCCGCTAATGGAAATGGTCAGCTCCTGCCCATCCACCGAAGGCTGCGAGTTAATGGTCATGCGGGACTCCCTGATCCGGAACATCTAGAAGGCTGCTCGCGCTGGCGGCCGTCGCTTATGCGAAGTGGACAGCCGTATGCGGGCTGAATATGCAGTGATCCGAACCAGGCCGGACCGACCGTCCATCAAGGGCTGATGAACGCTGCGTAAGGAACGGGTGAAGATTTATCACTCAAGGCGCAACACGGCAAGCACGAATCCGGCGTGGGCGCACACCGGGTCGAGGCGACGGGCAGGCAGGCGGCGGATCATCGATCACGAGCACGGCCGGCCAATCGCTGAGCAAATTCGTCGAGCAGCTTCTGTTCACGCTTGTCCGCGGCGATGCGAGCCTCGCGCTGATAACTTTCGATCAGCTTGCTCAACCCTTCCACTCGCGCATGCTTTTGATGCCATTGCTGGCGCAGCTTGAGCAAATTGTCGCGATACCAGTTGACGCTGCGCTGCTGCTGGCCGATAGCCGATTCCAGCTGGGACAGAAAGCGCTGATAGTTCATCAGCCACTGCCCGGAAACGCCCTGGCTGCCCTGCTGCATCCATTGCTGCTGATAATCACCGAAATACTGCTCGAGTTCGGCGAGCTTGGTTTCGGCCTGCGTCAGCTGCGTCTGGGCCTGCCCGAGCAGCCGTGCGGCATCACGTTCGGCACGCTCGGCCATTTCGATGACCGGCGCCAGGCGCGCCGCTCGACTGGCCGCCATCGGTTAGCCCGCTTGCCGAGGACTGAAAACCGCAGCCAGCTGCGCGGCACTCTGGTTGAGGTCCTCGCTTTCATCTAGCCCCTGGCGCAGGTAGCGGACCATCTCCGCCTGCCGGGCGATGGCCAAGTCGGTTTCCGGGTCGCCACCCGGCACGTAGGCGCCGACGCTGATCAGATCGCGGCTCTGCTGATAGCGCGACCACAGCTGCTTGAAGCGTTGCGAGGCCCTGACATGATCGGCGCTTACCACCTGCGGCATGACCCGGCTGATGGAGGCCTCGATGTCGATCGCCGGGTAGTGGCCTTCCTCGGCCAGCCGACGCGACAGCACGATGTGCCCGTCGAGCACGCCACGAGCGGCATCCGCGATTGGGTCCTGCTGGTCATCACCTTCCGACAACACGGTATAGAACGCGGTGATGGAACCACCACCCTGTTCGGCATTGCCGGCGCGTTCGACCAGGCTGGGCAGCTTGGCGAATACCGATGGCGGGTAGCCCTTGGTCGCCGGCGGCTCGCCGATGGCCAGGGCGATCTCGCGCTGGGCTTGGGCGTAGCGGGTCAACGAATCCATCAGCAGCAGCACGTTCTTGCCCTTGTCGCGGAAGTATTCCGCGATACGGGTGCAATACTGCGCGGCACGCAGGCGCATCAGCGGCGCTTCGTCGGCAGGCGATGCGACGACTACCGAACGCTTGATGCTCTCCTCGCCGAGGATGTTCTCGATGAACTCCTTGACCTCGCGGCCACGCTCGCCGATCAACCCGACCACGATGATGTCGGCCTCGGTGAAGCGGGTCATCATGCCCAGCAGTACCGACTTGCCGACGCCTGTGCCGGCGAACAGACCTAGACGCTGGCCACGCCCGACGGTGAGCAAGCCGTTGATGCTGCGGATACCGACGTCCAGCGGCTCGCTGATCGGATGGCGCTTGAGCGGGTTGATCACCGGGCCGTCCATCGGCACCCAGTCCTCGGCCCTCATGCCGCCCTTGCCGTCCAGCGCACGCCCTGCCCCATCGAGCACACGGCCTAGCATGGACATGCCCATGGGCAACCGTCCGGTATTTACCAACGGCACGACCCGCGCGCCAGGCGCGATACCAGCAAGACTGCCGACCGGCATCAGGTACAACTTGCCGCTGGAAAAGCCCATCACCTCGGCCTCGACCTCGGTGGGGTGATAGCTATCGTCGTTGATCACCAGGCAGCGACTGCCGACCGCTGCGCGCAGGCCCTCCGCCTCCAGCGTCAGGCCGACCATACGTAGCAGGCGCCCCTCCAGCATCGGCTGGCCGGGCAGCTTGATCGCTTCGCTGTAGGCTTCGAAACGCTTGGCGAAACTGACTCGCTCAAGGCGCATCGGGCACGTCCAGTTCGATGGTCAGATCCGCCGCAGGAGGACGGGTAGCGTTCTCCCGCTGCTGTTCGAACAGTTGCTTGATGGCCTGGGTGAGGCGCGTCTCGATGCTGGCATCGATTCGGCTGTGTTCGGTTTCGATATGGCAGCCGCCAGGCAGCAGGCTACTGTCCTCGAGAATTCGCCAGGTTTCCTCGTGCCGCTCACGCAGCGCCTTGATCAGCTCGAAATCCTGCGGATTGACATGAATGCGCACGTTGTTGGCGCCCATGGGCAACAGCTTCAGCGCTTCGCGCAATACCTGGCGAATCTGGCTGGAATCGATCAACAGATCGCGCTGAATCACCTCGCGCGCCATATGGCTGACCAGGGTGGCCATGGCGTGCTCTAGATTACGATCCTGATCGGCGATCGGATCGAGTAACTGCTCCATCAGCCGTTCCAGGCTCTCCACCCGTGGCGCCAGCGCCGCATCGGCTTCCTGCCGCGCCTTGAGCTGCCCGGCGTGAAAGCCGTCTTTCTCTCCAGTAGCAAAACCTTCGTTGTAGGCCTGCTGGCGGATCGCTTCGAGCTCGTCGAGCGTCAGCGGTTTGACTTCCTCGACCGGCACGTCTTCGCTACGCGCCAACTCTTCAACAGGTTCCTCCACGGCCTGAACCGCAGGCACCACCTGTTCCTCACCTTGCGGATCGAAACTGGGCAAAGACCAGCGATCGAACAGGCTGACATCTTTCGCACGAATGACGTCGCTGGGGTTGTCCTTGGCCATGTGAGGGATTCGTACCTGCTTAGATCATTTCCTCGCCGCCCTTGGAGCCCAGAACGATTTCTCCGGCCTCGGCCATGCGGCGAGCAATGGTAAGGATTTCCTTCTGCGCGTTTTCGACATCGCTGACGCGCACCGGACCCTTGGCTTCCAGATCATCGCGCAACAGTTCGCCGGCGCGTTTGGACATGTTCTTGAAGACCTTCTCTTTGATGCCGTCGTCGGCGCCCTTGAGCGCCATCACCAGCACATCGGAGGATACCTCACGCAGCAGCACCTGGATGCCACGGTCGTCGACTTCGGCGAGGTTGTCGAAGACGAACATGAGGTCCTCGATCTGGCTGGACAGATCCTCGTCCACGTCGCGAATGGCGTCCATCAGCTGGCCTTCGATGGAGCTGTCCAGATAGTTCATTATGTCTGCGGCACGCTTCACGCCACCCAGGCTGGCCCGGCTGGTGTTGGTACTGCCGGAGAACTGCTTTTCCAATATCAGGTTCAATTCCTTCAGCGCAGCCGGCTGCACGGTATTGAGCGAGGAAACGCGCAACACGATATCCAGTCGCACCTTGTGGTCGAAGTGCGAGAGCACTTCGCCGGCCTGATCCGGATCGAGATAGGCCACCACGATGGCCTGGATCTGCGGGTGCTCGTAGCGGATCACGTCGGCCACTGCACGCGGCTCCATCCACTTGAGGCTATCCAGACCACTGGTATTGCCGCCCAGCAGGATACGGTCGATGAGCCCACCAGCTTTATCCTCGCCCAGTGCCTGGGTGAGCATCTTGCGGATGTAGCCATCGGAGCCCACACCCAGACTGGTCTGATCACCGACGATCTCGACGAATTCGCTCATCACCTGTTCGATCTGGACTTTCTGCACATTGCGCATTTGTGCCATGGCAGTACCGACCCGCTGCACCTCCTTCGGACCGAGATGGCGCAGAACCTGCGCGGCATCGGTTTCACCCAGCGAGAGCAGTAGAATGGCGGCCTTGTCGACCTTGTTGAGCTTGGCTTGAACTCGATTGTCACTCATCGGCGTTGATCCACTCTTTCACCACCTGGGCTACCCGTCCCGGGTCATCGGCCACCAGGTTCTTGATCGCGTTCAGCTGGGCTTCATATCCCTCGCTGGGGCTTGGCAACAGGATGTTCTGCGGGCCACTCAGGCTGACCCGGTCATTCGACAGGCCCGACTCCAGGCCTTCCTCGTCGCCCAGATCACCCGGACCATTGGCGACTTGCAGCTCCTTGCCACTGGTGGGGTTGGTCAGGCTCTTGAGCACCGGACGCAGAACACCGAACACCAGCACCAGGATGAACAGCACGCCGAGCACCTGCTTGACGATGTCCCAGAACCAGGGTTGCGAATAGAACGGAATCTCTTCGAAGGTTTCGCCAAAACTGTCGGCCACGAATGCCGTGTTGATCACGCTGACGCTGTCGCCGCGGCTTGCATCGAAGCCCACGGAGTCCTGCACCAGACGGGTAAAGCGCGCCAGATCGTCGGCAGTCCATGGCACGCGGACCATCTCACCGGCGGCGTTGATCGACATCTGATCGTCCACCACGACGGCTACCGACAAGCGACGCAGGCGGCCGTGCTGTTGCTTGGTATAGCTGATGGAACGGTCGAGCTCATAATTGCGCGTGGCCTGTTCGCGCTTGTCGGCCGGGAAAGGCGCGAGCATCGGCTGGCCGGTTACCGGATCCATGATCTGTTGGCCATTGGCATCGAGCAGCGGCTGGCCGGGAGCCACGGCGCCAGCGGCAGCGGCGGCCTGATTGGCCTGCTCAGGCGCAGCAGCCGGCCCAGGTGGCTGGTTGCTCAGGGCGCCCGGTACGCCTTGGGGCGGCAGGCTGCTCTGGCGCTGTTCATTGACGCTCTGCTCGCTGCGCAGCGCCGGCTGATCTGGATTGAAGGTTTCCGAGGTGGACTCAACCGCGCTGAAATCAACATCTGCCGATACTTCCGCCTTGTAGCGACCGCTACCCAGTACCGGTTGCAGGATGTTGTGTACGCGCTGGGTGTAAAGGCTCTCCATGCGGCGGCTGTAGTCGAACTGTTTGCCGGCCATGCTCAGCTCGGTCAGCTCTTGCTGGTCGGACAGCAGGGTGCCTTTCTGGTCCACCACGGTGATCTGCGACTTGTTCAGCTCCGGCACGCTGGTCGCGACCAGATTGATGATCGCCATCACTTGGCTCGGCTCCAGCGCGCGGCCCGGATACAGCTCCACCAGGACTGAGGCGCTAGGCTTGCGCTCGTCGCGGACGAACACGGAGCTTTTCGGAATGGCCAGGTGCACCCGGGCACCCTTGACGTTGTTCAGGCTGGAGATAGTACGACCCAGCTCGCCTTCGAGGCCGCGACGATAGCGAGTCGCCTCCATGAATTGGCTGGTGCCGAGGCCCTGATCCTTGTCGAGAATCTCGAAACCGATATTGCTGTCGGCCGGCGCAACACCGGCACTGGCGAGTTTGAGGCGGGCACGCGCCAGATCATTGGCTTTGACCAGCAACGCGCCGGAATTGGGCTCGACGGTATAGGCGATATCCGCGGCGGCCAGGGTTTCCATTACCTGGTTGGCATCCATCCCGGCCAGGCTGCCAAGCAGCGGGCGATAGTCGGGCTGCTGCGACCAGAGCACCACAGCAAAACCGATCGCCACACTCGCCGCCAGACCGACCAACAGGCCGACCTGCCGCAGCATGGACATATCCGAAAGGTTTTCCAGGAAGGACAAGCCCAGCAGGGGCTTCTTGACGCCCTCGACGGTAGCCGGCACCGGAACGTTGCTCAACGCTTCAGCCATGATTCAATCCGCCTCAAACCGGCATCTGCATGATGTCTTGGTAAGCCTGAACCAGCTTGTTACGCACCTGGGTCATGGCCTGAAAAGAAACGCTGGCCTTCTGCGAGGCGATCATCACTTCGGTCAGGTCAACACCGCCCTGCCCCATTTCGAAGGCAGACGACAGCTGGCTCGAAACCTGCTGGGTTTCGTGCACCTTGTTCACCGCCTGGCCAAGCATGTCGGAGAAGCTCGGAGCGCCGACCTCCTGGGTCTTGACCTCCGGCTTGCTGCGCGCCATTGCATCGGTCTGCATGGCCCGCATTTCCAGCATCAAGCGATTGAATTGAACACCCTGACTCATCTAACCCTCCAACAGCCGCGGTTTTTTTGACGCATCGCGGCAGGCATGGAGTAGATAGCAACAAGGGTGCCAGATCGAGCCGCGTCGCACAGGCGCGGCGATGACCTGCACTCGGACTGACGACTGTTACGCCCAATGCACTCGCCGCTGTACCGCGACGCTTCCCGTGCGGGGCCCATAGGCTTGTAGGATAGGTGCGCTCTAGCGCGCCGCCGCGCCCTCATATAAGTAGAAACACAGAATGAACCAGATCAGCCGCACCGCCTTGCACCCCCTGAGCGACAGCTCGCCTTCTACCGTCGTGGCCGGTTTCATCGCCATGCTCACCGGCTATACCAGTTCGCTGGTGCTGATGTTCCAGGCCGGCCAAGCCGCAGGCCTGAGCGCGGCGCAGATATCCTCATGGATCTGGGCGCTATCGATCGGCATGGCGATCTGCAGCATCGGTCTGTCGCTGCGCTATCGCACGCCGGTGGTGGTTGCCTGGTCGACGCCGGGCGCCGCCCTGTTGATCACCAGCCTGCCCGGCGTGCCGTACGCAGAAGCCATCGGCGCGTTCATCTTCGCCTCGGCGCTGATTGCCCTGTGTGGCATTACCGGCAGCTTTGAACGGCTGATGCGGCGAGTCCCGGCATCGCTGGCAGCGGCACTGCTGGCGGGCGTGCTGTTCAATATCGGCAGCGAGATTTTCCGTGCTGTCGAGGTTCAGCCGCTGCTGGTGCTTAGCATGTTCTTCAGCTATCTGCTGGCCAAACGCTTGCAACCACGCTACGCCGTGCTCGCCGCCCTGCTGGTCGGCTGCTTGATCGCTGGAGTCTTCGGCCTGTTGGACTTCCAGCGTTTCAGCCTGCAGGTCGCGGTGCCGGTATGGACCACGCCGGCGTTTTCCCTCGCCGCGATCTTCAGCATCGGCATACCGCTGTTCGTCATCGCCATGGCGTCGCAGAACATGCCGGGCCTGGCCGTGCTGCGTGCCGAGGGCTATCAGGTGCCGGCTTCGCCACTGATCTCGACCACCGGCATCGCCTCGGTGTTGCTGGCGCCATTCGGCTCCCATGGCATCCACCTGGCGGCGATCACCATGGCGATCTGCGCAGGCCCCGAAGCCCACCCCGATCCGAACAAACGCTATACGGCGGCTGCCTGGTGCGGCGTGTTCTACGGAATCGCGGGGATCTTCGGCGCAACCCTGGCGGCTTTGTTCGCCGCCTTTCCGGCGGCACTGGTGTTGTCGGTCGCCGCGCTGGCGCTGCTCGGCTCGATCGGCTCGGGGCTGACCCAAGCCATGCAGCAGCCCAACGAGCGCGAGGCGGCGCTGATCACCTTTATGGTGACGGCGTCGGGGCTGACACTGTTCGGAATAGGCGCCGCGCTATGGGGGCTGATTGCGGGGGTGTTGACGCTGGTGATTCTGGGCCGCCGCAGCTAGGCCCGCGTCAAAAGTGTTGCCCGGCCCAGAGAGCGCCGGGCAGACTCGCTAGACCGCCGTCGCACCACCATCCACCGCCAGCGCTTGGCCGGTGGTGAACGCGGCACCATCGCTGCACAGGTACAACACCGCGGCTGCGATCTCCTCGACCTTGCCGATGCGCCCGACCGGGTGCATTGCGGCGGCAAACTCAGCCTTGCGCGGATCGGCCTCGTAGGCGCGACGGAACATGTCGGTGTCGATCACCGCCGGACATACCGCATTCACGCGGATCTGCTTCTTGGCGTACTCGATGGCCGCGGATTTGGTCAGGCCGATCACCGCATGCTTGGATGCCGCATAGATGCTCATCTTCGGCGCGGCGCCCAGGCCCGCGACCGACGCGGTATTGACGATGGCGCCACCGCCCTGCGCCAGCATGACCGGCAGTTGGTGCTTCATGCACAGCCAGACGCCCTTGACGTTGACGCCCATGATCGCATCGAACTCCGCCTCGCTGCCTTCGGCCAGGCGTCCCTGCTCGATCTCGATGCCGGCGTTGTTGAATGCGTAATCGAGTCGCCCGTATTGCCCCAGCGTCTGCTCGATGAGCGCCTTGACCTCCGCGTCACGCGTCACGTCGCAGCGCACGGCGATCGCCTGGCCGCCAGCAGCACGAATGCTTTCTGCGCCATCGCAGATGCCCGCTTCGTCGATGTCGGCCAGCACCACCTTGAGGCCCTGCTCGGCGAACGCCTGCGCCGTGGCGCGACCGATGCCTGCTGCTGCGCCGGTAACCAGGGCAACCTGCCCGGAGAATGTCATGCTCATGATTGTTCTTCCCGAAGAATTCGTCTCACCTTGATGCCCGCGAAATGACCGCACAAGGCTTCCCGGTCGAACTTATACCGCCATGCGCTCGCGCATTTCACTGCTGCCAGGGTCATATCACCGAACTGGATGCCCATTCATTCCAGCCTGCTGACGTACCTTGCGGCGCCGCGCTGGCCGGGCTAAACCAAACCTTTCGCAAACACGAGGCTTATTTCATGACCCTGCTCAACCAGCAATTCCTGCTAGCCCAGCGGCCGATCGGTGCGCCGACCCGGGAAACCTTCGACTACGTCGAGAAGCCGGTGAGCGAGCCTGGCCCCAATCAGATTCTGGTCAAGGTCGAATACCTGTCCATCGACCCGGCCATGCGCGGCTGGATGAACGATGCCAAGTCCTACATTCCGCCGGTGGGCATCGGCGAAGTGATGCGCGCCCTCGGCGTCGGCAAGGTGATCGCCTCGCAGCATCCGGACTACAAGGAAGGCGACTATGTAAACGGTGCGCTGGGCGTGCAGGCGTACTACCTCGGCGAGCCGAGGGGCTTCTACAAGGTCGACCCGCTGCAGGCGCCGCTGCCCCGCTACCTCTCGGCACTGGGCATGACCGGCATGACCGCCTACTTCGCTCTGCTGTCGGTCGGTCAGCCCAAGGCCGGCGAGACCGTGGTGATTTCCGGCGCCGCCGGTGCGGTCGGCAGCATTGCCGGACAGATCGCCAAGATCAAAGGCTGTCGCGTGGTGGGCATCGCCGGCGGCGCAGATAAATGCCGCTTCCTCACCGAGAAGCTCGGCTTCGACGGTGCCATCGATTACAAAAACGAGGATCTGGCGGCTGGCTTGAAGCGCGAATGCCCGAAAGGCGTGGACGTGTACTTCGACAACGTCGGCGGCGACATCTTGGATACCGTGCTGCAGCGCATCAGCGTCGGCGCGCGTGTGGTGATCTGCGGCGCCATCAGCCAGTACAACAACAAAGAAGCGGTGAAAGGCCCATCCAACTACCTGTCGCTGCTGGTCAATCGCGCACGGATGGAGGGCATGGTGGTGACCGACTATGTTTCGCGCTATCCCGAAGCGATGCGCGACATGGCGGAATGGCTCGCAAGCGGCCAACTCAAGAGCAAGGAAGACGTCATCGAAGGATTGCAGACCTTCCCCGACACGCTGATGAAGCTGTTCACCGGCGGCAACTTCGGCAAGCTGGTGCTCAAGGTCAGCTGATCACCTTTTCCACTCAACAAAGGCTGAGCCGCAAGGCCCAGCCTTTTTTCGTCAAGCAAGCTCGGCCACTACAGCTGCCAGCGCTTGCGCCGGATCGGCTGCCTGCGCGATCGGCCGGCCGATCACCAGATAATCGGACCCCGCAGCCATGGCCTGGGCCGGAGTCAGGATGCGGCGCTGGTCGTCCAGCGCACTGCCGGCCGGGCGGATACCCGGAGTGACCAGCTGCAGCGTCGGGAACTGCGCCTTGAGCGGCACCGCCTCCTGCGCCGAACAGACCAACCCATCCAGCCCGGCTTGCGCGGCCAGACCGGCCAGCCGCAACACCTGCTCCTGCGGCGTGATATCCAGACCGATTCCGGCGAGATCGTTCTGCTCCATGCTGGTCAGCACTGTCACGCCAATCAGTAGCGGCGCGGGTCCGGCCATACCGGAAAGCGTTTCACGGCACGCCGCCATCATCCGCAGCCCGCCGGAGCAGTGCACATTGACCATCCACACACCCAGCTCGGCAGCGGCCTTCACCGCCATCGCGGTGGTGTTGGGGATGTCGTGAAACTTGAGATCGAGGAACACCTCGAAGCCCATTCCCTGCAATGCCTCGACCACCGCCGGACCACAACGCGTGAACAACTCCTTGCCGACCTTGACCCGGCAAAGCCGCGGATCGAGCTGGCGCGCCAAGGCCAACGCGGCATCGCGGGATGGAAAATCGAGCGCTACGATAATCGGAGTCTGGCAGGTCATGGCACGTCCTCGGAAAAGTCGGCGCGCATTGTCGCAGAAAACACCGGGCGCGACGAAAGCTGCAGATCGCGGTCAAAATCTCATGGGGTTTGACCTAGAGCGGTGACCCCAAAGCCGCACCGACGTAAAGTGCGCGGGGGGTCGCCACCCGAGCGGCCCCATTCACCACCCGCCTGGAGGAATAGCATGCCCTGGTATTTCTGGCTGATTCTGGTCGTCGCATTAGGGTCGATCGTCGGCAGTCTGTTGATGTTGCGCTCCACTGCCCGGAAAATTCCGCTGACCGACGAGCAGAAGAAGCGAATTGCCCAGCGCAATGCCGAGGCCGACGCGCAGGAGTCGCGCGATCGCTGACCGCCGACGAATGCCGGACCGCGATACCGGCTGACGTTTACAGATGCCCGCTGCGCTCAATAATGGCACTATGCCCGTTTGCCGCGTACATGCAGTTCTGGCAGGACTCCTTTAATGCAATCTCCCTACTCCATTGACGGCCCGGCCAAACCGAAGGCTAAGGCGATCTTTGCCCGTCGCATTCTCCCCGGCATGGTCGCGCTGCTGGTGGCGGCGATTGTTGCCGCCGCTTTTGCCATCGCTCATATCGCCCGCAAGATCGACCAGGACGCCCTGCAGCAGAGCCATTTCCTTGCCAGCAAGGCATTACAGGCACAGCACGACTGGATGAATCGCTCCATCGTCGATTACGCCTTCTGGGGCGACGCCTATTTGCATCTGAGCAAGCAGGTCGACGCGAACTGGGCTTACGCCCAAGCCAATCTTGGGCCCTCGCTGTACAAGGATTTCGGCTATGAGGCGATACTGGTAATCACCCCGTCGGGCGACACCTCGTACGCCGTGATTCACGGCGAGCTGCAGGCGGTGGATGCTTTCCAGTATTTGCAGCACGGCCTATCTGAGCTACTTGCTCGGGCCCGTGAGGCAGCAGAAGACGATGCCGGAGCCTCGGCCTTACTCTGGCTACACGGGCAACCTGCATTGGTCGCGGCTGCATCGCTGGCCACGGGTGGCGCCGACATCGAAGAGCACGAAGGGCCGCCATCCACGCTCGTCTTCGTCGACGTACTCGACGCCGAACGGCTTGAGGCGATCGGCGAGCAGTACGCTGTGGAGAAACTGAAGTTGCTTACCGATCCAGCGGATCATGCCGGGCCGGCGATTAGCCAAACCCTGGAGGATGGGACTGCGGTCTACTTCACCTGGACAGCCGCGCAGCCGGGCCGCCTGCTGCTACTGGTCACGCTGCCCGTTCTCGCCGCCGTGGCGCTGGGTCTTGGGCTGCTCGCCTGGCTGCTAGTGCGCCATGCGCTACGCGCGATGCACCTGCTCGATCTGAGCTACGCACGCCTCGCCTCCAGCCGCAGTGCATTGGCCGAGAGCGAGGAGCGTTTTCGCGATGTAGCCGAAGCGGCCTCCGACTGGATCTGGGAGACCGACGAGCAGGCCCGCCTGACCTTCCTCTCCAACCGCTTTCGGCAGATCACCGGCTACGAACCGAAGCAGTGGCTGGGCCGCCCCTTGCTGGAGCTGCTGATCACCGACAGCGCGGCACTGCGGAGCTGGCTCGAAGCGCCGGAGATCACGCCATTGCGCAGCAGTTACCGAGCAGCCGATGGCTGCGAGCGCTTCTGTCGCCTGGCCGCGCGCAGCATCCGGCACGACGGCGCACTGGTCGGCTACCGCGGAACGGCCAGCGACGTCACCGAGGAAACCAAGGCGCAGGCACGCGTCCAGTATCTTTCCCAGCACGATCCGTTGACCGGACTGCCCAACCGCAGCCGGTTGCGCGACTACCTCGAGCAGAACCTGGCGTCGCTGCGTAGCGGCTCGACCCTGACTCTGCTCTATATCGACCTCGATCGCTTCAAACCGGTCAACGACACCCTGGGACATGCGGCAGGTGATGAGGTCCTGATGGGCGTAGCGTCTCGCCTGCGCGAGCGCACCCGGGATGGCGACCTGGTGGCACGTCTCGGTGGCGACGAGTTCGTCGTCGCGCTGCACCGCATGAGCGAGGACGGCGGCATTGATCGCCTGTGCAATCGCATCATCGAGGCGCTCAGCGCACCCTTCATCTACGAAGACCAGCAAATCAGCATCGGTGCGAGCATCGGCGTTGCCCTGGCGCCTGACGATGCCTCCCAGGCCAACGAACTGCTACGTTGCGCCGACATCGCGCTCTATCAAGCCAAGGACGCCGGGCGAGGCACCTGGCGGGCGTACGGCAGGGAGATGGACCAGCGCCTGCATGAACGACTCAGGCGTGAAGAGGAGCTGCGCGTTGCGATAGCCGAGCAGCAACTGGAAGTCCATTACCAGCCACGCTACTTGAGCCAGAGCATGCAGATCATTGGCGCCGAGGCCCTGGTGCGCTGGCACCACCCCACGCAGGGCATGCTGCTCCCCGAACAGTTCATCCCTCTGGCCGAAGAGGCCGGATTGATCATCCCGCTCGGACGTTGGGTGTTGCACCAGGCCTGCCAGCAAGCCGCCAGCTGGCCGGTCGAAATGACCGTGTCGGTCAACCTCTCGCCGCTGCAACTGCACGATGATCGTCTGCTCGACGAAATAGCCCGCGCGCTTCGCGAGAACGGTCTGCCGGGAGAGCGTTTGGAGCTGGAGGTCACTGAAAGCGCGCTGCTCCAGGAGACGCAAAGCACGCTGGACGCACTCAAGCGCATCAAGGCGCTCGGCGTTCACCTGGCGGTAGATGACTTCGGCACCGGCTATTCGTCGCTGACCAACCTGCGTCATTACCCGTTCGACGTCATAAAAATTGACAACAGCTTCGTGGCTGGCATCGAGCAATCGACGGAAGACCACTCAATCGTGCGCGCGCTGATCGAGCTGGGCCGCGGGCTGCAGATGCGAGTAACCGCCGAAGGGGTAGAAACCGAGGAGCAACTACGCCTGTTGACAGATGATGGCTGTACTGAGGTACAGGGATTCCACATGAGCCTGCCAATGCCAGCCGAGGAACTGCGGCGGCTGCTCGCACGCCCGACTGATATCAGCTGAGGCCAGAATTGCAGGCGCGCTCCAATCAGCGCTTGAACTCGAATCGGATTTCGGCGCCGTCGATCAGTGCCTCGTCTTCATCCTCACCGGAGATCAGACGACCGCCGATCTGCATCGACTGAGACGCCTTGCCTTTTTCAAAAAGTGGCGGCAGCAACCGTGCAGCCTCGGCGCTGGGCGCGGGCATCAGCTCCTCGGCGAGCTCCTCCGGCAAGTGCAGATCAAGTTCGGCCTCGGGAAGGTCAACGTCCTCCGGCTTCGCTGGCGCAGGGCGTTTGGCTGGTGCAGCCCGCGGTACGGGTTCCGGTTCGGGAATACTGATCTGCACGTCTGGCGAAGCCGAGTCTTCGGACTCTTCGGGTGCAGCCAGTTCAATCTGCAGATCTGGCGGCTCCTCCGCTGGCTCAGAGGCAACCGGGGCCTGCTCTGGTTGCTCGACCGGCCTCGGCACATCCTCAGGCTCGGGCCTCGGATCATCACCACAGCCACTCAGCAAGGCCAACGAGATCAACAGCAGCAGCGGCCTTTGCATGAAATGAACCTCAGGACTGCGGGGTCAAAACGTTATTGTGCGTCCTGGCACAACTCCGAAGCCAGCTGCCCAAGTGTGCGCAGCGCGCGCTCGGTCTCGTTGTTCCAGGGCAGCCCACAGTTGAGACGAATGCAGTGATTGAATTGTTCAGTGTTACTGAAGATCAACCCCGGCGCGATGCTGATGCCCTGCGCCAGCGCCCGCACGTGAAGCTCCTGGGTATTGACCCGCACCGGTAGGCTGACCCACAGAATGAAGTTTCCCTTGGGCCGCGTCATCTGGGTGCCTTCCGGGAAGTAGCGTTGCACCGCCAGCTGGAAGGCACTGAGGTTCTTGCGGTACTCCTGGCGAATCGCCCGCAGGTGGCGGTCGTAGCCGCCATTCTCGAGATAAGCCGCCACGCCCATTTGCGTGACGCTGCAGGCGGAGTGAGTGCTGAACGTCTGCAGGCGCTCGATCTCCGGCTGATGCCGGCCAGCGATGACCCAGCCGATCCGCACGCCAGGCGAGAGCGTCTTGGAGAAGCTGGAACAGTAGATGACACGTCCGTCCCGATCATTGGACTTGAGCGCCTTGTACTGGCCCTGATCGAACATCAGTTCGCCGTAGATATCGTCCTCGACGATCTGGATGTCGAACCGCGCGGCCAGGCTCAGCAGCTGCTTCTGGCGATGGTCCGGCATGCTAACACCCAGCGGATTGCTCAGCCGCGCGGTCAGGACCAGCGCCTTGATCGGCCACTGTCCCGCCGCCAACTGCAAGGCTTCCAGACTCATGCCGGTATCCGGGTCGCTGGGTATTTCGATGACCTTGAGCCCCAGCAGATCGGCCAGCTGCAACAACCCGTAGTACGTCGGCGACTCGGCAGCAATCAGATCACCGGGCCTGGTAAGTACACGCAGCGACATCTGCAGCGCATCGACGCACCCATGGGTGATGACGATTTCACCGGAATCGACCACCACTCCGGCGTCACGCATTCGAATCGCTACCTGGCGACGCAAGGGCTCATAGCCAGGGCTGAACATGTAGCTGAACGCCCGTGGGCTCTGGAAGCGCGTGACCCTGGCCAGCTGCTGATGCAGCGCGCGAACCGGCAGATAGTCGACATGAGGTACTGCAGCCCCCAGCGGGATCAAACCCTCGCGGCGTGACTCGCTGAGCACCTGATTGATGATGCTACTGCGGGTAACCAGGGTTGGCCGTTCGACCTGGGCAATATCCGGCGTTGGCGCGGTGAGGACCGGCGTCTGGTGCACATAGAAGCCGGACTGCGGCCGTGCACGGATCATGCCCTGATCCTCGAGATTGGCATACGCCTGCAACACCGTCGCATGACTGACGCTGAGCCGCTGGCTCATCTTGCGCACCGAAGGCACGCGCTCGCCGGGCCGATACACACCGCGTCGGATGTCCTCGGCGAGCTGCTGGGCAATGCGCTGATAGAGCAACAGATTGGTCATCTCGCCGGTCTCCTGCCAACTGAACCGTAACAGTAGCTCAGGGCAGCCGCAGCGGACCAATACAGTTAAGCTGCGGATGGGCGAAACAGTCTATGCAGACAGCCTACTAGCGATCGGGGCCGAGATTGCCCGCAGCATCGGAAAACAGTATTTCTACGCGCCGATTCTGCGCACGCCCGCGCGCCGAAGCGTTTTCGGCGATCGGAAAACGCTCGCCGTAGCCGCGTACCTCGACGCGCTCAGCTTCGATGCCTAGGCTGATGAGCAGCTCGGCCACCGTTTGCGCCCGCGCGCGCGACAGTTCGAGATTGGCATGCGGGTCGCCACGGCTGTCGCTGTAGCCCTCGATGCGCACCTTGCGCTGCGGATTGAGCTGAAGGAAGTGCACCAGCTTGAGCAAGGTGCGGTTGGCCGAGTTGCCAAGCTCGGCACTGTCAGGGTGGAAGAGCACGTCACCCAGCGTCATCACCAGGCCGCGGTCGGTCTCACTGGCCGCCAGGCTCATCATCTGATCTTCCAGCCAGCGCCCCTGCTGTTCGGCAGTCATAAGACGGGCATCCTGCAGCATGCGCCGCAGCCGGTCGCGCTCCATCTCCAGACGCGCCACCTGCTCCTGATGCTGCAGCAATTCACCCTGTTGCGCGGCGATTTCGCTGTAGCGTCGGCTCAGGTAAGCGTAGTGCCGAGCATCCTCGGCCCCGCCCCAGTAGTCATTGAAGCGCTCGGCGCGCTGCAGGGTTTCCAGCGCACGCTGCAGGTCCTTCGGCGCGCTGCGCTGAACCATACTGTCGGCCTGGACGCGCTCCAGCGCTGCGGACGCCTGGGCGATTTCGTTTTCGGTGTCCGGGCTTGTGCAGCCGACCAGCGCCAGCGCGGCCAGGAGGAGGGAAATACTAGCCTTCACCGAACCTCTCCCAGCTGCTGGCGTAGACGCTGGATACGCCGAGTCAGATCGTCAATCTGCGCCTGGCGCTGATCCTTTAGCACTCGTGCCTCCGCCAGCCGCGCATCCAGCTCCGCCTGCTCGGCCAACATGCGCGCCTCGCGATTGTCGCCAGCCGCCAGCGCTGCACGAGCTGCGCTCAGGTTGCTTTCGGCCCTTACCAGCTCCTCATAAGCTTCGGAAGCTTCCATGGAACGGGCTTGTGCCACGGCCTGCTCGCTTAGGCGCAGCTGTTCGGTCGGGACGGGATCATTGGCACAGCCGCCCAGCATGAGCAAGGCGAGCGAGGCACTAAGGACTAAACATTTCAACACGGCGAATCCTAGTTCTTCGGAGCGCTTGCCCGCTCCGACTGCTGGTTCTTCCAGACTGTCAAATTATGCGCCACCAACTGCTCCGGCACGCCGGCGGCACGCAATTCTGTCATCTTCCGCGCCAGTTGTCCGCGCAGCCAGGGATCATTGCAGGCGGAGTCATGTGAGATGGCAAGGTGCATGTCTCTGGCGGCAACCGGAGGTTCAAGACGCTGAACCTTGTCCAGCACGCCTGCCGCATCGGCTGCAGCGATAGCGCTATAGCGCTCATGCAACAGGTAATCGGCACCACCCGCCACTAGCCTCTGCAGCCCCTGAGATAGACTGGCAACCTGTTGCAACTGCAGATTGCCCTTGGCGAAGGCGTCGAACTCACTGCCCAAGCGGCTCGCCCCAACCGTCATACCTGTGTGGCCTCGCAAATCTTCGCGACTCGCGTAGAAAAACCCAGGCTCATTTCGCACCCAGGCCACGGTCTGCAGCTGCAGGATGGAGGGGTGGACGAAATCCATCTCCTCGAGCCGCTGCACGGTCAGGGTCGCATCCGCCAGCACATCGACCCGCCCACTGCGCACTTCGTCGAGCGCCTTGGTCCGGTCCCCGGTGTAAAGCAGATCCAGCTTCAGATTGAGCGACTTGGCGATCTGCCCGAGCAGATCGGCATTGGCGCCCATCAGGCGCTTCGGATTCTGCGGGTCGCGCCAGAGAAACGGTGGGTTGTCGGCTGCGCCGGTAGCGACCAGGCGGTCGCACTTTCCCGCGGCTGCTGCCGGAAGTGGCGTTGCCAACACCAACGCGATCAACACCGTTTTCAACGGAAAAGCGAAACGCATGAAAATCCCCTTGTTGCGCGATTGAACCGATGCCGATCGGGTTTAGCCGATGTTACACCGGCAAACCCGTCCATCCCCCATGAAAAAACCCGCTACATGAGCGGGTTCTTTCCTGCAGCGCTGGGCTTCAGACCAGCTTCTCCAGCTCCGGCACGATCTCAAACAGATCGCCAACCAGGCCGTAGTCAGCTACCTGGAAGATCGGGGCTTCCTCGTCCTTGTTGATCGCGACGATCACCTTGGAGTCCTTCATACCGGCCAGGTGCTGGATGGCACCGGAGATGCCGACCGCGATGTACAGCTGCGGTGCGACGATCTTGCCGGTCTGGCCGACCTGCATGTCGTTGGGCACGAAGCCCGCATCGACCGCGGCGCGCGAGGCACCAACCGCAGCACCGAGCTTGTCGGCCAGCGAGTACAGGTGCTTGAAGTTGTCACCGTTCTGCATGCCACGGCCGCCAGATACGACGATCTTGGCAGCGGTCAGCTCAGGACGATCCGACTTGGCCAGCTCTTCGCCAACAAAGGCGGATTTGCCGGCATCACCGGAGCCGGAGATCTGCTCGACCGCAGCCGAACCTCCAGTGCCATTGACGGCATCGAAGCCGGTAGCACGCACGGTAATGACCTTGATCGCGGCGCTGGACTGCACGGTAGCGATGGCGTTACCGGCGTAGATCGGGCGCTTGAAGGTATCGGCGCTTTCAACCGCGATGATCTCGGAGATCTGGTCGACGTCCAGTTGAGCGGCAACGCGCGGCAGGAAGTTCTTGCCGTTGGTGGTCGCTGCAGCCAGCACGTGGCTGTAGTTCTTAGCCAGGTCGGCGATCAGCGGTGCAACGTTTTCCGGAAGCTGATTGGCATAGGCCGCATCGTCAGCGACCAGTACCTTGGCCACGCCTTCGATTTGAGCGGCTGCTTCGCCAATGGCACCGCAGCCGCTGCCGGCCACCAGTACGTGAATGTCGCCACCGATGGCCTTGGCTGCGGCAACGGTGTTCAGAGTAGCGGCCGCGAGGACGGCGTTGTTGTGTTCAGCGATAACCAGGATAGTCATTTAGATTACCTTCGCCTCGTTCTTCAGTTTCTCGACCAGTTCAGCCACGGACTTGACCTTGATACCGGCGCTGCGGGCAGCCGGTGCTTCGACTTTCAGGGTCTTCACGGTAGAGGCGGTGGCGACACCCAGCGCATCGGGAGTCAGCACTTCCAGCGGCTTCTTCTTGGCCTTCATGATGTTCGGCAGCGACGCGTAGCGCGGCTCGTTCAGACGCAGGTCGGTGGTGACAATCGCCGGCAGGCTCAGCGCGACGGTCTGCAGACCGCCATCGATTTCGCGGGTCACGTTGACCTTGTCACCAGCCACTTCCACCTTGGAAGCGAAGGTGCCCTGGGCATAACCGGTCAACGCACCAAGCATCTGCCCGGTCTGGTTGTTGTCGCTGTCGATGGCCTGCTTGCCGAGGATGACCAGCTGCGGCTGCTCCTTGTCGACCACGGCCTTGAGCAGCTTGGCGACAGCCAGGGAGTTCAGTTCATCGTTGGACTCGACCAGCACGGCGCGGTCGGCGCCCAGCGCCAGCGCGGTGCGCAGCTGCTCCTGGGCAGCGGTCGGACCGATGGAGACGACAACGATTTCGCTCGCCACGCCCTTCTCTTTCAGGCGAACGGCTTCTTCCACGGCAATTTCGCAGAAGGGGTTCATCGACATCTTGACGTTGGCGAGGTCAACGCCGGAATTGTCCGCCTTGACGCGAACCTTGACGTTGTAATCGACCACTCGTTTGACAGCTACAAGAACCTTCATGGATTCCTCGTTACTCTCCGGTGAATAGAATTCCGCCGAGGCGAACCGAGCCTTGCTCGTGGCTGGGGTTTTGATAGCCGCTGCCCTGTTCGGCGAGTGCAAACCGTCCGTATCTTGACCGCAGGCCGCGGACGGGGTCAACAACGCATATGACCCGTCATAACGACGCGGTTCGAGCGATTCTAACAGGCTTCCAGAAAATTCAAACAAACGTTTGTATTGGACCGATTCGAGCGTCTATATATAATGCGCCGGCCCGGCTCGGTCAGGGACCGATCACAGCCCTCCACCACTTATATAACAACCAAGCCCTGAGTAGGAGAAAGCCCAATGGAACGCGAATACATGGAATTCGACGTTGTCATCGTCGGCGCCGGCCCTGCAGGCCTATCCGCAGCCTGCCGCCTGAAGCAGAAAGCCGCCGACGCTGGTCAGGAAATCAGTGTATGCGTCGTTGAGAAAGGCTCCGAAGTAGGCGCCCATATTCTATCCGGCGCAGTCTTCGAGCCGCGCGCACTGAATGAGCTGTTCCCTGACTGGAAAGAGCTCGGCGCCCCGCTCAACACGCCGGTCAAGCGTGACGACATCTACCTGCTCAAGACCGCCGAAGCCGCCAGCAAGCTGCCCAACGCACTGGTCCCCAAGACCATGCACAACGAAGGCAACTACATCATATCCCTCGGCAACCTGTGCCGCTGGCTGGCCCAGCAGGCCGAAAACCTGGGTGTCGAGATCTACCCCGGCTTCGCCGCTCAGGAAGCGCTGATCGACGAGAACGGCATTGTGCGCGGTATCGTCACTGGTGACCTCGGCGTCGACCGCGAAGGCAATCCCAAGGAAGGCATGTACACGCCAGGCATGGAGCTGCGCGCCAAGTACACGCTGTTCGCCGAAGGCTGCCGCGGTCACATCGGCAAGCAGCTAATCAACCGCTTCCAGCTCAACGCCAACGTCGACCCTCAGCACTACGCCATCGGCATCAAGGAACTCTGGGACATCGACCCGGCCAAGCATGAGCAGGGCCTCGTCGTGCACACCGCGGGCTGGCCGCTGAACGACGAAAACACCGGCGGCTCCTTCCTGTATCACCTGGAAAACAACCAGGTGGTCGTCGGCCTGATCGTCGACCTGTCGTACAGCAACCCGTATCTGTCGCCGTTCGACGAATTCCAGCGCTACAAGCATCATCCGGTGATTAAGCAGTACCTGGAAGGCGGCAAGCGCGTTTCCTATGGCGCACGTGCGATCGCCAAGGGCGGCATCAACTGTCTGCCCAAGATGGTGTTCAACGGCGGCGCGCTGATCGGCTGCGATGCCGGCACCCTGAACTTCGCCAAGATCAAGGGCAGCCACACGGCGATGAAGTCCGGCATGCTGGCTGCCGAAGCCGCTGCGGACGCGCTGCTGGCCGGGCGCGAAGGTGGCGACGAACTGACCGCGTACGAAGAGGGCTTCAAGTCCAGCTGGCTGTACGACGAGCTGTACAAGAGCCGCAACTTCGGCGCTGCCATTCACAAGTGGGGCGCAATCAAGGGTGGCGCGTTCAACTTCATCGATCAGAATATCTTCGGCGGCAAGATCCCCTTCACCCTGCATGACACCAAGCCGGACTACGCCTGCCTCAAGACGACTGCCGAGTCGAAGAAGATCGACTATCCCAAGCCGGACGGCAAGCTGAGCTTCGACAAGCTCTCCTCGGTATTCCTCTCCAACACCAACCACGAGGAAGAGCAGCCGGTTCACCTGAAGCTGACCGATCCGAGCATTCCGATCGAGAAGAACCTGCCGATGTACGACGAGCCAGCACAGCGTTACTGCCCGGCCGGCGTTTACGAGGTCGTAAGCAACGACGATGGCAGCAAGCGCTTCCAGATCAACGCGCAGAACTGCGTGCACTGCAAGACCTGCGACATCAAGGACCCGGCGCAGAACATCACCTGGGTGGCGCCGGAAGGTACTGGCGGGCCGAATTACCCCAACATGTAAGCAACAAAAAAGGCTCCCTCGGGAGCCTTTTTTTATCGCCGTTGAAAGCGACATGCAGCGATCGCTATTCGGCACGACCAATGGGAAAGAACAGACCGCCGCTCCACACACCGAGCCAGCTCTCGCCATCCACGTCACCCGGCACGGCCAGATCCACCAGCTGATAGAACACGTTGCGATGAACAAGCGCCTCGAGATTGGCGCGCACGTGAATGTAGGGCGACGGCTCCTGGGTCTGCGGATCGAGGCTTACCCGCAGCGGATGCTCCTTACCCACCTCAACCTCATCATCGACGTTGGTGACGAAGCGCAGCAGCTGCCCTTCGCCCTCCCCACTAACATCCAGTCGCACCGCGACGAAGGGCGCGTCATCCACCCGGATCCCGACCTTTTCCACCGGCGTGACCAGAAAATAATCGTCGCCGTCGCGGCGAATCACGGTGGAAAACAGACGCACCATCGCTGCACGCCCGATTGGTGAACCCTGATAGTGCCAGGTCCCATCGCGCGCAATGCGCATGTCCAGATCACCACAGAACGGAGGGTTCCACAGGTGCACCGGCGGCAACCCTTTCTTCTCGCCAGCGGAAAGCTGCGCCAGCAGATCCCCAGCCTTGCCTGTATCGGTCATTCGGTCCTCCTCGGTTGAATGAGGTAATCGCCTGCTCCCGATACTGCCACATCACTCAACGTGACAGGCCCAACAACCGACGAGCATAGTCCTGCAAAGGCGGACGCAAGAGTTGTTCTGGTCTAGCGTCGTAGATGCCAAGCACACCGCCACGACTGCGAATACGGGCCGTATCGACCAGATAACGCGTACCGGTTTCCACCAGCATCAGCTGTACCACCCCGCTGTCGACGCCAAGCCGGTCCAGCGCGCGCTGATCATTCAGCTCATCGAAGCTGCCGATGCGGTCATCGGCGGCAGCGAATCGCAGGTACAGCAGATAATGGGCGCCAGCCTCAGAAGCCTGCCCCATCGCCTCCTCCAGCCCCATAGGATCTCGGGCCCGGCGGACCATCGGAAAGTATTCAACAAAGCCATTGAAGGCCTCTTCCGCGACGACATTTGGCCTCGGATAAACGTCCCCTGGCGGCACGAAATGGCCCTGAGCGATATAGATGAAAGAGTCAGGCTGCAGCCGCCAGGAGCTGGAACGGCGGGTCTCGCTATGATCGAGAATGCCAGCATCGCGCAGGTGATAGCGGGTGCCCTCGGCCATGTCGCTGACCTTCATGCAGCCCGCCAGCGCGAGCATTGCCAGCAGGCCTGGCACTCCTAACAGATAACGCATGGAACTTACCTCCAGTGGCCGGCGACGAAAAACCGACGATCCGACAGCCAATGCAGCATCCACGCCACTTCATGCCCTGGCAGGTCCGTTCCCGCAACGCTCTCTGCCCGAGAATCCGTATTGCCGCTTCGGTTACAGCCCGCGCTGCCACTCCTGGCGCAGCGGAGCGTTACGCGGGTCCTCGATAGCTTCACGGACTCGACGTAACAGGCCTTGCTTATCAACGCCAAGCACGCCCTTGAGCACCAGATAGTTAGACGCATGATCGCTGCGAAAAACCGTGTCGCTCAACTCGAGATCGCCCAGCAGCCATTCCAACTCACGAAGCAGCTCGTCCGGCGGCAGCATTTCGAAATCTTCAAAGGCTTGCCGAAAGCGGGTCTCGCCCTGCGGAAAACTGACCACCAGCGTGGACAGAAACTCGGGCTGTGCTTCGTTCATCAACCGCGCGGAGTTGCGTGCGTGCTGCCGGCTCAGACGGCGCCCGCCCAGGCCGTTAAGAATCATCACCGAGCGGGTGATTCCCGCCTGCCCCAGCTTATCCAGCGCACTAAGGGTCGATTCATAGGTTTCGCCCTTGTTGACCAGCGCCAGCACCTCATCATCCCCGGACTCAGCGCCGACATAGGCCATGCCAAGTCCGGCATCTGCGAGCTCCCGCAGCTCCGAAACGGACTTCTTGCGCAGATTGCGCGGCAGGCAATAACTGGAGACGCGCTGTACTTCAGGCAAACACAGGCGAACCTGCTCAAGGATTTTCAACAGCCTGCGAGTTGGGAGCACCAGCGCATCGCCGTCAGCGAGGAACACGCGCTGCACGATCAGTTGCTCGCCGCAGCGACGGATCTCCTCAAGCACCTCAGCCTCATCGCGGGCGCGAAACTTCTTCTGCGCCGCGGTATACATTTCGCAGAAGGTGCAGCTGTTCCAAGAACAACCATTGGTTACCGGCAGGATCAGCGAATGCGCCTCGCTGGGCGGCCGAAATACCGGTTCTATGTAGCGAATGGGAAACTCGCTCGCGCTCATTGCGTCCATGTCTGTTCGATCTTCACGCTGCCAGCAATTCAGTCACGCTTGCGCTTGTTGCCCATGCGCACGCCGATGTCCATCAGGAACTGAAAGAAGCCGTCCTGATCTTCCAGTACGTTGCTCCAGAACGGCGAGTGGTACAGCGCCACCGCACCATGCACCAGCGCCCAAGCGGCGCAATAGTGGAAGTACGGCGGCACGTCTTCGAGCTTGCCTTCGGCGATGCGACCTTTGATCAGCTGGGTCAGATGCTCGAAGTTGGAGGCGCGGATGCTGTGCAGCTGCTCGACCATCTCCGGCACCTGATTGCCCTTGACCACTTTTTCTTCGAGGCGGTCGAACAGCCGATAGCGCTGAGGATCACGCATGCGGAATTCGAAGTAGGCGCGCGAAAGCGCTTCCTTGTCGTGGTCCAGATCAGGCGAGTGGAGGATCTGATTCAGGTCGCGCTCGTAGTCGAGCATCAGCCGCAGGTAGATTTCGGCCTTGGACTTGAAGTGCTTGTAGATCGTGCCTTTGCCGATACCGACCGCATCGGCAATCATCTCGACAGTAACGCTGTCCTCTCCCTGGTCGAGAAAAAGCTGCAACGCGGTATCGAGGATTTCCTGTTCGCGGCGACGAAATTCGCGGACCTTACGAGGTTCATTCTGCATAGGAAGGCTGCTTGAAGGCTGATTCGAGGCAGCCATTATGCCTAACCGGTCATGAAATGCACGGAACATCCAAACATGATTCAAATAAATGACGAATTTCCGCAAATAGTCGATTTGCGATATCTGAACCATGCCGCCGTCGCGCCCTGGCCGCTGCGAGCAGCGCGCGCCGTCAGCGCTTTTGCCGAACAGAACGCGACCCTCGGTGCGCGCGACTATCCATCTTGGCTGACAGTAGAACGAAGCCTGCGCCAACGCCTGACGCGACTGTTGAACGCACCCAGCAGCGCCGATGTGGCGCTGGTGAAGAACACCTCTGAAGCGCTGTCGTTCGTTGCATTCGGGCTGGACTGGAGAGACGGCGACCAGATCGTCATCAGCGATGAAGAGTTTCCGTCGAACCGCGTTGTCTGGGAGGCGTTACGGCCGTACGGCGTAGAAGTGATTCAGGTCAACCTCCAGGGCACCGACCCTGAAGGCGACTTGCTGGCGGCATGCGGCCCACGGGTACGCCTGATGGCGATCAGCGCCGTTCAATACGCCAGCGGCATGCGCCTGGATCTGGTCCGCCTAGGTGAAGGCTGCGAGCACCGCGGCGTACTCTTGTGTATCGATGCGATCCAGCAGCTGGGCGCCCTGCCCTTCGATGTGCAGCAGAACCGCTGCGCCTTTGCCATGGCTGACGGCCATAAATGGATGCTCGGCCCGGAAGGGCTCGGCGTTTTCTATTGCCGCAGCGACCTGCGCGAACGACTGAAGCTGCACGAATACGGCTGGCACATGCTGGAACACGCTGGCGACTACGACCGCACCGACTGGGAGCCCGCACGCAGCGCCAGACGCTTTGAGTGCGGCAGCCCGAACTTGCTGGGTGCGATGGCCCTGGAAGCCAGCCTGTCGCTGCTGGAGGATGTCGGGATGGAGCAAGTCGCCAAATCACTAGGCGAACGAATCGAGTGGCTGGCTCAGGGGCTCACCAAGCTGAACGGAATCGAGACCATATCCCCAGTCCAGGCGGAACGCCGCTCCGGCATCATCACATTTCGTCTCGAGGGCTGGAAAAATGCCGAGCTGTTCGAACGACTCAAAGCAGAACAGGTGGTATGCGCAATGCGTGGGGGGGGTATCCGCTTCTCGCCACATTTTTACACCCCAGAACGGGTGGTCGAAGAAACGCTTGCTTTGCTACGGGACATGGCTGCGCACTGATGGCGATCAACCACTGAGACATGTATTCCAAATGCGTTTAAGAATCGTGCAAATGCGCCTGCAGGGTGCAGATGCAGCGCTAATACTTGAGTAACTGGCCGGGCAATCCCCCCACTACCCAGCCAGATGAGGTCGCTAGGATTGCGATTTCATACTCCTAATGGTCTTGGCCCGGCTTCTCAGGAAACCGGGTTTTTTTTGTCCGCGCTCGCCGTGAAACGCTTATACCGCTTTCGCCAGCAAACGAGCCCGCAGCCGGTAGCACAGCCAGAGAAACCCGACCCAGACCGGAATGGCGAATACCGACATGCGGATGCCGGGCAGCCATAGCATGATGATCAGGATCCCGCAGACGAAGGCTAGGCATAGGTAATTGCTCAGTGGGAACCAGAACGCCTTGAAGCTCGGCTCAACGCCTTGGCGTTGCATGGCACGACGAAATTTCAGATGCGCAAGACTGATCATCGCCCAGTTGATAACCAGCGCAGCCACCGCAAGGGACATCAGCAGTTCGAGCGCACCTTGTGGGAACAGGTAGTTCACCCCCACGCAAAGCAGCGTCACCAATGCCGACACCCCGACCGCGAGAACCGGCACACCGCGGGAGTTGATTTTCATAAGGCTGCGCGGTGCATCGCCCTGCTCTGCCAGGCCGTACAACATTCGGCTGTTGCAATACACGCCACTGTTATAGACCGACAGCGCTGCAGTCAGCACGACAAAGTTCAGCAGGTGCGCCGCCGTATCGCTGCCGATCAGCGAAAATATCTGCACGAAGGGGCTGCCACTGTAAGGATCGCCCGCCGTACCCAGCGTCAACAGCAACGCATCCCAAGGGTAAAGCGCCAGCAGCACCGTCAGCGCACCGATGTAAAAGATCAGTATGCGATACACGACCTGATTGATAGCCCTGGGAATGACGGTTTTTGGCTCGGCCGCTTCTGCCGCCGTGATGCCGACCAGTTCCAGCCCGCCGAAGGAAAACATGATGATCGCCAACGCCAGCAGCATGCCACTGAAGCCATTGGGGAAGAATCCGCCGTGCGTCCATAGGTTGCTGATGCTTGCCTGCTCGCCCCCTTGGCCACTGACTAGCAGGAACAGCCCGAGCAGGATCATGCCGACAATGGCGGCGACCTTGACGATGGCAAACCAGAACTCGGCCTCACCGAAGGCTTTGACGTTGCTGAGATTAATCAGATTGATCAGCACGAAGAACGCCGCGGCTGTGGCCCAGGTCGGAATATCAGGCCACCAGAACTGCACGTACTTGCCGACCGCCGTAAGCTCGGCCATGCCCACCAAGACGTACAGCACCCAGTAATTCCAGCCGGAAAGAAACCCCGCATAACCGCCGCCATATTTGTGCGCGAAATGGCTGAACGATCCTGCCACAGGCTCCTCGACGATCATCTCACCGAGCTGGCGCATGATCAGAAAAGCAATGAAGCCACCGATTGCGTAACCCAGGATCATTGATGGCCCGGCACTTCTCAGAACCCCGGCCGACCCCAGGAACAGCCCCGTCCCAATTGCCCCGCCCAGGGCGATCAGTTGGATATGACGATTCTTCAGACCGCGCTGGAGCGGTCCGGTGTGCAGCGTTTCAGCGGTCATACGCCACCTTGTGGATCTTCAGGGCAAGAAAAGCGCCGCTTGTGTCGGCGCGAAAGAAGGCAACGCGCCAGGCGCGCTCAAGAAGCATGAATCCTGCGCGGCGGTTACGTCAGCTGCGCACCCTGGCCAGCGGGAACAATGCCTTGAAGTTGGCGGTGGTTTGCTCAGCCAGCGTCTCGAATGGAACGCCACGCAGCTCCGCAAGAAACTCGGCAACCTCCCGCACGTACTGCGGCAGGTTGGCTTTGCCTCGGTGGGGAATCGGCGCCAGATACGGCGAATCGGTTTCGACCAGCAGGCGATCAGCCGGAACTCTGCGGGCCACATCGCGCAACGCATCCGCATTGCGGAACGTGACGATCCCCGACAACGAGATATAGAAACCGAGATCAAGCGCAGCCTTGGCCATGTCCCAGTCTTCGGTGAAGCAATGCAATACACCCGCCTGCGGCAGCGCCGCTTCACGTAGCAGATCCAGCGTATCGGCGCGGGCCGCCCGGGTGTGCACGATGACCGGTTTGCCGGTCAGCCTGGCTGCCTCGAGATGCAGCCGGAAGGACTGTTGCTGCATCTGCGCAGCTTCGGGCTCGTAGTGGTAATCCAGGCCAGTTTCACCGATGGCAACCACCTGTGGGTGCTGCAACTCGCCAAGCAACCAATCCAGCACCGGCTGGCTGGTCGGCTCGAGATCCAGAGGATGAACACCAATCGAGCAGTCCACATCGGCATAGCGCTCGGCCAGCGATCTGACCGCCGCTGCGTTGTCCGCGCTGACGCCGATGCAGAGGAAATGCCCGACACCGCGCGAGCGTGCGGCTTCCAATGCGGCATCGAGTGAGCCGTTATGGGCGGTGAGATCGAGGCGATCGAGGTGACAGTGGGAATCTACCAGCATGAAATGCACTACTTGCTATCGCGAAAAGGGGCGATTGTAGAGCAAATAAGCGGCACTCAGGAGAGGATGGCGGGCCGCACGGAACGTGACTGGCCCATGCATTACATCGTATGGGTCGGGCGATCCGACTTGAGCGCACCGGCCAGATAGGTTTCGATCTTGTTGCGTGCGGTGCTGTCGCCCTCGTTGAACTGCACGCCGATGCCCGCGGCGCGACTGCCCTGAGCGCCTTTCGGGGTGATCCAGACCACCTTGCCGGCGACCGGGATCTTCTCCGGCTCGTCCATCAGATTGAGCAGCATGAATACTTCATCGCCAAGCTTGTAGCTCTTGTTGGTCGGGATGAACAGCCCGCCATGCTTGATGAAGGGCATGAACGCGGCATAGAGCACCGATTTGTCCTTGATGGTCAGGGACAGGATGCCATTACGCGGACCAAGATTTGCTGGCAGGCTCATGCGGTGTTCCTAACGAAAATTCGAGTCGATTCTAGCCCGCGCTGGGCAACGTTGCCCACTGCACCAGCAGCGCTTCGAGAAGCAACACACGGTTGAGGTTGGCTTTGCCTAGCACTTTCTGCCGATGTTCGAGCAGCCAGTCCTGCATTGCCATCACTTTGTGCTGCGCTGACTTCTGCGCGAGGTACTGCAACACCTTCTGCATATCGGCAGCGCCGAGCTCGGCATCATCGCCGGCCATCTGATAACGCAGGATCAGATGCACCCATTCGCAGAACCAGTCGAAAAGCAGAATCAGCGGCAATGCATTCCAACCCTCGGCCAGCTGACTGGGCGATTGCTGTTGCTTGAGCAGCTTCTTCACCCCGTCGACGACCTGAGCGCGCAGGTCCAGCACTTTCTGCTCATGAAGTTTCAGGGCTGCCAAAGGCGACCCAGCTGCCAATGTCAGCAGCTGTTCACGTAGCTCAGGCGCCAACTCAGGCAGCTGTCCAGCCAGCCAATCGAGACTTTGCTGCCGCCCTGGCAGTGGGCAGGCCTGCTGCACGCAGCGACTCTTGATGGTTGGCAGCAAACGGCTGGGCTGATGACTGATGAGCAGCAGCACCGTATCGCCGGACGGCTCCTCGAGGCTTTTCAGCAATGCGTTGGCCGCGTTGAGGTTCATCGCCTCGGCCGGCTCCAGCAATATCACCTTGCGCCCGCCCAACTGCGCCGTCTGGGTGACGAAGCCGACCAGATCACGCACTTGATCGACGCGAATGGCCTTGTCGACCTCCTCCGGCTCGAGAATGTAGTGGTCCGGATGCGTATGTGCAGCCAACAGCTGACAAGCCTTGCAGGTGCCACAAGCCATGCCGTTCACGGGGCGCTGGCAAAGCAGCAGCGCCATCAGCTGCTCGGCCAGCAGCCGCTTGCCGATGCCTCCGGGGCCATGCAGCAGGTAGGCATGAGCATGCTGCGTACGCCCTGCCAACTGCCGCCAGAGTTCCGCCTGCCAGGGTAGGACGTCAGCCATTGAGGCGCTCCATCAGGTCGGGAATCAATGCCTCGACGTCCTGCTGCACCGCGATGAGCGACTGGCCGGAGTCAATGATCCGGTAGCGCGATGGTGCGGCTTGCGCTCGCTCCAGGTAGGCACGTCGTACCGACTCGAAAAAGCGCATGCCTTCCTGCTCGAAGCGATCCAGACGCCCCCGAGCAGCCGCTCGTGCCAGACCGACCTCGACCGGCAGGTCGAAGACCAGCGTCAGGTCAGGACGCAGATCTCCCTGCACAAACGTTTCCAGCTGTGCAATCCGCTCGACAGGGAGACCACGGCCGCCGCCTTGGTACGCATAGGTGGCATCGGTGAAGCGATCACAGAGCACCACGGCCCCACGCTCCAGCGCTGGACGGATGACCTGCGCCAGGTGCTGGGCGCGCGCTGCGAATACCAGCAGCAGTTCGGTATCCACCGCCATCGGCTCGTCGGATGGAGTAAGCAACAACTCGCGAATGCGTTCGGCCAGCGGCGTACCACCGGGCTCGCGGGTCAGTACCACATCCAGGCCCCGGGCCCGTAAACGTTCGGCGAGGTATTCGCGATTGGTGCTCTTACCGGCACCTTCAGGGCCCTCAAGGGTGACGAAGAGTCCTTTCATCGAGCGCTCTCACTGTTGTCCGCCGGCTGCCGCGGCAGGGGGCTGGAACGATAGTCGGCGCGTCGCTTGAGCTGGTACTCGCGCACCGCACGGTTATGCTGATCGAGCGTGTCACTGAAGACATGGCTGCCATCGCCACGGGCGACAAAGTAGAGGCTGGTACCGTCCGCAGGATGCAGCGCGGCATGAATCGCCTCGCGCCCGACCATGGCGATCGGCGTCGGCGGCAGGCCGGCGTTGGTGTAGGTATTGTAGGGCGTCGGCGTGCGCAGATCGGTGCGAGTGATTCGACCCTTGTAGCGCTCGCCCATGCCGTAGATCACGGTCGGATCGGTCTGCAGCAGCATGCCGCGTGCCAACCGGCGCACGAAGACGCCGGCGATCTCGCCCCGCTCTTCCGGCACACCGGTTTCCTTCTCGATGATGGAAGCCATGACCAGCGCCTGGTAGGCGTTCTGGTAAGGCAGGCCTTCGCTCCGCTGCTGCCATTCCTCCTCTAGGACCTGCTCAAGGCGCGCATAGGCACGGCGCAGCAGGTCCGCGTCGGATGTGCCGCGGGTGAATCGATAGGTATCAGGAAAGAACCGCCCTTCCGGGTGAAGCTCCGGCGCGCCGATGTGCGCCATGATCTCGGCATCCGACAGGCCGTCCAGTGTTTGCTGCAACTTAGGCTGATTCTGCAGCGCGCTACGTAGCTGACGGAAATTCCAGCCTTCGACGAGCGTCAGGCTGTACTGCACGACCTCGCCGCGCTTCCACAGCCCGATCATTTCTCGCGCAGTCATGCCTGGAGTCAGTCGGTATTCACCGCTATGCAGGCTCTGCCCGGACAAATTCAACCGCCAGTACAGCCGCAGCCAAAAGGCATCATCCAATACACCCTCTGCCTCCAGCCGCTGAAACACGCCGCTGGGCGTATCGCCGGGGCGCACGTCGAGCAGGAGGGCTTCGTCAGTTACGGCCAGAGGCTGCTCCAATGCTGAATGCTGCTTCCAGGCGAACAGTCCGAGTGAAATTGCTGCCAACAGTACGATTACCAGCAGCAGAACAAGAAATTTACGAATCACGAATCACTCAACAGGTCGGCGACAACGGACTGCAGTTTACGGGTCAGCGGACCGACGGGCCAGACGCGCTCGGCCAAACCTGTGACAGGCCAGATACCGTAAAGACTGTTGCAGAGGAAAATCTCATCCGCCTGCAACAGCTCGGCATAGCTGATGTCCAGCTCGGCCACCGCAAACCCCTGCTTCGATGCGCGGGCCATAATCTCCGCACGCATGACTCCGGCAACTCCGCAGCGCGTCAGAGACGCTGTGCGCAGCTCACCACCGACAGCCAGAAACAAATTGCTGAAAACGCCTTCCACCACCCTGCCGGACATGTCGCGCATCAGCCCCTCGGCGAAGGCGGGATCATGCCATTCGGCACGCGCCAGCACCTGTTCCAGCCGGTTGAGATGCTTGATTCCAGCGAGCCGCGGCTGTTCCGCAAGGCGTGTGATGCAGGGAAAAAGCCGCACGCCGGCTTCAGCGTGTCGCGGTGGATAAGCAGGAAGTGGCGAACCTAGCAGCACGCGTTGTGGCTGACAGGGCTGTGGTGGCGCATAGCCGCGCTGCCCGGTACCGCGGGTAACGATGAGCTTGGCGATGCCCTGCCCCAGCGCCTGGCAGAACCGCGTCAGCTCGTTGCGCAGCTCAACTGTATCAACGGGAATGGCGAGACGCTGACAGCCAACGGTCAAGCGCTGCAGGTGCCGATCGAGCAGTCGTGCCCGGCCGCCTACGACGCGGATCGTCTCGAACAGTCCATCGCCGTAGGCGAGACCGCGATCATGAACGGACAGCCCTTCACAGGGCTGCCCGTTCAGCCAGCTCAATGTCACTCGGCAAACCGGCGGAACACCAGCGACCCGTTGGTCCCACCGAAGCCAAAGGAGTTGGACACAGCGACGTCGATCAGTCTCGGCTTAGCCTCATGCGGCACGAAATCAAGGTCGCAGCCTTCATCTGGTTCGTCCAGATTGATGGTCGGCGGCGCCACCTGATCGCGAATCGCCAATACACTGAAGATCGCCTCCACGGCGCCGGCAGCGCCGAGCAAATGCCCAACCATAGACTTGGTCGAACTCACCGACAATTCGTAGGCGTAGTCACCGAATACGTTGCGAATCGCCGCAGCCTCGGCCTTGTCACCCGCGGGAGTCGATGTGCCGTGTGCATTGATGTACTGCACCTGGTCACCATTCAGCTGGGCATCCTTTAGAGCATTGCGGATACAGCGCGCCGCGCCGGCCCCGTCTTCCGGCGGAGAGGTCATGTGGAAAGCATCGGCGCTCATGCCGAAGCCGATCAGCTCGGCATAGATGTGTGCGCCCCGGGCCTTGGCATGCTCAAGCTCCTCGAGGACCAAAGCACCCGCGCCGTCCGACAGTACGAAGCCGTCACGCCCTTTGTCCCACGGACGGCTCGCCGCAGCCGGGTCATCGTTACGCGTGGACAGTGCCCGCGCTGCCGCGAAGCCACCGATACCAAGCCCGCTGGCCGCCATTTCGGAGCCGCCGGCCACCATGACATCGGCCTCGCCATAGGCGATATTGCGCGCGGCCATGCCGATGCAATGGGTACCCGTTGTGCAAGCGGTGGCGATCGCATAGTTAGGGCCCTGCAATCCCAAATGGATCGACAGGAAGCCAGACACCATATTGATGATGGAGCCCGGCACGAAGAAAGGTGAAATACGCCGCGGCCCCTGCTCGATCAGCGCCTTGCAGCTGTTTTCGATGTTAGTCAGGCCGCCGATACCGGAACCCATCGCAACACCGATGCGCTCCCGATTGGCATCAGTTACCTCCAGCCCGGAATCGCGCACGGCCTGAAAGCTCGCCGCTAGACCGTATTGGATGAAAAGGTCGAGCTTGCGCGCCTCCTTTGCCGGCAGATACTGCTCGACATCGAAGTCTTTGATCGATCCGCCAAAACGAGTGGAGTAGGCAGAAAGATCCATGTGCTCGATCAGGCCGATACCACTGCGGCCGGCAAGAATTCCCTGCCAGCTGCTCGGCACATCGTTACCCAGTGGCGATAGCATGCCCATCCCGGTGACTACGACGCGTCTACGCGACACAGCGATTACTCCTATACCTAAACGTACTGGCTCGACTCTTGCCGAGACAGGACGATCATTCAGCCCGGATGCCAGATCGCGCCCGTGACCTGAACGAATCCTTCTCAAAGAAAAGCCGCACTACCTCGATCAAGGCAGTGCGGCTTTCCTGTTTCCGAAGCGGATTACAACTTACTGCGCATGCGCATTGATGTAATCGATGGCTTCCTGAACGGTGGTGATCTTCTCAGCCTGCTCGTCCGGGATCTCGGTCTCGAATTCCTCTTCCAGAGCCATCACCAGCTCAACGGTGTCAAGAGAGTCGGCACCCAGGTCTTCGACAAAGGAAGCGCTGTTGGTTACTTCCTCTTCTTTAACGCCAAGTTGCTCGGCAACGATTTTCTTGACGCGTTCTTCGATGGTGCTCATACCTTGTTTTCACTCCTATGGAAAAATCAGGCAGCTGGTTTGCGCGGTAGTGTATAGAAAGCGTTTTCCGCATTTCAAGCTGGAAGCAGGCAAGCATGATACCGCCTTCAACCATCTGTCTATAAACCAGCTGAGGTTTTATAGCTAATTTAAAGACAGCCTCTATGACTGTCCTCCTGCGCCGGGCGTCACACTCAACTCATGTACATGCCGCCGTTCACCGGAACCGTAGCACCGGTGACGTACGCAGCACCGTCTGATGCGAGAAACGCGACGACCTTGGCAATCTCTTCGGCCTGACCGAGACGTCCCAGGGGTATCTGCCCCAAGAGCGCATCACGCTGGGCTTCCGGCAACTCGCGAGTCATATCGGTATCGATGAAACCAGGCGCCACGGAGTTCACCGTGATACCACGAGAACCGACCTCACGAGCCAATGCACGGCTGAAACCCTCCAGACCGGCCTTGGCTGCCGCGTAGTTTACCTGTCCGGCGTTGCCCATGGCACCAACCACCGAACCGATATTGATGATTCGCCCCCAGCGGGCTTTGGTCATGCCGCGCAGGACGGCCTTGGAGAGGCGGTACAGGCTGTTCAAGTTGGTGTTGATGACGTCATACCACTCATCATCCTTCATGCGCAGCATGAGGTTGTCACGGGTAATACCGGCATTATTGACTAGAATCGCCGGCTGTCCGAGGTGCTGCTGAATGTGCTCCAGAGTGCTGCTGACCGACTCATCATTGCCAACGTCTAGCACCAGGCCGGCGCCTTCGATACCGTTTTGCTTCAGCGTCTCGGCGATGCGCTCGGCACCGGATGGCGTGGTCGCAGTACCGATGACTATCGCGCCCTGGCGGCCCAGCTCAAGGGCAATGGCCTGGCCAATACCGCGGCTCGCGCCGGTTACCAACGCCACCTTACCTTGCAGATTCATAGCATTCTCCTTGTTCAAGCCAATGCGGCACGAGCGGCCGCGAAGGCCTCGGGGGTATCCAGATTGTAGGTGTTGACGCCCTTGACGCAGCGTTTGTTGAGGCCCGACAGAACCTTACCGGGACCGCATTCAACCAACGAGGTGACGCCGCGATCCCCCAAGACCACCATAGATTCGACCCAACGCACTGGACTATAAAGTTGTGCCAGCAGGTCACGCTTAAGAGCGTCCAGGTCCGCAACGACTGCCGCGCTGACATTCTGTACCAGCGGAATCTGCGGCGCCTGCCACGCAATTGCCTCTACCGAGGCAGCAAAGCGTTCTGCAGCCGGGCGCATCAGATCGCAGTGCGACGGCACGCTCACCGGCAAGGCCATCGCACGCTTGGCACCCTTGGCCTTACACGCCTCGATCGCACGCTCCACGGCTGACACACTACCGGCGATCACGACCTGACCGGGGGCGTTGAAGTTGACCGCACTGACGACTTCACCCTGCGCAGCCTCAGCACAGGCGGCCAGCACATCGACATCATCTAACCCAAGAATGGCAGCCATGCCGCCCTGCCCGGCCGGCACTGCCTGCTGCATCAACTGACCACGCAACTCGACCAACTTGACCGCATCGGCAAACGGAAGACTGCCGGCGGCCACCAAAGCCGAATACTCTCCGAGGCTGTGACCCGCAACGAAGGCAGGCTGCGCACCACCTTCAGCCAGCCACAGACGCCAGATTGCAACCGAAGCCGCCAGAATCGCCGGCTGGGTCTTGTCGGTCTGATTCAGCTGCTCTTCCGGGCCGTTCTGGGTCAATGCCCAAAGATCATAGCCCAGCGCCGAGGAAGCTTCGGCAAACGTATCGACGATCACGCTCTGCTGAGCACCCAATTCGGCCAGCATGCCAAGGGACTGAGACCCTTGACCGGGAAAGACGAAAGCAAGTGATGCGGACATGAAAACGACTCTCTTGTGGTTCTGTTCGTCTAAAGAATACGCCAGTGACAGGCGCAGCGAATTTCAGTTGGATGGCGCGCCATCAGCTGCAGTCACATCATCGCCCGCAACGGAAGGGCGAGAGCCACCAAGATAATGCCCCAGCCGGCGCGCCAGCTGCCCGGGAAGATCATGCTCGACGTCCTCCGCTGCGCGCCGAACGGCTGCCTTGAAGCCGTCCGCACCAGCACCGCCATGACTCTTGACGACGATGCCCTGCAAGCCGAGAAAACTGGCACCGTTGTATTGCGCAGGATTTAGCTCCGCGCGGAGCCGACGCAAAAGCGGCAGCGCCATAGCACCGACGATGCGCGCCCCAAGTGACCGTCTGAAAAGCGCCTCGACCTTGGCGACCAGCATGCCCGCCAGCCCCTCGCTGGACTTGAGCAATACGTTACCGACGAAGCCATCGCAAACGACGACATCGGCCTCACCGCGATAAAGCCCATCCCCCTCGATGAAACCCCGGTAGTTGATGTCCGGCGCCTGCTGCAGAAGGACAGCTGCCTGTTTGACTTGCTGGGTACCTTTGATTTCTTCGGTGCCGACATTCAGCAGCGCGACTCTTGGCTGAGCCAGCCCCAAGGACTCGGCTGCAACCACCCCCATCACCGCAAATTGGTATAGCTGGTCGGCCGGGCAGTCGACATTCGCGCCGAGATCCAGCAACAGACAGGGGTTACCCTGCGTGGGTAGCGCTGTCACCATCGCCGGCCGGTCGATACCCGGGAGAGTCTTCAGTATCTGACGCGCCAGCGCCATAAGCGCCCCGGTATTACCGGCACTCACACAGGCCTTCGCCTTACCGTCGCGCACCTGCTCTAGTGCGACTCGCATCGATGAACGAGGCTTTCCGCGCAACGCCTGAGCAGGGCGCTCATCCATGCCGATCGTTTCGGGTGCATCGACGATTTTCAGGCGCGACTGATCGACCCCTGGATGCTGGGCAACGAGCTGTTCGAGTAGAGAGGCTTGGCCGACGAGGACCAGATGTAGCGAGGAGTTTTCAACCAGGCAGGAAAGACTGGCCGGAACAATGCAGTGGGGACCGAAGTCCCCACCCATTGCATCAATCGCAATGATCGGAGCGGACAAGGATTACTCGTCAGCGCCCTTGTCGATCACCTTGCGACCACGGTAGAAACCATCCGGGGAAACGTGGTGACGCAGGTGAACTTCACCAGTGCTCTTTTCCACGGACAGAGCGTTCGGCTCGAGAGCGTCATGGGAACGACGCATGTCACGGGCGGAACGGGATTTTTTGTTCTGCTGAACAGCCATTTGGATCAACTCCTAAACGTTTGGGTCACGCTTTAACTGCGCCAGTACGCTGAACGGGTTGGACCGCGTTACCTCGTTCTCACTCGGTTCGGGCTCATCTGGCCCAACCGGCGGCTGGCAAATTTCAGGGTCATGGAGTGGAACAATCGGCAGAGCGAGCAACAGCTCGTCTTCGACCAGCGCCAGCAGATCCAGAGGATCCTCTCCCACTTCCAGCACGTCATAGCCTTTGGGCAGGTGCTGGCTGCTCGCCCCTTCATTCACAACCGCATAGTCGCACTCGCTGTGAATCGGCAGAACAACCGGCTCCAGACAACGCTGGCAAATCATCTTGACCTCAACGTCGAGCTGACTATGGATAACCACAGTACGCTGCTCGTCGCGCCCGAAGGAAAAACTGGCGCGCACCACACCCTTATCATCCTCAAGAGGATCGGCGAGCCGCTTCAGCTGCGACAACTGCAGCTCACCTGCAAGGGTGGCCGCTCGGTCAGCGAGCTTGCGCGGATCAACGTGCGGAGGTATCGGTCCTTTCAACATAAGCGCGGCATTCTAGGGACGCACCCGCGACCTGTCAAAGGAATTCCACCCCGCCTTACGACGCAACGCATACAATCTTCTACCTATATAAGGAGGGAATCATGCGCCGCCTGCTGCTCGCATCCAGCTCACGTTATCGCCAGGAACTGCTGTCCCGTCTGCGACTACGCTTCGACAGCTGCGCACCGGAAATCGACGAGACCGCCTTACCCAATGAGAATGCAGAACAACTCGTGCGCCGACTCGCAGAATACAAGGCACGAGCACTGGCCGCACGCTATCCCGACCATCTGATCATCGGCTCCGACCAAGTGGCGGTGCTGGGCGAGGAGATTCTTGGCAAACCACACACGTTCGAACGAGCGAAGCAGCAATTGCTGGCCGCCAGCGGAGAAAGCGTAAAATTCCTGACCGGGCTTGCCTTGCTCGACAGCGTGAGTGACAGGCTGCAGGTGGACTGCGTGCCATTCACCGTACACTTCCGAACACTGGATGAAGCGCGGATCGAGCGCTACCTGAATGCCGAGCAACCCTACGATTGCGCCGGCAGCTTCAAGGCCGAAGGGCTAGGCATCAGCCTTTTCCGCAGCACCCAAGGCGAGGACGCTACCAGCCTGGTGGGCCTGCCGCTGATCCGACTGGTAGACATGCTTCTTATCGAGGGCGTCGAAATCCCCTGAATAAAAATCAGGGGAAATTACCGCAAAGCCGGCCCCTGCAGCCCAACCAGCAGCGCCAGGCGCTCGGCGACCCCAGCACCCAACTTCTTCGTGAAACGATCCAGCGGTGATTCCTTGATAGTGAAATCGACCATCTCGGGCTCACCGATCACCTCGCGAGCCACATGAGCCGTGCTGCCCAGACCATCGATCAGCCCCAGCTCAAGAGCTTGCTCTCCCGACCAAACCAAGCCAGAGAACAGCTCCGGATGCCGCGCATCCTGAAGGCGATCACCACGCCCCCGCTTGACGCTATCGATGAACTGCTGATGGGTGGTTGCGAGCACTCCCCGCCAGAATTGACTCTCCTCAGGCTTCTCGGGTTGAAACGGGTCAAGGAATGCCTTGTGCTCACCTGCGGTGTAAACACGACGCTCCACCCCGAGCTTCTCCATGGTATCGACGAAACCGAAGGTAGCGGCAGTTACCCCGATCGACCCCACCAGACTGGATTTATCCGCATAGATCTCGTCCGCTGCACTGGCGATATAGTAGGCGCCCGACGCCCCCAGATCGGTGATTACCGCATAGACCTTGACGGCCGGATACTCACCACGCAAACGCCGGATTTCGTCATAGATGTAGCCCGACTGAACAGGACTGCCGCCAGGACTATTGATGCGCAGCACAACACCCTTGGTATTGGCATCCTCGAAGGCAGCCCGCAAGGCCCCTACTATATTGTCGGCGCTGGCTGATTCTTCATCCGCGATCATCCCACGCACATTGATCACCGCTGTATGGCTTTCCTGAGCCCCCTTGCTCTTGCCGAACTGCAAGGCCGGCGAGAATAGGGCCAATGCGCCGAACAAGTATGCGAATGTCAGCAGCTTGAAGAATATGCCCCAACGCCTTGCACGCCGCTGCTCCTGAACTCCCGCTAGCAGAGTTTTTTCCAGCAGCTTCCAGCTATTGCGATCTTCCTTTGATTCGTCCACCGGAGCCTTCCACTCATCCGACATTTGCATTCACCTCAATACCAGCCACGGAGCACAACCAGTCGCCAAGCTCCGAAAAATGATTGATTGCAGCGCGGGGCTCATAGCCTTGCAGGATATGCAGCGGCTGCGCCCCATAGGCGACTGCCACACTGTCCACACCGGCTCGCCGCGCCATCTGGAGATCGAATATGGAATCACCGACCATCAAGGCATTCTCTGGCCGGGCACCGCAGTGAGCGAGGATCTCCTGAATCATTTGAGGATCAGGTTTGCTCGCCGTCTCGTCTGCACAGCGAGTGATATCGAAGAAGCCCTCCCAGCCCTGCCCGGCCAACACACGATCAAGACCGCGTCGACCTTTACCAGTCGCAACCGCAAGCAGATACCCTGAATCCCGAAACTCCGACAGTGCTTTTGCCACACCCGGGTAAAGCGCCGAGGGCTCAGCCTCCAAAGCAAGATAGTGCTCGCTGTAACAGTGACGGAAATCTTCAATGAGCCTTATATCGACCTGCTCCGGGTACAACGCGGCAATGGCCTCAGGCAATGCCAATCCGATGATACCCCTGACCAGACCATCATCGACCTGCGGTAGGCCACAACTGCGGGCCGCGACATGTATCGACTCGACGATGCGGCCAATGGAATCGACCAGCGTGCCATCCCAATCGAATATGAGTACCTGATATTTACTCACCGAGGCGCTCCAACGTACGCGCCCACATTTCATCGACCGGCGCCTCAAATGACAGCTCACCCCCATCAGGTAGCGGGACCTTCAGTGCGTATGCATGCAGGAACAAGCGCTTGCCGCCTAGCTCGCGAATCTCGCGCGTGAACTCCTCATCACCGTACTTGCTGTCGCCTGCGATGCTGTGCCCAGCATGTCGCGCATGCACGCGAATCTGGTGAGTGCGCCCGGTCACCGGTTTGGCCTCGACCAGCGTGGCGAACTCACCGAAGCGACGCAGTACGCGAAACAGCGTCAGCGCCTCCTTGCCGTCCTCGGTCACTTCGACCATACGCTCGCCGGAGCGAAGCGTATTCTTTAACAAAGGCGCATTAACCTGCTTCTTGGAGGTTTCCCACCGCCCACGGACCAGAGCCATGTAGCGCTTGTCCACACCATCACCACGAAGTGCCTGATGCAAGTGTCGCAACATGCTGCGCTTCTTCGCGACCATCAGCAGGCCGGAGGTATCCCGGTCCAATCGATGCACCAACTCGAGCTCTTTGGCATCGGGACGCAACTGGCGTAGAGCCTCGATCACCCCATAGCTGAGCCCGCTACCACCATGCACGGCTATTCCGGCTGGCTTGTTAAGCACAATGAGTGCTTTGTCCTCGTAGACGATGGCCTTTTCGAGCCGCTCCAGCAGGCCCTGCGCTAGCGGCTCCGGCTCATCCCGCTCAGCTAGGCGCAGCGGCGGCACCCGCACCAGATCACCGGCCTGCAGCCTGTACTCGGGCTTGATGCGCCCCTTGTTCACTCGCACCTCGCCCTTGCGCAGGATCCGGTAGATCAGCGTCTTGGGCACACCTTTGAGCTGGTTACGAAGAAAGTTGTCGATTCGCTGGCCGGCAAGTTCCGGCGCGACCTCGAGTATTTGCACACCGGAGGTCTGGGAGGGGGTATTGGTCATCGCGGCATCATATCAATTTTCATGGAATTGAAGCACTTAAACATTGCTGTTATAGTCGCGAACGCCGCCAAAAGCGGACAGGCCCTGGGATGCCAGCGATATCGCCAACCCGGGCCGGCAAAAAAAATGTTCTAGGACGTGAGGCCGTCCGACGGAGCTTCCCTCAAGTAGCGGTGAAGTTGCGAAACAAGCCTTGAAGACATGATGCGTGCCCCCTCTGGGGAATCGCGATAATCGCCAACCCGCTCCCTGGATTCTGCGAGCGGCACCCGATTTTCAAAGTATGCGTGTTGGGTGGAGATGCACAGCATCGGATTGCGTAGCAAAGGCTTTCACAGACGCTTCATTCCGTCCGCTACCGATGCCTGATTCCTCCTCCCGAACCATTGCTTCTGTTCCGACAGCAAGCAGGAGACGTCGTCGCGACGCCGGCCCATTTGGCCGCACATCGCTGGACACTGGAGTGCCTTACAACCATTCCTGACTCACCTGACACCGACCGCGAGAGTCGTGTGTGCCGAACGCCGTTTCCGGATGCCACGGAAACCGACGGTACTACATGAAAAGAATGCTAATTAACGCAACTCAGCCTGAAGAGTTGCGTGTCGCACTGGTCGACGGCCAACGTCTGTTCGATCTGGACATCGAATCAGGTGCCCGCGAGCAGAAGAAAGCCAACATCTACAAAGGCAAAATCACCCGCGTAGAACCCAGCCTTGAAGCCGCCTTCGTCGATTTCGGCGCCGAGCGTCACGGCTTCCTCCCCCTCAAGGAAATTTCCCGCGAATACTTCAGCAAATCACCTGAAGGCCGCGTGAACATCAAAGACGTCCTGCGCGAAGGCCAGGAAGTCATCGTGCAGGTTGAAAAGGAAGAACGCGGCAACAAGGGCGCCGCGCTCACTACCTTCATCAGCCTCGCCGGCCGCTATCTGGTCCTGATGCCGAACAACCCGCGAGCAGGCGGCATCTCCCGCCGCATCGAAGGTGAAGAACGCAACGAATTGCGCGAAGCTCTGAATGGCCTCGACATCCCTGCCGACATGGGCCTGATCGTCCGCACGGCCGGCTTGGGCCGCTCCAGCGAAGAGCTGCAGTGCGACCTGGATTACCTGCTGCAACTCTGGACTGCAGTCAAGGATGCCTCCAAGGACCGCGCCGCACCGTTCCTGATTTATCAGGAGTCCAACGTCATCATTCGCGCGATTCGCGATTATCTGCGCCAGGACATCGGCGAAGTGCTGATCGACAGCGTCGAGGCTCAGGACGAAGCACTGAGCTTCATCCAGCAGGTGATGCCGCAGTACGCCAGCAAGATCAAGCTGTATGAAGACTCCGTTCCGCTGTTCAACCGCTTCCAGATCGAAAGCCAGATCGAGACAGCCTTCCAGCGCGAAGTAAAGCTACCTTCCGGCGGCTCGATCGTGATCGATCCGACCGAAGCACTGGTATCCATTGACATCAACTCGGCTCGCGCCACCAAAGGCGGCGACATCGAAGAAACCGCACTGCAGACCAACCTGGAGGCTGCGGAAGAGATCGCACGTCAACTGCGGCTGCGCGACATCGGTGGCCTGATCGTCATCGACTTCATCGACATGACGCCGGCCAAGAACCAGCGCGCCGTCGAAGAAAAAGTGCGCGAAGCGCTGGAAGCCGACCGCGCACGCATTCAGGTTGGCCGCATCTCCCGCTTCGGGCTGCTGGAAATGTCCCGTCAGCGCCTGCGCCCCTCCCTCGGCGAGACCAGCGGCATTGTCTGCCCTCGCTGTAATGGCCAGGGCATCATCCGCGATGTGGAATCCCTATCGCTGGCAATTCTGCGCCTGATCGAAGAAGAAGCCCTGAAGGACCGTACCGCAGAAGTGCGCGCTCGCGTGCCATTCCAGGTCGCCGCATTCCTGCTTAACGAGAAGCGCAACGCGATCACCAAGATCGAGCTACGCACTCGCGCCCGCATCTTCATCCTGCCGGACGACCATCTGGAAACGCCGCATTTCGAAGTACAGCGCCTGCGCGACGACAGCCCGGAGATCCTGGCCGGCCAGGCAAGCTACGAGATGAGCCAGACCGAAGCCGAGGAAGCTCAGCCGGTCAGTTCCACCCGCACCCTGGTGCGCCAGGAAGCGGCGGTCAAGACCGCCCCGCAGCGCACCGCACCGGCAGCCGCCGCAGCGCCAGCAGAAGTACCCGTTGCCGCGCCGGCACAGGAACCAAGTCTGTTCAAGGGCCTGATCAAGTCCCTGGTCGGCCTGTTCGCAGGCGAGACGAAAGAACCGCAAGCCACTGCCGAAGTCGAGAAGAAGCCCGCTTCGCCGCGCCCGCAGCGCAATGACGAGCGCCGCAGCGGTCGCCAGCAGAACCGCCGTCGTGATTCACGTGGAGGCCGTGACGAGGAGCGCAAGCCGCGCGAAGAGCGTCAGCCGCGTGAGGAGCGTCAAGCCCGTGAGGAACGCCAGCCACGTGAGGAGCGCCAGCCACGCGAAGAGCGCCAGCCACGCCCGCCGCGCGAGGAGCGCAAACCACGCGAGCAAGTTGAAGCCACCGAGGCCCAGCCGCGCCGCGAGCGAGCCCCACGCGAGGAGCGCAAGCCCCGTGAGGAGCGCAAGCGCGAACTGCGTGCGCCGATCGACGAAGCACCGGTAGTTGCGGAGGAAGAGCAGGTTGAGCGGCAGCCCCGTGCGCCGCGCGAAGAGCGCAAGCCGCGCATGGAACAGCAGACTGCGGCAGCCGCTGCCGACGAGTTGCTGCAGCAAGCGGACGACACGAACGAAGTCGAAGATGCCCAGGACGCCAACGAGGGTACCGAAGGCAATGATGGTGAGCGTCCACGCCGCCGCTCTCGCGGTCAGCGTCGTCGTAGCAACCGCCGCGAGCGTCAGCGCGATGCCAACGGCAATGAGATCGACGAGGTCGACGAGAGCAACGCTCCGGTGAAGACCGAGGAGATTGCCGTCGCTGCAACCGCAGCCGCCCTGGCCGCAAACACGGCCGACACCGAAGCTGCTCCCCAGGCGAAGCTAGCCGATGATGCCGTGATCCAGACGAGCACCGAAGGGGTTGCAACCATCGTCGAGCAGACGCCGGCCGCGCAGAGCGCTCCGGAACCTATGGCTGCCGAGAAGCCGGCAGTGGTCGCGACTGCAATCGAGGTTCCGTCACAGCCTACCGAAGCCGCACCTAGCGCAAGCGAGGCAGCGCCAGCCATCCAGGCCGATTTGACTCCGCAAGCAGCTCCCGAGCCGGTTGTCGAGAAAACCGAATCAGCACCGGTTGTCGCACCCGCACTGACGCCTAGCGGTCGGGCACCCAACGATCCGCGCGAAGTCCGTCGCCGCCAACGTGAAGCTGAGCGCCTGGCCAAGGAAGCAGCTGAAGCCGAAGCCAGGGCCGCAACCGAGCAGCCACTGGCCAGCCCAGAGATCGTTGTCAGCGAGCCGGCCGTAGATACCCAGGCGGAAGCTGTTGCACAGCCGAAGGCCACCGAGTTCCAGCCGGAGCAAGTGGAACAGCCCATACCTGCCGCGGTTCAGCCCGCTATCGAAGAGCAATCGGTCAGTCTGACTGCCGAGCCCGCTCAGCAGGCGCAAGCTCCGGAAGCGGAAGCGACCGAGCAAAAACCAGAAGCTCCGGTAACCGAGCAGGCACCTCAACGTGCACCCGGGGAGTCGGTAGAGACTGCCGAAGGCGACGAGCCAGATAATCGTGATAAGCCGCAAGGCTAAAGACCTCTGGCACGTAAAAAAGGGATGCTTCGGCATCCCTTTTTTGTGCGCGTCTGCCCGGAAATAAGGTCTACACCCCCAGCGTACTCATCGGCAGAACGCTGGCATGCAGCGCAGTTCAGCGGGACTATTCACCCCTTGTTCCGTCCTGCGGTTTACAGCGGCCCACCCTGAAGCAGACCAGGCACATACGCCCATACGCGGCAGCTCGGGTGCTATTTCGGTTTTGGCTGAACACGTTCGGTTGGCAGAACGAATTCCGAGGCACATCAGTGGTGCTGGGCGACAGGGCCGCGGACCTAGCACATCGAGGCAATCACACGGTAGCAGCGGCTACCCCAGCCGCAGAGCAGCCATAGCCGACCGCGACCGGGACACTCAGAACACGTTCGGCTCGATTTCAAGCGCAACCCCGAAGCGCTCGCGCACGTCGAACTGGATTCGGCGCGCCAGCTCAAGCAACTGCTCGCCGGTGGCCTGGCCATAGTTCACCAGCACCAGCGCCTGCAGCCGGTGCACACCAGCGTCGCCATCTCGAAACCCCTTCCAGCCAGCTTTGTCGATCAGCCACCCCGCGGCCAGCTTCACCTGGCCGTCGACCTGGGGATAGGCAACCAGATCAGGATGGCTATGGCGAAGCGCCTGGGCAACGCCCGCCGTTACCAGAGGGTTCTTGAAGAAGCTGCCTGCGTTGCCGAGCTGCTGCGGATCCGGCAGTTTTTCACTGCGAATGGCGCAAACCGCCCGACTCACATCTTGCGCGGAGGGCGTGGTTACCCCCTGCTCCATCAGGCGCTGGCGAATCGGCCCATATTCGAGATGCAGCACTGCGTGGCGGCGTAACGCGAAGCGCACGCGCAGGATCAGGTAACGCCCGGGCTGCTGCTTGAACAGGCTGTCGCGGTAGTCGAACAGGCAATCGTCGAGGGTGAACTCGCGCAGTTCCCCGGTCTGACTATCCAGCGCAGTGAGCCCCGCGAAAACATCCTTGATCTCGACGCCGTAGGCGCCGATGTTCTGAATGGGAGATGCGCCTACCGTCCCCGGTATCAGGCTGAGGTTCTCCAATCCCGCCAAGCCCTGCTCCAGCGTCCAGAGTACGAATGGATGCCACGGCTCGCCTGCCTCGGCCTCGACCACCACCTGCTCGGCGGACTCGTCGACGATACGCCTTCCGCGGCTAGCCATATGCAACACCAATGCGGGGACATCACGAGTCAGCAGGAGGTTGCTGCCACCGCCGATAACCAGCAACGGCACATTGAGCGCTCGCGCTTGAGCGAGCGCATCACGCACATCCTCATCGCTATTGGCTGAAGCGAAGTACTGTGCGCGCTGGTCGACTGCGAAGGTGTTAAACGGTTTGAGCGAGCGGTTTGATTCCAGGGTAAGGCTCACAGGCGCCCCTTCACTTCTGTGAGCAACGCGTCACAGGCCTCTTCGATAAGATCCAGGACCTCTTCAAAACCGTCGGCGCCACCATAATACGGGTCTGGCACCACATCCGCCTCCAGGCCATAGCGACGTAGCAACAGGTCGAGCTCAGCCTGGCCACGAGCTGGGCGCAGGGTCTGCAGCCGGCCGAGATTATCGTGATCCATCGCCAGGATCAGATCGAAGTGTTCGAAATCTGAGGGCTGGACCTGACGTGCTCGCAGCGCAGCGAGCGGATAGCCACGCCTGCCAGCCGCCTCGCAAGCGCGCGCGTCAGGTGCCTTGCCGACATGCCAGCCACCGGTTCCGGCAGAATCGATCTCGATCCGGCCGCTGAGTCCAGCCTGCTCAACGCGTTGGCGAAACACCCCTTCGGCCGTAGGTGAACGGCAGATATTGCCCATGCAGACGAACAGCACTTTCACCTCAGCCACCCAGCAGACGGCGAACCCGCTCCAGATCTTCCGCCGTATCGACCCCGGCAGAAGGTGCCTCTACCGCGTCGGCGACGTGTATACGCTGGCCGTGCCAAAGCGCACGCAGCTGCTCCAGGCACTCGGTATCCTCGAGCCAGCAAGGCCCCCAGGAAACAAAATCAGCAAGGAATCCGGCTCGATAAGCGTAGATCCCGATATGTCGACGGAATGGCACTCCGGCGGGCAACTGGTTGCGATCAGCCGCAAACGAATCGCGCGCCCAAGGCAATGGTGCCCGGCTGAAGGTCAGCGCCAGACCATTGATATCAGAGAGGACCTTGACCACGTTGGGATTGAACAGCGCCTGCACATCGGTCAACGGTTCGGCAAGCGTCGCAATGGCAGCCTCGGAATGCGCAGCCAGATTCGCTGCAACCTGATCGATCACAGCAGGAGGAATCAGCGGCTCGTCGCCCTGCACGTTGACCACAATAGCGTCACTTGGCAGCCCGAGTTGCTCGGCCACCTCGGCGAGGCGATCGGTACCAGAATTATGATCGACACGGGTCAGCACGACCTGAGCACCGAATACCGAACAGGCTTCGACGATACGCGGGTCGTCGGTGGCAACTACGACGCGCTGAGCGGCGCTTTTGCTCGCCTGCTCCCATACGTGCTGGATCATCGGCTTGCCAGCGATATCCTGCAGCGGCTTGCCAGGCAAACGAGTCGACGCATAGCGGGCGGGAATCACGACGGTATAAGCGCTGCTCATTTGTCCAGGCGCTCATCCACATCCAGGGTGCGGGCCTCGCTCTCGAGCATCACCGGGATGCCGTCGCGCACAGGAAACGCCAGGGCGTCGGCCTTGCAGATCAATTCCGACTTGTCATCGGTCAGCTTCAGCGGCCCCTTGCATAGCGGGCAAGCCAGAATATCGAGCAGTTTGGTATCCATGCGCAGTCCTTGGAAGCAGTCGACTGCATTGGCAGATCGAGCCGCTTTAAGAGTGATCGGGCAACAATCGCGTCAACTGACCATCGAACCAGGTGACAAAGGCCGCTGATGGCACAGCCTGCACCTGCAGATACGACCAGCCTGACGGGGCGAAAGCCCGGCATTTCACCGCGTCCTTCTCGGTCATCACCAGCGGCAACTCGGGGCTGAATTTCAGCTGCTCCGAACTGTAGGCTGCATGATCGGCGAAGGCATGCGGAATCGGTCGCCAGTGTAGCGTTTCGAGCGTAGTGAAGAAACGCTGCGGGTTGCCAATGCCAGCTACCGCATGCAGCTGTTGGCCGACCGGAAAGTGATCGAGGGGCCAGCGCTCACCAGAGCACAGCTCGACCAGCGCGACGGGCTTGAGGCTAAATGCATAGCCACGGGCAGTATCCGCATCAGCGCCATTGAATAGTACTGCATCCACGCTATCCAAGCGTTCGGCGGGCTCACGCAGCGGGCCCGCCGGCAGGCAGCGTCCGTTGCCAAGCCCCCGCGCCGCGTCGATCAGTACGAGTTCGAGGTCACGTGCCAGACGGTAGTGTTGCAGGCCGTCATCGGAAAGAATCAGGTCGAGCGATTCGCTCTCAAGCAAAAGGCAAAGGGCGCGCGATCGATCAGGGTCGATCACCAAAGGCACGCCTGTACGCTGAACGATCAACAGCGGTTCGTCGCCGGCCTGTTGCGCCGAGTCCCCCGAGCGGACCCGCCAAGGCAGCGATGGAGGCGTCGCACCGTAGCCCCGACTGACGACGCCGACACGAAGACCACGGCTTCGGCAGTGCTCGATCAACCAGAGGATCAGTGGCGTCTTGCCGGTTCCACCTACGGTGATGTTGCCAACCACGATGACCGGCACCGGGGCGCGATAGGCAGCGCTTTCGCCCTTGAGAAAGCGCTGCCGCTTAGCCTCGACCACGCGGCGATAGAGCAGCTCCAGAGGAGCCAGCAAGCGCAGGGCCGGATGCCCTTCGTACCAGGCGCGGTGCAGGCGGTCGGCGAATGACATCAGGGCGACGCCTGCGCCTCGACTGTAGTGATGCGCAGCTGGCCGAAACCCAGCTTTCCGGCGGCGTCCATCGCAGTGATCACCGCCTGATGCGGTGTCTTGCCGTCGGCACTGATGATCATCGGCATCCGGTTGTCGCCGCCGGACTCCTTGCTCAAGGCTGCCATCAGCGAATTGAGATCATTCTTCAACAGCGCTTTGCCGTTGAGCGAGTAATTGCCGGCCACATCGATCAGCACTTCCAGCTGGCGCACCTCGGCATCCTGCGGCGGGGTGCCGCTGGCTGCTTCCGGGAGATCCACCTTGAGCTGCGTTTCACGGGTGAAGGTAGTGGTGACCACGAAGAACAACAGCAGGATGAACACCACGTCGATCAGCGGCGCGAGCCCAATCTCCACGTTCTCGCGGGGTTTGCGACGGAATTTCACGCCTTGTCCTCACCGAGATCGACATCGCGGTCACCCTGCACCACCTCTACCAGCTTGATCGCCTCCTGCTCCATGCCAATGACCAGCTCGTCGACACGACGCTGGAGGAAACGGTGGAAGAACAGCGCTGGGATACCGACCATCAGGCCAGCAGCGGTAGTTATGAGCGCCTTGGCGATACCGCCAGCGAGCAGTGGCGCGTTGGCCATGCCTGAGCCCATGAACGCACTGAAGATTTCGATCATGCCCAGTACGGTTCCCAGCAGCCCTAGCAAGGGGGCGATACCGGCGATAGTACCCAACGCATTGAGATAGCGCTCGAGGTCATGAACCACACGGGCCGCTGCTTCCTCGATGCACTCTTTCATGATCTCGCGACCGCGCTTGGAGTTGCTGAGGCCGGCGGCGAGGATCTCACCTAGCGGAGAGTCAGCACGCAGCTCCTTGAGCTTCTGGTTGCTGAGTTTCTTGTCCTTGATCCACTTCCATACCTGCCCAAGCAGATGCGGAGGTGTGACGCGGCTTGGACGTAGCGTCCACAGTCGCTCAGCGATGATGCCGGCAGCTGCGATGGAACACAGGATGATTGGCAGCATTATCCAGCCGCCTGCTTTGACCAGCTCCCACACGAGATGAATCTCCCTCGAAAAAGTGGCGCCACTCTAGCATAGGGTCGTGGGGTCGCCGACGGCCGCCGTTCTCATTTTTCCCGCCAGAATCGACGTTGCGTCCGCATCACCTCGGCCGCCGAAAAATCACCTAGATCGATCCGGATAGCGCCGTGCAATGCGGTGTCGTAGGCGTTGATATCCAGAGCCAAGAGCCGCGCACTCACACTTGGGTGAGGATGCCCGAACGCGTTGTGTAGGCTGCGGGAGATAAGTGCAGCGGTCGGCCCTACCGCTCGCAGGAAAGACTCTGACGAGGAGCTGCGACTGCCGTGATGCGGCAACAGCAGCCACTGCGCCTGCACGTCCTGCCTGCTACGCACTAAAGCCTGCTCCGCTGCCTCATCAATATCGCCCGTGAGCAGGACGCGCTCACCGTTCGCCTCGATCAGCAAAACGCATGAAGTCTGATTGCTGTCGCGGGCCGCCTGCCATTGCCAGAGACTGAAGCGCACATCGTTCCACTGCCACGCCAAGCCACTTTCGCACGGCTCCGCCGGCAGATCAGCTGCGTGTCGTTGCGGCTCACCACTGATGATCTTCGCCACCGGCATCAAGCGCTGGATTGCCTGGGCGCCACCAGAATGATCATTGTCGGCATGACTAAGCAGCAACTTATCCAACCGAGCCACACCCAAACTTCGCAGTGAAGGAAAGACGACCCGCTCGCCCGTATCGAAGTCGCCTTGGCGCGGCCCGGCGTCGTAGAGCAACGCATGCTCGCGGGTGCGCACCAGTACCGACAACCCCTGCCCCACATCCAGCAGCCACACCTGCGCTCGCCCCTCCGGCACCGCAGTAACAGGAGGGAAGACCAAGGGTAAGAGCAACATCAGCCCCAGCGCGCGCGGAGGAATGCCGGTCGGCATCAGCAGCAGCAAAGCGCCCATGCCGATCATCAGTAACGCCCAAGACGGCAAGCCGACGGCCAACCACGCCGGTCGCCATGCCGCGATGAAGCTCAGCAACTCGAACAGCAGTGCCAGCGAACCGCCCACCAACCACAATATGGCTTCGCCGACGCCCCCTAGCGGCAGCAGCGCCGTGCCAAGCAGTGCAAAAGGAACCGTCAAGCTTACCCAGGGCACGGCAATCAGGTTGGCCAGCGGGCTGCTCGCGCTGACCGGAAGCCCCAGCGCCAGCAGCAAAGGAAGCAAGCCCAGGGTGGCAGCCCATTGGGCCCGTAGCAGCGTCTTCCACCAGACCCACCGCCCAAGTCTGCCGGCGAAGACCAGCGCGAGCACCGCCACCGCACCGAAGGAGAGCCAAAACCCCGGCTGCAGGGTTACCAGAGGATCGATCAGCAGAACGCCATTGAGCGCAAACAGCAGCGGCTGCCATACACCCAGGTGACGAAAGCGCAAGCGCCAGAGCAATACCACCGCAACCATGAAGCAGGCACGACGGACCGGAACGTCAAACCCGGCGAGACAGCCGTAGAAAAGCGCGCCGGCAAGCGCCAGCCCACACGCCCAAGGGAGCCACGGCCACTGCCTCGGCCAGATGCCCAAACGGGCCAGCAAGGCGACCAGCCCGTACAGCAACCCCGCCAGCATGCCGATGTGCTGCCCGGAAATGACCATCAGGTGCACGGTGCCGGTGTCCTGCAGCACCTGCCAATCGCTGCGACTCAAACCTGAGTCATCCCCCACCACCAGCGCGGCGATCGCGCCCTGCCGATCGAACGCCGGAACATCCATCAGGCGCGCCCGCAGCCGGTCGCGCCAGCCGTCGGTGGCAGCCGACGCCGACAGACGCCCCCCAGCCTTGACGCTGCCGGTGGCGCCAATACCACGCGCCAGCAGCCAGGCTTCGTAGTCGAACGATTGTGGATTGACCAGGCCACGCGGACGCTTCAGTCGTGCCGCCAGCCGCCAGCGCTCACCGGCTCGCAGCTGCGGTCCGCCATACCAGGACAATCGTACTTTCGACGGCAACCCGACATGTCGCGACTCGATATCGACGAGCTCGAAGCGCACCACATCGCCTACCGCACCAGGCAGACCGACCACCCGACCCTCGATCCAGAAGGTACGGCCATCCATCGACGCCGGCAGGCGATCATCAACGGCGTTCTGGCCTTGATAACAGGCCCAGCTCAAGCCAAGGAGAAACAAGCCTAGCGCGACCGTCCTCCTGCACATGAGCATCAGCACGCCGACCATGGCAAACACTACGCAGGCCCAGATCCCTGGCAGCATCGGCAAAAAGCGTGGCAGAACAAGACCGGCAGCGAACGCCAGCATCCATATGCGCATGATTCAGACTCCAGGAATCCATTCCGGGACCGCTATTTGCGGATGGTCGTTTTGTCGCAGGCGTAGATCTAATGTCACAAAACTACTGTCAGCGCCGCACCGCGATTCGAGGCATAATCGCCGAGCTGCTGCCTGCCAGAGAACCTTCATGCCGCGTCGTTTTTTCAAGCGCTACATGCCGCACCCTGATCGCATAAAGACTAACAAGTCGCTGCGTTTTCTCGGAGCGCTGATTCACGATCCCAATCTCTGGCATCTCAATCGGCACTCGGTAGCGCGCGCGATGGCGATCGGTCTGTTCTGGGCGATGATACCGATGCCCCTGCAGATGCTCGCTGCAGCATTGTGCGCGCTGCCATCGAGAGCGAACTTGCCGATTGCAGTGGGCCTGGTCTGGCTGACCAATCCGCTGACCATGCCGCCAGTGTTCTATTGCAACTACAAGGTTGGCACCTGGCTGCTCGACACGCCGGCTAACAGCATGCCTGCCGAGCTGAGCCTGGCTTGGGTACGGCACATGCTGGAGCACAACTGGCAGCCGCTGTACCTCGGGTCACTGGTCACCGGGACGGTACTGGCCGTTGTTGGCTACGCCTTCACCCAGGCCTACTGGCGCTGGTGGGTTGGCCGCAGCTGGCGCAGGCGGCAGAACGGCCGTCGTTAGAGCCGATCACTCGTAGCGCAACGCCTCGGCCGGCTGGGTCTGTGCGGCGCGCCAGGCCGGATAGATGGTAGCCAGGAAGCTCAGCGTCAGCGCAGCGACCGATACCAGCACGACATCCTCTAGGCGCAGCTCCGATGGCAACGTATTGATGAAATACACATCGGAACTGAAGATGTGCTGACCTGACACTTTTTCCAGCCAGCTCACCAGCGCGCTCACATTCAGCGCACCCAGTACACCCAGGATCACGCCGATCACGGTGCCGCTGAAGCCAATGATGCTGCCCTGCACCATGAAGATCGCCATGATCTGCCGCGGCGTAGCACCCAAAGTGCGCAGGATGGCGATGTCGGCGCGCTTGTCAGCGACCACCATGATCAGCGTTGCGATGATGTTGAAGGCCGCCACCGCGACGATCAGCATCAGCAGCAAACCGATCATGGTCTTTTCCATTTTCATCGCGCTGAACAAGCTGCCCTGGGTGTACGACCAGTCTTCCACTCGGTAACCGTCGCCCAGCGTTGCGCCAACCTGCGCAGCGACTTCCGGTGCACGATACAGATCGCTCAACTTGAGCCGCACGCCCTGGACCTGCTCCGGCGCCCATCGATGGATCTGTGCAGCGTCGGCGCGATGGATCATGCCCAGACTGCCGTCCAGATCGGCACCAACCTTGAACACCCCGACCACGTTCAGCCGCTGCATGCGGGGCGTTACGCCGCCCGGCGTCGAACTGACCTCCGGCACGATCAGCGTCAACTTGTCGCCCAGCTTCAGCCCGAAACGTCGCGCCGTCATCAAACCGATGATGACCCCGAATTCGCCAGGTTTGAGCTCATCGAGACTGCCGCCGACCAGTCGCTCGCCGACGATGGATACCTGCGCCTCGGCCTGCGGGTCGATGCCGCTGATCTGAATGGGCTGCATGCTGCCTTTGAATGACAGCATGCCTTCAAGCTGGGTAACCGGCGCCATGCCGACGATCTGTGGATGCGATGACAGACGTGCCGCGACGGCCTGCCAGTCATCCAGCGGCTTGTCACCTATCACCGTGGCATGAGGCACCATGCCGAGGATCCGCGCGCTCATTTCGCGCTGGAACCCGTTCATGACCGACAACACCATGATCATTGCCAGCACGCCCAGCGCCAGGCCAATCAGCGAAGTCAGGGAGATGAACGAGATGAAATGGTTGCGTCGCTTGGCCCGCGTATAGCGGCTGCCGATGAAGACACTCAGGGGCCTGAACATCATTCAGCCACCAGGCGTCCGTCTTCCAGACGCAGGATCTGGTCCATCTGTGCGGCCAGTTGGCGGTCATGGGTAACCACCAGAAAGGCGGTCTGCAGGGAATTGCTGAGTTCGAGCATCAAGTCCTGAATGCCTTGCGCGGTGTGGTGATCGAGGTTGCCGGTTGGCTCGTCGAGCAGTACCAGCGCCGGCTCGTTCACCAGCGCCCGGGCGATCGCCACGCGCTGGCGCTCACCGCCGGACAGCTCCGCCGGCTTGTGTTCGAGGCGATGGCCGAGCCCGACCCGTGTCAGCAAGGCGGCCGCCTTCTGGCGTGCCTCTGGAATCGGGGTGCGGCCGATCAGCAACGGCATGCAGACGTTTTCCAGCGCGGTGAACTCGGCCAGCAGGTGGTGGAACTGATAGACGAAGCCCAACGCCCGGTTACGCAACAGCCCGCGGTCCTTCTCGTTGAGTGCCGAAAGCTCTTCGCCTGCTAGCCACACGCTACCCTCGCTGGGCGTATCCAGCCCGCCTAGCAGATTCAACAGCGTGCTCTTGCCCGAGCCGGAGCTGCCGACGATCGCCACGCGCTGCCCAGGGAACAGCTCCAGCTGAAGGCCGGATAGCACCTCCACCGACTCCGGCCCCTGTTCGTAGCGTTTGCCGAGATTGCGGCAGCTCAGCACCGCATGCTTTTGCGAAGACAGCTCGTTCATAACCTGTTCACTCATAACGTAGCGCCTCAGCCGGCTGGGTGCGGGCGGCACGCCAGGCCGGGTAAAGAGTCGCAAGGAAGCTCAGGACCAGCGCGGCAACACAGACCTGGATGACATCGGCAGCCATCAGTTGCGAGGGCAGGTAGTCGATGAAATAGACATCCGCACTGAGAAACTTGTGGCCGATCAGCCGCTCCAGGGCAGCGATCCAGCTGCTGACATTGAGCGCCGCGAACATGCCCAGCAGCGCGCCAACCAAGGTGCCGACGACGCCGATCACCGTACCCTGCACCATGAAGATCGCCATGATCTGCTGCGGCGTCGCCCCCAGCGTACGGAGGATGGCGATGTCGCCGCGCTTGTCAGTCACCACCATCACTAGCGTCGAAATGATGTTGAACGCCGCCACCGCCACAATCAGCAGCAGCAACAGTCCGATCATGGCCTTCTCCATGCGGATCGCCTGGTACAGGTTGCCATGGGTACGGGTCCAGTCACGGGAATAGAAATCATCGCCGAGCTGACCGGCCAGCTCCCAGGCAATCCGCGGCGCCTCGAACAGGTCGTCAAAACGCAGACGCAGGCCTTGCACCTGGTCCGGCTGCCAACGCTGCAGGCGCGCCATGTCGGCGATGTTCGCCAGCGCGACGTAGCCGTCGATCTCACCTGCGCCAACATGGAAGATGCCGGTTACGGTGAAGCGCTTCATGCGCGGGAACATGCCCGCCGGCGTCACCGTGACCTCGGGCGCGACAAAGGTGATCTTGTCGCCTACGCCAACCCCGAGCTTGGCGGCGGCCTTGTCGCCGATGACGATGCCGAAATCACCCGCGGCCAGGTCGTCCAGCGAACCTTCGCGGAAGAACTGATCGATGATCGAGACCTGCCGTTCGGCCTTCGGGTCCACGGCATTGATCAATATTTTGGTGACTTGCCCCTGATGCGTCAGCAGCCCCTGGCTCTGAATGAAAGGCGCACTGGCAGCGACCTGCGGGTGGCCTTCGAGGCGCGCACCCAGCGACTGCCAGTCGTTGATCGGCGTCGGGCTTTCGATGGTCGCGTGCGGCACCATGCCGAGCACACGGGTGCGCATCTCGTGATCGAAGCCATTCATCACCGACAGCACCACGATCATTACCAGCACACCAAGCGCGAGGCCGATCATGGACGTCAGGGAAATAAAGGAGACGAAGAGGCTACGACGTCTGGCGCGGGTGTAACGCGCACCGATGTATACGGACAGCGGTCTGAACATAAATCGACGGGTTCGCTGGCGGGGAAAACAACATGCAGCTGACGCAACCACGGGGCCTGATACACTCTGGCCATTACTGCTATCCGGGTACCGCCATGCCGACACAAGACACTGAAGAACGCCGCGAATACTACCGTATCGAGGATCGTGTGGCACTGGAAATCATGCCGGCGAACCCGGACCATACCGAGGCTAACGAGCCTCTGCCAGCGCTTTTCAGTCTGCTTGGCGAACTGCACCAGCTCGATTTCGAAGCACAGCATTTGTTGCGTCAGATTGCCGAAAGCAACCGAACGCTGGCCAATTACCTGAAGGTGCAGAACAAACGAATCGAACTGCTGGGTCAGGCCCTGGCGCAAGACCTGCTGAAGGATCAAGGCGCGCCGCAACCCGTGGTGCTCTCCGAGGGAGGCATCAGCTTCGCCAATGACAAACCGTTAAACAACGGCGAAGCCCTTAAATTGAAGCTGGTATTGCTACCGCAAGGGCTGGGTCTGCTTTTGGCAGCCCGCGTCATCTACTGCACCCCCATGGAAGACGGGCAATACGACATCGGCACCGAGTTCGAAGCGTTGACTGATGCACAGCGTCAGCTGCTCGCACGGCATATCCTGCAGAAACAGGCGCTGGAGCGGCGTCTGGCCCTGGAAAGCCTGCAAGGAGATTGATCGATGCGCCGCCTGGCGACCCTGCTGTTCACGCTGACATTCAGCCCCGCCCTTTTCGCTGAAGACATTCGCATTCCGGTAGGCCAGCAAGGCCTGCCGGACATGCCGATGCCAGCCCGCGGAGATTCTAAGAGTCTCGTGCTGGATCGCTTCGGCCTCGCCGACGAGGAACATCCGGCAGTCGGCCAACCGCCAATCAGCCGCTGGGATTACCGGGAGTTTTCCGTGTACTTCGAAGGCACCCGAGTGATCAACAGCGTGCGCCATCACCAACGTACCCAATCACCGCCAAAGGATGACTTGCAACCGTGACACTCATTTATGGCCATCGCGGCGCCAAAGGCGAAGCACCGGAAAACACGCTGGTGAGCTTCGAGCAATGCCTGCAGCACGGCGTGCGCCGCTGCGAGCTGGACCTGCACCTGTCCCTCGATGGCGAGCTGATGGTCATTCACGATCCGACCCTCAAACGCACCACCGGTCGGCGCGGCAAGGTGGCCCAGCATGAAGCCGAGGAACTGGTCCGCTACGACGCAAGGCTGGGAGGGCCCGGCTGGAAGGCCCCCTGCCCTATACCCAGGCTGAGCGAACTGTTCGAGAAATGCGATTTCGAACACTGGCAGCTGGAGGTCAAGAGCGCATCGCGCGTTCGCGCGGCGCGCACGGTAATGGCGATCAGGGAGCTGGCCGAACGTCATCGGCTGCTTGAGCGCATTACCGTGACGTCCAGTTCCCGCGAGGTGCTACGTGCGTTGAACCAGCTTGCTCCGGAGATTTCCCGGGGTCTGGTTGCCGAGTACAACTGGCTCGATCCACTCAAGGTGGCTCGTCAGTATGGCTGTGAGCTACTGGCGTTGAAGTGGACGCTGTGTACGCCGGAGCGGCTGGAGAGAGCCCGTAAGCAGGGCCTGCATGTGTCGGTGTGGACGGTAAACGAGCCTGCGCTAATGCGCCGCCTGGCAGACTTCGGAGTCGACAGCCTGATCACCGATTACCCTGGACTGGCAGTCAGTACGCTGGCGCGTTCCTGACAGCGAGCCTCGAACATCAAGAATATCCGGCAGCCAGAGCGCTGCCGGAACCGTTTTCACCTGATCAGAAGCTCTCTCGGTTCGGCCAGTGCCAATTCCGGGAGTCGCCACCCTCTCCAGCCGCCTCAGGCCGGCGGCCGGAGCCGCTCAAAAAAGCCGGTTAAGGCCGTCGAACGCTGCAACCCGGTAGGCTTCGGCCATGGTTGGGTAGTTGAAGGTGGTGTTGACGAAGTACTTGATGCTGTTCGCCGGCCCCTTCTGATTCATGATCGCCTGGCCGATGTGCACAATCTCCGAAGCCTGATAGCCGAAGCAATGCACGCCTAGCACTTCGAGCGTCTCGCGGTGGAACAGGATCTTCAGCATACCCACCGGCTCGAAGGAAATCTGCGCCCGCGCCATGCTCTTGAAGAACGCCTTGCCAACCTCATAAGGGATTTTGGCCTGGGTCAGTTCCCGCTCGTTCTTGCCGATCGAGCTGATCTCGGGAATGGTGTAGATCCCGGTCGGCACATCATCGACGAAGCGCCAGGAGTCATTCTCGACGATGCTACCCGCCGCAGAGCGGCCCTGGTCATAAGCAGCACTGGCGAGCGACGGCCAGCCGATCACGTCGCCTGCAGCATAGATGTTGCCGATCTCGGTCCGGTAATGCTCGTCGACCTGAATCTGTCCGCGGCTGTTGGCTTTGAGACCGATATTCTCCAAGCCAAGCTTATCGGTATTACCGGTACGCCCGTTGCTCCAGAGGAAGGCGTCGGCCTTGATCTTCTTGCCGGATTTCAGATGAAGAATGACGCCATTCTCCAAGCCCTCGACCCGCTCGTACTCTTCGTTGTGACGAATCAGTACGTTGTTGTTGCGCAGGTGATAACTGAGCGCATCGGAAATCTCGTCGTCCAGGAAGCTGAGTAACTGCTCGCGGTTATCGATCAGATCGACCAACACGCCAAGGCCGCTGAAAATCGACGCGTATTCGCAGCCGATCACACCGGCTCCGTAGATGATCATCCGACGTGGCGTGTGGCTCAGAGTGAGAATGGTATCGCTGTCGTAGATACGCGGATGGCTGAAGTCGACGTCAGCCGGACGGTAGGGGCGCGAACCGGTGGCGATCACGAACTGGTTGGCGACAAGTTTTTCCACCATACCGTTGAGGCAGACCACTTCCACACTCTGCTCATCGGAGAAGCTGGCGGTACCGAAGAACGTATCGATTCGGTTACGCGCGTAGTAGCTGGTGCGGGAGGTGACCTGCTTACTGATGACTTTCTCGGCGCTTTTCAGCACATCCGGAAAGGAAAACCAACGCGGTTCACCGATCTGACGGAACAGCGGGTTGGTGTTGTACTGCATGATCTGCCGCACCGAATGGCGCAAGGCCTTAGACGGGATGGTACCGAGGTGTGTGCAGTTGCCCCCTACCAGCGGTCGGTTGTCTACCACGGCGACCTTGCGTCCCGCCTTCACGGCGTTCATCGCCGCGCCCTCCCCGGCCGGACCGGAACCCAGTACCACCAAATCGTAGTTATAGACCGCCATATACACTCCTGAAAACGCAGCGGGACACGCCGCTGCTGTCAACGAATTCGCCGGGGTTCAAGGAAGCATCCAGCACCAACCCTCGAGCACGGCGCCGTCGCATCTGGCGAAGGCGCCACCATGGCCGCGAGCAGCGCCTTCACATCAACGCTTGGTGGCGTCGTAGGCAAGATCGGTACGAGCCGCGTTCTTCGCCTCGTTCACTTCTTCGCATTTCTCGCGACTTCCGCCACAAATGGAACACTCTTTCTCGATACCCAGGTTGGCGATACCACCGCAGGAACCCGCGATGGGCTTTCGGCCCATGATCACACCAATGGCCATGCCGAACACCACGAGCAGCATCACCACGAAAACCAATAACCAAGTCATTGCTCTACTCCTGCACCGAACAGCTCATCAAAAGCGCTGGTGCTCTTTGTTGCGAAGCCCTGTCCTTCACGGATGACGAAGAAAGCGGCAATCGCATTACGCTCAGCCAGTGCCAGCCCCCGCTCGGGACCCAGCACCATTAGCGCGGTAGACAACCCATCCGCACGCAAAGTCGATCTATCAATCACCGTTACTGCCGCCAGATGATGGTCAATCGGCCGGCCACTCTGCGGGTCCAATGTGTGCGAATAGCGTCGGCCGTCCTGCTCGAAATAATTGCGATAGTCACCGGATGTGGATACACCCAGGCCATCGAGCTCGACGATTTTCTGCGCTACACGCTGATCATCTCGAGGCGCCTCAATGGCAATACGCCAAGGTGACCCATCGGGTTTGCGGCCCTCTGCCTTGAGTTCACCGGTGATTTCCACAAGGTAACTCTGCACGCCGAGAGCCTTCAAACGATCAACAACACGATCCACGGCATAACCGGCAGCGATGCTGTTGAAGTCCAGCTGCACAGCAACCGCCTTGCACAACTGCTCTCCATTGATGCGCAGGTGCCGATGGCCGGTGAACGCTTTCGCCGCCTCGATATCTTCTGCCGACGGAACGCGCTCACCACGGCCCTGCGGACCGAAGCCCCAGATGTTCAGCAAAGGCTCGAGTGTAAGATCGAACGCACCCTCGCTGTCCGCTGATAGCCGTTCGCCCGCTGCGACCAATTCGCGCACCATCTCCGGCATCGGCTCGCAACTACCCGCAGGCAATGCGTTGAAGCGCTCGACATCGGAATCACTGCGGTAGGTAGAAAGCTGTTTGTCGATGTCGTCGAGAATCGCCTCGACCTCACCGTGCAGCTCCTCCTTGGACGGGACAGCGCCACTGCGTACGTATTTGACGGTATAGGTGCTGCCCATCGTGGGGCCGGTGAAGGCTTCGACTTTGTCCTGAAACAGACAGCCCGTCAGGGCTGTCGCGAGCGCGACAGCGATGACGGGCTGGAGAGACGCAACAGCAATGGATCTGAGTGAAGCTCGGATCATGCTAGCCGCCGAAGTCGTCGAGCAGAATGTTCTCCGGCTCCACACCCAGGTCGGTAAGCATCTTGATGACCGAGGCGTTCATCATGGGCGGACCGCACATGTAGAACTCGCAATCTTCCGGAGCAGGGTGATCCTTCAGATAGTTCTCGTACAACACGTTGTGGATGAACCCGGTCGGGCCTTCCCAATTGTCTTCCGGCAGCGGGTCGGACAATGCCAAATGCCACTGAAAGTTGGGGTTCTCCGCCTGCAGCTGGTCGTATTCTTCTACGTAGAAGGCCTCGCGCATGGAGCGGGCGCCATACCAGAAGCTCATCTTGCGCTTGGATTTCAGGCGCTTGAGCTGGTCGAAGATGTGCGAGCGCATCGGCGCCATACCCGCACCACCACCGATGAAGACCATCTCGGCATCGGTGTCCTTGGCGAAGAACTCACCGAACGGTCCGTAAACGGTGATCTTGTCACCCGGCTTGAGGCTGAACACGAAGGACGACATCTTGCCCGGCGGGATATCGTCACGGCCTGGCGGCGGCGAAGCGATACGGATGTTGAACTTCACCAGACCGCGTTCTTCGGGGTAATTGGCCATGGAATACGCACGAATGACGGTCTCGTCGCACTTGGATACGTACTTCCACTGATCGAACTTGTCCCAGTCGCCGCGATACTCTTCCTGGATGTCGAAATCCCGATAACGCACTTCGTGCGGCGGGCACTCCAGCTGCACGTAGCCGCCAGCGCGGAAATCGACGTTCTCGCCTTCCGGCAGCTTGAGCGTCAGCTCCTTGATGAAGGTCGCGACGTTCGGATTGGACTCGACGGTGCATTCCCACTTTTTCACGCCGAAGACTTCTTCCGGCACTTCGATCTTCATGTCCGCCTTGACCGGGGTCTGGCAGGACAGGCGCCAGCCTTCGCCCGCTTCGCGGCGGGTGAAGTGCGACTCCTCGGTGGGCAGCATCTCGCCGCCACCGCTCTCGACGATGCACTTGCACTGTGCGCAGGTACCGCCGCCGCCACAGGCGGACGAAAGGAAGATGTTGTTGGCGGCCAGCGTCTGCAATAGCTTGCCGCCGGCAGGTACGGTGATGGTTCGCTCACCGTTGATTTCGATGGACACGTCGCCGCTGGATACCAGCTTGGCGCGCGCAGCCAGGATGATCACCACCAGCGCAAGCACGATGGCGGTGAACATACCGATGGCGAGGAAAATTTCGTAACTCATCAGTTCGTCCCGTCCTTACAGCTGTACGCCAGAGAAAGACATGAAGCCCAGCGACATCAGTCCGATGGTGATGAAGGTGATGCCCAGCCCCTGCAATCCATCCGGAACGTCGCTGTACTTCAGCTTTTCGCGAATACCGGCTAGCAAAGCGATGGCCAGCGCCCAAGACAGACCGGAGCCCATGCCGTACACCACGCTCTCGCCCAGGTTGTAATCGCGCTCGACCATGAACAGGGTGCCACCCATGATGGCGCAGTTCACGGTGATCAGCGGCAGGAATACACCCAGCGCGTTGTAGAGGCTCGGGACGTACTTATCGAGCGTCATCTCGAGAATCTGCACGATGGCCGCGATCACGCCGATGTAGCTCAGCAGACCGAGGAAGCTGAGATCTACTTCGGGCAATCCCGCCCAGGCCAATGCGCCGCTCTTGAGCAGGTAGGTGTAGATCAGGTTATTGGCAGGCACAGTGATGGTCTGCACCACGATGACCGCGATACCCAGACCAATCGCGGTTTCCACTTTTTTGGAAATCGCGATGAAGGTGCACATGCCGAGGAAGAACGCCAGGGCCATGTTCTCGATGAACACGGCGCGGACGAACAGGCTGATGTAGTGCTCCATTAATAAGCCTCCTTATTCGAGACTTGCGGCGCCATCTTGAAGGCAGGCTTCTCGACCTGCTCCTTCTTCCAGGCGCGGATGCCCCAGATGAACAGACCGATCAAGAAGAACGCCGATGGCGGCAGCAACATCATGCCGTTCGGCAGATACCAGCCGCCGTCATTGACGGCCGGCAGGATGGTGTAGCCCATCAGTTTGCCGGCACCGGTCAGCTCGCGAATGAAACCCAGCGCAATCAACATCGCGCTATAGCCGAGACCGTTACCAATGCCGTCGAAGAACGACAGCACCGGCGGGTTCTGCATGGCGAAGGCTTCGGCACGACCCATCACGATACAGTTGGTGATGATCAGCCCGACGAATACCGACAGCTGCTTAGACAGCGAGAAGGCATAGGCCTTGAGCACCTGGTCAACCAGGATTACCAGCGAGGCGATGATCACCATCTGCACGATCATGCGAATCGAGTTCGGGATCTGGCTGCGGATCATCGAGATGAACAGGTTGGAGAAGGCGCAGACCAGAGTCAGCGCTACCGACATCACCAACGCCGTGTTCAGGTTAGAGGTTACCGCCAGTGCCGAACAGATCCCGAGAATCTGCAGACCGATGGGGTTGTTGTTGAAGACCGGGTTTAGCAGTACTTCTTTGACAGTGGGTTGCGACATGATCAAGCCTCCCCAGCGCGCAGATTAGCGATGAATGGACCGAAGCCGTTTTCGCCCAGCCAGAACTGCAACAGCGAGTTGACGCCGTTGCTGGTCAGGGTTGCGCCAGCCAAGCCATCGACCTGGTGAGTGGCGCGCGGGCTTTGCGGATCGACGCCGCCCTTGACGATCTGCACGGCCAGCTTGCCGTTGTCGTCGAACAGTTCCTTGCCCGGCCACTGGCCGCGCCACTTCGGATTATCGACCTCACCACCCAGGCCCGGCGTTTCGCCGTGCTGGTAGAAGCCGAAGCCGGCGACGGTGTCCAAGTCGCCCTGCACAGCCATGAAGCCGTACAGCGTCGACCACAAACCGTAGCCACGAACCGGCAGGATCAGTGTGTCGATTTCGCCTTCACCCTGACCTTCGACGATATAAACAGTGCTGTAGCGCTCGCGACGCTTGATCGAGGCGATATCCTGCTCACCAGGAAGGCGCTTGGACAGCGCCGGATCCTTTGCTGCCGCCAGCGGATCGAAGGTCTTGGCGTCGAACTCGTCGCTGAACTTGCCGGTTTCCAGATCAACAAGACGAGCAACGATGCGGTCATTGAACAGCTGCTTGACCTGATTGCCGGACATGCCCGCCTCGCCCAGGCCAGCGATGGCCAGGATGCTGCGCTGCTTGTCGAGCAGTCGGTTTTCCTGCTGGGTCGGACGAAGCGCCACAGCGGCGCCGGCCACGAAGATGGAGCACACCAGGCAGACCAACAGGGCTACCGTCAGCGTGCGAACGGTGGATTCTTTCTGACTAGACATTACGTGCCAGCCTCCGCTTGATATTGGCCTGAATGACGAAATGGTCAATCAGCGGCGCACACAGGTTGGCGAACAGGATCGCCAGCATCATGCCTTCCGGGAAGGCGGGGTTGACCACACGGATCAGCACGACCATCACACCGATAAGGATGCCGAACACCCACTTACCGGTATTGGTCATCGAAGCCGATACCGGGTCGGTCGCCATGAAGATCATGCCGAAGGCGAAACCACCAACGACCATGTGCCAGTACCAGGGCATACCGAACAGCGGATTGGTCTCGGAGCCGATCAGGTTGAACAGCGTGCTCAGACCGATCATGCCCAGCATCACGCCGGTAACGATGCGCCAGGAGGCGATCTTGCTGCCGATCAGAATGACGCCACCAATGAAGATCGCCAGCGTGCTGGTCTCACCGATCGAGCCATGAATGGTGCCGACGAAAGCGTCCATCCAGGTGATACCGCTTTCGATGACGTTCTCGATGCCACCGGCGAAGCCCAGGCTCAGCGCGGTTGCGCCGGCATAGCCATCGACGGCGGTCCAGACCGCATCACCAGACATCTGCGCCGGGTAGGCGAAGAACAGGAACGCCCGCGCAGTCAGCGCCGGGTTCAGGAAGTTCTTGCCGGTACCGCCGAAAATCTCCTTGCCGATCACGACACCGAAGCTGATGCCCAGCGCAACCTGCCACAGCGGGATGGTCGGCGGCAGGATCAGGGCGAACAGCACTGAAGTAACGAAGAATCCTTCGTTGACCTCGTGCTTGCGGATCGAAGCGAACAGCACTTCCCAGAAACCGCCGACGATGAAGGTCACCGCATAGATCGGCAGGAAGTAGGCCGCGCCCTGGATGAAGTTATCCCATAGGCTGTTCGGATCGAAGCCGGCGAGCGCACCGATCAGACCGAAGCGCCAGCCCTCCTGAGCCGCCAGCAGATCAGGGCTCTGCGCGAAGATCAGGTTGGCCTGGTAGCCGGTGTTCCACATCCCGAAGAACATCGCCGGGAAGGTACACATCCAGACGGTGATCATCATGCGCTTGAGGTCGATGCCGTCGCGCACGTGGGCGGTGGTCTTGGTGACGCTACCGGGACGATAAAGGAAGGTGTCGGCTGCTTCGTACAGTGCGTACCACTTTTCGTACTTGCCGCCTTTTTCAAAGTGATGCTCGATCTTGTCGAGGAATGCGCGGATGCCCATGCCTTAACCCTCCTTCTCGATGCGGGTCAGATTGTCCCGCAGGATCGGGCCGTATTCGTATTTCCCGGCACAGACGTAGGTGCACAGCGCCAGATCTTCTTCATCCAGCTCCAGGCAGCCGAGCTTCTGCGCCACCTCGGTGTCGCCCACGATCAGCGCACGCAGCAACTGGGTCGGCAGAACATCCAGCGGCATGACCTCTTCGTAGTTACCAACCGGCACCATCGCGCGGGGGCTGCCATTGGTGGACGTTGAGAAAGCGAACTTCTTGCCCGCCATCAGCTTGGAGATATAGATATTGAGGATCGAGTGTTTTTCGACGCCGGGACGCATGTAATGGAGCATTTCGCGCTCCTTACCCTCACGCAGACAGGAAACCTGCTGGTGGTAGCGACCGAGATAGGCGAACGCGCCATGAGCGGTACGACCGCCCAGCACCGAGCCGGAGACAACGCGATTCGCGCCGGGCTGCAGCTCACCGGCGGTCAGCTCGTCGAGGTTCGCACCAAGACGGGCACGTACCAGACGCGGCTGCTCAACCACCGGACCGGCCAGCGACACCACGCGCTCAACCGACAAACGCCCGCTGGTGAACAGCTTGCCGATCGCTATGACGTCCTGATAGCCAATGGTCCAGACGCTTTTGCTGGCGCTCACCGGATCGAGGAAATGGATATGGGTGCCAGCCAGCCCCGCAGGATGCGGACCACTGAAGCTTTCAACCTGAACCTTGGCCAGGGACTCACCCGGCAACGAGACGTTCGGAGCCTTGCACAGGAACACCTTGGCCAGGTTGCCGAGGACTTTGAGGCCCGCTTCGAACGCATCGGACTGTTCGGCAATGATGATCGCCGGATCGGCGGCCAGCGGATGCGTGTCGATTGCCGTCACGAAAATCGAGGCCGGCGTAGCGTCGACGGCTGGCACCTTACTGAAAGGGCGCGTGCGCAGCGCGGTCCACAGGCCGGACTGCTGCAGGTTCTCACGAACCTGTTCGCTGCTCAGACCATCCAGCTGAGCTGGTGAGTAGCTCGCAAAAGTGATTTCCTCATCGCCGTCGAGGTCGATCACTACCGACTGCAGCACTCGCTTCTCGCCGCGATGCACTGCGCTGACGACACCAGCACCAGGCGCGGTGTAATGCACGCCTTCGGACTTCTTGTCGGAAAAAAGGATCTGCCCCAGCTTAACCCGATCACCGACCTGAACAGCCATGGTCGGCTTCATGGTCGGATAGTCGAAGCCAATGACAGCGACGCTACGTACGGGCCTTCCGGCCTCGATACGCTGCGCCGGCGCACCGGCTATGGGCAAATCAAGCCCTCGTTTTATATTGATCATCGGTTTGCCTAACCACTGATTTTAGAAAGCTTTTTTTTTGCAGACCCAACGGCATGGCGCAAAGTAGGATTGCGCTGCGCGCACCAATACGTTATTGGCGCGACACCATGTCGCGGACCCAGGTAAAAAATCCGCCCGATTATAGAGGTCGCGGACCTTGACTGACCACCCAAGCGTTGCGGATTTTTGACTCGAAACAAGAGGAGCAAAAATGGCGCTCCACACTATTGGGCGACCATTCGACCACTCAAGCCCGGCGCGCGCGCCACCACCCAAAAACGCAAAACGGGAGCCGAGGCTCCCGTTTCTGCTTCATCCACCGCAGCGCTTAGCGCGGAAACGCCGGCGGGTTAACCCCTGCCATGTCTTCCATCACCCGCACCACCTGACAGCTGTAGCCGAACTCGTTGTCGTACCAGACGTAGAGCACGACACGATTGTCGTTGCAGATCGTCGCTTCGGCATCCACGACACCAGCATGGCGCGAGCCGACGAAATCAGTGGATACAACTTCCTGCGAGTTGACGAAGTCGATCTGCTTCTGCAGATCCGAGTGCATGGCCATCTGGCGCAGGTACTCGTTGATTTCTTCGCGACTGGTAGCCTTCTCCAGGTTCAGGTTGAGAATGGCCATCGACACGTTCGGCGTCGGCACGCGGATCGCGTTGCCGGTCAGCTTGCCTTTGAGCACTGGCAGCGCCTTGGCGGCAGCGGTGGCGGCGCCAGTCTCGGTGATGACCATGTTCAGCGCTGCGCTGCGACCACGACGACTGCCTTTGTGGAAGTTGTCGATCAGGTTCTGGTCGTTGGTGTAGGAATGCACGGTTTCAACGTGACCGTTGACGATGCCGTACTGATCGTTGACCGCCTTGAGCACCGGCACGATGGCGTTGGTGGTGCAGGACGCAGCGGAGATGATCTTGTCATCGGCAGTGATATCGCCATGGTTGATGCCATGCACGATGTTCTTCAGCTCGCCCTTGCCCGGCGCGGTCAACACGACGCGAGCGACACCTGGGCACTTGAGGTGCTGCCCCAGGCCTTCGGCGTCGCGCCACTTACCGGTGTTGTCGACCAGCAACGCGTTCTCGATACCGTACTGGGTGTAGTCCACCGATGACGGATCGTTGGAATAGATCACCTGGATCAGGTTGCCATTGGCGGTGATGGTGCTGTTTTCTTCGTCGATGGTAATGGTGCCATCGAATGGACCATGCACCGAATCACGACGCAGCAGGCTGGCACGCTTGACCAGATCGTTGTCGGCGCCCTTGCGCACGACGATGGCGCGCAAGCGCAGGCCGTCGCCACCACCGGTTTTCTCGATCAGGATACGCGCCAGCAGGCGACCGATTCGACCGAAACCGTAAAGTACGACGTCGGTGCCTTTGTGGCCGGAGGCGGCGTGACGCTTGTCAGCCACTTCGGCCAGCTCTTCGCGGACGAACTGCTCGAGGTTGCGGCCGTTGCCCGCTTCCTTGTACTTGGCGACCAGCTTGCCCAGGTCCACCGAAGCGGCGCCCAGGTTCATTTCGCTCATCGTCTTGAGGATCTGGAAGGTGTCGTGCACCGACAGCTCGGTTTCGTCGGCAATGCGGTGACGGGCGAAACGGTGTGCCTTGAGGATGGCGATCACCGAACGATTGATCAGGCCACGGCCGTAGATCGAAGTCACCACGTTGTTGTTGCGATACAGCTGACCAATCAGCGGAATCATCGCTTCGGCGAGGGCTTCGCGGTCAATCCATTCACCAAGACACTGGTCGGGCTTCTGAGTCACGGGCAGTTCCTTCCAACATGTAGGGGCTGAGAAAAGGGGCTACATTATGACGGCGCACCCTAGCGCCGGCAATCTGCAGCGGACGAAACACTGACAGCCAAGCGCCTCGATAGTTACAATCCCGACGGCCTATTTTTCTATCGGAGCCACGCCCACTCGTGTCCGTCTTGCGCCTTCCACCCCTGCCTGCCGCCAGCGGCAAGCAACACTGGGGCAATCTTCCAGGAGCCGCGCTGAGCCTGGCGATTGCCGAAGCAGCCAGCAACGCCAAACGCTTCACGTTGCTCCTCACTGCCGACAGCCAGAGTGCCGAGCGCCTGCAGGAAGAGCTCGCTTTCTTCGCACCGGGACTGCCGGTGCTGCATTTCCCCGATTGGGAAACGCTGCCCTACGACATATTTTCGCCACATCAGGACATCGTCTCCCAGCGCATTTCCGCGCTCTACCAACTGCCGGAACTGAGCCACGGCGTGCTGGTAGTGCCGATCACCACCGCCCTACACAGGCTGGCGCCGAAGCGCTTCCTGCTGGGTTCGAGTCTGGTGCTGGACGTCGGGCAGAAGCTCGACGTCGAGCAGATGCGTCTGCGTCTGGAAGCGGCCGGCTATCGCTGCGTGGACACGGTCTACGAGCATGGCGAATTCGCCGTACGCGGTGCGTTGATCGATTTATTCCCCATGGGCAGCCCCCTGCCCTACCGCATCGACCTGTTCGATGACGAGATCGAAACACTGCGCACCTTCGATCCGGAAAACCAGCGTTCGATCGACAAGGTGGAGTCGATCCGCCTGTTGCCGGCACGCGAGTTCCCCCTGAAGAAAGAAGCGGTCACTGGCTTCCGCGCGCGGTTCCGCGAGCGTTTCGACGTCGATTTCCGCCGCTGCCCGATCTATCAGGATCTCTCCACCGGCATCACCCCAGCAGGTATCGAGTACTACCTGCCACTGTTCTATGAAGAAACCGCGACGCTGTTCGATTACCTGCCCGAAGACAGCCAGGTGTTCTCGCTGCCCGGCATCGAACAGGCCGCCGAGCAGTTCTGGAGTGATGTACGCAATCGCTACGAGGAACGTCGCGTCGACCCCGAGCGCCCGCTGTTGCCGCCTGCCGAGCTGTTCATGCCGGTGGAGGACTGCTTCGCTCGCCTGAAACTCTGGCCACGGGTGGTCGCCAGCCAGCAGGACGTCGAGCCAGGTATCGGCCGTGAACGCTTCAATGCCCACGCGCTGCCAGAATTGGCCATCGAGTCCAAGGCCAATGAGCCGCTGGGCAAGCTGCGGCAATTCCTCGAAAGCTATCCGGGACGCGTGCTGTTCACTGCCGAATCCGCTGGTCGCCGCGAGGTGTTGCTGGAGCTGCTGGCACGGCTGAAGTTGCGTCCTCAGGAAGTCGACGGCTGGCCGGGCTTTCTCGCCAGCGACGAACGTCTGGCCATCACCATCGCCCCGCTCGACGAAGGCCTGCAACTGGACGACGTGGCACTGGTCGCGGAAAGCCCCCTGTTCGGCCAGCGCGTCATGCAACGCCGACGCAGGGAGAAGGGTCGCGACGCTGGCGAAAACGTTATCAAGAACCTCACCGAGCTGCGCGAAGGCTCGCCGGTGGTGCACATCGATCACGGTGTCGGTCGCTACCAGGGATTGGTCACCCTCGAAATCGAAGGCCAGGCGCAGGAATTCCTGCTGCTGCAGTACGCCGAGGACGCCAAGCTCTACGTGCCGGTCGCCAGCCTGCACCTGATCGCCCGCTATACAGGCAGCGACGACGCGCTCGCGCCACTGCACCGGCTCGGTTCGGAAACCTGGCAGAAGGCCAAGCGCAAGGCCGCCGAGCAGGTCCGCGACGTTGCCGCCGAGCTGCTCGACATCTACGCCCGCCGCGCGGCACGCGAGGGTTATGCATTCAAAGACCCGCAGGTCGACTACGAAACGTTCGCCGCAGGCTTTCCGTTCGAGGAAACGCCCGATCAGCAGGCCGCCATCGACGCGGTGCGCGAGGACCTGTTGTCGGCCAAGCCGATGGACCGCCTGGTCTGCGGCGATGTCGGCTTCGGCAAGACCGAAGTCGCCATGCGCGCCGCGTTCATCGCCGTCCATGGCGGCCGGCAGGTTGGCGTACTGGTGCCGACCACCCTGCTCGCCCAGCAGCATTACAACAGCTTCCGCGACCGCTTCGCCGACTGGCCGGTGCGGGTCGAGGTGATGAGCCGCTTCAAATCCGCCAAGGAGGTGCAGAACGCTATCGCCGAGCTCGCCGAGGGCAAGATCGACATCCTCATCGGCACCCACAAGCTGCTGCAGGACGACGTCAAGTTCAGCAACCTGGGCCTGGTCATCATCGACGAGGAACACCGCTTCGGCGTACGCCAGAAGGAACAACTCAAGGCGCTGCGCAGCGAGGTGGACATCCTCACCCTGACCGCCACGCCGATTCCGCGCACGCTGAACATGTCCATCGCCGGCATGCGCGACCTGTCGATCATCGCCACGCCGCCGGCGCGCCGCCTGTCGGTGCGCACCTTCGTCATGGAACAGCAGAACACCGTGATCAAGGAGGCGCTGCTGCGCGAGCTGTTGCGCGGCGGCCAGGTCTATTACCTGCACAACGATGTGAAGACCATCGAGAAATGCGCCGCCGATCTGCAGGCACTGGTGCCGGAGGCACGCGTCGCGATCGGCCACGGGCAGATGCGCGAGCGTGACCTCGAACAGGTCATGAGCGACTTCTACCACAAGCGCTTCAACGTGCTGGTGGCCTCGACCATTATCGAAACCGGCATCGACGTGCCGAGCGCCAACACCATCATCATCGAGCGCGCCGACAAGTTCGGCCTGGCGCAGCTGCACCAGCTGCGTGGCCGGGTCGGGCGCAGTCACCACCAGGCCTATGCCTATCTGCTCACCCCTACTCGCAAGGCCATGACCGACGACGCGCAGAAGCGCCTGGAGGCCATCGCCAATGCCCAGGACCTCGGTGCAGGCTTCGTCCTGGCCACCCACGACCTGGAAATCCGCGGCGCCGGCGAGCTGCTCGGCGAGGGCCAGAGCGGACAGATCCAGGCCGTCGGCTTCACTCTTTATATGGAAATGCTCGAGCGCGCGGTCAAAGCCATCCGCAAGGGCGAGCAGCCGAACCTGGAGCAGCCGCTCGGCGGCGGCCCGGAGATCAACCTGCGCCTGCCGGCACTGATTCCGGAGGACTATCTGCCGGACGTGCACGCCCGTCTGATCCTCTACAAGCGTATCGCCAATGCCGCCGACGAGGATGGCTTGAAGGAACTGCAGGTGGAGATGATCGACCGCTTCGGCCTGCTGCCCGAGCCAACCAAGAATCTGGTGCGCCTGACGCTGCTCAAGCTGCAGTCGGAAAAGCTCGGCATCATCAAGATCGACGCCGGCCCGCAGGGTGGGCGCATCGAGTTCTCGGCAGATACCTCGGTCGATCCGATGGTGCTGATCAAGCTGATCCAGAGTCAGCCCAAGCGCTACAAGTTCGAGGGCGCCACGCTGTTCAAATTCCAGGTGCCGATGGAACGCCCGGAAGAGCGTTTCAATACCCTGGAAGCGCTCCTCGAACGACTCGCGCCCAGCGAACTGGGATCCTAGATGCCGGCTCGTTGGCTGCTTTGGCTGCTGTTCCTCTGCGCGCCTTCGGCGTTTGCCGAGGCGCTGTATCGGGTCGAGGTACTTCTGTTTCGCCACGACGCTCCGTTGCTGGCCAGTCAGCGTGCGCCCTCTGGATGGGCGAAAGACACGCAGATGCTGGAACGCAACGCAGAGCGTCCACCAATGCTGGAGGCCATCGCCGAAAGACTCTCCGCCGAGCCCGGCTATCAGCTCTTGCTGCACCGGGCCTGGCGACAGCAGATAAGCGATGACGGCAAGGCAATTGCGCTGCATCAGGGACCGCGCCACTTCGAGCACTACCCGATTCAGGGCGTACTGAAAATACGCCCCGGACGCTATATGCGAACGGATGTGACGTTTTGGGTAAACCGTTTCGGCGACTATGGCCAGCTGCTCGCCAGCGAACGCCTGACCCAGCGGGTACGCCTGGTGCCTGGCCGGCTGACCTATATCGATCACGACAGCCTCGGGCTGCTGATCGAACTGAAGCGGCTATGAGCAAGCGCCGCCGCTCTTCCCAGCCCAAGACTGGCCTGGTGCACCTCGCATTTGCAGGGAGGAGCTGAGCCTTGGCCCCTCCTCTGGCTCCCCGCAAGGAGCGACTGATCGACGACCTGCGCCCAGTCCCGCTGCTCAGCCTCGGCAGCCACCTGGCAATCAATTACCAACCAGGCAACCAGCGCATGGTCAGCGAACATCAGCATCGCGCCGGGCTGTCGTTCATCTACGGCGATGCCTGCGTCCATGGCAAGCGCGACGGCGAGCGCATCCGCCATCTGGCCGGTGACGAGCTGCAGCTGATCGCCCGCCATGCCCAGGCCGAACAGGCACTACGCAAGCACCTGGAGCAGCTCGGCTTTCGCCCGGCACTGCGCCAGAGCCTGGCGCTGCCAAAGGACTCGGCGGAAATGTTCCAGCTGCCCGGAGAAGAAGCCTGGCTCGGTTTCGTTCAGCAGCAGCTGCCCGAACTGCGCCGCCAGGGCTGGCAGCTCGACATCCATCCAGGCTTCGCCTATGACCTGGCGGCCATCGACAGCTGGTACGCGGAAATCGATGAGTCAGCCGATGACGACTGGTTCGATCTTGATCTGGGCATCGTCGTGGACGGTCAGCGCATCGGCATATTGCCGGTGCTCTTGCGCCTGATCCGCCAGAACCCGCAATTGCTGACGCCGCGCGCCCTCGCCCAGCGCAGTGGCGAGGAGCAGTTGCGCGTCCAGCTCGATCGGCCGGGCCAGCGTGACGGGCAAACCCTGCAGGTCGCCCTACCGTTCGCGCGAATCAAGCCGATCCTGGCGACCCTGGGCGAGCTGTACCTGCGTGAGCCGATGGATGGCGCTTCGCTGCGCCTGAGCAAGGCCGACGGCGCGCGGCTGGCCGGGCTGGAGGAGCTCAGGCCAGACTGGCGAGGGGGCGAGCGGCTGCGTCGGTTCGCCGGGCGACTGAACAGCCCGAGCGCTCAGGCATGCCCGGCACCAGACGCACTCAACGCCACGCTGCGCCCCTACCAACTGCAGGGGCTGGCCTGGATGCAGACCCTGCGCGAGCTGGGCGCCGGCGGCATCCTCGGCGATGACATGGGCCTCGGCAAGACGCTGCAGAGCATCGCCCACATCCTGGTCGAAAAACAGGCCGGCCGGCTCGACCGACCGGCGCTGGTGGTGATGCCGACCAGCCTGATACCCAACTGGCAGGACGAGGCCAGGCGTTTCGCGCCGCAACTGCGGGTGCTGACCCTGACCGGCACCAGTCGCCAGAAGCACTTTGGCGAACTAGCCGAGCACGACTTGTTGCTGACCAGCTATGCGCTGCTGACCCGCGACATCGCCGTGCTGCGCGAACAGCCGCTGCATGTGTTGATTCTCGATGAGGCCCAGCACATCAAGAATCCCTCCAGCAAAGCGGCCCAGGCCGCGCGGGCTCTGCAGACGCGTCAGCGCCTGTGCCTGACCGGCACGCCGCTGGAAAACCATCTTGGCGAGCTCTGGTCGCTGTACCACTTCCTCATGCCCGGCTGGCTCGGCGACGCCAAACGCTTCACCCAGGACTACCGCAATCCCATCGAAAAGCATGGTGACGAGCCTCGCCTGGCGCACCTGCGCGCGCGCATCCGGCCGTTTCTGCTGCGCCGCACCAAGGAACAGGTGGCCACCGAGTTGCCGGCGAAGAACGAGTTCGTCCACTGGGTCGAACTCAACGATGCCCAGCGCGAGCTCTACGAAACGCTGCGTCTGGCAATGGATCGCAAGGTGCGTGACGAGATCGAGCGCAAGGGCCTGGCACGCAGCCAGATGGTCATCCTCGAGGCGCTGCTCAAGCTGCGCCAGGTCTGCTGCGATCTGCGCCTGCTCAAGGGCGAGTCCACACGGGCCATACGCGGCAGCAGCTCGGGCAAGCTGGACAGCCTGCTGGAGATGCTCGACGAACTGATGAGCGAAGGCCGTCGCGTGCTGCTGTTTTCCCAGTTCACCTCGATGCTGGCACTGATCGAGCAGGCGCTGCACAAGCGCGGCATTGCCTACGTCAAGCTGACCGGTGAAACCGATGATCGCCGCACGCCGGTCGAGCGTTTCCAGGCGGGTGAAGTCCCGCTGTTCCTGATCAGCCTGAAGGCCGGCGGCACCGGACTCAACCTGACGGCCGCGGATACCGTGATCCACTACGACCCCTGGTGGAATCCAGCGGCGGAGAACCAGGCGACCGACCGTGCCTACCGCATCGGCCAGGACAAACCGGTGTTCGTCTATCGTTTGATTACCCGCGGCACCGTCGAGGAGCGCATTCGCCAGCTGCAGGCGCGCAAGGCCGAACTGGCCGCTGGTGTGCTTGAGGGTTCCGGCGATGCCGGCTGGCAGCTTGGCGAGCAGGATATCGACGCCCTGTTTGCCCCGTTGCCGTGAACCAGGCACTCCAGCTGACGAACTTGTGACAGCGGCAAGGGCAGCACTTTGCGCTTTGCCAGATCATCGCCATCTCGATTAACGTTCCAACCTGCGGCGGTCCGCCGCCCCGTCACCGGTAGCGCCACAAGGAGCAGCACCCATGAGCCTCTACGAAATCGCCTTTTCCGGCCAACTGCTCCCCGGCGCCAGGCTCGAGCAGGTCGAAGCCAACCTGACCAAACTGTTCCAGGCGGATGCGCAGCGCATCGCACTGCTGTTTTCCGGACGACGCATCGTCATCAAGCAGAACCTCGACTTCGCTGCGGTGGAGAAGTACCGGCAGGCAATGGAACGTGCCGGTGCGCAGGTAGAGGTCAAACCGATGCCGGTGGATGTCGAGGAAATCGAATTGGCGCCGCCACCACCCGCAACCCCAGCGGCAAGCGTCGCGCCCACGCCACCTACCGTCACCAGCGCAAACGCCGCCCCGGCTGCGCTGAAGGTGACGCCCCGTGACGAATACATGGCCGCCTTCGCCGACGTCGAGGCGCCCGATTTTGGCATCGCGCCGGTGGGAGTCGACCTGCAGGATGCCCGTCCCGAGCCCGAGGCACCGCGGGTGGACCTGTCCCAGTTCAGTCTGGCCCCGGTGGGCAGCGACATGGGCGAACTGCCACGCGACACGGCAGGCGCCGTACCGGACATCTCGCACATCAAACTGCAGGACTGATCGCCGCATTACGAAGGCGCCGGGCTGAAGCAGAACGCTGCCTCGCCCCCGCGCAGCTGTATATTCGACGCAGCACGCTGCTGCGCACACCGCCGTCGGGTTGGCTGAACCCGGCCGCGCGTTATCCAGCGAACTCACAGCGCCGCGCCACGCTCCAACCTACAAGCCCGCAAAGTGCCTGTATTCATGGACCTCGTCGTTGCCCGCCCCGAAGGCCTTTATTGCCCACCCGGTGATTTCTACATCGATCCCTGGCGCCCGGTGGAGCGCGCCGTCATCACCCACGCCCACGGCGATCATGCGCGCTGGGGCATGAGCCATTACCTGGCCTCAAGCGACAGCGAAGGCATTCTGCGCTCGCGGATCGCCGCCGATATGCCGCTGCAGACGCTGGCCTATGGTGAATCCATCGAGCATTACGGCGTAAAGCTCAGCTTCCATCCCGCCGGCCATGTGCTCGGCTCGGCGCAGGTGCGCCTGGAGTACAAAGGCGAAGTCTGGGTCGCTTCCGGCGACTACAAGGTCGAGCCGGACGGGACCTGCGCACCCTTCGAGCCGGTGCGCTGCCATACCTTCATCACCGAATCGACCTTCGGCCTGCCGATCTACAAATGGCCGTCTCAGGCCGAGGTATTTAGCGACATCAACGACTGGTGGCGCGCCAATGCGGCAGCCGGGCGCGCCAGCGTGCTGTTCTGTTACGCCTTCGGAAAGGCACAGCGCATCCTGCACGGCCTGGACGAGAGCATCGGCACCATCGTCGTGCATGGCGCGGTCGAGCCGCTGAACAAGGTCTATCGCGAGGGTGGCATCTATCTGCCACCGACGGTGTATGCCGGCGACCTGAAAAAAGGCGACCCGCGCCTGAAGCACGCCATCATCCTCGCCCCACCCTCCGCTGGCGGCAGCACCTGGATGCGCCGTTTCGGCGACTACGCCGATGCCTTCGCCAGTGGCTGGATGATGCTGCGCGGCACCCGGCGCCGGCGCGGCGTCGACCGCGGCTTCGTGCTCTCCGACCATGCCGACTGGCCAGGCCTGCTCTGGGCCATCGAGCAGACCGGCGCCGAACGGGTGATGGTGACCCACGGTTCCGTTGCGGTGTTGGTGCGCTACCTGCGCGAAATGCGCGGCCTCGATGCCCAGGCCTTCGCGACCGAATACGGCGAAGAGGACGATGCCACCCAGGAGGCCGAATGAGCCGGCGCACCAACATCGCATCCCATAGACCCGTGCAGGCTCGCAACCCGGCCGCGCCATGGCGAGCGGGACGCAGCGCATGAAAGCCTTCGCCACCCTTTACAGCCGCCTCGACGCCACCACCTCGAGCAACGCCAAGCTCGCGGCGATGCGCGACTATTTTCGTGACGCCGATCCGGCCGACGCCGCCTGGGCGGTCTACTTTCTGGCCGGCGGACGGCCACGCCAGCTGGTTCCGACCCGCGTGCTGCGCGAAACCGCCATGCAGGCGTCGGGTTTGCCGGAATGGCTGTTCGAGGAAAGCTACCAGGCGGTCGGCGACATGGCCGAAACCATTTCGCTGCTGATGCCCGAGGCCGAACACAGCTCCGACGACGGGCTGGCCGTGTGGATGCAGGACAAGCTGCTGCCGCTGCGCGGCCAGCCGCCGGAGGAGCTGGCTGAACGCTTGCCGGCGCTCTGGGCACAGCTGGACCGGCTGAGCCTGATGGTCTGCATCAAGCTGATCACCGGCGCCTTTCGCGTCGGCGTGTCGAAGCTGCTGGTCACCCGCGCGCTGGCTTCGCTGGTCGATCTCGACCCCAAGCGCGTGGCGCAACGACTGGTGGGCTACACCGATCTGTCCCATCGGCCGAGCGCCGAGGGCTACCGCGCGCTGATCGCCGAGGAGTCCGAGCATGAGCACGCCCAGCGTGGCGGCCAGCCCTATCCGTTCTTTCTCGCCCACTCGTTGCAGGCACCGGTCGAGGAGTTCGACATGCTGCTCGGTGCGCCAGACAACTGGTTCATCGAATGGAAGTGGGACGGCATCCGTGCGCAGCTGGTCAAGCGCGACGGGCAGATCTGGGTCTGGTCGCGCGGTGAAGAGCTGGTCAGCGAGCGCTTTCCGGAACTCTGCGAACTGGCCGGCTGCCTGCCCGACGGCACGGTGATCGACGGCGAGATCCTGGTCTGGAAGCACGCGCCCGACGGGCCTTCGGCAGAACTCTTCGCGCAGCCAGAGAGCGATGACGCCGACACAACCGAACGCTTCGGCGTGCAACCCTTCGCGCTGCTGCAACAGCGTATCGGCCGCAAAAACCTCACAGCGAAAGTCTTGCAGGATGCCCCGGTCGCGGTGCTCGCCTATGACCTGCTGGAATGGCAGGGTGACGACTGGCGGCAACGCGAGCATCGTGAACGCCGGCAACAGCTCGAAGCGGTGGTCGGACAATGCCCCAACCCGCGGCTGATGCTTTCGCCGCTGGTGAGCGGCGATGACTGGGCCGATCTGGCGCGCCAACGCGAAGCGTCCCGTGAGCGCGGCGTCGAGGGCATGATGATCAAGGCCCGCGCCGCGCAGTACGGCGTCGGTCGGACCAAGGACGTCGGCGTCTGGTGGAAATGGAAGATCGACCCCTACTCCGTCGATGCGGTGCTGATCTACGCCCAGCGCGGTCATGGCCGCCGCGCCAGCCTCTACACCGACTACACCTTTGCCGTCTGGGACGGCGAGCCGGGCGACCCGGAGCGCAAGCTGGTGCCGTTCGCCAAGGCCTATTCCGGATTGACCGACGAGGAGATGCGCAAGGTCGACGCCATCGTGCGCAAGACCACAGTGGAGAAGTTCGGCCCGGTCCGCAGCGTCACCCCGACCCTGGTGTTCGAACTGGGCTTCGAAGGCATCGCCGCCAGCAGCCGGCACAAGAGCGGCATCGCCGTGCGCTTCCCGCGCATGCTGCGCTGGCGTCTCGACAAGCCGGTAGAAGAAGCCGATACCCTAGACACGCTGAAGGAGCTGCTTGGATGAGTAGCCAGGCCAGCCGCCTAACCGGGTCGTCGCCAATATTCGCGGCCAAGGCCGCTTCCACGAGGCGAACCTCGCGCTCGGGCTTCAACAGGCTGCTCCATGAGTGATGCAGCCGAGCTGTTGAGCGAGCAATGGTTCGCCAGCCGGAAGTGGCAACCCTTCCCGTTTCAGCGGGAGGTCTGGCAAGCCATCGACCGGGGCGAGTCTGGACTGCTGCACGCCACCACCGGCTCCGGCAAGACCTACGCCGTCTGGCTCGGGGCTTTGAATCGCTTTGCAACCAAGGCACCGCGCCCTAACACGACGGACAAGCCGGCGCCGTTGACGGTGCTCTGGATCACCCCTATGCGTGCATTGGCCGCCGATACCGCTCGCGCTCTGCAGGCCCCGCTGGACGACCTCGGCATCAACTGGAGCATCGGTTTGCGCACCGGCGATACCAGCGGTGCCGAACGTGCGCGCCAGGGGCGACGGTTGCCTAGCGCGCTGGTCACCACGCCGGAAAGCCTGACCCTGCTGCTGACCCGCGCCGATGCACGCCAGGCCTTCGCCGGTTTGCGCATGCTGGTGGTGGACGAATGGCACGAGCTCTTGGGCAACAAGCGCGGCGTGCAACTGCAACTGGCGCTAGCCCGGCTGCGCCAGTGGATGCCGGAGCTGATCGTCTGGGGCCTTTCCGCCACCCTCGGCAACCAGCCCCACGCGCTGGACGTGCTGCTGCATCCCGGCAGCGGCAGGCTGGTGCAAGGCAAGGTAGACAAGGATCTGCGCGTCGACACCCTGCTGCCGCCGAGCATCGAGCGCTTCCCCTGGGCTGGGCATCTCGGTCTGCGCATGCTGCCGCAGGTGGTCGAGGAGATTGATTCGGCCGCGACCACCCTGGTGTTCACCAACACCCGCTCACAGTCGGAAATCTGGTATCAGGCGCTGCTCGATGCGCGGCCGGACTGGGCCGGCTTGATCGCCCTGCACCATGGCTCGCTGGCCCGCGAAGTTCGCGACTGGGTCGAGCAGGGCCTCAAGCAGGGCGCGCTTAAGGCCGTGGTCTGCACCTCCAGTCTGGATCTGGGCGTGGACTTCCTGCCGGTCGAGCGCGTTCTGCAGATCGGCTCGCCCAAGGGCGTGGCGCGACTGATGCAGCGTGCCGGACGTTCCGGACATGCGCCGGGACGCACCTCGCGGGTAACGCTGGTGCCGACTCATAGCGTGGAAGTGGTGGAAGCCGCCGCCGCTCAGGTGGCCATCGGCGAACGCCGCATCGAAGCCCGCAGCGCAGCGCACCGCCCGCTCGATGTGCTGGTGCAGCACCTGGTCAGCATGGCCTTGGGCGGCGGCTTTCGACCAGACGAACTGTTTGCCGAAGTGCGCCAGGCCTGGTCCTACCGCGACCTGAACGAAGACCATTGGCAATGGGCGTTGGCCTTCGTCCGCCACGGTGGGCATTCGCTGACGGCCTACCCCGACTACCAGCGGGTCGAGCCGGACGAGGCCGGGCTGTGGAAGGTGCCGAGTCGCCGTGTGGCGCTGCGTCATCGCATGAGCATCGGCACCATCGTCAGCGATGCCAGCCTGTCCGTGAAATTCTGGGCCAAGGGCGGCAGCGGGCGCTCGCTCGGCACCATCGAGGAAGGATTCATCGCGCGCCTGCGACCGGGCGACAACTTTCTCTTCGGTGGTCGTCTGCTGGAACTGGTGCGCGTCGAGAACATGACCGCCTACGTCAGCCGCGCGACGGGCAGGAAAGCCGCGGTGCCGCGCTGGAACGGCGGGCGCATGCCCCTTTCCAGCGAGCTGGCCGATGCCGTGGTCGAGCAGCTCGGTGCGGCCTCGCGCGGCCATTTCGAAAGCCCGGAGATGGGCCTGATCGAACCTTTGCTGCGGGTGCAGATGGACTGGTCGGCGCTGCCTACCGAAACCACCTTGCTGGCCGAGGTGATGAAGTCGCGCGAAGGCTGGCACCTGTTCCTCTACCCCTTCGCCGGGCGTCACGTGCATCTGGGCCTGGCCAGTTTGCTGGCCTGGCGCCTGGCCAAGCGCGAGCCGCTAACCTTCTCCATCGCGGTCAACGACTACGGTTTCGAGCTGCTCTCGGCCACCGAAGTGGACTGGCAGCAGCTGCTGACGCCAGCACTGTTCAGCCAGGACGACCTCCTGCACGACGTACTCGCCAGTCTCAACGCTGGCGAGCTGGCGCGTCGCCGCTTTCGTGAGATCGCACGCGTTGCAGGCTTGGTGTTTTCCGGCTACCCCGGTGCGCAGAAGAGCGCGCGTCAGCTGCAGGCTTCCAGCGGGCTGTTCTTCGACGTCTTCCGCCAATATGACCCGTCCAACCTGCTGCTGACCCAGGCCGAAGAAGAGGTCCTGCGCCAGGAACTCGATGTCGAGCGACTGGAGCAGACGCTGAGCCGGCTACAGAGCCGCCAACTGACCCTGCACGTCGTCAAACGCACCACCCCGCTGGCGTTCCCGTTGATGGTCGAACGGTTCCGCGAAAGCATGACTTCGGAAAAACTGGCCGACCGAATCCGGCGGATGGTCGCTGATCTGGACAAGGCAGCCGGCCCGGGTGGCTATCAGCCGGAAGCGACCGCCGGTATCGCCGTCGAGCGCGAAACCAGCCCAAAGCGCAAACCCCGCGCGGCCAAAGACGGCACCCCACGCCCGAAAAGGGTCCGACGCGATGGCTGATGGGCTCGGCGCAAACCACGCAGCGCAAAAATGCTCACGCCATGTTGCTACGAGCTTGCTCGCGAATGCTGCGTCCACATCACGCCCGCGACTGCTCGCGATAGACTACGCCGCATGACATCCCACCTGCCCATCGAGCTGGAACGGACCGAACTCTGGCTGCTTGCCGACAAGGCCATCTACTGGCCCGAACAACAGGCACTACTGGTCGCCGACATCCATTTCGGTAAGGCCGCCGCCTACCGCCGCCTCGGCCAACCGGTGCCGCACGGCACGACCCAGGCCAACCTGCGCCAGCTGGACGAACTGTTGGCACGCTACCCCTGCCGCCAATTGATCTTCCTCGGCGACTTCCTGCATGCGCCGGAATCGCAGACGCCGACCACGCTCGGCCAGTTGCACGTGTGGCGCGCCACCCATGCCGAACTGGCGGTCACCCTGATTCGCGGCAACCACGACCGCCGGGCCGGCGACCCACCGGCCAGCCTCGGCATCGATGTGGTTCCCGAGCCGCTGCTACTCGGCCCGTTCGCCCTGCAGCACGAACCCGATCCGCATCCAACCTACCACGTGCTCGCCGGTCACCTGCATCCGGCGTTTCAGCTGCGCGGGCGCGGTCGCCAGCGCCTGCGCCTGCCGTGCTTCTGCATAGGCGAGCGGCTCAGCCTGCTACCGGCCTTCGGCAATTTCACCGGCACGATGACGGTGACAGCCGAGGACCACTGGCAGATCTACGTGATAGGAGATGGAGAAGTCTGGCCGCTGGCGCGCTCGGCGCCGATCAGGCCTGGGATATGCCCGTGATGGTGATGCCGTAACGCTCAGCCAGCCGGGTCGCTGGCGTGTCCTCCAGATCAGGCTCGTGCTCGTGCTCGATCTCCTGATCCGGATACAGCTCCTCCGCCCTGCGCGTGACGAGCTCGACAGCCTCGTCGATATCCGGTTGGTGCGCTGAGTCGATCTTCAGCGTCGAAGTGTTGCCATCTTTGTTGTACGCAATGATCCAGGTTGTCATGGAATGCCCCTCGCCTTGAATAAACCCGTGCGGGCGTAATAACGCACCTATTGGTTTTTGTAAGTTTTTAGACCCATCCGGCGCCGGCAGTTCGGTCCCTCACCTCAAACTTAGCAGCTTTAATTGCAGGACGAGGAACAACGACCCGGATGCCCAGTCATCCGTGAAGCCCTTCGCCGGAGTCCGAAAACATGAGCGCCGCCCGAGCACATTCGCCAGAGTTATCCGAGGACCGGCTGGTAGCCCTGCTGCGCCAGCATGCCGAACCCTTGCCTGCCGTGGACGACCCGCGCTTCGCCGATGCCTTCGAACGCTACGCCGACGCCCGAGTGGTGCTGATTGGCGAAGCCAGCCATGGCACCTCCGAGTTCTATCAGGCCCGCGCGGCGATCACCAAGCGCTTGATCGAACGGCATGGATTTTCCATCGTCGCGGTGGAAGCCGACTGGCCGGACGCCGCGCGCATCGATTGCTACAGCCGACAGCGCCAGCCCGTCGCCTGGGTTGACGACACGTTCAAGCGCTTCCCCAGCTGGATGTGGCGAAACCAGGAGGTCGAACACTTCGTCCGCTGGCTGCGCGAGCACAATGCGGGCCTGCCAGCCGAGCGACGCGTCGAATTTCGCGGCCTGGACGTCTACAGCCTGGGCAGCTCGATCCGCGAAGTCCTGCGCTACCTTGATCGCACCGACCCGCAGGCGGCGGCTGCGGCGCGTCGGCGTTACGGCTGTCTCAGCCCCTGGCAGGAAGATCCCGCCGTCTATGGCCGCAACGTCATGCTTGGCCAACCCTCCTGCGAGCAAGCAGTGGTCGAACAGCTGCAAGCCCTACTCGCGCAGCGTCTGGAATACATCGGCCAGGACGGCGAACGCTTCTTCAACGCCGAACGCAACGCCCATGTGGTCCTCGCTGCGGAGCACTATTACCGTGCCATGTACCGTGGCTCGACCGAGTCCTGGAATCTGCGCGATCGCCACATGTTCGACACCCTGAAAGCGCTGCTCGAACATCGTGGGCGGGACGCCAAGGCCGTTGTCTGGGCACACAACTCGCACATCGGTAATGCGGCGGCGACGTCGATGGGCTGGGGAGGAGAATTCAACATCGGTGAGCTCTGTCGCACCGCATACGGTCGCGCGGCGGTGCTGATCGGCATGGCGACCGATCGCGGCGAAGTCGCCGCCGCCGACAACTGGGATGAGCCCATGCAGGTGAAGCAGGTCATCCCCTCTAGATCGGACAGCTGGGAGCAGCTGTTCCTGCGGGCCGGGGTGCCGGTGTCGCTGACCGACTGGCGCAACGATCAAGATGAGCTGCGCCAAGCGCTCGCCCGGCCAAGACTGGAACGCGCCATCGGGGTGATCTACCGCCCGCTGACGGAGCGACAGTCGCACTACTTCCGCGCCATTCTGGCCGAACAGTTCGATGCCGTGATATGGATCGAGCAGACCGCTGCCGTCACACCGATCGGCCCGCAACAGGTCGATCCGGATATCGTTCCAGACACCTACCCGTTCGGAGAATGAGCGCTTAGCAAGCGAGCAGCCGGCCCTGCGCCGCGCCGCTTGGACGACGACGCTTGTAGCGGTGAATCACCGAGCGGTTTATGCAACTGGTGCGGGCGGTGGCTGATCGGGAACAGTGGGCTCACCAGGTTCGGAAGGCTGAGTAGGAACCCCAGGTTCTTCCGGGTCGCCCGGCACGCCAGCGGCGCGCCAGTACAGGGTATCGGCATTGGGGGTATAGCGAATTGACTGAGCAAGCATGATCTTCTCCACTGCATGCACCCGCGACGGCGGGCAGGTCTGTAGTAGAGACGTGGGCGGGGCTTTTCTATCCGACCTTCCGTCGGAGTTCGCACCCGCCCCGGCGCATCACCACATCAGGTCGTCCGGCACCTGATAAGCGGCGTACGGATCGTCGGCGTCCGGCTCCTCGGTGCGCACATTGAGCTGCACCACACGGTTGGGGTCGCGTTCCTGGATCTTCAGTGCCGCCTCACGCGGAATCACCTCGTAGCCACCACCGTGACGCACGATGGCGAGCGAACCGCTGGCAAGCTTGTCGCGCATCAGCTTGTTTACCGACAGGCGCTTGACCTTCTTGTCGTCGACGAAGTTGTAGTAATCCTCGGTGGTCAGCTTCGGCAGGCGGCTGGTCTCGATCAACTGTTTAACCTGTGCTGCACGGGCTTTCTGCTCGGCCTTCTCCTGCTGCTGACGATTGAGTTCCTGGTCGCGGGCGATCTTTTCCGCCTGTGCCTTCAGTGCCGCTTCGCGCTGGGAATCGTCCTTCTCGACCTGGCCCTTCTTCTCCAGGCGCTGCTGCTTCTGCTTCTGCTTGACGGCCTGCTTGGCCTGCTTTTCGTTGACCAGCCCGGCTTTGAGCAGCTGGTCACGGAGGGAAAGACTCATGTTTCGGCTCGTCTCGTCATGAATTCAAGTTGGGCACCGGTGGAATGCTGCTTCGCTCCACCGAGCGGCATTGTGGTGGATGTGAAAAGCCACATCCACCCGGAAAGTGCAGTTAGGCGCAAGAAGGCGATTGCTCGGCCTTCTTCGCCTCGCCCCAAAGCGCATCGAGCTCTTCGAGATTGCAGCTCTCGATGGGCCGCCCCGCGCCGCGCAAGGCCTGCTCAATGAAGCGAAAACGCCGCTCGAACTTGCCATTCGCGGCACGCAGGGCGTTCTCCGGATCGACCTTGAGATGACGCGCCAGGTTGACCACGACGAACAACAGGTCGCCCAGCTCTTCGGCGATGGCTTGCGGGTCGTTTTCGCTCATTGCCTCCAGCACTTCACCGAGTTCCTCGCGCACCTTGTCCACCACCGGCAGCGCCTCGGGCCAGTCGAAGCCGACCTGGGCGGCGCGCTTCTGCAGCTTGGCGGCACGACTGAGCGCCGGCAGTGCGCTCGGGACATCGTCGAGCAGTGACAATTGTTCAGGCGCGGCAGCCTTCTCGGCACGCTCCTCGGCCTTGATTTCTTCCCAGCGCTGCTTGATGGCCGTCTCGTCGAGGCGCGGTAGCTCCGGCGAGCCATACAGGTCGCCATCAGGGAACACGTGGGGATGGCGACGGATCAGTTTGCGGGTGATGGCATCGACCACCGTGGCGAACTCGAAGCGCCCTTCTTCCTGCGCCAGCTGGCTGTAGTAGACGACCTGGAACAGCAGGTCACCCAGCTCGCCGGGCAGATGATCGAAGTCGCCGCTCTCGATGGCATCGGCCACCTCGTAGGCCTCTTCCAGCGTATGCGGCACGATGCTCGCGTAGTCCTGCTGCAGGTCCCACGGACAGCCATGCTGCGGATCGCGCAGCCGGGCCATCAGGTGCAGAAGGTCGGGGAGTTGGTACATGGGATTCCTCAAGCCGGGCTATCGCAGCGGCGTTCCGGTGGATGTAAAAAGCGACATCCACCCTACGGATGTCAGGCCGATTGTAGGGTGGATGACGCTTCACCCATCCACCGTGGCGCTACCGGCAACACCGCCGGCCTTGCGCCTTACGTCGCTCTTTGGCGCTTGGCTTCGATGATGTTCGGCAGCTGCGAAATGCGGCTGAGCAAGCGACCCAGGGCATTCAACCCGGGAATCTCGATGGTCAGCGTCATCTGCGCGGTGCTGTCTTCCTTGTTCGAGCGGGTGTTCATCGACAGCACGTTGATGCGCTCGTTGAGCAGCATCTGCGAGATGTCGCGCAGCAGGCCGGCGCGGTCGTAGGCGCGGATCATGATTTCCACCGGATAGGTCTTCTCCGGCACCGGACCCCAGCTGACCTGGATGATCCGCTCCGGCTCACGCCCGGCCAGCTGCAGCACAGACGGGCAGTCCTGGCGGTGAATACTGACACCGCGGCCCTGGGTGATGTAACCGACGATGGGATCGCCCGGCAGCGGCTGGCAGCAGCCGGCCATCTGCGTCAGCAGGTTGCCGACGCCCTGGATCTGCACGTCGCCGCGCTTGCCCGGCTTGTACGGCGCCGAGCGCCGCGGAATCAGTTCCAGCTGGTCGTAACCGCGCTCCGGCTCGACCAGCTGCTGCGCCATGTTGACCAGGTGCGCCAGGCGCAGGTCGCCGGCGCCAAGGGCGGCGAACATGTCCTCGGCGTTCTTCAGGTTGGCCTTCTCGGCCAGCTTGTCGAAGTCCACCGGTGGCAGGTCCAGACGTCCCAGTTCGCGCTCCAGCAGCGCCTTGCCGGCCGCGACGTTCTGGTCGCGCGCCTGCAACTTGAACCAGTGCACGATCTTCGCCCGCGAGCGCGAGGTGGTGATGTAACCCAGGTTCGGGTTCAGCCAGTCGCGGCTCGGCGAGCCGTGCTTGCTGGTGATGATCTCCACCTGCTCGCCGGTCTGCAGGCTGTAGTTGAGCGGCACGATGCGCCCGTTGACCTTGGCGCCGCGGCAGTTGTGGCCGATCTCGGTGTGCACCCGGTAGGCGAAGTCCAGCGGCGTCGCGCCCTTGGGCAGGTCGATGGCATGGCCGTCCGGGGTGAACACGTAGACCCGATCCGGCTCGATGTCGACGCGCAGCTGGTCGGCCAGGCCGCCAATGTCGCCCAGCTCCTCGTGCCATTCGAGTACCTGACGCAGCCAGGCGATCTTCTCCTCGTAATGGTCGGAGCCGGAATTGACATCGGTGCCCTTGTAGCGCCAGTGCGCGCAGACGCCCAACTCGGCTTCTTCGTGCATGGCATGGGTGCGGATCTGCACCTCCAGCACCTTGCCCTCAGGGCCGATCACCGCGGTGTGCAGCGAGCGGTAGCCGTTCTCCTTAGGGTTGGCGATGTAGTCGTCGAACTCCTTCGGAATGTGCCGCCACAGCGTATGCACGATCCCCAGCGCGGTGTAGCAGTCGCGGACTTCCGGCACCAGTACACGAACGGCGCGAACGTCGTAGATCTGGCTGAACTGCAGGCCCTTCTTCTGCATTTTCCGCCAGATGGAATAGATGTGCTTGGCGCGCCCGTCGATGTCCGGCTGGATACCGGTAGCGGTCAGTTCGTCCCTGAGTTGCTGCACGACGTTCTGGATGTACTGTTCGCGATCGAGGCGACGCTCATGCAAAAGCTGGGCGATCTGTTTGTACTGCTCGGGCTCGAGGTAGCGGAAGGACAGGTCCTCCAGCTCCCACTTGATATGGCCGATGCCCAGGCGGTGGGCCAGCGGGGCGTAGATGTCGAAGACTTCGCGGGCGACGCGCTGGCGTTTATCGTCGTCGGCCAGCTTCACCGCACGGATGGCGCAGGTGCGCTCGGCCAGCTTGATCAGCGCGACGCGCACGTCGTCGACCATGGCCACCAGCATCTTGCGCAGGTTTTCCACCTGCGCCTGGGAACCGAGTACGAGGGATTCACGGGGATTGAGACTGGCGCTGATCGCCGCCATGCGCAGCACGCCTTCGATCAGCTTGGCCACCACCGGGCCGAAGCGCTGGTTCACATCAGCGAGCTGAATCTTGCCTTCGCGTACGCCACGATAGATGACGGCGGCAACGAGGCTGTCCTGGTCCAGCTTGAGGTCGGCGAGGATCTCGGCGATCTCGAGGCCGATCTGGTAGCTGGAGGTGCCTTCACTCCAGAGGTTTTGCGCCGCGTTGGCCTGCTGTTCCGCCTCGCGGGCAAACTCGCAGGCCTCCTTCAAGGCCGCGCGGTCGAGTGCCGGGTCCATCCCCAGCACATGATCGAGCCAGCCATCCAGGTTGATACTGCCGTCCGTATTGATCGGCTGAAGCGCTCTGACCTGTACCATCTAAACCTTCCCTTCTGCGCAGCTACTGCGCCATGAACGCCGGCATTCTGCGTGCCGGTCGGTTGAACCACAGGCAATTCGCCTGTCAAGAATGCAGCGTCGAGCGCTAACTCCGCTCGAACAACGCCATGGCCTCGACGTGGGCGGTCTGCGGAAACATGTCCAGCACACCCGCACGCTTAAGACGAAACCCTTGGCTGGCCAGCTCGCGCGCATCGCGCGCCAGGGTGGCCGGATTGCATGAAACATAGACCACGCGCTGCGCCTTCAGCATCGACATTTGTCGAACGATTTCCAGCGCGCCGTCGCGCGGCGGATCGAGCAGTACCGCAGCGAACCCGCTACCTGCCCAGGGTGCATCAGCCAGCGGCTTCGACAAGTCGGCCCGATAAAAGTGCGCGCGCTCCAGACCGTTGCGCCGCGCATTGTCCTGCGCCCGTCCGACCATTGCCTCGACGCCCTCGACACCCACCACGTGAGCGCCCGAGCGCGCCAGCGGCAGGCTGAAGTTGCCCAGCCCGCAGAACAGATCGAGCACTGCTTCATCCTTGCCGACGCCCAGCCATTTCAGCGCCTGAGCCACCATTGCATCGTTGACCGGGGCGTTGACCTGGACGAAATCCCCCGGGCGCCAGGTCAGCTCCAGATCCCAGGCTTCCAGTCGGTAACCCAGCGTCGTCGCCGCATCATCAGGCAGGGGCTCGCCTTCGCCCTGCCACCAGAGCTGCGCTCCATTAGCGGTGGCAAAGCTCCGCAGACGTGCCACATCCATCTCCGGCAGCGTCGCGGTGTGGCGAATCAGCACCGCCTCGGCCGTACCACTGAAGAGTTCGACATGACCGATAGCCTGCGGCTTGCTCAGGTCACGTAGCGCAGCCAGTAATGCCGGCAGCAGCGATTGCAAGGGCTGTACCAGAACCGGACATTCACTGATGGAGACGATTTCCTGGCTGGCACTGGCGCGGAAACCGATGTCCAGGTGCTTGCTCTTGACGTCCCAGCGCACCGCCAGCCGCGCACGGCGGCGATAGCCGAAGGCTGGTCCCACCAGCGGCTCGGCCCACTCTTCCGGCTGCAGATCGGCCACCCGCGCGAGCTGCTCGGCGAGCGTGTGCTGCTTCAGTGCAAGCTGATCGGCAAGGGGCGCATGCTGCAGGTTGCAGCCGCCGCATCGGCGGGCATGCGGGCAGGGTTCGAGCTGACGCTGTGCACTGGCCTGAAGCACGCGCTCGCAGCGCGCTTCGACGATCTGGCTGCGCGCAGCCAGCACCCGCGCCTCGACCTCTTCACCCGGCAGTGCGCCTTCAACGAACCAGGTGCGTCCTTCGATGAAGGCAATGCCGCGACCGTCATTGGCCAGCCGCTCGATGTTCAAGCGCTGCTTCTTGCCGACCGGGACCTGGGGTTTGCGCTCGCCGCCGCTGGGTTGGAAGCGCAAAGCGCCGCTACGTTTGGCCATCAGCTGGAACCTGCGCTGTTCTGTCTGTTAAGGAATGTCATGGATGGCGCCAATGCGGCGCGTGAAAGCGCGCCGCTGATGAGCGAGTCAATTGGGTGCGTTATACACGCCGGTCGACAGATAGCGGTCGCCGCGGTCGCAGATGATCGCCACGATCACCGCGTTCTCGACCTCCTGCGACAGACGCAGCGCCGCGGCCACGGCGCCACCGGAGGACACGCCACAGAAGATGCCTTCCTCACGGGCCAGGCGGCGCATGACCTGCTCGGCCTCGGCCTGCGACATGTCGACGACGCGGTCGACACGCTCGGCCTGATAGATCTTCGGTAGGTATTCCTGCGGCCAGCGACGGATGCCGGGAATGGCCGCGCCTTCCATCGGCTGCAGGCCAACGATCTGCACCGCCGGGTTCTGCTCCTTGAGATAGCGGGACACGCCCATGATGGTTCCGGTGGTACCCATGGAACTGATGAAATGGGTGATGCTGCCGTGGGTCTGCCGCCAGAGCTCCGGCCCCGTGCTGTTGTAATGCGCTTCGGGGTTGTCGCCATTGGCGAACTGATCGAGCACCTTGCCGCGACCTTCGGCCTGCATTTTCAACGCCAGGTCGCGGGCACCTTCCATGCCCTCTTCCTTGCTGACCAGGATCAGCTCGGCGCCGTAGGCAGTCATCGCCGCCTTGCGCTCGGCCGTGGAGTTGTCCGGCATGATCAGGACCATCCGGTAACCCTTGATCGCCGCCGCCATGGCCAGGGCGATCCCGGTATTGCCGGAGGTCGCCTCGATCAGCGTATCGCCAGGCTGAATGTCACCGCGCAGCTCAGCACGGTTGATCATCGACAGCGCCGGACGATCCTTGACCGAACCAGCCGGATTGTTGCCCTCGAGCTTGACCAGAATGGTATTGCTGGTCTTACCCGGCATCCGCTGCAGACGAACCAGCGGGGTGTTGCCGATGCAATCGGCAATGGTCGGATAGTGTGTAGTCATGGCGTCGCACAGCATCTGAAGAGGTCGCCATGATACCGGCAACGCTCGACGACGGGCAGACCGTCTCGCCTGACCGGTCGCACTTCGCTCCTCTTCGTTCCGCCCCGGCCGGGCTAGGGGCGCGCGAGAATCCTTGGTGCCGCCTCGATGATCTGCCGCGAAAGGTGCTCCATCCGCGGCGACTGCACCTTCCAGGTGTGCCAGTACAGCGCAATCTCCAGCGGTTCATCGGCGGCGAGATCGACCACCTCGCCAGCCTGCAGCGCATCATGCAGCAACAGTTCCGGCACCATGCCGTACCCCAGGCCGTAGCGGATCGCACTGAAATGTGGCTCGGCACCCGGCACGAAATGGCAGGGGTAAGCCCCCTCTGGCAGCCCGAAGCGGCGCAGCAGGAACGACGACTGCAGCGTGTCCTTGCGCGTATAGGCGACCACCGGCGCCTTGCGTGCCGCGTTGCGGGTCAGCCCATTGGCGAAGTGCTTCTGCCGGAACTCGCTCGACGCCACCAGTCGGTAACGCATGCTGCCCAACGGGCTGGCCGTGCAGCCGCGCATGGGCTTGGGTTCGGTACTGATGCAACCGATCGCCAGACCCGTCTCCAGCAGACTGTAGGTGTGGTCCTGATCCTCGACGGTGAGATCGAGCAGGACCCGCTCGCGGATCAGCACCTCGGCCAGGGCCGGGAAAAACCAGGTCCCCAGGCTGTCGGCATTGAGCGCCGCCACCACTACCAGCGGCGCATCGCTACGCTCGGCGAGGTCGGCCAGCAGATCGGCCTCGAGCAGGGTGGCGCGCTTGAGGTACTGCAGCAGGCGCTGACCGGTTTCGGTGGGGCGACAAGGTCGGCTGCGCACCACCAAGGCGCTGCCCAGCGCACTCTCCAGGGCGCGCACCCGCTGTGAAATCGCCGGTGGCGTCAGGTGCAGGCGCTGTGCGGCCTGCTCGAAGCTGCCGGTACGGATGACCGTGCGAAACGCTTCGGTCTGCTTGGGATCGAGATTCATGCCGCCCGCCGATTAAGAAAATGTTTGCATGGCCTAAAAATAGTTAGCCACGACAAATTTAGCCATCACTGCTCCATAATCGCGCATCCCTTGCTGCAGCGCCCCACCGGCGTGCAGCCCAGCCGTCCGGAGTATCGTCGTGGAATTGCTGCACACCATCTACCTGATCGCCATCACGGCCGAAGCCATGTCCGGCGCCATCATGGGCATGCGCCGCGGCATGGACCTGTTCGGCATCTGCCTGCTCGGCACCGTAACGGCGCTGGGTGGCGGTACCGCACGCGACGTGCTGCTCGGTCATTATCCGGTCGGCTGGATCGCCCATCCGGAGTATCTGACCTTCACCATTGGCGCAGCGATCGTTACCGGGTTCATCGCTCGCCACCTGCATCACCTGCGTATGGTGTTCCTGCTGGTGGACGGCCTCGGCCTGGTGGCATTCACCGTGATCGGCTGCGATGTGGCGATGGGCATGGGCGCCCACCCATCCATAGTGGTGCTGGCCGGCGTGATCACCGGCATCTTCGGCGGCCTGATGCGCGACGTGTTGTGCAACCAGGTGCCGATGGTGCTGCAACGCGAGCTGTACGCCACCGTGGCGCTGTTCACTGGCGTGTTCTACGTCGGCATGCTGTGGCTGGAGATCAACACCACCCTGGCCACCCTGGCGGCGCTGGGCAGCGGCTTCCTGTTCCGCGTACTGGCAATGACCTTTCACTGGAAGCTGCCGGACTTCAACGGCAAGGAAATCCGCGGTCTCGATTGAGGCTGCGACGCCAGGGCTAGACCTGGCGTGCAGATTCCACCGAGCCGAGTCGCTACACTAGCGCGCTGCAATCCAGGATCGGTGGACGGACAGTGCTGAAAGACCTAGGAATTCGTGGCCGCGTGCTGATGCTGACACTGCTGCCCAGCACCCTGCTGGCGGTGGTGCTCGGTGCCTACTTCACCTGGATGCAGCTGTCCGAGATGCGCCACCAGCTCGACGAGCGCGGCCAGCTCATCGCCGAGCAGCTGGCACCGCTCGCTGCGCCCGCCATGAATCTGGGCTACGACAAGCGCTTGCAGCGCATCCTGACCCAGGTGCTGGATCAGGCCGATGTTCGTGCGGTAACGATCCTCGATCCCGAGCGTACCCAGCGCGTACACGCCGGCCCACGCATGCTGACCCCGCCGCCACCAGGCGATCCGGAGAGCCTGACCCGCGTCAGCAGCATGGACCACACACGTATCCTGATGCCGGTGCTCAGTCGCCACCTCAACCTCGCCGATGAGACCCGCGGCCCGGAGGAGAAGCTGATCGGCTGGCTGGAACTGGAGCTGTCACACCACAACACGCTGCTGCGTGGCTATCGCAGCCTGCTGACCAGCCTGTTTCTGGTGGGTGCCGGCCTGCTCATCACCGCGCTGCTGGCGCTCCGCATGAGCCGCACCATCAGCCTGCCACTGCAACGTGTGAAAGCCGCCGTCGCGCAGCTCAAGGACGGCCATCTGGAAACCCGGCTGCCGCCCTTGGGCAGCCACGAAATGGACGAACTCGCGTCCGGCATCAACCGCATGGCCGAAGCGCTGCTCAGCGCCCGTGAGGAACTGCAGCAGAGCATCGACCAGGCCACCGAAGACGTGCAGCAGAACCTGGAAACCATCGAGATCCAGAACATCGAACTGGACCTGGCGCGCAAGGAGGCCCTGGAGGCCAGCCGGATCAAATCCGAATTCCTCGCCAACATGAGCCACGAGATCCGCACACCGCTGAACGGCATCCTCGGCTTCACCCAACTGCTGCAGAAAAGTGACCTCACCCCGCGCCAGCAGGACTACCTGGGAACCATCGAGCAGTCCGCCGACAGCCTGCTCGGGATCATCAACGAGATCCTCGACTTCTCCAAGATCGAGGCCGGCAAGCTGGTGCTCGACAGCGTCCCGTTCAACCTGCGTGATCTGATCGAGGACACACTGACCATCCTCGCCCCGGCTGCACACACCAAGCACCTGGAACTCGTCAGCCTGGTCTATCGCGACACACCGCTGTCGCTGCTGGGCGATCCGCTGCGCCTCAAGCAGGTGCTGACCAATCTGATCAGCAACGCCATCAAGTTCACCAACGAAGGCACCATCGCCGTCCGCGCCATGGTCGAGGACGACAACGCCGATCGCGCCCAGCTGCGCATCAGCGTGCAGGACACCGGCATCGGCCTGACCGATCAGGACCTGCGCGCACTGTTCCAGGCCTTCAGCCAGGCGGACAACTCCATGTCACGCCAGCCCGGCGGCACGGGCCTGGGCCTGGTCATTTCCAAGCGGCTGATCGAGCAGATGGGCGGTGAGATCGGCGTCGACAGCATTCCGGACGAAGGCTCGGAGTTCTGGATCAGCCTCAGCCTGCCTAAGGCACGCGATGACATCGAGGACCTGCCGCACCCCGCCCTGCAAGGGCGCCGCATCGCGCTGCTCGAGCAGCACCCGCTGGCGCGCCAGGCGCTGCAGCACCAACTGGCAAGCCTCGGCCTCGAGGTGCAGAGCTTCGATACGCTCGACCAGATGCAGGCAGCGATTGGCGCGCAACGCCAAAGCAGCCAGCTGATCGACCTTGCCGTACTCGGCGTCACTGGCCGCGAAATCGAGCCGGAGGCACTCAGCCGCAGACTGATGGAGATCGAGGCGCTCGGCTGCAAATGCGTGGTGTTGTGCCCGACCACCGAGCAGGCCCATTACCACGACGCACTGCCGGAAGTGCACAGCTATACACAGCTGCAGGGCAAGCCAGCCTGCACGCGCAAACTACAGCGGGTGCTGGTAGAGCTGGTGCGGCCGAATCAAGCCTACGCCACCCCTGCCGCCGCGGCCCCCAGCCGCGCCGCGCGAGTCCTATGTGTTGACGACAACCCGGCCAACCTGCTGCTGGTAAAGACCCTGCTCGGCGACATGGGCGCCGAGGTCGTCGCGGTGGACAACGGCCTCGCAGCGCTGGAGGCGGTCAAGCAGCACACGTTCGATCTCGTGCTGATGGACGTGCAGATGCCCGGCATGGACGGCCGGCAAACCACCGAAGCCATTCGGCACTGGGAACACACCAGTGGCAGCGCACCACTGCCGATCATCGCCCTCACCGCTCATGCGCTGGCGAATGAAAAACGCTCGCTGCTGCAGAGCGGCATGGACGACTACCTGACCAAGCCGATCAGCGATCGACAATTGGCCCAGGTGGTACTGAAGTGGACCGGTCTGGCGCTGCGCAGCCAACCACAGCACTCGGCGGAGCCGTCGCTACAGCCGGGGCCCAGCCTCAAGGTGCTCGACGAAGAAGAGGGGCTGCGCCTGGCGGCCGGCAAGGCCGACCTCGCCGATGACATGCTCGGCATGCTGTTGCAATCGCTGGAAGGCGATCGCCGCACCATCCGTGAGGCGAGGCAGGCCCGCGATCGCCAGGCGCTGATCGAGCGCGTGCATCGGCTGCATGGCGCGACCCGCTACTGCGGCGTACCGCAGTTGCGTAACGCCTGTCAGCAGAGCGAGACGCTGCTCAAGCAGAACCACCCGGACAGCGAGGCCGCGCTGGATGAACTGGACGCGGCCATCGAGCGGCTGGAGCAGGAAATCCAGATCGCTGGCTGATCGACCACGCCGGGCGTCGATGCGCCCGACCAGCCCCGTCGCGTTGCCCGCCCATTCAGGAATTAGCATGAACGACCGCCCCTCTTCCGATGCCTTCCAGCATGCCGAACTCGACTGGGATGAGAACGGCCTGCCGCAATCGCGCCAGTACGGCGACGTGTACTTTTCCCGCGCCAGCGGGCTGGCCGAAACCGAGCACGTGTTTCTCGCCCAGAACGAAGTCGCCCAGCGCTTCGCGGCGCTGCAGGGCAACCAGCATCTGGTGATCGGCGAAACCGGTTTCGGCACCGGTCTGAATTTCCTCTGCGCCTGGCAGCTGTTCGAACGCACCGCTGATAAGCAGGCGCGTCTGCATTTTGTCAGCGTCGAGAAACACCCCTTGAGCCGCGACGACATGCAGCGCGCGTTGGCACTATGGCCGGAGCTGCAGCAGCAGGCGACGCAGCTGTTGCAACAGTACGTCGCGCTGAACCCGGGCTATCAACGCTTCGTCTTTGCTGGCGGCCGAGTGGTGCTGACGTTGCTGGTCGGCGACGTGCTCGACTGCCTGCCCAGCCTGGATGCGCGGATCGACGCCTGGTTTCTCGACGGCTTCGCCCCCGCGAAGAATCCGCAGATGTGGCAGCCGGCGCTGTTTGCCGAGCTGGCCAGGCTGTCCGCGCCCGGAGCCACGCTGGGCACCTTTACCAGCGCCGGCTTCGTCCGCCGCGGCCTGATCGAGGCCGGCTTCGACATGCAGCGGGTGCCCGGTTACGGCCACAAGCGCGAGATCCTGCGCGGGCGCCTGCAGGCGGTCGCCAATCCGGTTTCAGACAAGCCCTGGTTCGCCCGTCCCAACCGTGGCATCACCGAACGCCGGGCCGTCGTGATCGGGGCCGGGCTGGCGGGCTGCGCCACCGCCGCATCGCTGGCGGCCCGGGGGTGGCAGGTCAGCGTGCTGGAGCGCCACGCCGAGGCCGCACAGGAAGGCTCCGGCAATCCTCAGGGTGTGCTCTATCTGAAGTTATCCGCCCATGGCACCGCGCTTTCGCGGCTGGTTGTCAGCGGCTTCAGCTACACCCGCCGCCTGCTCGCCAACCTGCAAGCGGGCCAGGACTGGCAGGCCTGTGGTGTGCTGCAGCTGATCTATGACGACAAGGAACGCCAACGCCAGGCCGAGCTGGCGGCGGCCTTTCCTGCCTCGTTGGTCCATCCGCTGACACGCGAAGCGGCCGAAGCGCTAGCGGGAGTGGCACTGCCCGAAGGTGGCCTGTTCTACCCCGACGCCGGCTGGGCCCATCCGCCCGCCCTGTGCCGCTGGCTGCTGCAGCAGCCAGGCATCGAGCTGCTGCAACATCATGAAGCGCTCGAACTGCAGCGCAACGGCCAGTCCTGGCAGGTGCTCGCTGGTGAAAAGGTTCTCGCCGACGCGCCCGTGGTGGTACTCGCAGGTGCTGCCGATGCTGCCCGCTTCAGCCAGAGCGCCTGGCTGCCACTCAAGCGCATTCGCGGGCAGATCTCCTGCCTGCCGGCCAACGCCGAAAGCGGGCAGTTGCGTACCGTACTCTGTGCCAAGGGCTATGTCGCACCGCCACGCGACGGCACGCACACACTGGGCGCGAGTTTCAACTTCCAGCAAACCGACGACGCACCCAGCATCGCCGAGCATCAGGCAAATCTGGAAATGCTGGAGCAAATCTCATCCGATCTGTATCAGCGACTTCAGGCGGACCCGCAGCAGACCGGCGCACTGCAAGGGCGCGTTGCATTCCGCTGCACCAGTCCGGATTACCTGCCACTGATCGGCCCGCTGGCCGAGCCGCAGGCCTTCGCCGACACCTATGCCGCGCTGGCCAAGAACGCGCGGCAATCCCAGCACGCTGCCTGCCCTTGGCTGGAGGGCCTGTACGTCAACACCGCCCATGGCTCGCGCGGCATGATCAGCGCGCCGTTGTCCGGTGAACTGCTCGCCGCCTGGCTGAATGACGAACCGCTGCCGTTGCCGCGGGACGTGGCCGAAGCCTGCCACCCCAATCGATTCCTGCTGCGCAAGCTGATCCGCGGCAGCTGAAAGCAGACCCTCTCAAGCCGTCGTTTTGCTGCGACGGCTTGCATCCTCGTCTGCGCCAAAATGATACTCCCGCCTATATATCAGCATGTCGAGGTTCCCATGAAACCACTGTCCTTACTCGCCCTTGGCTTTATCGCCCTCGGCGCCCACGCAGGTACTGCGGTGGATAACGAACAGCTGCAAAGCGAAGCCGCGGGGCTGATCCCAGCATTTCAGCAGCAACTGCTCGGCACGGTAAAACAGGCCATGGCCGAGGGCGGCCCGGCCCAGGCTGTCGAAGCCTGCCAAACGCTCGCGCCGAGCATTGCCGAGCAGCACAGGCAGGCGCCTTGGAAAGTTGGCCGCACAGCGCTCAAGCTGCGAAACCCGGATAACGCACCGGATGCCTGGGAGCGCTCGGTGCTGGAACAGTTCGCCAAGCGCGCCGAGGCTGGCGAGCCGATCCAGCAGATCAGGCACGCCGAGGTGGTCGATGGTCAGTACCGTTACATGCAAGCGATCGGCACTGCGGAAGCCTGCCTGGGTTGCCACGGCGAGAAGATCAAGCCAGAACTGCTGAGCCTGCTCGATCAGCGTTATCCGCAAGACCAGGCGCGAGGTTTCCGCGAGGGCGACCTGCGTGGCGCATTCACCCTCAGCCGCCCTCTGGCGCCCTGAGCGGCCTTGTAAGGATGATTGCGTGATACCACCTTGCTTCGCTGTTCGTGGCTGGGAACACGCACCGGCGTGAACGGACCAATGTCATGAACGACGATTCTGCTGAGCGACGGAGCATCACATGAACCCGGCAACACCAAACAGCACCCCGGCTCGCTCGATCGGCAACTTCGCCTGATGGACGTACTGCTGCTGGAAGCGCTGGGTATCGGCCTGATCCTCGGGCTGCTGCTCGGGCTGACCGGCGCCGGTGGATCGCTGGTTGCACTGCCGCTGCTGCTCAGCCTGCACCTGCCCCTACGCGATGCCATTGGCGTCAGCCTTGGTGCGGTGGCCATGTCCGCGCTGATCGGCGCGATTCCGCGGGCGCGCCTAGGCCAGGTCGCCTGGCGCCCGGTGATGCTCCTGGCTATCTGCGGCTTACCGGGCAATGCGGCCGGTCAATGGCTCGGGCAATTCATTCCGGAACGCGGGCTGATCGTCGCCTTCTGCTTGCTGGTGCTGTGGTCGGCCTGGCGCATGTGGCGCGGCGCCAACCTGCCGGCCAAGGAGAATGTCGCGGATCATCAGCTGGCGCTGCTGGGCATCGGTGTCGGGGTCGGCCTGTTGTCCGGGCTGATGGGCGTAGGCGGCGGATTTCTCATCGTTCCGGCTCTGCTCTGGTTCACCTCGTTGTCACTGCTGAGTGCCATGGCCACATCGATGGCCGTGATCGCCGTGGTCAGCGGCGGCGGTTTCCTGATCTACCTCACCGATGCCGAGCCACCGCTGCCGCTACTCGGTGGGCTGGCGCTCGGCGGTGCCTTCGGCGTGCTGGCCGGCAATCGCCTGGCGCAGTACCTCAACAGCAGCCTGCTGCAACGGCTATTCGCACTGATGCTGGTAACCGTCAGCCTGTCGCTGGGTGTGCAGAAGCTGCTGCTGGGCAACTGATCAGCGTCGCGCCGGATCATCCCAGAAAGGTCTGCTCGCTTCCCATTCGATATCGGCGCGACTGCGACCGATGTCCTTGAGCATCTCGTCACTGAGGCTTGCGAGCTGCCGCCGTTGCCGGGCCAATTGATTCCAGCGCCGCAGCGTTGTCCACGCCTGCGACAGCAGTCCGGGTGTGGACGCATTTGCTGCCTTGGGCAGATGGAACCGGTGCGAAGTAAGTTTCTGCGTGTTCATCACGGCACCCTCCTGTGGGATTGGCGCCAGTCTCTCGCTGGGTTTAAGATCAATCCAACGAATGTTACTGATGCCATGCATCTCGAGGATTGATGAATGGCCAACTACCCGAATATTGATACCGAGTTGCTGCGCAGCTTTGTGGCCATTGCCGATCATGGCGGCTTCACCCGCGCCGCTGCTGCGGTAAACCGCACCCAGTCGGCCGTGAGCATGCAGATGAAACGGCTGGAAGAGGATGTCCTGCAGCGCCCACTGTTCGAGCGTAGCGGTCGCCAGGTCAGGCTTACCGCCGAGGGTCAGATACTGCTGGGCTACGCACGGCGGATACTCAAGCTGCACGGTGAGGTAATGACCACCCTGCGTCAGCCGCACATGGTTGGCGCCGTACGCATCGGCACGCCCGATGACTACGTCATGCGCTTTCTACCCGGCATCCTCGCGCGCTTCGCCCAGGCATTTCCGCTGGTGCAGGTCGAGGTGCATTGCGAACCGTCGAGCCAGTTGCTGCAGCGACGGGATCTGGACCTGAGCATCGTGACCCGCGAGCCAGGCACCGAAATCGGCCAGCTACTGCGTCAGGAGCATGTCGTCTGGGCGGCTGCCCCGGGTTTCAACCTGCACGAGCATCGCCCCTTGCCGCTGGCCACGTTCAACAGCGATTGCTTCTGTCGGGCCTGGGTGTGCAATGCATTGGATGCGCGGGAAATCGAGTATCGGATCGCCTACACCAGCCCCAGCCTTTCGGCGATCATGGCCGTGGTCAACGCTGGTCTGGCGCTGACTGCGCAGCTGCAGAGCCTGATTCCTGCGGAGCTGCAGATACTCGGCGAAGCGGAAGGTCTGCCTCATCTGCCGCAGAGCAGCATCGTGCTGCTGCGCAATCCGCAGCAGCAGTCTCCGGTCAGCGAAACGCTTGCCGGCTATATCGTCGATGGCTTTCGTCTGTAAGCGGATCAGCCGCGCCCGGAGGCCATCTCGTCGAACACCTCCGGCACCAACGCCGCTTCGCCCTTATCGACTAGCCGCTGGCGCTGACCAACGTCCTGCTGGTTATCGAGGATTGCCAGCAAGCGCGTGCCGCGTTCGGTAAGGACGAAATTCTCGCCATTGCCGCCCTGCTCCTCCGGACGAGTGACGATAAATCCACCCTCGAACAGCAGGCTCTCGTAGTCGGCCGCTTCGGCGCGCAGGCTGTCCAGGTTCGGCATCGGCTGGCCGTCGCTTTCCATCTGCGCGGCATGTTCCTCGGCATAGCGGCGCGGCTTGAAGCTGTCGTTGGCGCTGGTCTGCACTTCATGAAGCAGGCGCTGGATCAGATCCCAGTTGTAGCTCATGGCCATTCTCCCGTAGCGGTTGCTCGCCCCAGAAACGAGGCGCCTGTACATACCGACCGTTTCCGGTGCCGAGGGGTTCGCCGCTGAACTAAAGCGGCCGCGCTGCGATCCACCGTTCAGACCGACTGAGCGAGGAACACACCATGAGAATGCTGACGATCACGCTGACTGCAGCCCTGCTGGCCAGCCCTGCCGTGCATGCAGCCTGTACCACCGACGAAGTGAATGCCAAGGCCGAGCAGCTGGCGCAGCGCATCAACCAGCTCACCGAGAGCAATCCGCAGCGGGCCAAGGAAATAAACGAAGAGATTCGCCAAATGGAAGCCAAGCGCACCGCCGACCAGTTGGGCGACGAGTGCGAGGCCTACGACAAGCGGCTGAAGCAGATCGAGGAAGCCGAACGCGAGGCCGACATTCCGCCGGCCGACACGCAGCGCTGAACCGAAAGGCCGAGGGTTACTCGGCCGTCGGCTTCTTACGTTTGAGTGGCGCCATGCCGTCCTGGCTCACCACCGGCGACGGAGCTTCGCGCTTGGCGCCATTCGGGCGCCTGCCGGCCGGTTTGGACTTCTTCTCGACGCCTTTTTTCTTTTCGACCTTTTTCTTCTTGGTGCCAGCGGCCTTGCCGGACGCCTTCAGATTCTTCGGCCCTTGATAGCTGCCTTTCAGTCCCTTGATCACCCGCCGCTCGAAACGCTGCTTGAGGTAGCGCTCGATACTCGACATCAGGTTCCAGTCGTTGTGGCAGATCAGCGAGATCGCCAGCCCTTCGCCACCAGCACGCCCGGTCCGACCGATACGGTGCACGTATTCGTCGCCCGAGCGCGGCATGTCGAAGTTGATCACCAGATCCAGCCCTTCGATATCCAGACCGCGAGCGGCCACGTCGGTCGCAACCAGCACCTTTACGCCGCCTTCCTTAACTCGATCGATGGCCAGCTTGCGGTCTTTCTGGTCCTTGTCGCCGTGCAATACGAAAGCCTTCACGCCCTCGGCGACCAGCCGTCCATAAAGACGATCGGCCTGCACGCGGGTGTTGGTGAAAATCACCGCCTTCTTATACGTCTCGTTGGCCAGCAGCCAGTGCACCAGCTTTTCCTTATGCTCGGTGTTCTCGGCAGTGATGATCTGCTGGCGGGTGCCTTCGTTCAGCTCGCTGACCCGGTTGAGCTGCAGGTGCAGCGGGTCGCGCAGCACGCTGGCGGTCATCTCACGCAGCGCAGCGCCGCCGCTGGTTGCGGAGAACAGCAGCGTCTGCTGACGCTTGGCGCACTCACCGACCAGACGCTGTACGTCCTCGGCGAAGCCCATGTCGAGCATGCGGTCGGCCTCGTCGAGGATCAGCATCTCGACATCCTTGAGAATCAGCGTGCCGGCATTCAGGTGCTCGATCATCCGCCCCGGCGTGCCGATGAGAATGTCGGGCACCTTGCGCAGGACGGCTGCCTGAACCTTGAAATCTTCGCCGCCAGTGATCATTGCCGACTTGATGAAGGTGAACTGCGAAAAACGCTCGACCTCCTTGAGCGTCTGCTGTGCCAGCTCGCGAGTCGGCAGCAGGATCAGCGCGCGGACGTCGGTGCGCACCACGGCATCGCCGATCAGCCGGTTGAGCATCGGCAGGACGAACGCGGCGGTCTTGCCGCTGCCGGTCTGTGCCGTCACGCGCAGGTCACGCCCTTCCAGCGCCGGCGGGATCGCCGCCACCTGCACCGGGGTCGGCTCGACGAATTTGAGTTCGGCGACGGCCTTGAGCAAGCGTTCGTGCAGGGCGAATTGGTCAAACAAGGGAGCTACCTCGGAGGTCAAAAAAACGATGGCATAGGTTAACCCGTCTGCCGGGCAAAGGCGCGTTCTGTAACAGCTGCCATGTTTTCCCCCGCAAACACCGGCTAAGCTGAACAAAGCGAAGCGGCTTAATGCCCAGGAGGTTCGCATGATCTCAAAAAAGCGAGTAGCGCTACTGACCGGCGCGCTTTCACTGGCGTTGTATGCCACCGTAGGTGCGGCGCAGCCGAACAACGGTCATCCCGGTAACAAGGGCAAAGCCGACCGCGGCGATAATTCCCCGCCCGGGTCGCAACAGCATTATCGCTATCGCGAACCGGCCGTCGATCTTGGAGCGGTCCGCATTACCCTTCGCGATCATCGCGACCTGTTGGCGCCGGCCTCTTCGCTGCCGCCGGGTATCCAGAAGAACCTGGCACGTGGCAAACCCCTGCCGCCAGGTATCGCCAAGAACATGGACGGCCGCCTGCTCGGCCAGCTGCCGCGCTATGACGGCTACGAGTGGAAACAGATTGGGCGCGACGTCGTTCTGGTCGCCATCGCAACCGGCATCGTCTACGAAATTCTGGAGAACGTTCTGGACTGACGGACAGGCCGCCGCGAATCACTCCGACGGCGCCATGGCTGTGCGCTTATTGCGGCTCGCAGGTCAGCTTGATACGCAGGCGGATCACGTCGCGCTTGAACTTCGAGGTCAACGCCTTTCGCTCACCCGGCTGCACTTCCGTGCGCCGCGTGCGGGGTGCTTCCGGGCCGTTCTGGAATACGGCGGTGCACACCGCGGCCGTTTCCCCGTAATTGAGCAACAGCAACCCGGCCAGGTCGCGGTCGATGGCTTGCGGAGTGACATCGATATCCGCCCCATTGAGCTGCTGATCGACATCTATCGGATAGGTCGCGGCATGGGCGGCAAGCGGTAACAGGGCAAAGAGCAGGTAACCGATTGTTTTCATTTGACTGGGCTCCTCGATAGAGGGGCCAGCGTAACAGACCCTAAAGGAAGCGAAGGAATGAAAGTGCCCCGTGTGACTCTCGATCAGTGGCGCACCCTGCAGGCGGTCATCGATCACGGCGGCTTTGCTCAGGCGGCCGAAGCACTGCATCGGTCGCAGTCCTCGGTCAGCTATACCGTGGCGCGCATGCAGGAACAGCTCGGCGTGCCGCTGCTGCGTATCGATGGCCGCAAGGCAGTGCTGACCGAGGCGGGCGAAGTGCTTTTGCGACGTTCCCGGCAGCTGGTCACCCAGGCCAGCCAGCTGGAAGAACTCGCACATCACATGGAACAGGGCTGGGAAGCCGAGGTGCGACTGGTCGTCGATGCCGCCTACCCCAGCGCCAAGCTGATCCAGGCACTCAGCGAGTTCATGCCGAAGAGCCGCGGTTGCAGGGTTCGCCTGCGCGAGGAAGTGCTCTCCGGCGTCGAGGAAGTATTGAAGGACGGCACCGCGGACCTGGCGATCAGCGGGCTGGACATCACCGGCTACCTGGGCAGCGAGCTCAGCACCGTGGAATTCGTCGCCGTCGCCCATGCAGAACACCCGCTCCATCAGCTGGGCCGCAAGCTCAGCGTGCAGGACCTGCAGAGCCAGATGCAGATCGTGGTGCGCGATACCGGCTTGCGCCAACCGCGCGATGCCGGCTGGCTGGGCGCCGAGCAGCGCTGGACCGTGGGCAGCCTGGCCACCTCCGTGGCGTTCGTCAGCAGCGGCCTGGGCTTCGCCTGGCTGCCGCGCCATCTGATCGGTCGCGAGCTGGCCGAAGGCGTGCTCAAGCCGCTGCCACTGGTCCAAGGCAGCATTCGCCGGCCGTCTTTCTATCTCTACACTAACCACGATAAACCGCTCGGGCCGGCTACCCGGATTCTCATCGAGCTGATCAAGACGTACGATGCCGGACAGGCCACGACTCTGGCTGGCTGACAGCTTCCCCACCATCAGGAAAGACATCATGTTGAAACGCATTGCCCTCGCCGCCTGTACCGTTCTGCTGGCCGGCAACCTGTTCGCCGCGGAAAACCCGCGCGTGCTGCTGACCACCAGTCTGGGTGAAATCGAGCTGGAGCTCGAAGCGGAAAAGGCACCCATCAGCGTCGAAAACTTCATCGGTTATGTGGAAAGCGGTTTCTACGACGGCACTGTTTTTCACCGCGTCATTCCCGGCTTCATGGTCCAGGGCGGCGGCTTCGGTGAAGGGTTGAATCAGAAGCCCACCAAGGCGCCGATCAAGAACGAGGCGGACAACGGTCTGCACAACGTGCGTGGCACTGTCGCCATGGCTCGCACCCAGAATGTGAACTCAGCGACCAGCCAGTTCTTCATCAACCATCGCGACAACGATTTCCTCGACCACGGCAGCCGCGACTTCGGCTACGCCGTGTTTGCCAAGGTCGTACGCGGCATGGACGTGGTCGACCAGATCGCCCAGGTGCCCACCGGCAATCGCGCCATGATGCAGAACGTGCCGCTGACCCCGGTGAAGATCATCACCGCGAAGAAGCTCTGATCCCCGAGGGGCCGGTTCACCGGCCCTTTTCATTTTTGACGGCATTCCCCAGCTGCCGCCATCGTGCGAAACCCTCAACCGACAGGAGATCGCGACATGACTGAGCCGCAAAGCCCGCTGAATACCCCGGAAGGCGAAGCCCAACTGCTGCAGGACCTGCTCAGCGCCGAACGCGCCGGGGCCAGGGTAGCCGGCGATTCGTTGCAGCACCCCTGCACGCCGGAGCAACGGCAGCTGCTCGAGCAGGTCCGCCAGGGCGAGATCGAAAGCTGCAAGCTGCTGCTCAACTGCCTGCAGCATCTTGGGTTGGAGCCCAACAAGGACACCGGCGCCTTTTACGGCAAGGCGATGGCCATTGAATCACTGGACGAGCGTCTGCCCTTCATCGACAAGGGCCAGCAGTGGGTGATCCGCAAACTGCGCGAGTATCTGCCCGGCTGCCAGGACCCGTTGCTGCGCAGCGAGCTGGAACGCATGCTGCAGATTCACGAGGAAAACAGCGCCGCCTCCCACGCCTGAGACGAACGGTTAGCTGCCGGCCTGCCGGTACGGCAGCGCCTGGCGCGCCGCCTCGGCGTACGCCAGCACACCCGCACGTTCCTGCTGCAGGAAATCCGCCACCGCGGCGCGCAAGCCGGGATGCTGAAGATAGTGCCAGGAGCGCGTGATGACCGGCTCGAAGCCACGAATGAGCTTGTGCTCACCCTGCGCCCCGGCATCGAATCGCGGTAATCCACCGGCAATCGCCTGGTCGATGCCCTGGTAGAAGCACGTCTCGAAGTGCAGCCGGTCGAACTCCGCCAGACAGCCCCAGTAACGACCATACAGACCAGACGCGCTATGCAGGCTGAAAGCCATCGCCACCGGCCTTGGGCCCTGCAACGCCAGCACCACGCGAATCGCCTGGGGCATGCGCTCGGCCAACAGACTGAAAAACTGCCGCGTCAGATACGGCGCCTGGCCACGCACCTGATAAGTATTGGCATAGCAGGCATAGACGAAATCCCATTCCGCCTCGCTGAGCTGGTGCCCTTCACGCCAGTCGAACGTGATGCCCTGCCCCGCCACCTGCTCGCGCTCCTTGCGCAGCTGCTTGCGCTTGCGCGAGGTCAGCGCATCGAGGAAGTCCTGAAAGTCGCGATAGCCCCGGTTGTGCCAATGAAACTGACAGCCAATTCGCTCCAGCCAGCCGTCCCGCCCCGCCAGCAGCTGATCGGCCTGCGGCTCGGTAAAATTCACGTGCAGCCCCGATAGCCCTTGCACTTCCAGCCCTTCGGTCAAGCCATCGAGCAGCTCGCCAGCTGCTTGCACATCACCCAGCAGACGGCCGCCGGTGACCGGCGTGAACGGCACGGCGCAAAGCAGCTTGGGGTAATAGCGGATGCCTGCTCGCTGACAAGCGTCAGCCCAGGCCCAGTCGAAAACATACTCGCCGTAGGAATGGCTTTTGCGGTAAAGCGGCAACGCCGCCTGCAACTCGCCCTGTCCGTCGCGCATGACGACGTGGGCCGGCTGCCAGCCGCTGCGCCCTCCCACGCTGCCGCTGTCTTCCAGCGATGAGAGGAAGGCGTGACGGAGAAACGGCTGCGAGTCGGTCAGCAAGGCATCCCATGCGACGGGCGCGAGCTCGGCGAGGCGGTACAGGGTCTGGATAGGCATGCGCGCAGTCTGGCCTGTCACGCGGACGAAAAAAAGCCCCGCCAATGGCGGGGCTCAAGGGAGCATCACGGATGAAGTGATGTTTTAGAACACGTACTGGGCGCGCAACACGATGCCGTCGCCATCGTCGTCGCCATTGGCGTTCTGCTGATTGTCGACCTTGGCCTTGACGTAGGCGCCGGTCAGGCGAACGTTGTCATTGGCGTACCAGTTCAGGCCGACGTTGTGGACCTTGCCTTCGACAGTGCTGCTGGCGGTGGTGCCAACGGTGTCGTCATCACCTTCGATGTAATCGTAGCGGTAGAAGACTTCCCAGGCGCCGGTCTGCTTGTTGCTCGGCTTGATCGCATCGAAGCGACCCAGCTTGTAGTCACGCGCTTCACCGGTGAGGGTGTAGGCGATCTGAGCGTAGTAACCCTTGGCTTCGATGTCTTGATTAGCGCTGGAGTCGGCATCCAGCTCACGCTTGATGTATTCACCTTGCACCGACAGCGGGCCCATGGCCCATGCAGCTTCCAGGCCCCAGGCGGTGTCGTCGCCGTAGGAGCCGGCAACCTGGTTGTTGGCACCGGCCAGCAGCAGGCGGTTGCCGTTGGTGCCGGCGTCGTTGCCGCCCGAGGTGGAAACGCCGCGCATGCCCAGACGGCTGCGGATACGAGTGTCCAGACCACCGACGTCGTCGAGATCACGCTTGGCGAAGTTCACGCCCAGGTGCAGAACGTTGCCAGCCTCGTGCATCGGAGCGAACACGCCGCGCACGTTGAATTGCTTCACGCTGTCGCCGTCTACGTCGTTCTGATCCTTGGCGTGCAGGCCGAGGGAGCCGTACAGGGAAGGGCCAGCGGTACCGTTGACCTGAATGCCGAGACCGTTCTGATGGCCATTGGCCCAGTCGATCAGGTCGTAAGCGGCGTTACGCTCAGGAGCGGTCACCCACTTGGAGCTGGTGGCTTTTTCCAGGCCGAAGTCGGGGTCGAAACGACCAACCTTGACGTTGACCGGGCTGAAACCGGAGTACTGGATGGAAGCTTCATCCCAGTAACCGTCTTCGCTGCTGCCGGCGTTATGCGACAGGTCGTAGCTGAACTGATATTTCCAGTCGGTGAACGCAACGCCACCGATCTCGATAAAGGCACGGCGGAAGTAGGCGGCATCGGCACTGTCGCCATTAGCGGTGTAGAAGCCGTCGAACTGGCTGTAATCGGCCTGCACGCGACCGCCTACCTTGAAGCTGAACTGTTTGTCCGTCGTGGCGACTTCCAGGCCACCCTTGGTCTTGACAACGATATCGGCTCCGTCAGTGGTAACGGTGCCGGCGAAAGCCTGGGCGGAAACGGCCAGAGCGAGGGCGCTGGCGGCGAAACCGGCGAAGTGCTTACGGATCATCAAAATTCCCCTTTATGTTTAGCGTCGGAAACACTCGAGATGGGCTCTTTGTGTTCGGGGGAATCTTGGCGACGGTGTATGTCAGCCAAATGGCTGATATGTAAAGCTTTTGTGACAGCGGAACTTTCCGTGGAGCCGCATCACAGAGCGGCTGCGGCAGTTTTTCATCAGCGGTGGACGTTGCGCTCGCTAGGCCGCCGAGCTCCAGCGACCAGTTTGTCGACGGCCTTCGCGGCGGCGACCATGCCGAAGCTGGCGGTTACCATCGTCACCGCACCGAAGCCTCCGGCGCAGTCGAGTTTTACTCCTTCGCCGACAAAACTCTTGCTCTGGCATACGCCGCCGTCCGGCTTCGGATAACGCAACTGCTCGGTGGAAAACACGCAAGGCACGCTGTAGGTGCGCCCCGGTGTGCGCGAGAAGTTGTATTCACGACGCAGCAGCGAGCGCACCTTGGCCGCCAGCGGATCGTTGAAGGTCTTGTTCAGGTCGGTGACCTGAATCTGCGTCGGATCAACCTGCCCGCCGGCACCGCCAGTAGTGATGATCTGGATCTTGCGGCGCTTGCACCAGGCGATCAGCGCCGCCTTGGCCGGCACGCTGTCGATACAGTCGATGACGCAATCCATGTCTTCGGTGATGTACTCGGCCATGGTTTCGCGGGTGACGAAGTCAGCAACGGCATGCACGCGGCAGGCAGGGTTGATGGCACGAATGCGCACGGCCATCTCATCGACCTTGGCTTTGCCTACAGCCCCATCCAGCGCGTGAATCTGCCGGTTGGTGTTGGTGATGCACACGTCGTCCAGGTCAAACAGGCTGATCTCGCCGACCCCGCTGCGTGCAAGCGCCTCGGCTGCCCAGGAGCCGACGCCGCCGATGCCGACCACTGCCACGTGCGCATTCACCAGCCGCTCGAGGCCGACGCGGCCATACAGACGGGCAATGCCGCCGAAACGCTGATCATCGATAGACATGCCGACTCCCCGGAAAAAACCTGGCGATTATAAGACCTCGTAGCCCCACGGCCACTGCATCCGGCCGTCACCGAGGCCATGGCTTTGCTTTAATATGGCGCCCTTTCCCCGCCGCATCGGAGCCGTGATGACCGCCCCCGCCCTTTCCCCTACGCTCGAACTCGCCTGCGAGCTGATCAACCGCCCATCGGTGACGCCGCTGGATGAAGGCTGCCAGCAGCTGATGAGCCAGCGCCTGGCGGCCTGCGGCTTCGCCATCGAGCCGATGCATATCGAGGACGTGGAGAATTTCTGGGCGATTCGCGGCAGCGAAGGCCCGGTACTGTGCTTCGCCGGCCATACCGACGTGGTCCCGACAGGCCCGCTGCAGGCCTGGCAGAACCCGCCGTTCAGTGCACGCATCGATGAGCAGGGCATGCTGCATGGCCGCGGCGCCGCGGATATGAAGGGCAGCCTGGCGGCCATGGTCGTCGCGGTGGAGCGCTTCACCGCTGCTCATCCGGATCACAAGGGGCAGATCGCCTTTCTCATCACCAGCGACGAAGAAGGTCCGGCGCACCACGGCACCAAGGCCGTGGTCGAGCGTCTGCGCGAACGTGGCCAGCGCCTGGACTGGTGCATCGTCGGCGAACCGTCGAGCACGACGCTGGTAGGCGACGTGGTGAAGAACGGTCGCCGCGGCTCGCTGGGCGGCACACTCACCGTGCGCGGCCAGCAAGGCCACGTCGCCTATCCGCATCTGGCGAAGAATCCCATCCACCTGGCTGCGGCGGCGCTGGCAGAACTGGCCGCGGAGCATTGGGACGATGGCAATGCGTTCTTCCCGCCAACCAGCTTCCAGATCTCCAACCTGAACGCCGGCACCGGCGCCACCAACGTTATTCCCGGTACGCTGGAAGCGGTGTTCAACTTCCGCTTCTCCACCGAATCCACCGTCGAACAACTGAAGCAGCGCACCGCCGCGATTCTCGACAAGCACGGCCTGGACTGGAACGTGGACTGGGCACTGTCCGGCCTGCCCTTCCTCACCGAACCGGGCGCGCTGCTCGACGGCGTCGCCAAGGCGATCCGCAGCGTCACCGGCCGTGAAACCACACCATCCACCAGCGGCGGCACCTCGGACGGGCGCTTCATCGCCACGCTCGGTACCCAGGTGGTCGAGCTTGGCCCGGTCAACGCAACGATCCACCAGGTGGACGAACATATCCTTGCCAGCGATCTCGATCTGCTGACCGATATCTACTATCAGACCCTGGTGAACCTGCTCGCATGCTGATCTGCCCGATCTGCCAGGCGCCGCTCAGCGCGGTCGACAACGGCGTGGCCTGTCCGGCCAACCACCGTTTTGATCGCGCGCGCCAGGGTTACCTGAACCTGCTCCCGGTACAGCACAAGAACAGTCGCGACCCCGGCGACAACCAGGCCATGGTCGAGGCACGCCGGCGCTTTCTCAACGGTGCCCATTACGCACCGCTGGCCCGGCGCCTGGCTGACCTTGCCGCCGAGCGTACGCCGCAGCGCTGGCTCGACATCGGCTGTGGCGAGGGCTACTACACCGCACAGCTCGCCGAAGCGCTGCCGGATGCCGAAGGCTATGCACTGGACATCTCCCGTGAAGCGGTCAAGCGCGCCTGCAAACGCGCACCGCAGCTCGAATGGCTGGTCGCAAGCATGGCGCGTGTTCCGCTGGCCGATGCCAGCTGCGACCTGCTCGCCAGCGTGTTCAGCCCGCTGGACTGGCAGGAGGCGCGACGCCTGCTCGCGCCCGGCGGCGGTCTGCTGCGCATGGGGCCGACCCGCGACCATTTGTGGGAGCTTCGCGCGCGGCTCTACGACGAGGTGCGCGATTACGACGACGAGAAACACCTGTCGTTGATCCCTGAAGGCATGCGCCTGGCTCATAGCGAAACCCTCTGCTACGAGCTGCAACTGGACGATGCCCAGGCCCGTGCCGATCTGCTGGCGATGACCCCGCACGGCTGGCGCGCCAGCGCCGAACGCCGCGCCGCAGTGATCGACAGTCACCTCAGCGTGCGGGTTGCGATACGCTACGACTGGATCGAACGCACAGCGTAGCGTTCGTATATTTTGCCGACGATCGAAAAACCCCGCTCCACCACATAAGGCAGTCGCCCATGCGTCAACCCGATATCGAGATCTACCTCAGGGATGCCAGCCAGCAAGCCGTCGGCGAGTGGCTGGCCCAGGCCATTGGCTCCTGCTCCGCCTGGCAACAGAAAGGTCAGACCTTCAAATGCAGCGCCGCCGGCATCCCCGTGACCTGGCTGCCGAAGGCGGTGGGCAAATGGCATTGCCTGCTGCTGGAAAGCGATGCCACCCCTTGGGACGATGACCTCGCCTGCGCGCGTGCGGCGTACCAGGCCCTGGGCGTGGAAATCCGCTGCGCCCCAGGCGGTTGGCAAGAAGAGGAAGCCGTTGAAGAAGCCGACCGCTGGATCCGCATCAGCGATGACGGTGAAGAGGAAATCGTCTGGCGGACCGGTTGATCAGTCGGCTTGCACGCTTTGCACCGAAGACAGAAACCCGCACCTGAAAAAACAAAGCCCGTCACTTTGGACGGGCTTTGTCGTAAAGCAACCGAAGTCAGACGCTGGCGACGTCTTCGGCCTGCAGGCCCTTCTGGCCCTGAGTCACCGAAAACTCCACCTGCTGCCCTTCGGCCAGCGAGCGGTGGCCGTCGCCACGGATCGCGCGGTAATGCACGAACACGTCGGCGCCATTACCCCGCTGAATGAATCCGTAGCCTTTTGCATCGTTGAACCATTTGACGGTTCCTGTCTCGCGCTCAGCCATTACCACTTCTCCAACTCGCTTTTTGTTATTCCTCGGAAGAGGGGTCTACGACCGCGTCTCGTGCAGTTGCTTCAGCGCAAATGCGACTCGAACGCAGCCGTTGCCGGAGTATAAAACAACGATTTTGGCTGTCAGCCTCTTTTTTCCAAGGCCCTTTCTTGCCTCTGCGCCAGCCCCGATCAGCACCGGGGCTGGCGCTTGGATCAGGCGCTGCGCCGGCGCCGCCACAGCCACAACGCCAGCACGCCCAGCGTCAGCACCAAAGGCACCAGCGCGATATTGGCGAACTTGAGCGTACGCCCGAGCGCCTCGATGTCGGCGTTGAGCTGGTAGCGCACCTCGCGCAGTTCCTTGCGGATACGGACCTTTTCCTGCATGAACTGGCGCAGCGCCTGCTCCTGCTCAGCGGTCAGTTCCAACGCCTGCTCCGGGTCCGGGCTCTGCAACTCGGCGAGCTTCTGCTCGGTATCGGCCAGGCGTTGCTGCAGCACCTCCTCCTTCTCGCGGAAGCGGTTCTCGGCCTGACGCTGCAACGTTTCCACCACCACGAACGGACGGGTGAAGCGACCACGGGAGCGCACGCTGATCAGCGCATCGGTACCGGACAGATTGTCCAGCGCATTGATCACGAAGGCTCCGTTGTCGGCCCACGGCTGCGGGATGCGCTGACCGAAGAAGTCCTGCACCTGCACCCACATCCGGTCGCTCAGCAGGTCCGTGTCAGCGACGGCAATGACGTTGATGCTCTGACTTTCCTGAATACCCTTCTCCCGGCCTTCTATCCCATTCGGGAACGCGGTCTTTGCCGGTCCCTGGATGCGTGCCGCCAGGGTATAGCGCTCACCGGTCGGTTCCAGGCCAAGCAGCAGCGTCTCCGGATTATCCAGCGTGGCAAAGCGCTCGGCTTCAACCGGCATGCTGTATTCGGAGCTGCTGAACAGCGGCGTGAAGCGCGTCGTCGCGCCTTCCAGTGGCTCGAGAATGCCAGCACTGGCGACGGTGATGTTCTCCAGCGCGGCAGTGGTCACGTCATCCTGGTCCAGCGCGCCTCGCGGCAGGCTCAACCAGCCCGCATGGCGAACCGGCCGCCGCTCCGCGCCCATGCCCACCGACATGGCATAGGCCGCATCGGCCAACGCACGCTGCGGCACCATGCGCACGCCCCACGCCTTGAACAGTGGTTCGAGGTCGGACGCACGTTCTTCGCCGAATTCTCCCGGGCCGATGCCCATGCCTGGATCGGCCTCGCTGTGCGGATCGACGAAGGCCAGCAGCTTGCCGCCACGCAGGACGAACTGGTCGATGGCGTAAAGCGTCTGCTCCGGCAGGTCCTTCGGATGAATCAGCAGCAACACCGACACATTGGTCGGAATCAGGTCCACATCACGACGCAGACTCTCGATATGGAACAGCTGGCGGACCTCCTCCAGCACCATCCACGGCGGCGTCGCCTGCTGTGTGCGCATGTCGAAGCCACCGGTCAGCTGCAATCCGGACAGCACTCCGACCACCGGCAGCTCGCCGGCAGCCAGGCCCTGCACCAAACGGCTTATTTCGTACTCAAGGAACTCCTCCTGATCCAGCGGGAAGAACGGAATGATCTGTGTGCTGCCTTCAGCATTGGTGCCTGCCAGGCCAAAGTAGACCTTGTCGCCGCCCTGGTTGAGCGGCACCGCCTGCAGACCGAACTCGGCCGCGCGGTCCTCCTCCTCGGAGAACGGTTGCGGATCGATCACGTGCAGCTTGAGCTTGCCGCCGGAGGCGCGCTGATAGGCTCTGAGCATCTCCTCGACGCGGCGCGCATAGTTGCGCAGCGCCACCAGCTCCTTGGCCGTCTCGTCCGAGTAGAAGAAGTGCAGCTCGATCGGCGTCTGCAAGCCGTCGAGAATGCGCTCGGTGCCCTCGGAGATCGTGTAGAGCTTCTGCTCAGTCAGATCAAGCCGCGCATTGGTGAACAACATGCCGGATAGGCCGTTGAACACCAGAAAGGCCAGCGCGATCAGCAGCAGCCCGGCACCGGAATAGATGACTCGTTTCATGTCTGTTCCCTCAGGCGGCTTTCTTCAGATCGACGACCACGGCGGTGGCCGCCAGCCAGGCGACGATCAGCGTGACGAAATACAGCAGGTCACGCAGGTCGATCACACCCTTGCTGATGGAATCGAAACGGATCAGGAAGCTCAGCGAAGCCACCGCATCGATCAGCCACTGCGGCGCCCAGGCCAGGGCATCCAGCACCATCGGCAGACCGCTGACGATGAACAGGAAGCACACCGCCACCGAGAGGATGAAGGCGATCACCTGGTTCTTCGCCAGCGCCGACATGCACGAGCCGATCGCCAGAAAGGCGCCGGCCAGCAGCCAGCTGCCGAGATAGCCGGCGGCGATCACGCCATTGTCCGGCTCGCCCAGGTAGTTGACCGTGATAACCATCGGGAAGGTCAACAGCAAGGCGATCCCGGCGAAAACCCAGGCCGCGAGGAACTTGCCGCCAACCGCCTCGAAACGGGTGATCGGCAGCGTCATCAGCAGCTCGATCGAACCCGATTTGCGCTCCTCCGCCCACAAGCGCATGGCGATTGCAGGCACCAGAAACAGATAGAGCCAGGTATGAAAGCTGAAGAACGGCGTCAGATCGGCCTGGCCGCGCTCGTAGAAGCCGCCAAGGTAGAAAGTGAACACCCCGGACAAGACCAGAAAGATGACGATGAACACATAGGCGAGCGGCGTGGCGAAGTAGCTAGCCAGCTCACGCTTGAAAATAACCGGCAACTGGCTCATAGCGATTCCCCACGGGTCAGGTTGCGAAACACCTCGTCCAGCCGGCCGCGCTCCACGTCCAGCTCCTTGACCACCCAGCCCTGCTGGGTGATCAGCGCATTGACCTGCGGGAAGATCACCTGCCCCGGCTGTGCCAGCACCGTCAGGCTGTGCTCGCGCTCGTTGAGCTCGACACCGGCGACACCCGGCAGCGCGGCCAGGGCAACGTCGTCCAGCGGGCCGTCGCTGACCAGCGTGACCGCCTGGTGGTACTTCGAACGGCTTTCCAGTTCCAGCGGCGTGCCGTCGGCCACCAGCCTGCCATGGGCGATTACCACCGCGCGGGTGCACACCGCGCTAACCTCTTCGAGAATGTGCGTGGAAATGATGACGATCTTGTCCTGCGAAAGGCCCTGGATCAGCTGGCGCACCTGATGCTTCTGGTTCGGATCGAGGCCATCGGTGGGCTCGTCGAGAATCAGCACCTTGGGGTCGTGAAGGATCGCCTGCGCCAGGCCGACGCGACGCTTGAAGCCCTTGGACAGCGTCTCGATGGATTGCCCCAGCACGTGCTCCAGTTCTACCTGCGCCACCGCAGCCTCGACCCGCTGACGCTTGTCCGCACCGCGAAAGCCGCGAACTTCGGCGATGAACTCGAGAAAGCCGCGCACCGTCATGTCGCCATAACAGGGCGCGCCCTCGGGCAGATAGCCGATCTGTCGCTGAGCCTGCAGCCGCTGCGTCTGGATGTCATGACCGAGGATGCTCGCCGTGCCGGAAGTGGGCGCGAGAAAGCCGGTCAACATCTTCATGGTGGTGGATTTGCCCGCACCATTCGGGCCGAGAAATCCCAGCACTTCTCCACGCTGGACCTGGAATGACAGGTCGTCTACGGCCGTGTGCTGGGCAAAACGCTTGGTCAGGTTGTTTATTTCGATCATGGACTCTCACCAGTGCGCTGAAGGCCTGGCGCGCCGCCCGTGCGACACGGCCCAGACCCTGCAAAAATGCCGGCGGAACTATAAGAACAGCAACTCGACGAATGCAACCTGTCACTAGGCTGTGAGGACTACTCTGATTAACTAATCATCAGCGATAAGAAATGAACGGCGCTGGCGACGAGCCGTGTAGGGGATTGATCGACGCTGCTTCATCAGCCTCTCTGCGCGCAAGTCCGTAAAGGCCATTGCCCCGCGCATCGCGGATGCTCTCCTGCAGGCAACAGGCGCACGGGTAGCGATCGAGTCGTTTCAATCGGTACTGACCGCCCATGACGCGACGCGCCCGACTGCTAGAAAGGACATGCCATGAAACTACGCTGGCCGAGAGAATTACCGAAAGTGCGCCTCTGCTTTTTACTAGGCACCATGGCATGTGCAGCGCAAGCCAGTGAGCCTACTCACTTTCCAGACGCACAAGCGAGCGATCCGGCGACGCTGGGCTGGATGGTCGGCTCACCGCCACCGGCTGATCGAATCCTGCGTTTCGAGGACGGCAGTTACTTTCGTTTCCCACAGATGCGCTGGAGCGTCGCCAACTTTCGGCAGCTGATGCCTACCGTCAATGTTTCACGCGGACTGGCTGGGCCCTCAATGCTGGAGCGCACGTCGAGCGGTGAGATCGATGCGCTCACATTCGTTCCTCTTGGCGGTGACGAGCCAATGACGTGGCAACAGTCGCTGCTAGCCAATTACACCGACGGCATCGTCATCCTCCACCGGGGGAAATTGGTGTACGAGCGCTATTTCGGCGTCCTGAAGCCAGAAGGACAGCATGCTGCCATGTCGATCACCAAGACCTTCACCGGTACGCTGGCGGCGCTTCTCGTGTCCGAAGGCAAGCTAGACCCCGAACGTATGGTCGCCGACTACGTTCCCGAATTGGCCGTGTCGGCCTTTGGAAATGCCAGCGTGCGCCAGCTCATGGATATGACCACTGGCATTCACTTCAGCGAAGATTATGCCGACCCCAAGGCCGAAGTATGGGCGCATGCCGCCGCCGGCAATCCGCTGCCGAAACCCGCTGATTACCAGGGGCCACGGACCTATTACGAATTTCTGCAAACGGTCAAACCGCAAGGTCGTCATGGCGAGGCCTTTCATTACCGCACCGCAAACTCCGACGCTCTGGGCTGGGTAATCGCGCGAGTGAGCGGGCGGAACGTCGCCCAACTGTTGTCCGAGCGCATCTGGAGCCGCTTGGGCGCAGAACAGGATGCCTACATGTCGGTAGACTCCATCGGCACGCCGTTCGCCGGAGGCGGCCTGAACGCCGGCCTGCGCGACCTTGCTCGTTTTGGCGAGATGATGCGCAATGAAGGTAGATACAACGGCACTCAGATCCTGCCACCGGAAGTCGTGACAGATATCCGAAATGGAGCAAGTCGCGAAGACTTTGCGAAAGCCGGTTACCGTCTGCTGCCCGGCTGGAGCTACCGCAACATGTGGTGGGTCACCCACAACGAGCATGGTGCCTTCATGGCACGTGGGGTACATGGGCAAGCGCTTTATATCGACCCACTGGCGGAGATGGTGATCGCGCGGTTTGCCAGCCATCCGGTGGCGGGCAACGCAGCAAACGACCCCACCTCGTTGCCGGCATTTGAGGCGGTGGCGAAGCATCTGCTAGAACAGCGTCAATAGCTTGCTGAAGCTACAAACAGCCCGGATGAGCGACTCGCAGTGACCGATCCGATCGAATTCCAGACCACACGTCTGCTCTTAAGGCAATGGAAGCCAGGCGATCGTGTGCCGTTCGCCGCGATGAATGCGGACCCCAGGGTCATGCAGCACTTCCCCGCCCTCCTCAGCCGTGCCGAGAGCGACGCGATGGCTGACCGCTGCCAGGCACTGATCGAAGAGCGCGGCTGGGGATTCTGGGCCGTCGAGCTGAAGGCCAGCGGCACATTCATCGGCTTCGTTGGCCTTCATACACCGGCGGCAGCTTTGCCGTTCTCGCCGTGCGTGGAAATCGGCTGGCGTCTGGCCGCTGATTACTGGGGCCAGGGATTGGCCAGCGAGGCTGCGCGGGCCGCGCTTGAGGTGGGGTTCGGCCGGCTCGATCTTTCTGAAATCCTGTCCTTCACCGCGGTCGAGAACCGGCGCTCACGTGCAGTGATGGAGCGCCTCGGCATGCGTGAGTCGGAGGAGTTCGAGCATCCAGGGCTGCCCGTCGGCCATCCGCTGCGCCTGCACTGCATGTATCGACTGGATCGCGAACGCTTTGCAACGCAGTTGGCTGCAGCTGACTGACCGTTCATTCACGATTGGCTGGACTTCGCTGGAAACCCTGTTAGAACGGCACGCGCACAGCCAGACTCTCATCCCTACCCCACGGATCTCTTTCAATGCCCCAGCTGTTCCTCGCGCTACTGTTACTCGGCCTTTCCTGCGTCACTCATGCGGAAGATGCCGATATCGCCCGGCTGTTCGACAAGGCCGGCGTCGAGGGGACGCTGGTGATCGAATCGGCTACAACCGGCGAGCGCTACGTTCACAACGAAGCCCGCGCGAAGCAGCCGTTCACCGCTGCATCCACATTCAAGGTGCTGAACACGCTGATCGCGCTCGAGGAAGGCGCCATCGCCGGGGCTGACGAGATCATCCCGTGGGACAACACGCGTTACGAGATCGAGGACTGGAACCGCGACCAGACGCTGAAGAGCGCCTTCCAGGTCAGTTGCGTCTGGTGCTATCAGTGGCTGGCGCGACGGGTGGGTGCGGCAGACTATCCGCCATACATCCGCCAGGCGCATTACGGGCAGCTGCGCGAGCCCTTCAACGGTACCGAGTTCTGGCTGGATGGCTCACTGACCATCAGCGCCGAGCAGCAGATAGCCCTGCTCAAGCGTGTGACCGCGCGCAGCCTGCCCTACCGGAAGAGCAGCTACGACACCCTGAAGACGGTCATGCTCACCGAGGCCAGCGAGCACTATCGCCTTTATGCCAAGACCGGCTGGGCTGCCCGCAGCACGCCCGGCACTGGCTGGTACATCGGCTACGTGGAGGTCGACGAGGATACGTGGCTGTTCGCCTTGAACCTCGACACCAAAGCCGTTACGGACCTGCCGCTGCGCCAGCAGATCGCGCTGGGCGCGTTGCGAGAGAAAGGCATTCTGCCGGCCGAGTGAGGCCACACGGCAACTCTGACGGTGCGCCCAGGCGCACCATCGTGAACACAGCATTGGGGCAGCCGCCATGCGTAGCGATGAAATCAAGGCCATCTTCGACCAGCAAGCAACCTGCTACGACGAGCGCTGGGCCAGAACCGCACCGATCCGAGAGGCCCTGCATTTCCTTCTCGAAGCCGTGTTTGCGGGCCTTCCGGCCGATGCCCGGGTTCTGTGCGTCGGTGCCGGCACCGGCGAGGAAATCGCCTATCTGGCCAGGCGCTTCCCGCGCTGGAGCTTCACCGCCGTCGAGCCCTCCGGCGCGATGCTCGAAGTGTGTCGCAACAAGGCGATCGAAGGCGGCTATGCCGAGCGCTGTCAGTTCCATGAGGGCTATCTGCAATCACTGCCCGAGCAGAATGCCTTCGATGCCGCGACGTGCTTTCTGGTGTCGCAATTCATTCTCGAGCCTGACGCCCGCGCGGAATTTTTCCGCGCCATCGCTAGCCGGCTTCGCCCAGGTGCACGCCTGGCAAGCTCCGACCTGGCATCGGATGTCACCTCGGTGGAATATACGGCCCTGCTCGAAACCTGGATGAACATGATGACCGTGGCCGGCATCCCTGCCGCCGGTGTGGAGCAGATGCGCACCGCCTACTCCCGCGATGTGGCAGTGCTGCCTCCGGAGCGGGTCGCAAGCATCATTGAGTCCGGCGGCTTTGCCGACCCCGTTCTGTTCTACCAGGCCGGGCTGATTCACGCCTGGTACTCGACGCGGCCACCGGCCGATGCGCAATAAGGTGGCGGTACAGCGGCTGAGACCAACCGACCGCATGAAGCAACCCGTGTTGCGCTCGTTCCTTATCGCCGCGTTGGCCGGTGCGGCGATCTGGATCCTGTCGCCTTCGATGACAGGCCATGTCGAGCCCTGGGATGCAGGTGGTCTGTATTACACCGCAGCGCTGGCCTTGGGTGGCTGCTTGTGTGGCTCTATCGCGCCGAAATCCTTGTGGCCGCTCTATGTTGGCTGTGTGGCCGGGCAAACTCTGTATCTGCTCGGATGGTTGCCAACCGGGCCATTGCTCCCCGTCGGATTTGTATTCGTGCTGCTGTGGTCGCTGGTCTTCCTCGCCGGAGCCTATGCTGGCTCGCGAGCCCGCACCAGGTGGCGGGCTCGAGACGCACAGCCGCCACATGGCGGCGCCTGATGGCGCCGCCGCGAGCGTTACGCTGAGAGCTTCTGGCTGAAATTATCGGCAGGTTTGCCAACGTCGAGCCGGTCCACGTTCATCACCTTGTCCCAGGCTTTGACGAAGTCGTGCACGAACTTCTCGTTGCCGTCCGCCATGCCGTATACCTCGGCCTGGGCACGCAGTTCCGATTGCGCACCGAAGATCAGGTCCACGCGGGTGGCGGTCCATGTTGGCTGGCGAGTCTTGCGGTCGAGGCCCTGGAAGCGGTTCTTGTGCTCGGTGGCGACCCACTCGTTCTTCATGTCCAGCAGGTTGACGAAGAAGTCGTTTGAAAGCGTGCCGACTCGATTGGTGAAGACGCCTTCCTTGCCGCCGTCCGCATTGGTACCAAGCACGCGCATGCCGCCAAGCAACACGGTCATTTCCGGTGCGCTCAAGCGCAGCAGATGCGCCTTGTCGACCAACGCCTCCTCGGGCGCCATGAAGTGCGACTCGTGGTAGTAGTTGCGGAAGCCATCGGCGACCGGACGCAGCGCTTCGAACGACTGCACATCGGTCCACTCCTCCAGCGCATCCATCCGGCCGGGTGTGAAAGGCACCGTGACGTCCACGCCGCCATCCTTCGCGGCCTTCTCGATAGCCGCGCAGCCGGCGAGTACGATCAGGTCGGCCATGGAGACCTTCTTGCCACCGGTTACCGAAGCGTTGAACGCGCCCTGGATCTCGCCGAGCTTCTGCAACACCTTCTCCAGCAGCGGCGGGTTGTTGATCTCCCAATCCTTCTGCGGCGCGAAGCGAATGCGTGCGCCATTGGCGCCGCCGCGCTTGTCCGATCCGCGATAGGTGGCGGCCGATGCCCAGGCTACCGACACCAGCTCGGACACGGAAAAGCCCATGCCCAGCAGCTGCTGCTTCAGCGCGGCGATGTCCGCCTCGTCGATCACCGGGTGGTCACGTTCGGGAATCGGGTCCTGCCAGATCAGCTGCTCCTTCGGCACCAGAGGCCCGAGGTAACGGCCGATAGGGCCCATGTCGCGGTGGGTCAGCTTGAACCAGGCCTTGGCGAACGCATCGGCGAACTCATCCGGGTTCTCCAGGAAATGCCGGGAGATTTTCTCGTAGATCGGATCGAAGCGCAGCGACAAGTCGGTCGTCAGCATGGTCGGCTTGCGTTTTTTGTTCGGATCAAAGGGGTCCGGCATGATTTCCGGCGCGTCCTTGGCTTCCCACTGGTGCGCGCCGGCCGGGCTCTTGGTCAGCTCCCATTCGAAGTTGAAAAGGTTCTCGAAGAAGTAGTTGGACCAATGCGTCGGCGTCTGGCTCCAGATGACTTCCAGGCCAGAGGTGATCGCATCGGCGCCGATTCCGCTCTTGTAGCGGCTGCGCCAGCCGAGGCCCTGATCTTCGATGACCGCGCCTTCCGGTTCCGGCCCCATCAGCGAGGGGTCGCCGGCGCCGTGAGTCTTGCCGAAGGTATGGCCGCCAGCAATCAGCGCCACGGTTTCGTAGTCATTCATGGCCATGCGCGCGAAGGTCTCGCGGATATCGATGGCTGCTGCTTTCGGGTCCGGGTTACCGTTTGGACCTTCCGGGTTCACGTAGATCAGGCCCATCTGCACGGCGCCCAGGCCCGGGTGCAGTTGCCGCTCGCCGCTGTAGCGCTCATCGCCCAGCCAGGTGCCTTCCGGTCCCCAGTAAAGTTCTTCCGGCTCCCAGGTATCGGCACGGCCGCCGCCGAAACCGAAGGTCTTGAAGCCCATGGATTCAAGCGCCACGTTGCCGGTGAGCACGAACAGGTCTGCCCACGAGAGCTTGCGCCCATACTTTTGCTTGATCGGCCACAGCAGACGTCGGGCCTTGTCCAGCGCGGCGTTGTCCGGCCAGCTGTTGAGCGGCGCGAAGCGTTGCTGGCCGCCACCGGCGCCGCCGCGACCATCGGTGATGCGATAGGTCCCGGCGCTGTGCCAGGCCATCCGGATGAACAACCCGCCGTAATGGCCGAAGTCCGCCGGCCACCACTCTTGCGAATCGGTCATCACGGCGTGCAGGTCGGCGATGACCGCGTCGAGATCGAGCGAGTTGAATGCCGCCGCGTAGTCGAAATCGCCACCGTACGGATTGGAACGCGGCGAATGCTGGTTGAGCGCTGTCAAGCTCAGCGCTTCAGGCCACCAGTCCCGATTGCCGGGGCGTCTGCGGGGTGCGCCAGCGCCATGGCCGAATGGGCAAGTGCCACCCGCCTTTCCTCCAGTCTCTTCGTTCATGTTCTGCTCCTCACGGTTGCCGATGACGCGGTCAGGCGTCGCTTAAATCAACCTAGCACCGAGCTCATGATCGAACAAAAACCCCGAAGCCACCTTCATGGCCTCCGCAAGCAGCTCTTCAACGACTCCAGCGCAGTAAACATGCGGTTTGCCGCGGCTCGACGCGACTGAAAATGCCCTGCATGGAATTTCGCTATTGGCTCGATAGACAGAGCTTCAACTGCCGCGCCATTAGCTGCACTTCAGCGTGCCGGCAGATAGCAGCCCACTAACGCCTTCTTGGCAGCAACCGCCGTTCACGGCTGGTGCAGATGGTTGAGTCAACGCCGAGAGAAACCCAGCCAAGCGGGAGCGGTTCGGCAGCAGAGAGTTTTGCCCGCCCTCCCTGCTTGCGGCACACTTGCCGCCTTCGGGGGCACAGCCCCCTTCCATAGCCGAATCTGCCGTATGACTCGCTCTCCCATTCGCCGCCTGATCTTCTCCGTACTGCGCCGCGTGCTGTATTTCTGGGTACGCTCGGAGACCATCAACCAGTCCGCCTTTACCCTCAAGCTGGACCGCAGCAAACCAGTGTTCTACGTGCTGCAACAGGCCTCACTGAGTGATCTCGCGGTGCTGGACGTCGAGTGCAGCAAGGCTGGATTGCCACGCCCGGTGGCCGATGTCGCGGTGGGCGAACTCGTGGAGCCAGCCGCGTTCTTCTTTCTGAACCCGGCGGCGAGCTGGTTTGGTCGGCGCACGCGGTTGGTGGCGCCACCTGCACTGGTTCGGCTGGTCGGCGCGCTGGAACACAACGCCGTGGAGAACGCGCAGATCATCCCGGTCAGCGTGTTCTGGGGGCAGTCGCCCAATCGCGAAACAAGCGCCTGGAAGCTGCTGTTCGCCGACAGCTGGGCCGTCACCGGGCGCCTGCGCAAACTGCTCAGCATCCTGGTGCTGGGCCGCAAGACCCGTGTGCAATTCTCGCCGCCGATCCAGCTCAACGAGCTGATCGCCCTGAACAAAGGCCAAGAACGCACGCTGCGCATGGTCCACCGCATGCTGAGGGTGCATTTCCGCAACCAGAAGACCGCCGTGATCGGCCCTGACCTGTCGCACCGACGCAACCTGGTAAAGGGCCTGGTGCATGCGCCACAGGTCCGTCAGGCGATTCGCGACGAGGCCGAGCGCGAAAACATCTCCATCGAGCGAGCCGAAGCCAGGGCGCTGCGCTACGGCAACGAGGTGGCCTCGGACTACGCCTACACCGCGGTGCGCTTCCTCGAGGTGGTGCTGTCCTGGTTCTGGAACAAGATCTACGACGGCATTCGCGTCAACCATATCGAGCCGCTGCAGGAAGCCGTGCGTGGCTACGAGGTGATTTACGTCCCCTGCCATCGCAGCCATATCGACTACCTGCTGCTGTCCTACCTGCTGTTCCGCAATGGCCTGACACCGCCGCACATCGCCGCTGGCATCAACCTCAACATGCCGGTCATCGGCAGTCTGCTGCGCCGCGGCGGCGCCTTCTTCATGCGGCGCTCGTTCAAGGGCAACCCGCTGTACACCTCGGTGTTCAACGAATACCTGCACACCTTGTTCATCCGTGGTTTTCCGGTCGAATACTTCGTCGAGGGCGGCCGCTCGCGTACCGGTCGCATGCTGCAGCCCAAGACCGGCATGCTGGCATTGACCCTGCGCAGTTACGTGCGCTCGTCGCGCCTGCCGATCCTCTTCGTACCGGTGTACATCGGCTATGAGCGCGTGCTGGAAGGCCGCACCTACCTGGGCGAACTGCGCGGCGCGACGAAGAAGAAGGAGTCCATCTTCGACATCTTCAAGGTTATCGGCGCGCTCAAGCAGCGCTTCGGTCAGGTCTGGGTCAACTTCGGCGAACCACTCAAGCTCAACGAATTCCTCGACCAGGAACAGCCCGGCTGGCGCCAGCAGACCTACGCCCCTGACTACCGCCCGGAATGGCTCAACGATGCCACCAACCGCTTGGCCGAGCGCATCGCCCAGCGCCTCAACGAGGCGGCTGCGGTCAATCCGGTCAATCTGGTGGCGCTGGCGATGCTCTCCACCAGCCGTCAGGCGCTGGACCAGCAGTCCCTGGCGCGGATTCTCGATCTCTATCAGGCGCTCTTGCGTGCGGTGCCCTACTCGCCGCACACCACGCTGCCGGACGGCGACGGCAATGCGCTGATCGCTTACGTGAAGAGCCTCGACCTGCTCGCCGAACAGAAGGACGCACTGGGCAACATCCTCTATCTGGATGAGCAGAACGCCGTCCTGATGACCTACTACCGCAACAACGTGATGCACATCTTCGCGCTGCCGGCACTGCTGGCGAGCTTCTTCCAGAGCAGCTCGCGCATCAGCCGCGAGCAGATCCAGCGCTTCACCGAGGCGCTGTACCCCTACCTGCGTGCCGAGCTGTTCATGCGCTGGGAAGTCGAGGAGCTGGAAGCCGTGGTCGATCAGTGGCTGGCTGCCTTCGTCGAGCGTGGTCTGCTCAAGGTGGACGGCAACCACTACGTGCGGCCAGCGCCCAGCTCACGGCAGTTCGTCCTGTTGACGCTGCTCGCACGGGTGGTCGTGCAGACTCTGCAGCGCTTCTACATGGCGACCTCGCTGCTGCTCAACAGCGGGCAGAACAGCCTGACGGCCGGCGAACTGGAAGAGCTCTGCACGGTGATGGCCCAGCGCCTGTCGATCCTGCATGGGCTCAACGCGCCGGAGTTCTTCGACAAGACACTGTTCCGCCATTTCATTCAGAGCATGCAGGAACAGGGTGTGGTCAGCCCGGATGACGACGGTCGACTCGGTTACCACGAAAAGCTCACCGAACTCGCCGAGGGGGCAGCCAAGCGCGTGCTGCCGGCGGAGATTCGCCTGTCGATCCGTCAGGTGGCGCTGGAGCGCAATCAGGACGAGGTGGAGGCGCGCCCGCCAGCGCCCGGCGCCTGAGCCTGCCAGCTCATCGCCAGCTCCGGGTAACCGGTGTGTTCGTCCAACTGTTCGCCAACCACTTCGAAACCATGGCGGCGGTAGAAGGCGATGCTGGCCTCGTTAGCGGCGTAGACCGTCAGGCTCAGCTGCTCGCGAGACTGCTTCGCGTGCTGGAGCAGTGCGGAGCCGACGCCGCGGCCCTGCTCCGTCGGTGCCACGAAGATTGCGGCCAGGATGTCATCTAGCAGCGAAACGAAGCCGACCACCGTCCCGTCCCACTCGTGAACCCAGGTTTGCGCAGCCGGCAGATAGAGCTCGCGCATATCAGCCAGGCGCGCCTCCCAGAAGCTGCGGTCAACAAAGGCGTGGGCACGGCTGGATGCCTCAAGCCAGATTTTCAGCACCGTTTCTACATCAGCGGGGCGACACGGGCGAATCATGCGAAAAAACCTCCAGACGACGAAGGGCGGGACCGTAACGCATCAGCGTTGGGATGTCGCGCCGGCCGTAATCCACTAGCATCACAGAACGAAGCCAACCGGCGTTCATTCGCCCGGCTGTCGCCCAACCGCACTTGAAGGTAACCGCCATGTATCGCATCACCACGCTCGTCGCCGGCCTGCTCCTGTCCGCCAGCGCATTCGCCCTCTCGCTTTCCGACCTGACCCAGAGCGATGCCAGCGCCGGCCTCAAGGATGCCTTGAGCCAGGGCGCCAAGGTCGCGGTACAGCAGCTCGGCCGTCCGGGGGGGTTCAGCAGCGATCCAGACGTACGCATCGAACTGCCGGGCAACATCGGCAAGGCCTCGCGTATGCTGAAGATGCTCGGTATGGGCGCCCAGGTCGAGCAGCTGGAGAACAGCATGAACCTGGCCGCCGAGAAGGCTGTGCCGGAAGCCCAGCAACTGCTGCTGGATGCCGTGCGCAAGATGACCGTGCAGGACGCCAAGGCAATTCTCGCTGGTGGCGATGACTCCGCGACGCAGTACCTGAACCAATCCAGCCGCGAGCAGATTCGCGCCAAGTTCCTGCCCATCGTCAAGCAGGCCACCGACCAGGTCGGACTGGCGCAGCAGTACAACACCGTCGCGGCCAAGGTCCCGGCCGGGCTGAACGGCAATTACGCCAATATCGAGAGCTATGTCACCGAGCAGGCGCTCGACGGACTATTCAAGGTGATTGCCGAACAGGAAGCGGGCATTCGCAAGAACCCTGCAGCCGCAGCCACCAGCCTGGCGAAAAAGGTATTCGGCGCGCTCTGACGCGCCTTCCTCCTACTTGTAGGAGCATGTAGGAGCGAGCTGGCTCGCCAACCGCCTCCAAGAGAGGCACCAGCTGGCCCCTACTGACGGACCGCGGCTCAGCGTGGCCCCATGATCTCAGCCAGCGCCTCAGGCCGTGGTGCGCCCTGGTGCTGCTGCAAGCGGTCGTTGTCGTCGAGGTAGAAGATCGCCGGAGTCGCCTGGGCGCCCAGTTCGCTCATCAGCATCAGATTGTTGGTGAGCTGTTCTTCCAGTTCTGCCGGGATCTTATCCAGCGCCTTGAGCTTGCTCGCCTTGCCGGCCGCTTCGTGCTCATTGAGCGCTGCCTGCGGATCCTTGGCGCTGAGCAATGCGGCGGACTTGCCCGCGCTGTCGGCGCGCAGCATGCCCACCATGATGTGCCGAACCTGCACCTTGCCGGCCTCGACCCAGGGCCGCGCCTGCTTCCAGAACATGTTGCAGTACGGGCAGTTCGGGTCACTGAACATGTAGACGATGCGCGGTGCGTCGGCCTTGCCGTCAGCGATCCAGCTGCTGTCTTGCATGCGCGTCCACATCTCCTTGCCCAGCGGTTCATAGACCAGCTTTTCCAGCTGCCCGCGAGTCAGGTCCTCGCCCTTTGCGTCGAGCAGGCTACCGATCAGCACATGTTCGCCGTCCGGGGTGAGATACAGCGCCATGCCCTGCCCGTTATAGCGCGCGGCATAGCCCTGGAGCCCGCCGGGTGCCTCGAAGCGGCCAACGACCTCGGCACCGCGGGCCTCGACGGCCTTGATCGCCTCTGGCAGTTCTTCGGCCTTGACCATGGGCAGGGCCAGCAGGCTGACGCCGGCGAGCAGGTAGGGTAACGGCTTGAATCGAATCACTGCGCAGCTTCCTCTTTCAGTTTTTTCAACGCGCGCGCCAGGCTGGCGTGCGAGAGTTCGCCGAGATGGCTGCTGACCTGGCGACCATCGGCGTTGTAGAACAGCGTGGTCGGCAGCGCCGTGGAGCCAACGTGCTGGCCGAGGCGCCCGCCGCTGTCGAGCAGGACGTTTTCGAGACTCAGCCCCGCGGTTTCCAGGAAACGGTTGATCTCCCCCTCCCCCTCGCCCTGATTGACGAAGAGAAACAGGGTGTCGCTTTCCCTCGCCTGCGCGTCGGCCAGCACCGGCATTTCGCGGCGGCACGGCGGGCACCAGGTCGCCCACAGATTGATCACCAGTGGCTGACCTGAATAATCCTCCAGCGCCACCGGACGCCCCTGGTTGTCACGCAGGGCCATTTCCGGCAGCCGCGTGCCCTGCTCGAAGGAGTGCCAGGCCAGGTTACTGAAGCCCCAGCTGAGGATTCCCACCGTCAGCGCGATACCCAGCGGCTTGCGCAGTTCGCGGTCACGCCAGCCCCACCAGATACCCAACGCCAGCGCAGCAACCAGACCTGGCCAGGCGATAAAACCACCGTCGCGGATATCAATGACGCTCAGCCAGTCGTCCTGGTAGTACGCCCAGTACATTGCGACAAAGGCCAGACGTGCGATCAGCAGCGCCACGAGTAGCAGGCGAAACAGCTGCCGCTCGGGGTTACGTTCGCTGCGACGGCCGACCCACCAGCCGGTCAGGGTCGCCAGCAGCAGGCTGCCCAGCAGAATCACATGGGGCACCGCCAGGGCAAGCGGCCCGATATTCACAGTCAGCATCAACCTCGCTCCCGGGTCTGGTTCCAGTTCTGCAGAAAGTCCTTGGCACCGACTTCACCGGTGATGCGACGTTCGCGGCGCTCCTCGCCATCCGGGCCGATCCACACCAATGTCGGCGGACCGAGCACCTGATAGCGCGTCAGCAACTCGCGGCTGGCGGCGTCGCTACGGGTCACATCGGGGCGCAGCACCCGCACGCCGTCCAGGCTCGCCTGCACCTCGGCGTTGCCGAAGACCTCTTTCTCCATGACCTTACAGGAGACACACCAGTCGGCGTAGTAATCGATCAGCACCCACTGGCCCTGCGCCTTTGCTGCTGCCAGCTCACGGTCGAGCACTGCCGGATCGCTGAAGCCAAGCGCATGGGTCTCCACAACCGTGGTACTCGCCGCACCGCCGGCATAGATCGCCAGCGGCCGGCGCGGATCGTCCGCACCACCCGCGGCGCCCAGCAGCATCGCTATGCCCCACAGACCCAGCAGAATACCGGCGGCCTGACACGGCGCCCGTTGCTGTTGCAGTGCGTGCGCCGCATGCAGCAGGGCGGTGGCAAGCACCACCAGCAGCGCGCCCCACAGGCCCAGCCACAACCAGTCGGCTAGCAACGGCCGCGCAACGAACAGCGCCGCCGCCAGGAACAGGAAGCCGAACACCACCTTGACCCTATCCATCCATGCGCCTGGTTTGGGAAGGAAACGGTTGCCAACCGTCACCAGCAATAGCAGCGGCGTGCCAATGCCCAAGCCCAGTGCGAACAGCACCAGACCGCCCTGCAGCACACTGCCGCTTTGTGCAATGAACAGCAGCGCGGCGGCCAATGGTGCGGTCATGCAAGGCCCGACCAGCAGGCCGGACAGCACGCCCAGCGCGCCGGCACCGGCCAGGCTGCCACCGCGTTGCTGGCGCCCGGCACGCTCCAGTCGATCCCGTAGCGCCGCTGGCAACTGCAGCTCGAACAAACCGAACATCGGCAGCGCCAGCAGCACGAACAATACGGCGAAACTGGTCAGCAACCACGGCTGCTGCAGAGCCGCCTGCAGGTTGGCGCCGAGTAACGCCGCGAGCACCCCAAGTCCGGCATAGACCAGTGCCATGCTGACCACATAGGTCGCCGCCAGGGCGAAACCACGGCGTGAAGTGGCGCCGCTGCCCACCACGATGCCCGCCAGAATCGGCAGCATCGGCAACGAACAGGGGGTGAAGGCCAACAGCAGACCGAGGCCGAAAAACACCAGCAGGCTCCAGGCCAGTGCCTGATTTTCGAGGCCGCTGACCAGCGCCTGATCCTCGGCCTGAACAGCGGTCGGCGCCGCGGTACCGTTGCCGTTGCCGCTCAACGACACCTCACGGGTCTGCGGCGGATAGCAGAGCCCGGCATCGGCGCAGCCCTGCCAGCCGAGGCGCACGTTGTCCTCCGAGCCTGGCGGAATGGTCAGCTCGAGGCTGTCGCGGTAGATCTGCGAATCGCCGAAGAACTCGTCGCTGTAGGGCTCGCCCTCGGGCAGCTGCGGCTGACGTTCGGGCGGCAGGCCGTCGAACTGCAGGCGCTGCTGATAGAGGTAGTAACCCGGCGCGATCCGCCAGTGCAGCAGCGTCGCGCCGTTCTCCTGCGGGCTGACCGTCAGAGCGAACGCCTTGTCCACCGGCAGGAAATCCCCCTGCGAGCCGCCGCCGAACAGGCCACCAGCCGGCAGCGCCAGCCCGGGCGCCAGCAGAAAAAGCAGAAGAACCAATGTACGCATGAGAGTCCTGGCCGAGAATTGACTGCCACGCAGCATGCCGCGACGGGATTAACGCGCCATTAACACAGTGGTACGGGCTGCATAACGCTGCCTTAATCGCTAAGGTCCACCCTTGAGATTTTCCTGCGGACCCTCCCCATGCACGTGCTGCTTGCCGAAGACGACGCGCTGATCGCCAGCGGTATCGTCGCCGGGCTCAATGCCCAGGGCCTGATCGTCGACCATGCCGCGACCGCGGCGGATGCCGAAGCGTTGCTGCGCGCGGCGCACTTCGATGTGCTGATCCTCGACCTTGGCCTGCCGGACGAAGACGGCATCGCCCTGCTGCGACGCCTGCGCCAACAGGGGCTGGAGCTACCGGTGCTAGTGCTTACCGCGCGCGATGCGGTCAGCGACCGGGTCACCGGCCTGCAGGCGGGCGCCGACGACTACCTGCTCAAGCCCTTCGATCTGCGCGAGCTGGCCGCGCGCCTGCACACGCTGATGCGGCGCATGTCCGGGCGCAGCGTCAACCTCATCGAGCATGGCCGACTGAGCTACGACCCGAGCCGCTGCGAGGCGCGCCTGGACGGCCAGCCGGTCGACCTGTCACGCCGTGAACAGGCCCTGCTGCAGGCACTGCTCAACAATCAGGGCCGGGTGCTCAGCGGCGAGCAGCTCAAGGACGCGGTTTACGGTTTCGCCGATGACGTCGAGAGCAATGCGCTCAACGTGCACATCCACCACCTGCGCCGCAAACTCGGCAACGGCATCGTCGAAACCGTGCGCGGCCTGGGCTACCGTCTCGGCCCGGCAGGCGATGAGGACGCGCCATGAGCCTGCGCCTGCGCCTGACCCTGATGCTCGGCTCGGCCTTCGTGCTGCTCTGGGCACTGGCGGCGACCTGGATGCTGGTCGATCTGCGTAGCCAGATGATGCTCTCGCTCGACCAGCGCCTGGCCGCCTCGGCGCGCATGGTCGCCGGTCTGCTGGTGCAGTTGCCGCAACCGCTGCCCCGCGACGGCCCGCCGCAACGTCTGAGCGCCGAACAGCTGGGCATCCCCAACGGGCTGGCCTGCCAGGTCAGCTCGTTACGTGGCGAGGTGCTGGCGCGCAGCCACACTGCGCCCGACCAGCAGCTGGACGCCGAGCAGAACGGCTTTCGCGACCAGTTGATCGACGGCGTGCCCTGGCGCAGTTTCACCTTGGTGCAAGGCGAGCTGCGCATCACTACAGCCGATCGCCTGGATGAGCGCGCCGCGCTGAAACGCTCGGTGTTGCTGGCGGCGGCTCTGCCCGTGGCGGTCGCCCTGCTCGGCAGCCTGGGTCTGCTCTGGCTCGGCCTGGGCCGTGGGCTGGCGCCCCTGCGCAGGATTCGCGAGGCACTGACCCGACGCAGCGCCGACTCCCTCGAACCCTTGCCGGTCGAAGGCCTGCCGCCGGAGCTGCTGCCGCTGGTGCAGACGCAGAACCAACTGTTCCAGCGCATCGCCCAGGCCATCGAACGCGAACGCCGGCTGACCGGCGATGCCGCCCACGAATTGCGCAGCCCGCTGACGGCGATCAAGACTCACCTGCAGGTGGCGCGCATGACCGAAGGCGCCGCCGCCGAGCAGGCACTGGCCAACGCCGAGGCCGGTGCCGATCGGCTGCAACGCACGCTTGAGCAGCTGCTGTTGCTGGCGCGAGTGGAAGGCAGTCTGGATTTCGACGATGGCCTGCAGTGCTCGGCCGCCGAGGTCGCACGGCTGGCGATACAGGACGCCAGTGGCGGTGACGGCGCGCAAATCCTGTTGCAGGTCCCGGCAGAGCTGCCCGATGCGCCACTGGCGATGCCGCCGGTGCTGGCCATCGCCGCGCTGCGCAACCTGCTGGAGAATGCCCAGCGCCACACCGCGCCGGGCAGCGCCGTCACCCTGACCCTGCACGGTGAAGCCGAGCGCGTGCGCTTCGAAGTACGCGACCAGGGCCCGGGCATCGCCGCCGAGCACGTCGAGCACCTGACTCGGCGCTTCTGGCGACACGCCGCCAGCAGTGGCAGCGGCCTGGGCCTGGCCATCGTCCAGGCGATCGCCCAACGCAGCGATTGCACCCTCGCCTTCGACAGCCAAGCCGACGGTCTGCGCGTATCGCTGACGGTGCCGTTGCAGCGCTGAGCAGGCGTTTAGCCAGGGAATTCCAGGCGGAAGGTCGTCCAGCCCTGCTCGGAACTGCACTGGATACGGCCCTGATGGGCCTGAACGATCGAACGGGTGATCGCCAGCCCCAAACCGGCATTGCTCGGGCTGCCTTCGCGGCGCGCGGGGTCGACCCGGTAGAAGCGGTCGAACAGTCGCTCCAGATGCTCGGGCGCGATGGTCGCGCCGGGATTGCTCACCTCAAGCGTCACCTGGCCAGCGCCGCGCACGATGGCCACTCGGATCAGCTCGCCGTCGGGCGTGTAGCGCAGCGCATTGGACAGCAGGTTCGACAGCGCCCGGCGCAGCATCAACAAATCGCCCTGAATGGTGCCAGCACCGGACAGCTCGAAGCGCACCCCGCGCTCATCGGCGGAGAGCTGGTAATAGTCCAGCAACTGCGCGCACAACGCCTCCAGCGCGACGGGCTTGGCGTCCGGCACGATCAACCCGTTATCCGCCTTGGCCAGGAACAGCATGTCGTCGATCATCCGCGACATGCGCTGCAGTTCCTCCAGGTTGGAATGCAGGTTGTCCTGATACTGGTCCAGCGTACGCGCGCGGGTCAGCGCCACCTCGGTGTGGGTCATCAGGTTGCTCAGCGGCGTGCGCAGCTCGTGGGCGATGTCGGCGGAGAAGTTCGACAACCGCACAAAGGCGTCCTCCAGCCGCGCCAGCATGGCGTTGAACGCCTGCACCAGCTGCTGCAGTTCTGCCGGTGTCGACTCGTCGGGGATGCGCTCGCGTAGCGACTTGGCCGAGACCGAAGCGGCCACTTGGGTAACCTCGCGCAACGGGCGCAAGCCGCTGCGTACCAACAGCCAGCCGAGCAACCCGCTGAGCAAGGCGCAGAGCACCAGCGCGCCCCATAGCCAGCCACTGAAGGTGTGGAAGAAGGCCTTGTGCACAGTGACGTCGAGCAGAATCAGCAGGGTCAGCCGCTGCGCGCCGATCACGACGTGCCCGGCCTCTCCGCGCCAGACGCGCCCGTCCAGTGTCAGCTCCCCCGCCTCCCGGCCGATCAGCTCGAGCAACACCGGTTCCGCCTCATCAACGCCCGGTTGAGGAAACAGCTGGGCACCGCGCCCATCGAAAATGAAGCCGCGCATCTCACTGTGGCCGCCGAGCAACGCCTGCAGCTGTGGGCGGACGCGCTCGAAGCCCTGCAGATCATCCAGCTCCCCCAGCAGGTGCCGGCTTGCCTCGAGCTTTTCGTGCAGCGTGTGGCGGTCCAGTTCTTCGAAGTGATGTTCGCTGAGCTGGCTGAAGAAATAACCGGCCGCCGCCAGCACGCCGGTCACCGCGAGCATGAACATCAGGCTCAGCCGCGCGGTCAGCGACAGCCGCTTCATGGCGCGTCCGGCTCGTCGAGCATGTAACCCATGCCTCGTGCGGTGTGGATCAGCTTGGGCTCGAAGCCATCGTCGATCTTCACCCGCAAGCGACGGATCGCCACCTCGATGACGTTGGTGTCGCTGTCGAAATTCATGTCCCACACCTGGGAAGCGATCAGCGACTTGGGCAGCACCTCGCCGCGCCGGCGCAGGAGCAACTCCAGCAGGGCGAATTCCTTGGCAGTCAGGTCGATACGCTGACCAGCCCGCATCGCGCGGCGCTTGAGCAGATCGACCTCCAGATCGGCGATCTTCAACTGAGTCTGCAATGCTGCTGCGTTGCCACGCCGGAGCAAGGTGCGCACACGCGCCAGCAGCTCGGAAAAGGCGAACGGCTTGACCAGATAGTCGTCGGCGCCAAGCTCCAGCCCCTTCACGCGATCCTCGACGCGGTCGCGCGCGGTGAGAAACAGCACCGGCACCTCGTTGCCGGACGCCCGCACCAGCCGCAGCACTTCCCAGCCATCCAGGCCGGGCATCATCACGTCGAGAATCAGTAGGTCATAAGGCATACTCAGTACATGCTGCAGCGCATCGGTGCCGCTGGTGACGCGGTCGACGGTGAAGCCGGCCTCGCTCAGGCCCTGCTGCAGGTACATGCCGGTTTTCGGTTCGTCTTCGGCGACCAGCAATTTCATGGCGGCGAGTTCCTTCGGTGGCGACGCCGCAAGTGTGGCAGTGCCCGCAGCTGGGACGCCACGAAGCTGACAAAAAAGTAATCTTACGATCAGCCTCTTGTCAGGCCGCCGGGGTTAGCGTGGTACCCAGAAAAATGAGGCTTGACCTTGCCATCGCGTCAAGGTTGAGCATCAAGCCAGTGCTACCAAAACTGGCTAACCGAGGACCATCCCATGACCGGCATTCAACTCAAGGTATCCGGCATGACCTGCGGCGCGTGCGTCCGGCATGTAACCGCGGCACTACAGCCCTTGGCGGGTGTCGAGCGCGTCGAGGTCGATCTGGCCGCCGGGCTCGCCCGGATAGACGGCACGGCCGATAGCGCGGAGCTGATCGCCGCACTCGACGAAGCCGGTTACCCTGCCGAGGTCACCACCGACTCGCCTGCCCCGACGCCCCGCAAAACCGGATGCGGTCGCGGCTGCAACTGAACATCGCTCTGGAGAAGCCCATGAAACTCTACCTCACCGCCCTCGCCGCTCTGCTGATGTCCAGCATGGCCCACGCCGCGGATGTCATCGATGTGCACCGCGATGCCAACTGCGGCTGCTGCAAGGACTGGATCAAGTACCTGGAGGCCAATGGTTTCGAAGTACGTGATCACGTTGAGAGCAACATGTCGGCGGTCAAGCAGAAGCTGGGGGTCGCGCCGCGCCTGGGCTCGTGCCACACCGGTGTGATCGACGGCAAGTTCGTCGAAGGCCACGTGCCGGTTGCGGCAATTCATGAACTGCAGAAGCGCGACGATCTGGCCGGTGTTGCCGTACCGGGTATGCCTGCGGGCTCCCCAGGCATGGATTACGGCCAGCCGCACCAGCAGTACCAGGTGATCGGCCTGACCACCAGGGGCCGCGATCTGGTGCTGGGCGACTACCTCGGCGCGCAGCCGGTGCGCTAAGCCGCGCTGCCATCAGAAAACACGATGCCGTTCGGCATCTCCGGCAGGGCCAGCCCGATTGGGGCTGGCCACGCTGCCAGCTGACAAAATCGTAATTTTCGCTTCAGGTCGCTGACAGATGCACCGCGCTATGGTGCTTGTCATAAGCGTTGCAACGTCGCGCCTGCGCGGCGGCAAACCAACAATTCGATCGACCGAACAGGACCCGCATGCAATTGACCAGTTCTCGGCGCACCTTCGTCAAAAGCCTGGCTGCCGGCGGCGCCTTCGCTGGCCTCGGGCTGTGGCGCGAGCCCGTCTGGGCGCTGACCAGCCCAGGTCAGCCGACGGTGCTCAGCGGCAGCGAGTTCGACCTCACCATTGATTCCATGAGCGTGGACTTCACCGGCAAGCGCCGCACCGCCATGGCCATCAACGGCAGCATCCCCGGCCCGCTGCTGCGCTGGCGCGAGGGCGACACCGTGACCCTGCGCGTGCGCAACCGGCTGCCGCAGGACACCTCGATCCACTGGCACGGCATCCTGCTGCCGGCCAACATGGACGGCGTGCCCGGCTTCAGCTTCGCCGGCATCGCCCCGGACGGCATGTACCAGTACCGCTTCAAGGTCAAACAGAGCGGCACCTACTGGTATCACAGCCATTCCGGTTTCCAGGAACAGCTGGGCGTCTATGGCCCGCTGATCATCGATCCCCGGGAGCCGGAGCCTTTCAGCTACGAGCGCGACTACGTCGTGTTCCTCTCCGACTGGACCGACGAAAGCCCGGCACGGGTGCTGGCCAAGCTGAAGAAGCGCTCGGACTACTACAACCAGGGCCGGCGCACGCTTGGCGATTTCATCAATGATGTCGCCGACAACGGCTGGCGTGACACCGTCAGCGAGCGCTGGGCCTGGGCGAAGATGAATATGTCTCCGACCGATCTGGCCGACATCAGCGGCGCCACCTACACCTTTCTGCTCAACGGTCAGGCACCAGACGGCAACTGGACCGGGCTGTTCCAGCCAGGCGAGCGTATCCGCCTGCGCCTGATCAACGGCTCGGCGATGAGCTACTTCGACTTCCGCATCCCTGGTCTCAAGCTCACCGTGGTCGCCGCAGATGGGCAGAACGTCGAACCGGTGCAGGTGGACGAAGTGCGCCTGGCCGTGGCGGAAACCCTCGATGTGATCGTCGAGCCGGACGGCAGCCAGGATGCCTACACCCTGTTCGCCCAAGCCATGGACCGCAGCGGCTACGCACGCGGCACCCTGGCCGTGCGCGATGGCCTGCAGGCGCCGGTGCCCAAGCCGGACCCGCGCCCAGAACTGAGCATGGAGGACATGGGCCACGGTGATCATGCCGCCCACGGCCAGGCTGCTGCGCCCGCGCCGAGCGACGATCCTCAAGCCGGGCATGGCGACATGAATCACGGCGCGATGAATCAGAATGAGATGAATGGCCAGATGGACCACGCCACCATGGGCCACGGCTCGTCCGGCGGCGGCATGCAGGCGCATCCGGCCAGCGAAACCGACAATCCGCTGGTGGACATGCAGACCATGATGCCGGTGCCCAAGCTGGGCGACCCCGGCATCGGCCTGCGCGACAACGGCCGGCGCGTGCTGACCTATGCCGACCTGCACAGCACCTTCACCGATCCGGACGGCCGCGAACCTTCGCGCACCATCGAACTGCACCTGACCGGCCATATGGAGCGTTTCGCCTGGTCGTTCGACGGCATCCCCTTCGCCGACGCCGAGCCAATCCGCCTGAAATATGGCGAGCGGGTGCGCTTCGTCCTGGTCAACGACACCATGATGCACCACCCCATCCACCTGCACGGGCTGTGGAGCGACCTGGAAGACGAACACGGCAATTTCCAGGTGCGCAAGCACACCATCGACATGCCTCCGGGCTCGAAACGCAGCTATCGCGTCACCGCCGACGCCCTCGGGCGCTGGGCCTATCACTGCCACATGCTGATGCACATGGACCTCGGGATGTTCCGCGAAGTCCGCGTAGAGGAATGACGGAGAAAACCATGAAAACAATCAAGCGCACCGCCCTGCTCGCCTTCTGCCTGGCCGCAACGTTCGGCCTCAACACTGCCTACGCGCAGAGTGAGCACGATGGTCATCATCCCGCCAACGCGCCAGCCGAACAGGCCGCGCCGCAGGCCAACCAGCCCAAGCCCGGGCAAAAGCAGGGCGACATGATGCAGGGCATGGACCACGACAAGATGCAGGACATGCACGACCAGCACATGGGTTCCGGCCATATGGATCACGGCAGCATGGGCAACGGAAAGATGCAAAAGGACATGCCAAAAGGTCCCGAACAGGGCAAGCCGAATGATCAATAAGACACTGCCCGTCGCCATCGCCCTCGCCCTGGCTGCGACGGCGAGCCAGGCGCAGCAGGCCATGGATCATTCCGGGCACGCCGGGCACGCAGCGCCAGCGGACCACAGCCAGATGGATCATGGGCAGATGGATCACAGCCAGATGAACCATGAGCCCGTGAACCAAGGCGGCATGGATCATCGCGATCACAGCAGCATGGATCACAGTTCAATGGCTCACCCACCGGTCACCGGCGTTGGGACCGGACAGGAGCCGCGCACGCCAATCCCTACGATCAGCGATGCTGACCGCGCCGCGGCATTTCCCGACCTGCCGCCTCATTCTATGCACCAGGGCGGCAGCAATTTTCTGTTCCTCGCCAACCAGCTGGAATGGCAGGACGCCGATGAAGGCAGCACGCTGGCCTGGGACATTTCCGGCTGGTATGGCGGCGATATCGACCGCCTCGTCTTCCGCTCCGAGGGTGAGCGCACCAAAGGCCACACCGAGGAGGCCGAACTGCAGCTGCTCTGGAGCCACGCCATCGGCCCCTGGTGGGAAACCGTCGCCGGCGTTCGCCAGGACTTCAAGCCTAGTTCGCCACAGACATGGGCCGCCTTCGGCGTGCAGGGCATGCCGCTGTTCGGTCTGGAAACCGAAGCCACAGCTTTCCTTGGCGAGGGCGGCCAGACGGCGCTGCGCCTGGAGGCTGAATACGACATCCTGCTGACCCAGCGCTGGGTACTGCAGCCGACCGCGGAGCTGAACCTGCACGGGCGCAACGACGAAGCGCGCGGCGTCGGTTCCGGCCTCAGCGACGCCAGTGTCGGTCTGCGCCTGCGTTACGAGATAAGTCGTCAGTTCGCGCCTTATGTCGGCGTCAGCTGGGGCCGTGCCTACGGCAATACCGCTGACCTGCTGCGTGCCGATGGCGAAGACGTCAGCGAGGCGAAGTTGGTGGCCGGTATTCGATTCTGGTTCTGAGCGGCCACTCCAGACACGTCAGCGCTTCGCCTCGATACGAGCGACCCGCTCTAGCCAGTCAGATTCCAGGCGGGGCTGGTCGGTATCCATGTTCCGCGCCTCCATCGCCTCGCGGTGACGATCAATTTCGGCAACCGAATCGCTGAGGCCGCTGGAATTACCGTCGAGCCGATGCATCTGCGTCAGCCCCACGTGGTAGAAGCGCAGCAGCTTCATCGCCTCTGGATCGCCCGCACTTACGCCTGCCTTGACCTGGTGCATCATGTTGGTCACACGCATCAGGCTGCGCTTGAGCTGCCAGCCGTACACCGCCGCCGCCATCCACGGCTGCTGCCAGTACAGCCACCGGACGACTCCGATCGTCAGCACCAGTCCGGCCACGACGCCAATGATGTTCAGCCGCAGGTTGTCGCCACCGGGCTCACCGAACAGCGCCACGGCCAGGGTAGCCAGGCCCATGGCAAGAGCGGCGAAGGTCACGGCGACGATCAGCGTGCTGCGCCGGGTCTGCTGGCGATAGGTTTCGGGGCTGAGCGGAACGATCTCGAATAGCACCACGGGGCGATGTCCTTGGCTGAGGCAAAAGATGAGCGGCGGCCATTATCACCTCAATCGCCGCGCGGTGACTGATGCAGGGCAGTTTCTTCCGCAACCCGGCTATGCTGGGCCCGCCCCAAACCGGAGAATCCCATGCGCCGCCTAGCCAGGCCCGCCGATCAGCAGCGGGTCTACGACATCTACATGCACCCGGACGTGGTGCCCTATCTGGGCTTCGACCCCATGCCGCGCGAGGCTTTCGGCAAGGTATTCGAGCCGCTGTTCGAAAGCGCCAGCTTCTATGTCTTTGAAGAGCACGGCGTGGTCCAGGGCTTCTACAAGGTGCAGCGCCATCTGGGCCGCGCTGCCCATGTGGCCTACCTCGGCACCCTTGCCGTCGCGCCCGAGGTCAAGGGCAGCGGCCTGGCACGGCGGATGATGCAGGAAGCCATCGACAAGCTGGCGGCCAGCGGCATTCGGCGTGTGGAGTTGACTGTGGAAGCGGACAACCCGCGGGCAATCGCCTTTTACGAGTGCTTCGGTTTCGTCTACGAAGGCACGCAGCGCGCCGCCTACAAGCGCAGCAGTGACGAAGGCTTCGTCGACGAACTGATGTATGCCCTGCTGCTGGGACCCGAGCGGGCCCCAGCGTAGGTATTGCGTCGTTCGTCAGCCCTTGAGCTTGCTGGTGATCTTCGCCACGTGCTCGCCCTGGTAGCGCGCGATGGCCAGTTCCTTTTCCGAAGGCTGACGCGAGCCGTCGCCGCCGGCGATGGTCGTGGCGCCGTAGGGCGTGCCGCCGTTGGTTTCGGAAATGTCGAAGAACTCGCTGATGCCATAACCGGTCGGCACGATAACCATGCCGTGGTGTGCCAGGGTGGTCCAGGTCGAGGTGATGGTCATCTCCTGGCCGCCGCCGGTGCCTGTCGAGGCGAACACGCTGGCGACCTTGCCATGCAGCGCGCCCTTGGCCCACAGGCCGCCGGTGCGGTCGAGAAAATTGCGCATCTGCCCGGACATGTTGCCGAAGCGGGTGGGCGTGCCAAAGATGATTCCGTCGTAGTCCGGCAGCTCGTTCGGATCAGCGATGTCGGCCGGCTGATCGACCTTGCCGCCGGCATTGCGGAAGGCGTCTTCGGGCATTGTTTCCGGCACACGCTTGATGGTCACCTCGACGCCTGGCACGCGACGCACACCTTCAGCCACGGCATTGGCCATCGTTTCGATGTGGCCGTACATGGAGTGATAGAGCACGAGAATCTTCGCCATCTTGCTTTCCTCTTTCGGTGGGTGAGTTTGAATAAAGTTTTGGATGGGATAACGCGCCAGACGGGTCGTTCCGACAGCAGGCGTCAGAGCGACTCGACCAGGACAACTTCGCTGTCTGCCACGGCCCTGATGCTCAGCCGTGTCTCATCACGCACGGCCACGCCATCGCCGGCAGCGACCGCGAGTCCGTTAACCTCGATCTGGCCGCTGGCCGGCACCAGGTACACCCGGTGCCCCGCGGCAATTTCGTAATCGGCGCTCTGCCCTGCTGCAAGCGTAGCCGCCGCCAGCCTGGCTTCAGCACGAATCGGCAGCGCTTCGTCATCGCCAGGCATGCCACTGGCGAGCGTGACGAAGGCACCGGCGCGCTCGCCAGTGGGGAACTGGCGAGTACCCCAGGCCGGCGGCAGGCCGGTCTGCTGCGGGTGAATCCATATCTGGAAAATGCGCGTTTCCACATCCTCCAAGTTGTACTCGCTGTGCACGATGCCGGTGCCGGCGCTCATTACCTGCACATCGCCGGCGACGGTACGGCCGCGGTTGCCGAGGCTGTCTTCGTGGGTGATGGCGCCTTGGCGGACATAGGTGATGATTTCCATGTCCCGGTGCGAGTGCGGCTCGAAGCCCGACTGCGGCGCGATGCTGTCATCGTTCCATACGCGCAGACGACCCCAGCGCATGCGCTCTACGTCGTGATATTCGGCGAAGGAAAAGTGGTGGCGCGCGTTCAGCCAGCCGTGCTGCGCATGGCCAAGCTGGGCGTAGGGTCGTAGTTCGATCATCTCGCTCTCCGCATTCGGGTCACCGGGGCGCTCCCGGTCAACGAGCGAAATGATCCATTCAATCAGATCTAGAATGTTTGCAATTTTCAGCCAATAACTATCGATTAGATCGATATCTACATAAATGAACTGGCTTCAGCGAAGTGACGTTACGGCTAATCTCTTGCCCGTAGCGCTTTTACCTGCCACAAAACGCTCCCCTCTCTCAGCTTTCAGGAAGCGCATGAATGAACGATGAATTGCTGGTCGAAGACATCCAGCCCGGCGACGGCAAAGCGGTGGTCAAGGGCGCGCTGATCACCACCCAGTACCGCGGCACGCTGAGCGATGGCACGCTGTTCGACAGTTCCTATGAGCGCGGCAAGCCATTCCAGTGCGTGATCGGCACCGGCCGAGTTATCAAGGGCTGGGACATCGGATTGATGGGAATGAAGGTCGGCGGCAAGCGCAAGCTTTTCGTCCCGGCTCATTTGGGCTACGGCGAGCGCCAGGTTGGCGCGCATATCCCACCCAATTCGGATCTGCACTTCGAGATCGAGCTGCTGGAAGTGCTAACGCGAGACGACTGATCAGCCTTTCTGGCGACCCCTGCGGGCCGCCAGAAAGTCGCGCGTATCAGGCCTCGCCGGCGAGGTTCGGGCGGGCCACACCGTGGGGATACTGTTCCCGATAGCGAGCCAGCCAGTCGGCACCGGCTGGATCTTCCCAGGCATGACGATGCAACAGCGCCATGCCATCCGGATCGTTCAGCAGCCGCCAGCGCGCCGCCTCGGCATCCGCGCCGTCCGGGCCGGCTGCCAACACCTGACCGAGACGCTGCTCGCGCAAGTGTTCGGCGCCGCTGACCACCTTGGCATGCCGCGCACGCGCCATGGCACAGACCAACGCGTTGTACAGCGGATCGACCACCGCTACGAGAAAGCCTTGGCGCAAGGCAACCGCCTGGTTCTGCTGCTGGTACAGATCGGTATTGGCCAGCTCGGTGGGCGGTGCGTATTCCTCAGGGATCAGGAACAGCTTGCTGCGCCGTGCGGCCAGACCGAGGCCGGTACGGCTGGTGATCACCGACACCGGCGCTGACAGGATCAGCGACACCACGATCGGCGCCAGCCACCAGAGAAAGGCCGCATCCAGCCAGGCGACCAGGGCCGTCCACAGCACACCGATGACGATCTGCGAGCCATGCCGGCGCAGGGCTTCCCCCCAAGGGGTTGCGTTATCGCCGCGCTGCGGCGAGTTCCACTGCACCGACCAGCCGAGGAAGGCCGCAGTGACGAACACGCTATGGAAGAGCATGCGCACCGGCGCCAGCAGCACCGAGAACAGCGTTTCGATCAGCATCGACAGCACCAACCGCAGCCGCCCGCCATAGGCCTGGGCGCCCTGGATGCAGACCAGCAGCACACTGAGCAGCTTGGGCAGGAACAGCAGCGTCATGGTCGCCGAGAACAGCGCGATGGCCTCTTGCGGATGCCAGCGCGGCCACAACGGGTAGAGCTGGTTGGGCTGCAGGAAGTACTCCGGCTCCATCAGCGTATGAATCGCCAGCAGGCCGGTGGACAGCAGCAGGAAGAGGAACCACAGCGGCGCCGACAGGTAGGACATCACCCCGGTGAGGAACACCAGGCGATGCACCGTGTGCACACCGCGCACCATGAACAGGCGGAAGTTCATCAGGTTGCCGTGGCACCAGCGACGATCGCGTTTGAGCTCGTCGAGCAGGTTGGGCGGCAGCTCCTCGTAACTGCCCGGCAGGTCATAGGCGATCCACACGCCCCAGCCGGCACGGCGCATCAGCGCCGCTTCGACGAAGTCGTGGGAGAGGATCGCCCCGGCGAACGAACCGGTGCCGGGCAACGGCGCCAATGCGCAGTGCTCGATGAACGGCTTAACGCGAATGATCGCGTTGTGACCCCAGTAATGCGATTCGCCGAGCTGCCAGAAGTTGAGCCCGGCAGTGAACAGCGGGCCGTAGACACGCGTGGCGAACTGCTGCAACCGCGCATAGAGCGTATCCATGCCCGAGGCCTTGGGCGCGGTCTGGATGATGCCGGCATTGGGGTTGGCCTCCATCAGTCGGACCAGGCTGGTCAGGCATTCGCCGCTCATCACGCTGTCGGCATCCAGCACCACCATGTAGCGGTAGCTGCTGCCCCAGCGGCGGCAGAAATCATCGATGTTGCCGCTCTTGCGCTTCACCCGCCGCCGCCGGCGCCGGTAGAAGATATGGCCGAAGCCATCCACCGCGCGGCACAGCTCGACCCAGGCCTTCTGCTCGGCAACGCAGGTATCCGGGTCGTTACTGTCGCTGAGCACGAAGATGTCGAAGTGCTCGAGGTCACCGGTCGCCTTGAGCGACTCGTAAGTCGCGCGCAGGCCGGCGAACACCCGCGGCACGTCCTCGTTGGCGATTGGCATCACCAGCGCCGTACGCGCCTCGGCGGGGATCGGTTCGTTGCCCGGACTGCTGGCCGAGATGCTGTAGCGGTCCTTGCCGCGCAGCAGCTGGAAGAAGCCCATCAGCGCGGTCCAGAAACCCACCGAGACCCAGCAGAACAGCAATGCGAAGAGCAGCAGGATGCTCGTCTGCACTACATAGGGAAGGATCTGCCGGGCCGACTCGGACAGCGGCTGGACGAAGACTTCCTGCATGTCCACCAGAAACCAGCCCTGATACGGCAGCACCGCCTTCATCTGCCAGGTGGCGAATGCCGTCTGCCCGAGCATCAGCAACAGCAGGGCCGCACGGCGCAGGGCCGCGACCCGACGCCAGCGTGCCTCATCGAGCGGCTGCGGGCTGGGCTCGAAGTGCCGCCGCGGGGGCGTGCGACCCAGCATCCGTCGCCAGCCGCGGCGCAGGATATTGGTGTGCCAGGGCTCCGGCACCATGCGCGTGCGCACGATCGGCGGAGTCGACTGCACATAGGCGCGCCCCTGGTGATCCTCGGCGATCACCCCAGCGCGGTCGAACAGATCGCCCCAACCCAGGCGCAGTCGGGCCACCACCGAATCCAGCAGACGGCGCGACACGCTGCGCTGCGCGGCGGTCTCGCCAGACAACTGGTCATGCAGCGCGAGCAGGCCACCCTGCTCCGCCACCTGCCGGTATCTGGCCGGCTCCTCGGCGTCATTCAGCGCCAGGCCATCGCAATAGCCATCGGCAACGCCGTTCATTGCATCCTGCTGTTCATTCATGGGGCGGGATCTGATAGGTCCAGGTTTCGGAAAGGGTCTTGTCACCATCGACCAGCGCGGCACGCATCTCGACCGGTCGCGCCGGGTCTCGCACTTTCAGCCGCAGCGTCAGACGCCAGCCCTTGGTGACGGTGTTGTAGCGCAGATTGTTTTCCACCAGCTCGGCGTTGTCGTCGATGCTTACGCGAGTGGTCACTGGCGCATCCTCGGCGAGCTGCTCAAGCACCGGGCCGACGAAGTCCACGATCAGCGCGGTGCTGCCGTCCGGCTGGCGGATCAGGTTGGCTTGCTTGACGTCACCTGCCGAAACGCGGGTCTGCTGCACCCAGGCCAACTGCGGGTCGTGCAGGCTGGGTTCGTCCATGGAGAAGTGCAGGCGATATTCCAGATCCAGCGGTTGGCCGGGCTCCGGCTGCTTCTCGGGTGACCAGAACGCGACGATATTGTCGTTGGTTTCGTCAGGCGTCGGGATTTCCACCAGCTCGACGTGGCCCTTGCCCCAGTCGCCACGGGTCTCGACCCAGCCGCTCGGGCGCAGCTCGTAACGGTCGTCCAGATCCTCGTAGCGGTTGAACTCGCGGGTGCGCTGCATCAGCCCGAAACCACGCGGGTTTTCCACGCTGAAGGCACTCACCGCCAGACGCTTCGGATTGTTCAGCGGGCGCCAGAGCCATTCGCCATTGCCGGCATGGATCGCCAGCCCCTCGGAATCATGCAGTTGTGGCCGGAAGTTAAGCGAATCGCTGGGCTGATTGGCACCGAACAGGAACATGCTGGTCAGCGGCGCAATACCGAGCTTGCCGACTGGCTCGCGGAGAAACACCTTGGCCTGCACATCCAGCGTGCTGTCCTTGCCTGGCGTCAGCACCATGCGATAAGCGCCGGTGGCGCGCGGCGAGTCGAGCAGCGCGTAGATCACCAGGTTGCGCCGATCAGCCTGCGGCCGCTCGACCCAGAACTCACGAAAGCGCGGGAATTCCTCGCCAACCGGCAGTGCCGTGTCGATCGCCAACCCGCGCGCGGAAAGCCCGTACCACTGGCCCTTACCGACTATGCGGAAGTAGCTGGCGCCAAGCAGGGTCATCACCTCGTCCTGCTTGTCCTTCTTGTTCAGCGGATAGAGCACCTTGAAGCCGGCGAAACCGAGCCCTTCCAGGGCGGCAGGATCAATCTCGACGCCATCGAACTGGAACATCGCCGGGTCGTAGCGGATCTCGCGAACGTCCGTGGCAGTGATTTCGTTGATCCGCACCGGCGTGTCGAAATGCATGCCCTGGTGATAGAACTGCAGGTGGAATGGCGTCTCAGCATCCTTCCAGTAGGCATGCTCGGGGTTGAAGCGCAGCCGCTGGTAATCGGCGAAGGCCATCTTGCGCAGCTCCGCGGGCAGGTTGCTGGCTGGCTCCTCATAACCGCTGGCGGCCAGGGTTTTCGCCCGTTCGGCCACATCATCGAGCCCGAATGCCAGCGCGTTGCCGGCCAGCAGCATGCACAACCCGCCGGCCAGCCCCGCCAGCATGCGTGCCGACTCAGATCCCGTCTTCCACTGAAAAATGCGTAACACACCGCCTCCGAATTACAGGTTTGTGCAGAGTCCGCTCTGCTTCGCTGTGGTTTGGCTGCATACAGCCTAGCCGGTCACACCGCTGCGCCAACAAACGCACCGGCAGGCACGCTGCATACAGGATATTTCTTACAACAACTCGAAACGCTCGCTGAGCACCGACCGCGAATCGAGGCCCAGCTGGACCTCGAACTCGCCAGGTTCCGCCACATGGTCGAGCCGAGCGTCATAGAATTTGAGATCGGCTTCGCTCAGCACGAAGCGCACCACCTGCGTCTCGCCAGCCTCCAGCATCAGTTTCTTGAAGCCCTTGAGCTCTTTGACCGGGCGTACGCTGGAGCCAACCAGATCCTGCAGATAAAGCTGCACGACCGTTGCGCCGGCACGCGCGCCGATGTTCTTCACCGTTACGCTGACCTCCAGATTCTGATCGCGTTTCAGCGCACGCCGTGAAAGCTGCGGTTTTGACAGCTCGAAATCGGTGTAGCTGAGGCCATAGCCGAATGGGTACAGCGCGCCGTTGGGCTCTTCGAAATATTGCGAGGTGTAGTTGCCCGGACGTCCTTCGACGTAGGGCCGCCCCAGCCGCGGGTGGTTGTAATAGGTCGGGATCTGGCCGACTGAGCGCGGGAAGGAGATCGGCAGCTTGCCGGACGGGTTGTGCGCGCCGAACAGCACATCGGCTATCGCATGGCCGCCCTCGGTGCCGGCGAACCAGGTTTCCAACACCGCATCGGCGTGCTCCTTGACCCAGCCAAGCTGCAACGGCCGTCCGTTCATCAGCACCACCACCAACGGTTTGCCGGTGGCGACCAGTGCTTCGAGCAGCGCCTGCTGGCTGGCTGGCAGCGCAAGGCTGGTGCGGCTGGACGATTCGTGGGACATGCCTCGCGCCTCGCCCAGTGCGGCAACGATGACATCGGCCTCGCGCGCGGCGCGTACCGCCTCGTCGATCATCGCCTGCGGCGGCCGCGGGTCCAGCGAGACTTCCGGGCGGTCCCAGTTGAGGAAGTTCAGGTACTTGATCATGCCGGTATCGTCGGTGACGTTCGCACCGCGGGCATGGATGATCTGGCCGCCCTTGCCGACAGCCGCTTCCAGCCCCTGACGCAGCGTCACCGTCTGGGCTGCCACACCGGCTGCCGACCAGCTGCCGAGCATGTCGACGTGGGAATCGGCCAGCGGCCCAACCAGCGCAATGGTCGCGTCCTTGCGCAATGGCAGCGTCTGCTCGCGGTTCTCCAGCAGCACCAGCGAGTCGCGTGCCACTTGCCTCGCCGCCTGGCGATGCAGGCGGCTTTCGGCATTGACCTCGACCGGGTCGTCCGCTGCCTGGCCGATGCGGCGATAGGGATCATGGAACAGCCCGAGGTCGTACTTGGCGCCGAGCACGCGACCGACTGCCTGGTCGATCAGTTCGACCGGCACCTCGCCGCGCTCGACCAGCCCGGGCAGTTCCTGCAGGTAGAGCGAGTCGTGCATGCTCAGGTCGATGCCCGCCTCGATCGCCAGGCGCGCGGCCTCGCGGCCATCGCGAGCGACGCCGTGGCGCAGCAGTTCGTCGATGGCGCCGTGATCGCTGATGTTCAGCCCGCGGAAGCCCCAGTCGTCCCGCAGCAGATCACGCAACAGCCAGCGGTTGGCACTGGCCGGCATTCCGTTGACGGTGTTCAGCGCCACCATCACGCCGCCAGCGCCGGCGTCCACAGCCGCACGGTATGGCGGCAGGTAATCCTGATGCATGCGCTGCGGGCTCATATCGACCACGTTGTAATCGCGCCCGCCTTCCACCGCGCCATACAGGGCGAAGTGCTTGACGCTGGCCATCACGCTGTCTGCAGCGGAGAGACGCTCACCCTGATAGGCGCGCACCAGCGTGCCGGCGATCTGCGAAACCAGGTAGGGATCTTCGCCGAAGCCTTCCGAGGTGCGCCCCCAGCGTGGGTCACGGGTGATGTCGACCATCGGCGCAAAGGTCAGGTCCAGGCCGTCGGCGCTGGCTTCGATGGCCGACACGCGACCGCTCAGGGCAATCGCCTCGAGGTCCCAGCTGGAGGCCAGGGCCAGGCTGATGGGGAAGATGGTGCGGTGGCCGTGAATGACGTCATAGGCGAAGAAGATCGGGATGCCCAGACGGCTGCGCAGCGCAGCATCCTGCATCGGCCGGTTATCGGTTCGGGTCACCGAATTGAATGTCGCGCCGATGCGCCCGGCGGCGATTTCTTCGGCGATCCGCTCGCGCGGCATGTCGCCACCGATGCTGATCAGGCGCAACTGGCCGATCTTCTCCGCCAGCGTCATGCGCTCGAGCAGGGTTTCGATCAGCGCCTGGCGGTCATCCAGCGGCAATGCCGGCGGCGCCGCAAAGGCGAACGAACTCATCGCACCGGCAAGCAGGACAAACGGCAGCAGCCCTTTCATCATCACGTTTCGCAACCCCGTTGGTTTGAATCGATCAGCCACACACAGGCACACCCATCGCGCCGGCCGAGGGCCGCCCGCAATGCATGAAGATAGTTATTTAAAGTTCGATGGTGCCGTCGAGAAAAAGTACGGCCTGCCCGGCCACCATCACACGATCTGCCTCGACCCGACAGTGCAGGATGCCGGTACGAGCCGAGGCCTGCAGCGCCACCAGTTCGTTGCGCCCCAGCTGCCCTGCCCAGTACGGCGCGAGTCCGGCGTGAATGGAACCGGTCACCGGATCTTCGTCGCCACCATTGGCTGGCCAGAAGTAGCGGGAGACGAAATCCTGCTCGCGCCCCGGTGCGGTCACCACCACATCCAAAGGCGCCAGTCCGCGCAGTGCATCGAGGTCGGGTGACAATGCACGAACCTGCTGCTCGTCTCGATAGACGGCGAACCAGGCCTGCTGGCTGCGCAGCACCGCTTCCGGTTCGCATCCAAGTCCCTGCAACAATGCCGCCGGCGGTTCGGCAACCGGCTCCGGCGCGCGGTTGGGGAAGCTCATTTCCAGCAGGCCGTCGGCCCGACGCTGCACGGTCAGATCGCCCACGGCCGCAGCGCGGAAAACCAGCGGCGCCTGGGCCAGGCCCTGCTCCAGCAGTACGAAGGCGCTGGCCAGGGTGGCGTGGCCACAGAAATCAATCTCGGTAAGCGGCGAAAACCAGCGGATATGAAACGCCCCGTCCGCTTCACGTACGAAGAAGGCGGTTTCGGAAAGGTTGTTTTCGGCGGCGATGGCTTGCATCAACTCGTCCGACAGCCAGGCTTGCAAGGGGATCACCGCTGCGGGATTGCCCCGGAAACGTTCAGCGGTGAAAGCATCGACCTGGAACATCCGCAATTTCATGGTTTGCACCCTGTGCACGGTCAAGCGACCGCCGCCTACTCTAACCGGGCTGACGGGGTGCTAGCCAGTGGTGCGTGAGGGTCGCAACACCGCCACAGCAGCGGCCTGCACGGGAATGCCGGGCAGGCGACCTCAGCCGAGGGCGAACGGCAGGAGCAATGCGATCAGAATGCCCAGCAGGCTCATCCCCAGTGCCGCGAAAGCGCCGCATTCGTCGCCCTCCTCCAACGCCCGTGCCGTACCGATGGCATGCGCGTTGATGCCATAGCTCAGACCGCGAGCGGCGGGATGATCGACGCCAGCCCAGCGCAGCAACAGCGGCCCCAGCGCCGTGCCGATGACACCGGTAAGCATGACGAATACCGCCGCCAGCGATGCCAGGCCGCCGAGCTGCTCGGCCACCAGCATGGCAATCGGCATGGTCGCCGACTTCGGCGCTAGGCTCATCAGCACCGGCATCTGTGCACCCAGCGCCCAGGCGATCGCCAACGTCAGCACCACGCTGAGCACGCCGCCCACGGCCAGGGTAATGACAATCGGCCAGAACAATTGCTGAATCCGCTTGAGGTGACGATGCAGCGGCACCGCCAGCGCCACGGTCGCCGGACCGAGCAGCATGGCAACCAGCGAAGCGCCCTCGCGGTAGCGGGCATAGTCCAGGTCCACCAGAGTCAGCGTGCCGACCACCAGCAGCATGCCGACCATCACCGGCTGCAGCACCAGCCAGCCGCTGCGCCGGTAGAGCATCAGCGCCAGCTGGAACGCGATCAGGGTCAGCGCCACGGAGAACAGCGGGTGCACCACGACGGCCGCCCAGGCCGTGCGCCAGTCGAGAACCGTCATGCCTGATCCTCCCGCTTGAGGTCGAGCCGGCGAATCAGCCGCTGCATCAGCCAGCCGCAGAACGGCACAGTGATCAGCAACGACATCACCAGCCCGGCGGCAATCGCCGGCAGATCATCCAATAGTGCGGAGCCACTGGTCATGATTCCGGCTGCGGGCACGATCAGCAGCAACGGCAGGTACTGCAGCAACAGCGCCGCGGTTTTCTCCAGCGACTCGGGAATGCTGCGGCGCAGCAGCAACAAGCCGAACAGCAACAGCATGCCGATGATCGGCCCAGGCAATGCCGGCAGCAGCACCAGATTGATCAGGTTGCCGAGCAGTTGCAGCAGCACCAACCAGGTCAGGCCCTTGAGAATCATCGGCGGCGCTCCATCGGCGGCAGGTCAGACATCATGGCGCTAGCTCCTCATTGCTCGGCAAAAGGCCTCGACTATGGCCGCTCAAGCCGCGGCAGAACAGGTGCAGATAGGCCCAAAAAAAGCGGATCAGCCGATTGCGACACGGTCCACTGATACAGGTCAAGCGATGGCCGCACAAGGCCTGGAGGCGTACGCACGGCATTCATCTGATCCGTATTTCCTCGGTTCATCTGAGTCTGTTATGCGTTCCCCTTCGCCCGGATCATCGCCTCGCCTGAAAAGCCTATGGGGCGAAGCCTAATGACCGACCGCATACCCGCGCAGATCATCGATACCGTTGATCCCAGCCAACCGATCCGCCTGACGCCCGCGCAGAGCGGCGGGCCCATTCATACGCGCAGTTTCAGCGGCCGCTTCCGCAACCTGCGCCTGTTAGGCGGCGCTCTGCTGATGCTGCTCTACTTCGGCACCGTCTGGCTGAACTGGAACGACCGCCAGGCGGTACTCTGGGATCTGGACCGACAGCAGTTCCACATCTTCGGCGCCACCTTCTGGCCGCAGGATTTCATCCTGCTTTCGGCGATTCTGATCATCGCCGCGTTCGGCCTGTTCTTCATCACCGTGCTGGCCGGGCGCATCTGGTGCGGCTACGCCTGCCCGCAGAGCACCTGGACCTGGATGTTCATGTGGGTGGAAAAGATCACCGAGGGTGATCGCCTGCAGCGCATCAAGCTCGACGCCGCGCCCTGGTCGCCCGCCAAGCTGCTGCGCCGTGCCGCCAAGCACACGCTGTGGCTGGCGATCAGCCTGGCCACGGCGCTGGCCTTCGTCGGCTATTTCACCCCGGTACGCGAACTGGTGGCCGACCTCGCCCGCTTCGACCTCGGCGCGACCACCGGTTTCTGGCTGCTGTTCTTCACTGCTGCGACCTACATCAACGCCGGCTGGCTGCGCGAGCAGGTGTGCCTGCACATGTGCCCCTACTCGCGCTTCCAGAGCGTAATGTTCGACGCCGATACCCTGCTCGTCTCCTACGACACAGCCCGTGGCGAGAACCGCGGCGCCCGGCGCAAGGGCAGCGACCCGCGCGCGCAGGGCCTCGGTGACTGCGTCGACTGCACGCTGTGCGTGCAGGTCTGCCCCACCGGCATCGACATTCGCGACGGCCTGCAGCTGGATTGCATCAGCTGCGGCGCCTGCATCGACGTCTGCGACAGCGTCATGGACCGGATGGGCTACGCCCGCGGCCTGCTGCGCTACACCTCCGAGCGCGCACTCAAGGGCGGCACCACCCGCCTCTTGCGCCCTCGGCTGATCGGTTATGCCGTGGCGATGACGGCGATGATCGCGGCCTTCATCTGGGCACTGGACGCGCGGCCACAGCTGCAGCTGGACGTCACCCGCGACCGCACGCTGTACCGCGAGAACATGCAGGGCCAGATCGAGAACATGTATCGCCTCAAGCTGATCAACAAGACCCAGCAGCCGCGCCGCTACGCGCTGGCATTGGAAGACGGGCCGTTCGCGCTGCAGGGACCGCGGGAGATCGCCCTGGCCCCGGGCGAGATAGCCGACCTGCCGGTCAGCGTTACGCTGCTCGACAACGCCCGCGACTTCAGCCGCGAGCTGCGCTTCGAGGTCAGCGACATCGCCGAGCCGAGCAGCCGGGTGAGCACACCGAGCACCTTCGTCGCCCCCATCGCGGCGCTACGCCAGTAGACTGGCCATGCTCAACCGCCATGGCCCGGACACGATGAAGCGCTACGAGAAATTCGCCGACGAGATTGCCGAACTGATCCGCAGCAGCGTGCTCGCCCCAGGGGAAAAGGTGCCCTCGGTGCGCCACGCCAGCCGCACCTACGGCGTCAGCCCGTCCACCGTGTTCCAGGCCTACTACCTGCTGGAAGACCGCGGGCTGATCCAGGCGCGGGCGCGTTCGGGCTATTTCGTCCGCGAACATGCCAAGCGCCCGTTGCACGAACCGGACATCAGCCTGCGTCCGGCGGAAACCACCGATGTCGGTGTCAGCGAGCTGGTGTTCTCGGTGCTCGCCTCGCTGCGCGACCCGGCCACGGTGCCCTTCGGTTCGGCCTTTCCCAGTCCCGAGCTGTTTCCCCTGCAACGCCTGGCGCGCTCGATGGCGCAAAGCGTGCGCGACATGCCGGCACGCGAAGTGATCGCCGAGATGACCGCGGGCAACCCGGACCTGCGCCGACAGATCGCCCTGCGTTACATGGTCAGCGGCGTGATGCTGCCGATGGACGAACTGGTGATCACCACCGGTGCGATGGAGGCGCTGAACCTCTGCCTGCAGGTGGTGACCGAACCGGGCGATCTGGTAGCCATTGAGGCGCCAGCGTTCTACGCCACACTGCAGGTGCTGGAGCGGCTCAAGCTCAAGGCGGTGGAGATTCCGGTGCACCCGCGTGAAGGCATCGACCTCGACATCCTCGCCGACCGCCTTGCGCACCTGCCGATCAAGGCCTGCTGGTTCATGAGCAGCCTGCAGAACCCACTGGGCGCGAGCATGGGCGAGGCGAAGAAGCAGCAGCTCTATGAGCTGTTACAGCGCCATCAGGTGCCGCTGATCGAGGACGACGTCTACGCCGAGCTGTACTTCACCCGCGAGCCGCCCAAGCCGGTGAAGAGCCATGATCGTGAAGGCCTGGTGATGCACTGCGGTTCGTTCTCCAAGAGCCTGGCGCCCGGCTACCGGGTCGGCTGGGTCGCCGGCGGTCGCTATGCCGAACAGATCGCCCGGCTCAAGCTGATGACCACCATCTCGCCATCCGTGCCGGCCCAGGCCGCCATTGCCGATTACCTGCAACATGGCGGCTACGACCGTCACCTGCGCAAGCTGCGTCACGCGCTGGAGATGCAGCAGGGTGCGATGCTCGCCTCCGCCGCCCGGCATTTCCCGGCCAGCACACGGGTCACCCGCCCCAGCGGTGGGTATTTTCTCTGGTTCGAATTTCCCGAGCAGGTGGATTCGCTGCAGCTGCTGCAACTGGCGCTGGCCCAGGGCATCAGCCTGGCACCGGGACCGATCTTTTCGGCGACCCAGCGCTTTCGCAACTGCGCGCGGCTGAATCACGGCCACCCATGGGACACGCGCAGCGAGCAGGCGATGGAGTTGCTGGGCAGGATGCTGAAGTCGTTCTGAAGCACTGTATGCCCAAATGCCCTAGCCTTCACTCGCAGTCCAGTGACTGTCCGCCGCGGGCCTTCATCAGGTACATGCGGTCATCGGCCTGCTTGAGCAGCTGCGCCTCCGCATCGCCGTCTTCCGGATAGATCGCAGTGCCGATGCTCAGGCCAATCGCGAGGCTTTGCTCGGCAATGAGCATTGGCTGCGTGAAGGCGCCGCGGATCTTTTCGACCACATGGCTTGCATCCTCCGGCTCAGCAATGTTTTCCAGCAACACGACGAACTCATCGCCACCCAACCGTGCCACGGTATCGGTGTCGCGCACGCAATGCGTGAGGCGGTCGGCCACTGCGCGCAGGAGCTGATCGCCACCACTATGACCGTAGGTATCGTTGACCTGCTTGAAACGGTCCAGATCGACGTAGAGCAAGGCGATTCGCCCGCCGTTGCGGCGCACCCGGGCCAGGGCCGTTTCCAGCCGGTCACGGAAGCACGCGCGGTTCGGCAGACCGGTAAGCTCGTCGTACTGCGCCATACGATGCAGCCGTGCATACAGCTGCCGGCGTTCGATCGCCGTGACCACCTGGGTCGAGACGAATTGCAGCAGCTCCTGATCCTTCTCGGTGTAGGGCGCCGCCACGCTCTTGAGCAACAACACACCGATGACGCCCTCGCTCGAGCTGAGCGGAACACCCAGCCACCAGGCGGAATCAGCGGCTTGCAGCGGCAGCGTCAACGCCGCCAGCGAGTCGGCACTGAAGCGCAACGGTTGGCGGCCATGCAAAACGGAGAAGCAGAGGGATGTCACCGGCTCCGCCGGCGGCGCACGCGAATCGAGCGCCAGCGCCTGATAGGGATAGGTCAGCTCGCCGCTGGCCAGGTCGCGGATGGCAACGATGAAATCGTCCACCGGCAGCAGCTGCGCGATGGTCAGATGGATCTGCTGATACAGGGCGGCGAGATCTTTCGCCCCGTGCGCCGCTTCAGAAATGGAATACAGCGCAGCCTGCATCGCTTCGGACTGCTTGCGCTGGGTGATATCGCGCGCCACGCCAATACGCAACTTCCTGTCCGCCGACCAGCAGGCTGACCACATGATGTGTGCGACGCTGCCGTCCTTGCGCACATAGCGGTTCTCGAAGTGCAGCAGCGGCTGATCGGCCATGACCGCCCCCGCGGCAGCCATGGTTCTGGCGCGATCTTCGGGAAGGACCATCTCGATCATCCGCTTGCCGAGCATTTCCTCCGGGGTATAGCCGAAGATGCGCTTGCAGGCGGCGCTGACGTAAACGAAGTTACCCTGCGCATCGACAACGCAGATGGCATCCAGCAGCAGATCAATGACACTCGCCAAGGGCGCGCAGCTATCCGTCTTCACAGCGGCAGACCTACTTCGGCCAGAGGGCTCGGGCCGGGCAATCGACACCGGCGCCTACGCGCAGTGTGGCCTGTCCAGCCCATGTTTCTAAGCATCGCCTATATCCCAACTCGCCGCGCGGTTTTTTTAGGCTTTGCCAGTTCACTGAACCCAGCGTGGATAGAAGCCCAGCGCCTTCTGCTGGCGGCCATCCTGCAGCGCCACCACATGCCCCGGCACGCCATCTGACTCATGCTCTAACCGGTCACCGCGAAAGAAGAAGCGACGCCCATCGGCCAGCGTCAGGAACAACCCGACGGCTCCGTGACCGGCAAGCGGGACAAGCACCAGCTGACCATCGCCGTAGAGGTCGAGGCTTTGCGCATAGCTCAGATAAGGCCTTGCCTGGAACTGAAGCGACTGCCAGCGGACCCGGTGGCGAAACTGGCTGGGTAACACCGCAGGGGGCGTGGCGGCCTTCAGATAGCTCAGGCTTTGCGCGCTGGCCAACACCGGCACCTCGGGAAAGTCTGCCAGCCCCGAGGCGTGCTCCCAGCGCACGCAACCCAGCACGATACGGTCGACCTTCAATCCATCCCCGTCCAGCTGATCGCGCACCGGCCGCACCGGCCCGTAGCGCTTGATCCGCCAGGGCAGCTCGGCGTCCAGCTGCGCGTCGATCTGCCGACCGAGTCCGGTACCAAACAGCAACCGGCTGCCGCGATGCTCGATCAAAACTGCTACGTGCTGGACCGGCTGCGGCTGCTGCCAACCGCCCCGGCGCAGCAAGAAGTCGCTACTTTCGCTTTGCGCAGTCTTCACCAGACTGAAGCGCAATCCATCTGCGGCTTGAGCTTCGTCAGCGGAGCCGGACAGCGGCAGAACCAGAGCGACGGCCAGCAACAGCCACGCTCCGATCCGCTTGTTCGGCAACCGGACATCCCCTGCCAGGATACTGCCCATCTTCGCGACCATGACGGCTACAACCCCGGCATGCCGACATAGCCCGGCAGCTCGCGAATACGACCGAACCAGGCCTGCAGCGCCGGATATGCCGCCAGATCGAGTCCGCCATCACCACCCAGCGCGACATTGGGATAGACGGCGATATCGGCGATGGTCGGCTCGCTGGTCTGCGCCAGCCAGACATGCTGGGAGAGGTGCCGTTCCAATGTACGCAGGGCGCTGGCGGCACGTGCCTGCGCCAGTGGCTCGTCGATCGGCCGGCCGAACAGCTTGCCCAGGCGCGCGGTAGCCGGGCCATGCTGCACCTCGTTGGCAGCGAAGCTCAGCCAATTGGCGATGTGGCCCTGAGTCTGCGCGTCCTGCGGGTACCAGTCTTTAGCATAGCGCTGGGCCAGATAGACCAGGATCGCTTGGGAGTCCCCCAATCGAAACTCGCCGTCCTCAAGCACCGGAATTTGCCCACGCGGGTTTATTTCACGAAATGCCGGCTGCTTGTGCTCGCCCGCCAGCAGATTCACCGGCACCCGCTCGACCGGCTGGCCGATCAGGCTGAGGAACAGGCGGACCTTGTGACAGTTGCCGGATAGCGTCAGGTCGTAAAGCTTCATGGTGTTGCCCTCGTGATTGGCTGTGACTGGATAATAGACAGACCTGTCTGTACACTGCAAGCACCAACGCAGTTCCACCCAACTGGAGCAAGCCGCGAGCGCTCCCGCATAATGTCGAACCACAGGAGGTATCCATGGCATCGAACAAGCGCGACCAGTTGCTCAACACCGCAGAGAATCTGTTCTATCGCGAGGGTTATCACGCTACCGGCATCGACCGCATCCTGGCCGAATCCGGTGTGGCCAAGATGACGCTGTACAAGCATTTCAAGTCCAAGGACGAGCTGATCCTTGCCGTGCTGGAGGCGCGCCACGAGCTGATGCTGACGCGCCTGCGCGAACGGGCCGGCAGGCTGCCACCACGCGAGGCGCTACTGAGTGTTTTCGATGGGTTGCACGGGATGATCCACGGTGGCGATAAGTTCTGCGGCTGCCTGTTCATCAACGCAGCGGCTGAATATCACGACCGAGACCATCCGATTCATCGCCGCTCATCCGCGTACAAGGCCGAGCTGCAAGCCTACCTGCGTGAATTGCTGGAACACATGGATGCGCCCAACGCGACGCAGCTGGCGCGCCAGCTGCAGTACCTACTCGAAGGCGCGCTGAGCATGGCGCATATCGAAGGGCCGGGCGAGCAGGCACGGGACGCCAAGGCCGCCGCGGAATGCCTGCTTAACGCCGCGGACATCTGAGCGCTTATCAGGCGCGCCTGATAAGCGCCGTCAGCTGGCGCTGGCCTCCCCTTCGCGGACTTTGAACCAGGCGGCATACAAGGCTGGCAGGAACAACAGCGTCAGCGCGGTTGCGACGATCAGACCACCCATGATCGCCACCGCCATCGGCCCGAAGAAGATGCTGCGCGACAGTGGAATCATCGCCAGCACCGATGCCAGCGCAGTGAGCACGATCGGTCGGAAGCGGCGCACGGTGGCTTCGACGATCGCAGTGAAACGCGCCTGACCGGCACCGATGTCCTGCTCGATCTGGTCCACCAGTATCACCGAGTTGCGCATGATCATCCCCGACAAGGCGATGGTGCCGAGCATGGCGACGAAGCCGAACGGCTGGCCGAACAACAGCAGGAACAGCGCCACACCGATGATGCCCAGCGGCGCGGTGAGGAACACCATGGCCGAGCGAGAGAAACTCTTGAGCTGCGCCATCAACAGGGTCAGCACGACGATGACGAACAGCGGCATGCCGGCATTCACCGAGCGCTGACCGCGCTCGGAATCCTCGACCGTGCCGCCCACCTCTAGCAGGTAGCCACCGGGCAATTGCGCGCGAATATCCGCCAGCGTCGGCTCGATCTCCCGCACCAGTGCGGCTGGCTGCTGCTCTCCGTACACGTCGGCGCGCATGGTGACCGTCGGCAGGCGGTTGCGATGCCAGATCACGCCCTCCTCGAAGCCGTACTCGAGCGTTGCTACCTGCGACAGCGGCACGCTGCGCCCGCTCTCAGTGGGGATCGCCAGACTCGGCAGCATCGACAGTTCAAGCCGCTCACGTTCGGTGCCACGCAGAAGGATCTCGATCAGCTCGTTGTCTTCGCGGAACTGGCTGACGCTGCTGCCGGTGAAGGTGCGCCGCAAGAAGCCGGACAGCTCGGCGGTGGTCACGCCCAGTGCACGGGCGCGGTCCTGATCGACGTTGAGCCGGACCATCTTGCTCGGCTCCTGCCAGTCCAGATGGACGTTGGCCACGTGCGGGTTCTCGTTCACTTTGGCAGCCACCTGACGGGCCAGCCTACGTACCACGTCGATGTGTTCGCCGGTGACGCGGAACTGCACCGGATAGCCCACCGGCGGGCCATTCTCCAGCCGGGTCACGCGGCCGCGCAGGCTGGGGAAATCTTCGCGCATGCGCTCGATCAGCCAGCTGCGCAGAGCCTCGCGGGATTCGATGCTATCCGCCAGCACGACGAACTGGGCGAAGCTGGTCGCCGGCAGCTGCTGATCCAGCGGCAGGTAGAAACGCGGCGAGCCGGTACCGACGTAGGCCACGTAGTTGTCGATGCCGGCACGTTCCTTGAGCAGCTGCTCCAGCCGCGCGACCTCCGCTTCTGTCGCCTTCAACGAAGCGCCTTCGGCCAGTTTGAGGTCGACCATCAGTTCGAGGCGGCCCGAGGCGGGGAAGAACTGTTGCGGCACCAGGCGGAACAGCACCACCGCTGCGGCGAAGATCGCCAGAGTGAGCAGGATGACGGTCTTGCGCCGGCGCACACAGAAGGTCACCACGCGACGCACGCGCTGGTAGAACGGTGTGGCATAGGGATCGTGGCTTGCACTGCTTGCGCCGTGCTTATGGGCCGATTTCTTGGCCAGATCGGGCAGCAGCTTTTCGCCGATCAGCGGCACGAACATCACCGCGGCGATCCAGGAAGCGATCAGGGAGATGGTCACCACCTGGAAGATCGAACGGGTGTATTCGCCGGTGCTGGAATTGGCGGTGGCAATCGGCAGGAAACCCGCCGCGGTGATCAGTGTGCCGGTCAGCATCGGGAACGCCGTGCTGGTCCAGGCGAAGCTGGCGGCCTTGAGGCGGTCGTAGCCCTGCTCCATCTTGATCGCCATCATCTCCACCGCAATGATCGCGTCGTCCACCATCAGCCCGAGAGCCAGGACCAGGGCGCCAAGGGAGATCTTGTGCAGGCCGATGTCCAGATAGCTCATGGCGGCAAAGGTCATGGCCAGCACCAGCGGAATCGACAGCGCGACCACCAGCCCGGTACGCACGCCGAGCGAGAAGAAGCTCACCAGCAACACGATCACCAGCGCCTCGATCAGCACCTTGACGAACTCGCCGACGCTGGTCTTCACCGCGGCCGGTTGATCGGAGACCTTGCGCAGCTGCATCCCGGCGGGCAGCTCCTGCTGCAGGCGGGCGAACTCCTGCTCCAGTGCCTGGCCCAGCACCAGGATGTCGCCACCGCTTTTCATTGATACCGCCAGCCCCAGCGCTGGCTCGCCCATGAAGCGCATGCGCGGCGCGGGCGGGTCGTTGAAGCCGCGATGCACCTCGGCCACGTCGCCGATGCGGAAGGTGCGACCGGCCACGCGGATGGGGAAATCGCGAATCTCCTTGACCGTCTCGAAGCTGCCGGTAACACGCAGTTGTACCCGATCGCTGATGGTCTCGACGAAACCGGCGGCGGTCACCGCGTTCTGCGCCTCCAGTGCCTGGCGCACGGCTTCCAGCGGCACGCCGAGCGTGGCCAGCTTGACGTTGGACAGCTCGATCCAGATTTTCTCGTCCTGCAGGCCGATCAGCTCGACCTTGCCGACGCTCTTCACCCGCTGCAGTTGCAGCTGGATGCGGTCGGCGTAGTCCTTGAGGATCGCGTAGTCGAAACCGCTGCCGGTCAGGGCGTAGATGTTGCCGAAGGTGGTGCCGAATTCGTCATTGAAGAACGGTCCGCGCACTCCCGGCGGAAAGGTGTGCTGGATGTCGCCGATCTTCTTGCGGATCTGGTACCAGAGGTCGGGAATATCCTTCGAGCGCATCGAGTCACGCGCCATGAAGGTGACGTTGGATTCGCCCGGCCGGGAGAACGAGACGATGCGCTCGTACTCGCCGGTTTCCATCAGCTTCTTCTCGATGCGCTCGGTGACCTGGCGCGACATCTCCTCGGCGGTGGCGCCCGGCCATTGCGTCTGGATGACCATCGCCTTGAAGGTGAACGGCGGGTCCTCACTCTGGCCGAGCTTGCTGTACGACAGCGCGCCGACAATCGCCAGCAGGAGCATCAGGTAGACGACGATCTGGCGGTTCTGCAGCGCCCAGGCGGAAAGGTTGAAGCGCATCGCGGTTACTCCTGGGCGGCCAGCTCGACGGGGCGATTGTGGCGATCCACCGGGCGAACCGGCTGGTTATCGCTGAGCATCTGCACCCCTGCCAGGACGATCCAGTCGTCGGCCTCCAACCCATCGAGGATCGGTACCAGCTGTTCGCCAAACGGCCCGGTTCGGACTTCCACCCGTTCCACGGTGGAATCGGCCTTCAGCCGCCAGACATGCGCCTTGCCCTGTTCGGCACTGAGCGCGGAGAGCGGTACCGCCAGCGAAACCTCGCCATCACGGCGAATGCTGACCAGCGCGCTCTGACCCAACTCGGCGGGTACCTCCTGCTCGCTGAAGGCGACACGCGCCGAATAGGTCCGGGACTGCGCATCGGCAGCCGGAGAGAGTTCGCGGATCTTGCCGAGATAGTGGCGCCCCGGCTGCGACCAGAGTTCGACCTCGACGTCCTGGCCAACCCGGTAGCGCTCCAGCGACTGTTCCGGCAGATCGATAGCGACCTCGCGCTCACCATCGGCCGCCAGCACGAACGCGGTCTGCCCGGCGGCGACCACCTGCCCTACCTCGACTCGCCGCTGCGCGATCAGGCCATCGCTGGTCGCACGCAGCACGGCGTAATCGACCTGATTGCTGGCCACATCGAACTCAGCCCGCGCCTGCTGCAAACGGGCTGCCGCAGCACGATAGGCGTTGTCGGCATTGTCGAACTGCGACTGGCTGACCAGCTGACGACCGAGCAGCGCCTGGTAGCGGTCATGCTCGGCCTTGGCCACGCGCAGATTGGCTTCCGCCGCCGCCACCTGCGCACGCATGCCGTCCAGCTGCAGCCGCACGTCCTGTGGATCGAGACGCGCCAGGGGCTGGTCCTTGCGTACGCGGTCGCCCGCTTCGACCAGGCGCTCGACGACCTTGCCGCCGATGCGGAACGCCAGCTCAGGTTCGTAGCGCGCGTGCACCTCGCCGGGATAGCTTTCGCGTGCCTCGCTGGCAGGCTGCGGCTGCACCACCATGACCGGACGAGGCAGCTGCTGCGGCGTCTCGCCGTTGCCACAGGCAACCAGAACAAGGGCACAGCCGAGCGTAGAGGCAAGGGACAAGGCATGTCGGAACACGATGAAGTCTCTCTGTCGCGAAGCGGATTGGAATACTTATACTGCCGGGTATAGTAAAAATACCGTACCAGCCAGTCCACTATTAAAACACCCATGATAGAAAACCATTCCGCATCCCCCGGCCCCGGCCGCCCGAAGGACCCCGTCAAGCGCGAGGCGATCCTTGCCGCCGCGCAGGTGCTGTTTCTCGGCAACGGCTACGAAGGCAGCAGCATGGAAGCCATCGCCGCCGAAGCCGGCGTTTCCAAGCTGACGCTGTACAGCCACTTCAAGGACAAGGAGGCGCTGTTCAGTGCAGCGGTGAAGGCGACCTGCGAAACGCGGCTACCGAGGCGCCTGTTTCAACTGGATGCAGATTGCGACATCGAGGAGGTGCTGCTAGCGATCGGCAGGGCCTTCAATGAACTGGTCAATAGCCCCGAGTCCATCGGCCTGCATCGGGTGATGGTGGCGATGGCGACGCAGAATCCGAGTCTGGTGAAGATGTTCTTCGATGCCGGCCCGCAGCAGCTGCTGAGCGATCTGCAACAGCTGTTCAGCAGCGCCAACACGCTGCGCCTGCTGGACATCGACGACCCGCTGCGGGCCGCCGAGCATTTCTGCTCGCTGATCAAGGGTGCACAGCACTTCCGCATGCTGGTCGGCTATGCCGAGGCGCCAACGGAGGAGGAAAGCAACCTGCACGTGCGCGATGTGGTGACGGTATTCCTGCGCGCCTATCGCGGCTGAGCCGAGCCATGGCGAAGCGGCAGGCTGCCGGCGTCAGGCCTGCAGCTTCTTTTTCGGATAGATGTCGTAGCGGCTGGATTTGCCTTCCAGACTGTAGCCGGGCTTGCTGCCTTCGATTGCCGGCGCCTTGCGCGGGCGCTTGACCACCACCCGATGGCTGGCCAGCTCCAGCGCCGCGGCCAGCAGCGCCGGCGCATCCATATCGTCACCGACGAAGGGTCGGAACAGGCGCATCTCCTTCTTCACCAGCGCACTCTTGTCGCGATGGGGAAACATCGGATCGAGGTAGATGACCTGCGGCGTTTCGCCCTGCCACTGCTGCATCAACTCGATGGCATTGCCCTTGAGCAAGGTCATCCGCGCGGCGATCGCAGCCACGTCAGCGTCGCCTGAGGCGCGACTCAGACCATCCTCCAACAGCGCGGCAATCAGCGGCTGACGTTCGATCAGGCTGACTTCACAGCCCAGCGTCGCCAGCACGAAGGCATCGCGCCCCAGACCGGCGGTGGCGTCCAGCACCCGAGGGCGAATACCCGGCTGGATGCCCACGGCTTTGGCGATCATCTGCCCGCTGCCACCACCGAACTGCCGCCGGTGCGCCGCTGCGCCTTCGACGAAATCAACCCGCACCGGCCCCGGCGCCTGCGCTTCGAGCAACTGCAGTTGCAGGCCGGATTCGCCAATCTGTAGAGCAAACTCGGCCTCGCCCTGCCCTTCCGGCAAGCCCAGACGCAGCGCCCACTCATGGGCTACTGCGGAAAATTGCGGAGCGAGCGGTTCAATCCGAACTAGAGGATGGCTTGCAGACATGGAACACCGGCAACAATGAAAGCAGCGCATTGTGCCAGAGCATTCCGGGATGCGCCCCAATCGTCAGCGGCACATGCCGAAACCACCCATATCGACGTGAAAGTGGTCGTGATGGGCCGCGTTGTACTCGGGCCCAAGCGTGACGTTGAACGCATCGCAGGCAGCATCGCGGACTAGGCGCAGAAAGCGCGCCTTGTCGCCGTCGCCCTGCCAGTCCCGCGCCACGGTGATGCGGGTGCCATCCTGCAGGCGGAAACCGGCCAGATCCAGTGCATTGGCGCTGGCGTGCTGGCTGCGCCGATTGCTACGCGCGATGTTGCGACAGGCGAAGCTGCCGAAGTGATCGATGCGTACTACCGGCTGGCCGAAGACCGTCTGCGCCGCCGGCTGAAGTCCGTGCAACTCGAACATCGCATAAGCTGCCGCCAGCGGGCAGGTGGCGAGAAACGGCCCGCTGAAGCGCACGTCCGAGCCCTGCACGCGCACGCTGTTCTCGACCGGGCAGCCCGGCTCCGGTGTGCTGTCCGGCACGGCAGCGTAACGCAGCGGCGCCGTGGCGAGCGCCTGTTCGCAGAGCGTTCGGTCCTGCTGCAGGCGCCGTAGCTTGAGCGGTGTCAACAGGTTCGGCGGCTCACGGATGTCCAACGGTGCCCAGGGGTTCCAGCGCGGCGGGATGTCGATCAGTTCCTGCCGCACCGCCAGGGTGAAGCCTGCTAACAGCAGCAACAGCAGAAGGAAGAAGCGGCCAAAGGTCATTCCTTATGGGCAACGCCGAGCGCGCGAAGTTGGGGGCGATGTTTTACAAAAGTGGTCGGGCCGCAGACCTGACTCAATCGGCGAGCAGGGACAGTTGCGGCGCAGCCTGCAACGTAGGCAGGGCCGGCAGTCCGGACAGGCGCTCACTCAGCAGCGCGTGGAAGCGCATCGCCAACTCGGGCGCACGGTGATTGTCCGGGGTGTGCAGATAGACGTGCGGCGTCTTGCCGGCCTCGATCCAACCAGCCACCTTGTCCAGCCAGGGCGCCATGAATGCGTCGTTCGCCTCCAGCTCGGGGTGACCGACGAAGCGCAGCTGCGGCGAATCGCTGAATGCCACCGGGCGCACCGGCAGCCGAGGCTTCTTGCTTTGCGCATGCAACAGCGCCGGATCGCGGGACTGGCAGCTGAACAACGCACGGGTATCGAGGCAGATGCGCTCGATGCCGCGATCACGCAGCAATCGGTTCAATGCGCGCTCACCATCCCCTCGGTCGAAGTACCCGGGATGCCGCACCTCGACCGCCAGCGCTGCGTCGAAGCCATCGATGAACGCCGCAAGCTCGCTCAGTCTAGATGGCCCAACGCTGGCGGGCAGTTGCAGCCAGAACGGCGTTACCCTTCGCCCCAATGGCAGCAACAGCCGCTGGAAGGCATGCGCCTGCTCCAGCGCCGCAGGCAGATCGCCGGCCTGGCTGACATCGCGGGGAAATTTGGCACAGAAGCGGAAGCCCTCGGGCATCTCGCAGGCCCAGCGCTGGACCTTTTGCTCCGATGGCCAGGCGTAGAGCGTGGTGTTGCCTTCGACCGTATTGAAGGCCGAACAATAGCTGGCTAGGAAATCGGACGCTGGCGTACCCGCCGGATACAACGATCCGAGCCAGGCACTCTCGTTCCAGGAGGGACAACCGAGGTAATAGGGAAGCTCTGGCAGATCGGACCGCCTCAGGCGTAGAGGTCGAGTCCGAGCACTTCGGTGCCGTCGAAATCGACACGGAAACTCGCCGTACTGGTATAGCTGGCCAGCGCCTGAGCCACGCGGCTGGGCAATGGGCGCTCCGGCTGCGGCTCGTCATAGCGGAATGCGGAGTAGCGCTCGACCAACGCGCTGGAGTTGACCCGCTGCTGCGGACGATCGGCCTGAGGCTGGTAGTCCTGCCCGGAGCGGCTGTCGACCCCACGCTGCGCCTGCGCCGCCCGCTGCGTTTCCCCATAGCTATCCGCCGCCCTGCCGGTACGGGCAGAACGATCCGTTGAATAGGGAACAGGAAAGGAGCTTTCGACGCGCATTATTCGACTCGATCAGAGGCCCGGCGACTCTAACGGGCAGCCAGGACTTTGGCAACGCTCCTCGTCATTTGATCCCTTTCGGTGTTGCGACGTTGTCGCGCAAGTAGACCGGCTGGGCCTGATCGGCCTCCAGCGCCTCGCCTCGCTGCCAGGCGAAAGTCGCCAGACGCAGCAGATCCTCGGCATGCGGCAGCATGCCCGCGTCGCTTGCTCGTACGGCGGCCGGTATCCGCTCGGCGTAGCACCAGCCGGTACCGGCACCGAACCAGTCGTCACCCGCATCACGCGGCAGCACGGCCTGCTCGGGCGGCAGCACAGCTTCGCTACCGACCAGCTGCATCTCCCCACCGTGCTCGCGGTAGCAGCCCCAATAAACCTCGTCCATGCGTGCATCGATGGCCGCCGCGACCTGCGCCGCGCCGTGCTCGCGCCAGGCTCGCTGAGCGATGGTCGCCAGGGTCGAAACGGGTAGCACCGGACGCTGCAACGCATACGCCAGACCCTGCACCACACCGATCGCAATCCGCACACCGGTAAACGCACCCGGTCCCCGTCCGAACGCGATGGCATCTACTGCGGAAAGCGCCACTCCAGCCTCGCCGAGCAGCGCTTGTACCATCGGCAGCAATCGCTGGGCATGCAGACGTGGAATCACCTCGTAGTGGCTCAGCACCTTGCCGTCATGCAGCAGGGCGACTGAGCAGGCTTCGGTGGCGGTATCCAGGGCCAGCAGAGTGGTCATCGGGTTGGTCCGGTCGGTGAAAAGGCGCCGATTCTAGCGTATTCGCAGTGCCGGTTCTTTCGTTGTGCCCAGAGCGTCGGGCAAAAAAATGCCCGTATCGTTGGATACGGGCATTTTCATCGATCCGTGCAGCGCGGGTTCGATCAGCTCAGTGCGGCGAACACCTTGGCGGTGATCTCGTCCACCGAACCGACACCCTCGATACGGCTGTACTTCGGCGTGCCTTCGGCAGCGGCCAGGCTCTGGTAGAAATCCACCAGCGGCTTGGTCTGCGCATGGTAGACCGACAGGCGATGACGCACGGTCTCTTCCTTGTCGTCGTCGCGCTGGATCAGCTCCTCACCGGTTTCGTCGTCCTGACCGGCAACCTTCGGCGGGTTGTGCTCGGTGTGGTAAACGCGACCCGAGGCCGGGTGCACGCGGCGACCGGCGATACGGCCGACGATTTCCTCGTCGTCCACGGCGATCTCGATCACGTTGTCGATACGCACGCCGGCTTCCTTCAGCGCTTCAGCCTGAGGAATGGTGCGTGGAAAGCCGTCAAACAGGAAGCCGTTGGCGCAATCGGGCTGAGCAATACGCTCCTTGACCAGGTTGATGATCAGATCATCGGACACCAGGCCACCGGCATCCATCACACTCTTGGCTTTCAGACCCAGCTCGGTGCCAGCCTTGACTGCCGCACGCAGCATGTCGCCCGTGGAGATCTGCGGAATACCGAATTTTTTGGTAATGAAGCCAGCCTGGGTACCTTTTCCGGCACCGGGCGCTCCCAGCAGAATCACACGCATGATGAGTCCTCGAGTTTCTTAGAAGGGGGTGACCCTGCCAGCGGGCCGACGCGGCTCTTCGCTGACGAATCAAAAAATCTGGTTTGCCGCCATGCGACAAAAGGTTGAACACGATACACAGCGCACCGGGACGGCACAAGCCGTCCCGAAAACGTCTATCGAACCTCATAAATGTCACGATTCGACGCAAATGCTGACCAGCGACGGCGCCACATGACGCCGCCGCCCGGAGTGTCGCGCGGGCTTAGCCGGTGTTGCGCAACCCCGCCGCAATGCCGGCGACACTGACCAGCAGAGCCTGCTCGAGCGGGCTGTCTGCTGGGTTCTGCTGCTGCCTTGAACGGGCCAGCAGTTCGATCTGCAGCAGGTGCAACGGATCGAGATAGGTGTTGCGCAGGCTGAACGCTTCCTGGGTCTTCGGGCTGTGATCGAGCAGGTCGACCTGGCCAGTCACGCTCAGTACGGCGCCCACCACCTGCGACAATCGGTCACGCAAATCGCTGCCGAGTGAAAGCAGTTCCGGCTGTACCAGGCGCTCGTCGTAACGCCGCGCGATGTCAGCATCGGCCTTGGCCAGCACCATTTCCAGCATATCGATGCGCGTGCTGAAGAATGGCCAACGCGCACGCATCTCAGCCAGGCAGCCACCCTCCCCACGCTGCAGCGCGTTGTGCAATGCCTGTTCCCAGCCGAGCCAGGCGGGCAGCATCAGCCGCGTCTGCGTCCAGGCGAAAATCCAGGGTATCGCCCGCAGGCTCTCCACCCCACCTTCGCGACGCTTGGAAGGCCGACTGCCCAGCGGCAGACGCCCCAGTTCCAGCTCCGGTGTCGCCTGGCGGAAGTAGTCGACGAACAGCGGATGCTCGCGCACCACACCCCGATAGGCAGCCACACCTTCGGCGGCGAGGCGATCCATGGTTTCGCGCCAGCCAGGTTCGGGCATCGGCGGTGGCAGTAGCGTCGCTTCGAGCACTGCCGCGAGATAGAGGTTGAGGTTCTGCTCGGCGATGTCCGGCAGGCCGAACTTGAAGCGGATCATCTCGCCCTGTTCGGTGGTGCGGAAACGGCCGGCCACCGACCCCGGCGGCTGCGAGAGGATCGCCGCATGCGCAGGGCCGCCGCCACGTCCCACCGTACCGCCACGGCCATGGAACAGCAGCAGCTCGACGCCGTGCTTACGGCATACATCCACCAGCTGTTCCTGTGCACGATACTGGGCCCAGGCGGCGGCCGTGGTGCCGGCATCCTTGGCCGAGTCGGAGTAGCCGATCATCACCTCCTGCGGCCCCTGTAGACGCTGGCGATAACCTGGCAGGGCAAGCAGGCGGTCGATGATCGGCGCGGCGTTATTGAGGTCATCGAGGGTTTCGAACAGCGGTACCACACGCATTGGCCGCTGCAGACCAGCCTCCTTGAGCAGCAGCTGCACGGCGAGCACATCGGACGCTGCATGGGCCATGGAAATGACGTAGGAACCCAGCGAGGTGGCAGGCGCTTCGGCGATCACCGCGCAGGTAGCCAGCACCTCGGCAGTATCGGCGGACGGATGATAGTGAGCCGGCAGCAACGGGCGGCGACTGCTCAACTCGAGCTGCAGCCAATCCAGCCGGCGCTGCTCATCCCACTGCTGGTAATCGCCCAGCCCGAGGTAATCGGTGATTTCTGCCAGTGCGGCGGCATGCCGTGCGGCATCCTGGCGAATGTCCAGCCGTACCAGGAACAGCCCGAACACGGCCAGCCGCCGCAGGCAGTCGAGCAGCGCGCCATCGGCGATCATGCCCATGCCACAAGCATGCAGCGAGCGGTAGCACAACTCCAGGGGCCGGCGCAGTTCGGCGCAATCGTGCAGCACCTCGGACGGAGCCGGCTGGCCGTGCTCGATAGCAGCACGCGCCCAATCCCGGGTTGCCCGCAGTCGATGGCGCAGGGGCTTGAGCAGCACCCGATAGGGTTCGGCCGAGTCGCCGCTCTGACGCCGCAGCTCTTCGCTGGCTTCGCTCATCGACAGCGCGGTGATCAGCCCCTCGATCTCCCGCAGGTAAAGGTCGGCAGCCATCCAGCGTGCCGTCAGCAGGACCTCACGAGACACCATGGCGGTCACGTTGGGGTTGCCATCACGGTCGCCACCCATCCAGGACGCGAAACGGATCGGCGCGGCCTCCAGCGGCAAGTGCAGGCCGGTCGCACGCCGGAGGGTCGCATCGGTCTGACGCAACACGTTGGGCACGGCCTTCCACAGCGAGTTTTCGATCGCCGCGAAGCCCCATCGAGCTTCTTCGACCGGGGTGGGCCGGTTACGCCGGATCTCCTCGGTGTGCCAGACCTCGGCGATCAGACGCTGCAACTGCAGCTCGATCTTCGCCTGCTCGGCGTCGGAGAGGTCGGTGTGGTCGCGAGCCGCCAGTTGCTCGGCGATGGCGTCGTACTTCTGGATCAACGTGCGACGAGAAACTTCGGTGGGATGCGCCGTCAGCACCAGCTCGATCTCCAGCCGGCTGACCTGCCGCGCGATGAACTCGTCGCCATGCCCTGCTGCCTTGAGGCGTTCGATCAGATCGGCAAACACGCTGGTTTCGAAGGGTACCGGCTCGCCTGCCGTGCGGCGGCGGACCTGGTGGTACTGTTCGGCGATGTTGGCCAGGTTGAGGAACTGGTTGAACGCCCGGGTCATTGGCAGGAGCTCGCTTTCGTCGAGACTATCGAGCGTCTCGGTCAACAGCTGCGCGCCCTCGGCAGACCCCTTGCGTGCTGCCTTGGCGCCCTTGCGGATGCGTTCGATCTTGTCGAAGAACTGGTCGCCGTGCTGCACACGGATGGTGTTGCCGAGCAGCTCGCCAAGCAGATGTACGTTGTCGCGCAGACGTGCATCGATGATTTTCGCCATGACCTTCTTGCTCCTCCCGCCAATACGGCCAAATGAGTTTCGCGAGCCTCGCTCGGCTGATGCGACCGGTTCGCCGCATTGCATCAGACGCTCTGCTGGGAAAACGATCCTGAACGGCTACGCTGAAATTATCTCCAACCAGAGTGCCCACCGCGCCAGGCGCTGACAAGACATCAGTGCTGGCAGCCACGTGGCACGAGCACCAAAGCTACACGTCATTACCGCTCGTATGCGCGGGCAAAGGAGTAATCATGAGAATTTCCGAGCTTGTCAGCCATTGGGAACGGGACGCCAAGGGCCACATGAGCCAGACCACCTACAGCATCCCATTGGATGTCGAAAGCGCAGCACGGCTCGCGGCGCTCGCCGAGATGTATCCCAAGCGCAGCACCGAGGCGCTGCTCGGCGAACTGGTCGGCGCCGCTCTGGAGGCTGTCGAAACCAGCCTGCCTTACGTCCGGGGCACTCAAGTGATCGCCACCGATGAACAGGGCGATCCGGTCTACGAGGACGCCGGCCCCACCCCGCGCTTTCTCGAACTGTCGCGCAAACATCTCAAGCGCATGCTCGACGAAGAGAAGACTCCCGCACCGTCTAACTGAGCGGCAAAACGCAGCCCTTGCATGCCGCGCAGGCGCCCTACCCGGGCGCCTGCTTTTCCACCGTCGCGCAACCACTCCAGCCGCCCGTACGGCAGTCCTCGCGTGCTCATCGATACGGACGTCGTTCGTGACAGCCGCTCTAGCTCGCCAATTTTGACTGAACGATTAGCGCCGCCAGGCCTCACAAAAATATGTCCCGATATCGGTAGTGACCTAATCAGCACTGCCCAGCCAGGGACGGTAGCTATTCGTATGCAATCGAACTGGAGACTGACCATGAACAAAGCTGTCGCAACCCACGCTTCGAGATTTCAGCTACCCAAGCTGGCGGCCATTGCCCTTGGCGGCCTGCTGCTGACCGCATGCGCGGGCAACCCACCGACCGAGCAGTTCGCCGTGACTGAATCGGCAGTGCGCAGCGCCGTCAGTGCCGGCGGCCCTGAGTACGCTGCGGTCGAAATGCGCGCCGCGCAGGAAAAATGGAAGCAGGCCGAAATGGCCATGCAGAAGGAAAACTACGAAGAAGCCCGCAAGCTGGCCGAACAGGCCGAATGGGATGCCCGCGTAGCCGAACGCAAGGCTGAAGCGGCCAAGGCTCAGAAAGCCGTGGACGACGCGCAGAAGGGAATTCAGGAACTACGCGAAGAAGGCATGCGCAACGTTCGCTGATCCCCCAACGCCGCCATTCCATTTATAGCCATAGGATGAACTCGTCATGCATAAGCTCGTAACTCTGCCTACCATGCTAGCCCTGAGCATCGGCCTGGTGGCCTGCGCCAGTCAGCCCAACGAAAACCTCGAAGATGCGCGCAGCAGCTTCTCCGCGCTGCAAAGCGACTCGCGTGCCAGCAAGGTCGCCGCACTGGAAACCCAGGACGCCAGCAACATGCTGGACAAGGCGAATAAGGCCTACCTTAACGATGCAGATAAAGAGACGGTCGACCAGCTGGCCTACCTGACCAAACGCCGCATCGAACTCGCCGAGCAAACCATCGCACTGCGTGCGGCCGAGGAGAACCTAGGCAAGGCCTCGGCTCAGCGTGCCGAAGCACGCCTGGAAGCCCGCGACGCGCAGATCCGCAAACTGCAGGAAGACATGCAGGCCAAGCAGACCGAACGCGGCACGCTGGTGACCTTCGGTGACGTGCTGTTCGACTACGACCGCGCCGAGCTCAAGCCAGGCGGCATGCGCAGCGTGCAAAAACTGGCTGACTTCCTCAATGAGAACCCTGAGCGCAAGGTGATCGTCGAGGGCTACACCGACAGCACTGGTTCCGCTGAATACAATCAGCGCCTCTCAGAGCGCCGCGCCAACTCGGTGCGCACCGCGCTGGTGAAGATGGGCGTCGACCCCCAGCGCATCGTGTCGCAGGGTTATGGCAAGGAATACCCGGTGGCAAGCAACAGCGATTCGGCCGGCCGCGCCATGAATCGTCGTGTGGAAGTAACGATTTCCGACGACAACAAGCCGGTGGCACCACGCTCGTCGATGCGCTGATCCAGCACCTCAGGAGCTGAGCGAACGCTCCCGACGCCATCAACGCGTCGGGAGCGTTTCTGTTTCAAGCGGCCGCGTTTATGCACGGCAGCGTCGCCATACGATCAACGCAGCAGGCCAGCCGGCACCTGTTCTTCCATGCAGCGCACGGCGCGCTTCTTGTTGTCCACCAGCACACCGGTCAGGCCCTTCTGCTCGGTATCGAACAGCACCAGCACGCCATCGATGCACTGCGCCACCTGCGAGGCCGGCTTCAGCGATACCCGGTAGTCTTCGCCGGGAACGGTCTTGAGCATGGTGTAGTCGGCCAACAACAGTGCGTCTTCAGGCTTGGCGATATGCACATAGCCGTAGTAGGTCAGCACGGCGACGGTGCCAACCACGCTGCCAATTGCGGTGAGGATCAGCGGAATGGGATTGCGTTCGGACATGGACGATCTCAGCGGGCCAAAGCGCGCATTGTGGCAAATTCGAGTGCTCCGGCGTCAGCTCATTTGCCGCCGGCACGGGTTTCGCCACGCGCCTGATAGGTGGCCTCGTAGACCCGCTCGGCCAGGCGCGAAAACGGCAGGCTCTGAATCCAGACACTCCCGGTGCCCTTGAGCGTAGTCAGCAGCAGCCCTTCACCACCGAACAGCATGCTGCGCAGCCCACCAGCCAGCTGGATGTCGTAGTCGATGCCCGGCGTGAAAGCCACCAGACAACCCGTATCCAGGCGCAGGGTTTCGTTGTTCAGCTCCTTGCGGATCACCGTACCGCCGGCGTGAACGAAGGCCAGCCCGTCGCCATCCAGGCGCTGCAGAATGAAGCCCTCGCCGCCGAAGAAGCCGGCACCGATACGCTTGCTGAAGCTGATGCCGATCCGCGTGCCATAGGCCGCACAAAGAAAAGCGTCCTTCTGGCAGATCAATTGACCACCAAGCGCCGCAAGGTCTACCGGCACCACCGTACCCGGATACGGCGCTGCGAAGGCAACCCGTGCCTGTCCCTTGCCCTGGTTGGTGAAATGGGTGAGGAACAGCGACTCGCCGGTGATCATCCGCTTGCCCATGCCCCACAGCTTGCCGAGCACACCGCTCGCCGAGCCATCGCCCATGCGTGCCTCGAAGCGCACGCCATCGGTCATGTAGTTCATCGCGCCGGCCTCGGCGATCACCGTCTCGCCGGGATCGAGGATGATTTCCACGCTCTGCGCGGACTGTCCGAGGATTTCGTATTCGAGTTCGTGACTGGCCACGGCGAGCTCCTGATCCTGTGATTGCAGCGCAGCGACAGCGGCCTCGGCTGCCCTCGCCTATTTGCGCCCGAGAATGCGCAGGATACGCAGGAACAGGTTGATGATGTCCATATAGAGCGCCGCGGCGCTGTCGATGGCGTTGTCCAGCGTCTTGGGAATCTGGTTTGCCCGCCCCCAGTCAACGCCGACATAGCCGCAGAAGATCAGCACCACGATCCAGTCGATCACACCATGGTGGATGCCGAGGATGAACAGCTCGACCAGCTCGACGACGATCACCAGCAGCAGCGCCACTGTCAGCGCACGGGCGATGCTGGCAAAGAACCTCGGAAACAGCGTGCCCAGCAGCATCATGCCCAGGGTTACCAGTGCCGTGATGCGGATCGCCTCATGCACCAGCGCGCTGTCGTAGCGGCTGACTACCAGGTTGACGACCAACCCGAACGGCACCACCACCAGGTTGTAACCAAGGAAGCTCACCCAGGGCTTGTTCGAGCGATGGAACAGCCAGGCGCCGGCCAGGCAGCTGACGAAGTAGCCGCCAACGAACAACCAGGGATGGATGCTGCGAATGGACTCGACGGGGATGTTGCCCACCATCCACCAGTTGACCCAGAAGCCCCAGCAAAGGGTCAGGCCAATGACGAGGTTGTATGCGCCAGCCGAGAGGGTGCGGTCCAGCGGACTGGACCGACGGGCAAAGACGGGGTTTTCCATGTCGTTACGCTTCCTTGCGTGAGGTGTATCCGGTTGTTCGGGTCAGAGAATGTTGGCGTAGTCGGCTTCGATACGATCCAGACTCAGGTGATTGAGGAAGTTGGAGAAACACATCCAGGCCGATAGTGCGTTGAGATCCTGAAACTGCTGCGGCAGATACTTGGGCGGCACCACCATGCCTTCGTCCACCAGCTGGCGCAGCGTGCGCATGTCCTCCAGCGTGGTCTTGCCGCAGAACAGCAACGGGATCTGCTCGAGCTGGCCCTTGCGCACGGCGAGCTGGATGTAGTTGTAGATCATGATGAAGCCCTTCAGGTAGGACAGGTCCTTGGTGAAGGGCAAGCCATCCGGCGTCGAGCCACGGAACACGCGGCTGGCGTTGCTGTAGCTCTCGTCGTCGCCATAGCCCTGCTCGCGGAAGAAGGCGAACACGTCGAGAAAGTCGGCACCTTCCTCGGCCATGTGAATGGCGCGGGTGCGGTTGGTCAGCTTGCGCAGGCGCGTCGGGTAGGAGGCGAAGGCGATCACCTCCATCAGGATTGCCAGACCTTCCTGAGTCACCGTGGAAGACGGCGGCCCCTTGGCGAGAAAGGTGCAGATCGGCTGGTTCTGCCCGTTTAGCGTGGTGCCGACGTGCACCAGGCCTTCGTGAACCTCCAGCGCGCGCACGTCACGCTCGTTGAACAGCGCGTCGCTGCGGATCTTGATGTAGTCGGCGCCCGCTGCCGCATCGGCGAGGATGCCATCGGACTCGAAAACACGGATCACGCCCTCGCCTTCGCCGAATACCACATCCAGCCGCTTCTGCAGCAGCTCGACGGCCTGCGGCGCGGTGAGATTCTTCGGCTCGTCACGCAGGTCGCCACGGTCGGCGATGTTGTTCAGATAGTCGGAGAGCATAAGGCCGAGGTCGGCCAGGGTTGGATCGCCCGCGTGAAAGGCGTCGGATGCCGCGCCGTAGAGCTCCTGGGAGATCATGCCGAAGTCCGGTGTGCCACGCGCCTCGAGCATGCGGATGACCATGCGGTATTCCTTGCACATGCGCCGCATGATCTGCCCGACCGGGTTGAACTGGCCTAGCTGGCGGGTGATGTCGCGCTCGATGTCCTGGAATTCCTGCTTCTTCGCGCTGGAATCGAAAGCCAGTGGCCGACCCTCGTAGTAACCGCGATCGATCTTTGGCAGCTCACGGCCCTTGGCGGCGAAAAAGCCCTGGCGGGTGTTCTCGTCCCACTTGACCGCGTCCAGCACGCGCACTGGGGTTTGCGCCTCGACGATGCGGTCTGACAGCGCGCGCACGATGCTCTGGTATTCGTCCAGGTTGTTACGGGTATTCATCGCTACCTCTTCACGGATGATCCGTACCGTTGAGGTTACACCCGCAGATGCCTGCGCCAGCACACTGCGGGTTGGTGCGTTCAGTGGATCAGAGTTCCGGACGCATGTGCGGGAAGAGGATCACGTCGCGGATCGACGGCGAGTTGGTCAGCAGCATCACCAGGCGGTCAATGCCGATACCCTCGCCGGCGGTCGGCGGCATGCCGTATTCCAGCGCACGCACGAAGTCGGCGTCGAAGTGCATGGCCTCGTCGTCGCCGGCGTCCTTGTCCGCCACCTGCGCGTGAAAGCGCTCGGCCTGATCCTCGGCGTCGTTGAGCTCGGAATAGGCGTTGGCGATTTCACGACCACCGATGAACAGCTCGAAGCGATCGGTGACATTGGGGTTGCGGTCGTTGCGGCGCGCCAGCGGCGAGACCTCGAACGGATACTCGGTGATGAAGGTCGGCTGTTCCAGCTTGTGCTCGACCAGCTCCTCGAAAATCATCACCTGCAGCTTGCCCAGGCCTTCGTGACCGAGCAGCTTGGCGCCCGCCTTCTTGGCGATGGCACGGGCCTTCTCCAGATCATTGAGATCGGAGGCCGAGATTTCCGGGTTGAACTTGAGGATCGAGTCGAACACCGACAGCCGCGCGAACGGCTCGCCGAAATGGAACACCTTGTCGCCATAGGGCACGTCAGTGCTGCCGAGCACCGCCAGGGCCAGCTCGCGGAACAGCTCCTCGGTAAGGTCCATGTTGTCTTCGTAGTCGGCGTAGGCCTGGTAGAACTCGAGCATGGTGAACTCGGGGTTGTGCCGGGTTGAGACGCCTTCGTTACGGAAGTTGCGGTTGATCTCGAACACGCGCTCGAAGCCACCCACTACCAGACGCTTCAGATAGAGCTCCGGCGCGATACGCAGGAACATCGGCATGTCCAGCGCATTGTGATGGGTCTCGAACGGTTTGGCCGCAGCGCCGCCGGGGATGGTCTGCAGCATCGGCGTTTCGACTTCGAGGAAGTCACGCTCGGCGAGGAATTTGCGGATATGCGAGATGACCTGGGAGCGCACGCGGAATGTTTCGCGGACTTCCTCATTGACCATCAGATCGACGTAGCGCTGGCGATAGCGCTGCTCGGTGTCGGTCAGGCCGTGGAACTTGTCAGGGAGCGGACGCAGCGACTTGGTCAACAGACGCACGCTGCTCATGTAGACGTACAGGTCGCCCTTGCCCGAGCGCGCCAGCGTGCCTTCGGCGGCGATGATGTCGCCCAGGTCGAAGTGCTTGACCGCCTCGACTTGCTCGGCCGGCAGCGTCTTGCGATCGACATAGACCTGGATGCGCCCGCTCATATCCTGCAGCACCATGAACGGCCCGCGGTTGAGCATGATGCGTCCGGCGACCTTGACCGGAATGGCCTCCGCTTCCAGCTCCTCCTTGGTCTTCTCGGCGTACTGTTTCTGCAGGTCGCCTGCATAGCGGTCACGACGGAAGTCATTGGGGAAGGCATTGCCCTGCTCGCGCACGGCAGCAAGCTTTTCCTTGCGCTGGGCGATCAGCTTGTTTTCTTCCTCTTGGATAGCGTGCTGGTTCAGCGGTTGTTCACTCATTGCGGGTCGTCCCGGTCAAATCGTTTCAATGGGGGTGCTTGCGGCTTGAGGCTTGCAGCTGCTCTCAGAGCCCCTGTTTCAGGCTGGCTTCGAGGTATCCGTCGAGGTCGCCGTCGAGCACCTTCTGGCAATCGCTGCGCTCCACACCGGTACGCAGATCCTTGATGCGCGAGTCGTCGAGCACGTAGGAACGGATCTGGTGCCCCCAGCCAATGTCCGACTTGCTGTCTTCCAGCGCCTGAGAGGCGGCGTTGCGCTTCTGCATTTCCAGTTCGTACAACTTGGCCCGCAGCATCTTCATGGCGGTGTCCTTGTTGGCGTGCTGGGAACGTTCGTTCTGGCAGGCCACCACGGTATTGGTCGGCACGTGGGTGATACGCACGGCCGAATCGGTGGTGTTTACGTGCTGACCACCGGCGCCGGAGGAACGGTAGGTGTCGATGCGCAGGTCGGCCGGGTTGATTTCGATCTCCACCCTGTCGTCGATCTCGGGCGAGACGAATACCGCCGAGAACGAGGTGTGGCGACGGGCGCCGGAGTCGAACGGGCTCTTGCGCACCAGGCGGTGCACGCCGATCTCGGTGCGCAACCAGCCAAAAGCATATTCACCCTTGATGTGAACGGTAGCGCCCTTGATACCGGCGACTTCGCCCTCGGACAGCTCGACGATCTCAGCAGTGAAGCCGCGCTTGTCGGCCCAGCGCAGGTACATGCGCAGCAGGATGTTCGCCCAGTCCTGCGCCTCGGTGCCGCCGGAACCGGCCTGGATGTCCAGGTAGCAGTTATTCGGGTCCATCTCGTGGCTGAACATGCGGCGGAATTCGAGCTTTTCGAGGATTCCGCGCAGACGGTCCAGCTCGGCGGCCACATCATCAACGGCGCCTTGATCATCTTCTTCGACCGCCATGTCGAGCAGGTCGCGAGAGTCGGCAAGTCCGCCATCGAGGTCATCGATGGTTTCGACAATCTGCGCCAGGGTGGCGCGTTCACGGCCCAGGCTCTGGGCGTATTCGGGCTTGTTCCAGACGTTGGGGTCTTCGAGTTCGCGGTTTACTTCGACGAGACGATCATGCTTCTGATCGTAGTCAAAGATACCCCCGAATTGACAGGGTGCGCTCGGACAGGTCCTTGATGCTGTTAAGGATCGGGTTGATTTCCATAGGTAGGCAGCTCTCAATCGGACGGTGCAAAAGCTGGCGATTATAACTCAGCCAACCCGTGCTGACAGCCCGCCGGGCGTGCCGGCAGACGGTCAGGGAAACGGGTTTGCACTCGCAATGCCTGATCAGGCGCTCACGCCGCGTACCTGGCTTTCCAGTTCGGCTTTGAGGTCTGGGTCGAGTTGCAGGCAGCGCGCCAGTTCGTCGAGGTAGGCGCGCTCCATGAAATGCTCCTCGTCGACCATCAGCACGCTGGCCAAGTACATCTCCGCAGCCAGCTCCGGCGTACTGGCGCTACTGGCCACATCGGCCGGGTCCAGCGGCTTGTTCAGCTCAGCCTCCAGCCAGTGCTGCAGATCAGCATCAGCCAGCTTGCCCAGCTCTGCCTCGATCAGCTGGCGCTCACGGGCGTCGACATGGCCGTCGGCCTTGGCCGCTGCCACCAGTGCCTTGAGAATGCCCTGACTGTGCACCTCGACCTCTGCCGGCGGCAGGCGATCGATTGTCTGTGGCGTCTGCTGCTGCGTCCCGCCCTGCTGCGCCTGCCAGTTGCTGTAGGCCTTGTAGGCGAGCACGCCGAGCGCCGCCAAACCGCCATAGGTCACTGCCTTGCCGCCCATCTTGCGCACCTTGCGGTTGCCCAGCAGCAGGCCCATGGCACCGGCGGCCAGCGCGCTGTTGCCACTGCCGGAAAGCACCTTGCCGAGAGAACCACCACCGACACCGGAGAGCAGGTCGCTCAAACCACCACCGCCGGGTTTGCCGCCCATGCCGGATTGCTGCTTCTGCAACAGGTCCTGCCCGGACTTGAGCAGTTGATCGAGAAGGCCACTGGTTTTCATCGGATTCTCCGCGTGAATGACGTAAAGGATTGCTAGTCGAACGATTCGGGCACCTGCCGAATCGGCGTGTCGCGATGGGCGGCGCGCACGTATTGCGCCGGCCAGGCCACGGAACTGTCGCGCAGGTCCTCGGCGGCATGCAGTGGCCAGTAGGGATCGCGCAGCAGTTCGCGGGCGAGCAGAATCAGATCGGCCTGGCCGGTGCGCAGGATGTGCTCGGCCTGCACCGCCTCGGTAATCATGCCGACCGTGCCGGTGGCGATGCTCGCCTCCTTGCGAACGCGCTCGGCGAACTGGGTCTGGTAGCCCGGCCCGACTGGAATATCGGCGTTGGCCGCGGTGCCGCCAGACGACACATCGATCAGGTCGACGCCAATTTCCCTGAGCCGCCGCGCAAGCTCGACCGTTTCCTCGGCATTCCAGCCATCATCGACCCAGTCGGTCGCCGACAGCCGGACGAACAGCGGCAATTCCTCGGGCCAGACCTGGCGCACCGCAGCGGTGACCTCCAGCAGCAGGCGGATACGGTTGTCGAACGAGCCGCCATAACGATCCTGGCGCTGATTGGATAGCGGTGAAAGGAACTGATGCAGCAGGTAGCCGTGGGCCGCATGTACCTCAGCAACCTTGAAGCCGGCAGCCAATGAGCGCTCGGCCGCCTCGACGAAGGCCTGCACGACGCCCGCGATGCCGGCGGCGTCCAGCGCCGTCGGCACGGCATGTTCAGGCGAGAAAGCAATGGTCGAAGGACCGACCGGGGTCCAGCCGCCAGCGGCGACCGGCACGCTGCCGTGCTTGCCGAGCCAGGGCCGCCAGGTGCTCGCCTTGCGCCCGGCATGGGCCAACTGCACGCCAGCGAACGCGCCCTGCGCCTCGATGAAGCGAGTGATACGGCGCAGCGGCTCGACATGCTCGTCGGACCAGATACCCAGGTCGTCCGGCGAAATCCGCCCTTCAGGGCTGACCGCAGTCGCTTCGACGATTACCAGGCCGGCGCCACCTACGGCCCGGCTGCCAAGGTGCACCAGATGCCAGTCGTTGGCCATCCCGGCCTTCGCCGAGTACTGGCACATGGGCGATACGGCAATCCGGTTGGGCAGTTTGAGCTGGCGCAGGGTAAGCGGCTGGAAAAGCTGGGACATGTCGGCCTCTACTGTCGGGAATGCGGATTTGACACCCGTCAGTAGAGACCGTTTCGCCGGTCATGCCCAGCCCGACATCGGTGGAACTGCCCGCCTCAGGCAGCGCTGACCTGCACCGGCACACCGTTGAGCGCGGCATTGCCGGATACATCCAACTGGCGCTCGTCAGTCAGGTCGTTACTGCTGGCGCCCGGTTGCTGCCGGGCGATATCCATTTGCACGCCAGGACGGGCGTGGCCCCAGCCATGCGGCAGGCTGACCACGCCGAGCATCATCTCCTCGCTGGCCAGCGCCTCCACCTCGACCACGCCGACCCGCGAATGCACGCGCACACGCTGGCCATCCTGCAAAGTCCGAGCAGCCATGTCCGCAGGGTGCATCAGCAGCTGATGACGCGGTTTGCCCTTCACCAGGCGCTGGTAGTTGTGCATCCAGGAATTGTTGCTGCGTACATGCCGGCGGCCGATCAGCAGCAGCTCGTCGCTCTTGGTCTGCGGCTCGGCGGCGAAGCGCTGCAGATCGTCCAGCATCAGCGCCGGCGCGGCCTGGATGCGCTGGTTCGGCGTTTTCAGGCGCCGCGCCAGATTCGGCTTGAGCGGCCCTAGATCCAGGCCGTGGGGATAATCCTCCAGCGCTGCCAGGCTCAGCTTGCGCTCGGACTTGTCACCGTACGGCCCATGGCGCAGCGCCAGGTCCATCATCTGCTGCGGCGGCATGGTGGGCTTCAGCTCGACGCCGACCCGTGCTGCGTAGGCCCTGGCAAGCCCGATGAAGATTTCCCAGTCGTGCAGCGCACCCTCGGGCTTGGGCAGCACCGGCTGGTTGAAGCGGGTGACGTTGCGCACGGCGAGCAGATTGAATGTCGCGTCGTAATGGTCGTGCTCCAGCGGCGCGGTCGGCGGCAGGATCACGTCGGCATAGCGAGTGGTTTCGTTGATGTAGAAATCCACACTGAGCATGAACTCCAGCCCGTCCAGCGCCTGCTCCAACTTGCGTCCGTTGGGCGTGGAGAGCACCGGGTTGCCGGCCACGGTGACCAGCGCACGTACCTGCCCATCCCCCGGCTCGAGCATCTCCTCGGCCAGTGCCGCTACCGGCAGTTCGCCGCCGTACTCGGGCAACTGCGAAACCCGGCTGTGCCAGGCAGCGAAATGGCCGCCGGAGGTGGTTTCCACCAGATCCACCGCGGGCTCGGTGCACAGCGCGCCGCCGACCCGATCGAGATTGCCGGTGACCAGGTTGATCAGTTGTACCAGCCACTGGCAGAGCGTACCGAAGGCCTGGGTCGAAACGCCCATGCGCCCGTAGCAGACCGCTTTGTCCGCCGCTGCGAAATCCCGCGCCAGCTGGCGGATCTGCTCGGCCGGAACCCCGCAACGAGCGCTCATCGCCTCGGCGGTAAACTTGGCGATCGCCGTGCGCACCTCCTCGTTGCCGTCCAGCGGGAGCTCGCTGGCGCGCGTCAGGCCTTCCTCGAACAGGGTATTGAGCAGGCCAAACAGCAGCGCCGCGTCTTGTCCCGGCCGCACGAACAGATGTTGATCGGCGATCGCTGCGGTCTCGCTGCGGCGCGGGTCGACCACCACCAGCTTGCCGCCGCGGGCGCGGATCGCTTTCAACCGCTTCTCTACGTCGGGCACGGTCATGATGCTGCCATTGGAGGCCAGTGGGTTGCCGCCGAGGATCAGCATGAAATCGGTGTGATCGATGTCCGGCACCGGCAATAGCAGGCCGTGGCCGTACATCAGATGGCTGGTCAGGTGATGCGGCAGCTGATCGACCGAGGTCGCGGAAAAACGGTTGCGCGTCTTCAACAGACCGAGGAAATAGTTGCTGTGGGTCATCAGCCCGTAGTTGTGCACGCTCGGGTTGCCCTGGTAGATGGCCACGGCATTGGCGCCGTGGCGCTCGCGGATCTCAGCAAGGCGCTCGGCGATCAGTTCGTACGCCTCGTCCCAGCCAATCGCCTGCCATTCGTCGCCGCAACGACGCATCGGGTGGCGCAGGCGATCCGGGTCGTTCTGGATGTCCTGCAGGGCGACAGCCTTGGGACAGATATGGCCGCGGCTGAAGCTGTCGAGGGGGTCGCCCTTGATCGAAAGGATGCGCTCGCCTTCGGTCTGGATGGTCAGGCCGCAGATGGCTTCGCACAGGTGACAGGCACGGTGATGGACGCTGATGTCGCTCATTTCGGATTCCCGCATGGCGCTGTTGTTGTCCAGCCACTCTAGGCGCCACGGCCATGGGCAACAATCAGACGTCTTGACGGGGAATGCCGATGGATTCAGCCGGCCTATCATCGGCCGGCATGCTTCGTCAGCGCGGGGCGATATGCGCCACCATCAGTTGCACGCTTTCCTGGCCGCGATACTCGTTGACGTCCAGCTTGTAGGCCACTTCCGCCCAGCGCACCGTCGGGTTCGGCCAGATCTCACGGGCGACGTTGAAGGCGATGCCATCGAGGGTCAGCGAACCACATTCGCTCTTCAGCACAAGCTTCAAATGGCGCTCGCCGACGATACGCTGCTGCACCAGCTGGAACACCCCATGGAACATCGGCTCGGGAAAATGCTGGCCCCAGGGCCCGGCGTTGCGTAGTGCGCGGGCCAGCTCCAGGTGAAACTCCTCGACGCTGAGCTGGCCGTCGGTGAGCAACCGGCCGGTGAGATCGTCCTCGCACAGCTGGCGCCGCACCTCGGCATCGAAGGCGGCGGCGAAGGCGCCGAAGTTGGCTTGCGGCAGCGAAAGCCCGGCCGCCATGGCGTGCCCGCCGAACTTGCTGATCAGGCCGGGATGCTTGGCGGCAACCGCATCCAGCGCATCGCGAATATGAAAGCCTGGCACCGAGCGCGCCGAGCCCTTGAGCAGCCCATCGCCAGCATCCGCGAAGGCAATGGTCGGGCGGTGGTAGCGCTCCTTCAGGCGCGAGGCGAGGATGCCGATCACGCCCTGGTGCCAGTCCGCCTCGAACAGGCACAGGCCGAACGGCAGGTCTTCCAGCGGCAGCTCCTTGAGCTGCGCCAGCGCCTCGCGCTGCATGCCCTGCTCGATGCTCTTGCGGTCCTTGTTCAGCTCATCGAGCTGGACCGCCATATCGCGCGCCAGCGCCTCGTCCTCGCAGAGCAGGCATTCGATGCCCAGCGACATGTCGTCCAGCCGCCCGGCCGCGTTGAGTCGCGGTCCGAGAATGAAGCCCAGATCGGTGGAAGTGATGCGTCGATGATCGCGCCCGGCCACTTCGAGAATCGCCCGCAGGCCCGCCCTTGCCCGCCCGGCGCGGATCCGCGCCAGACCCTGATGGACCAGAATGCGGTTGTTGGCATCCAGCGGCACCACGTCGGCGACGCTGCCCAGCGCCACCAGGTCGAGCAGCTCGGCGAGGTTCGGCTCGACCCAGCCCTGACGGACGAACCAGTCCAGCTCACGCAGACGCGCGCGCAACGCCAGCAGCACATAGAAGATGACCCCGACCCCGGCGATGCACTTGCTGGGGAAGGCACACCCAGGCTGGTTGGGATTGACGATGGCATCCGCCTCCGGCAGTTCGTGACCCGGCAGGTGATGGTCCGTGACCAGCACCTTGAGCCCTGCGGCCTTGGCCGCCGCCACGCCGTCGACACTGGAGATGCCGTTGTCCACCGTCACCAGCAGATCGGGCTCGCGCTGCAAGGCGACCGCAACGATTTCCGGGGTCAGGCCATAGCCATATTCGAAGCGATTGGGCACCAGGTAATCGACATGCGCCGCACCCAGCTGGCGCAGTCCGAGCACGCCGACGGTACTGGCCGTGGCGCCATCGGCATCGAAATCGCCGACGAACAGGATGCGCTGGCGCTTTTCCAGCGCCTCGACCAGCAGCTCCACCGCCGCATCGATGCCCTTGAGCTGCTTATAAGGAATCAACCGCGCCAGCCCCTTGTCCAGCTCCTCTGCGCAGGTCACGCCACGGGCCGCGTAGAGGCGCTGCAGCAGCGGCGGCAGCTCGCCGAGGTCGGGTAGCTGCTCGGGCAGGGGGCGGGGTTCGATACGCATGGAATTTTGGGCTCGGTGCAGGTCGTTTACAGGGAGGTGGCCGCACGTGCGGCCTGGTCGTACAGGCCCGACATGGCGCGCAGCATGCCCGCCAGGCGGTGGATCTCATCGGGGTCGATATTGAGGTTCTCGAACGAGGCGATCAGGCATTCACGGCGGATATCGGCATATTCCTGGCAGAGCGCGCGTCCCTTGTCGGTGGTCCGATAGAACATCTCCTTGCCCTGCTTCGCCCCTTCCACCAGCCCGAGCTTGCTCAGCTTCTTCAGCGCGTAAGTCACGGTGTGGGTGTCTTCCACATTGAGCAGCAGGCAGATGTCCGCCTGTCGCTTGGCGCGTCCGCGGCTGGTGAGGTTGTGCAGCACCATGACGTCCAGCGCGTTCATCTCCACCGTACCGCAAGCCTGCATGCAGCGCTCCATCCAGCGCATCAGCGCAGCGCTGGCGACGATGATGCCGTACTCGAGCTCGGACAATTCCTGGGACTGCTCGGCGAGGTGCGCCGAAGCGACGATCGAAGATCGCAACGGACGGGGGCTTTTGGCGTCAACCATTCTGAGTTCCTGATTGAAGAAGCGGCGGTCGATCGTATCGAGGTGGCCGGAAAGGATACAGCAATGTCAGCGAGGCTAATACTTTCGACAAAGAACACCACAAACATATTGATAATTTATCATCGATTTATCATTGTCTAACCGCCGGGTTCGACCAACCACCCCTCGAGGACAAGAAAATGGGTCGCTTGCTACTCAACTGCGACATCGGCGAAAGCTTCGGCGCCTGGACCATGGGTCTGGATGCCGAGGTGATGCCCTTCATCGACTGCGCCAACATTGCCTGTGGCTTCCACGCCTCCGACCCGCAGATCATGCGTCGCACCGTCGCACTGGCGCGGCAGCATGATGTGCTTATCGGTGCGCACCCGGCCTATCCGGATCTGGTCGGCTTCGGCCGCCGCTCCATGGCCTGCAGCCCGGCCGAAGTGGAGAACATGCTGCTCTACCAGATTGGCGCACTCGACGGCCTCTGCCGCGCCGAAGGCACGCAGGTCCGCTACGTCAAACCTCACGGCGCGCTGTACAACGACATGATGCGCCAGCCCGACCTACTGCGCGCAGTGATGAGCGCCATCAAGGCCTACAGCGCCAACCTGCCGCTGATGCTGATGTCCACCCGCGACAACAGCACGAGCCAGGCACTGGCAGAGGAAATGGGCATTACCCTGTGGTTCGAGGTGTTCGCCGACCGCGCCTACGACGCCGCCGGCATGCTGGTTTCGCGCAACCTGCCAGGCGCCGTCCACCACGATGCAGACACCGTTGCCGACCAGGCCCTGCGCCTGGCCAAGGGCGAACCCCTGGCAGCGAGCGATGGCAGCGCGCTGATTCTGCAGGCCGACACCCTCTGCGTACACGGCGACAACGCCGGCTCCATTGCCGCCGTGCAGCGCATTCGTCAGGCACTGCAGGCGCTCCCCGCATGACGCCGCGGATCGAAGTGGTCGGTATCGATAGCCTGCTGCTGCGCCTGTTCGACCAGATCGACGAAGACAATATGCCGTGGATGCTGGCCGCCACCCAGCGTGTGCGGGATGCGTTGGGCGGTGCACTCATCGATCTGGTGCCCTCCTACACCACGCTGCTGGTGCATTACGACCTGACCCAGCTGAACGACCTGAAGGCCCGCCAGCTACTCCATCAGGCACTTGAAGGTCTGCAGCCGGCTGCTGCCGAAAGTGCTCGCCTGCACGATATACCGGTGTGGTACAACGCCAGTGTCGGCCCCGAGCTGCAAGCGCTGGGCAAGCGCAGCGGGCTCGGTGTAACCGGCGTAATCGAGCAGCACAGCGCGCACATCTATCAGGTATTCGCCTTGGGCTTTGCACCGGGCTTCGCCTTTCTCGGACTGGTTGATGAGCGTCTGGCCAGCCCACGCCTGGCCACACCACGCAAGCAGGTCCCGGCGGGAAGTCTGGGCATCGCCGATCGGCAGACAGCGATCTACCCGCTGGTTTCGCCGGGCGGCTGGAACCTGATCGGGCGCAGCCCGGCTCGCCTGTTCGACCGCGAGCTCGACGGCTACAGCCTCTGGCAACCAGGGGACCGGGTGCGTTTTGTGCCCATCGAGCGCGCCGAATTCATCCGTCTGGGCGGTGACGACAGCCCTTTCGAGGAGACAGCTGCATGAGCCTGCTTATCGAACGCGCCGGCGCACTGGCCAGCCTGCAGGACGGCGGCCGTATGGGCGTACGCCATCTCGGTGTGACCCAGGGCGGCCCGGTGGACTGGGTGTCCCACAGATGGGCCAACTGGCTGCTTGGCAATCCGGCGCAGGCCGCGACGGTGGAAATCACACTGGGAAACTTCAGCCTGCGCGCCGAAAGCGATACCTGCCTGGCGATCTGCGGCGCCGACCTTGGCGCAACGCTCGATGACGAGGACATCGTGCCGGGGCGCAGCTTTAAGATTCGTCGCAGCCAGCTGCTTATCTTCAAGCAGCCGCAGCGAGGCGTTCGCGCCTATCTCGCCGCGCCGGGCGGCTTCCAGGCGGCACCGGTGCTGGGCAGCTGCGCCACGGTCCGGCGCGAGCAGCTCGGCGGCCTGGACGGTAGCGGGCAAGCGCTGACCGAGGGCGACCGCTTGCACTGGCTAGGCAATGCTTCTGCCGCCTCCCGGGAACTGCCGTCGCATTCCGTCACGCCGCCATCGAGCTCGACGCTTTCAGTCGTACTCGGTGCGCAGATTGGTGATTTCAGCGGCCAGAGCCTGTTCGACGCCTTCAACAGCGACTGGACCGTCGATCAACGAGCCGACCGCATGGGCGTCCGCCTGCGCGGTCCCGTACTTCACAGCGCACGTTCATCAATGATTTCCGAGGGCGTTTCGCTCGGCGCGATCCAGGTTCCAGCCGATGGACAGCCGATCATCCTGCTCAACGACCGCCAGACAATCGGCGGCTATCCACGCCTCGGCGCGCTGACACCTGCAGCTGTGGCCCAGCTGGCCCAGTGCCTGCCCGGCACCTCGCTCAGGCTCAAACCGATTGCACTGGAGGCCGCGCAACGGGCGCACCGCGAATTGCTCGCCCAGTGGCGGTAGTCGCTCAGAGGAAACCGCTGACCAGCAGCCAATTATTTTTACAAGAACAACATTGCCGGGCATGACCCGGACGCATTCCTACCTGCCCTAACGCCAAGAAAAAGAAGGTATCCAATGCAAGCCACGCAAGCCGAACGCGGCACTCCCGCCCAGCGCAACATACTGCGGGGCGCCATTTTCATCATGGCGACCTCGTCCATCGGACCCGCGTTTCTGACTCAAACGTCGCTGTTTACCGAGAAATATCTGGCGAGTTTCGCCTTCGCGATTCTGATCTCTTTGCTCATCGACATTGGTGCCCAGCTCAATATCTGGCGGGTGATCACCGTGGCCAACCTGCGCGGTCAGGACGTCGCCAACCGGGTGATACCCGGCGTCGGCCATCTGATATCCGCCTTCATCGTGCTTGGCGGCATCGCCTTCAACATTGGCAACATCGGTGGCGCCGGCCTGGCAATGAATGTGATTTTCGGAGTGCCTCCGGTGATCGGCTCGTTGATCGCCGCCGTGCTGATCATCGGCATCTTCCTGCTACGCAACGCCAAGGGCGTGATGGACTCGGTGATGCAGGTGCTCGGACTGGTGATGCTGTGCATGATCGGCTACGCCATGCTGCAGTCGAACCCGCCGTTGCTAGAGGCCATGAGTCGCAGCCTCAACCCGGACGACCCGCTGATCCTGCTACTGCCGATCGTGACATTGGTAGGCGGCACGGTCGGCGGCTATATCTCGTTCTCCGGTGGCCATCGATTGGTCGAAGCCGGCATCACCGGCGTAGAGAATGTCAGGCTGGTGACTCGCGCGGCCGTGATCGGCATCGCCACCACCGGCGTCGTGCGCATCTGCCTGTTCCTCGCAGCCCTCGGTGTCGTCAGCCAGGGCCTGAGTCTCGACCCGAGCAACCCCGCTGCGTCGGTGTTCTCCCATTCGATGGGCACCATCGGCTACAAGATCTTTGGCGTGGTGCTGCTGGCCGCCTCGGTGTCATCGGTGATCGGCGCCGCTTATACCAGCGTGACCTTCATGTACTCGCTGCATGAGAGCATCCGCCGGCATAACCAGCGAGTGGTGATCGCCTTTATTGCCTGCTCGACGCTCATCTACAGCCTGGTCGGCCAGCCCGTGAAGGTTCTGGTGGTAGCGGGCACGCTGAATGCCCTGGTGCTGCCGCTGGCACTGGGCTGCATACTGCTCGCCTCGCGCAAATCGAACATCGTAGGCGACGTCTACCGTCACCCAACCTGGATGCTGGTATTCGGCATATTGGCCATGCTGGCCACGGCGGTTGGAGTGGTGATGTCGTTCAATGCGTTCGTGCAGTTCTGGCAGAACTGACCGGTCCGGCGAGTGCTCTCAGCGCTCGCCAAGCAACCAACCCAGCTTTACTTCGAATTGGCCACGCTCATCGGTGATGAACAGCGTACCGTCGCTGATCATCACGCCCCATTGCAGACTCCGTGGCAGGTCCTTGACCAAAGCCGCGAGCGACTCGGAATCGATAGTGGCGATGGACAGGTTCTTCAGCCCCTTTACGGCATCAATCACCTTGCCCTGCCACACGCGAAGGTTTCCATACGCCACCAGGCTGACGCGTTCCGCGCGGCGCGAGCACCAGGTCAGCCGCTCGGCATCCGGCTGGCCGACTTCGATCCAGTGAAGCACCCTGCCGTCCAGGCTCTTTTCCCAGAGTGCAGGCTCGTCTACATCTGACAAGCCACGGCCGAATGCTAGCTGCTCGCTGTACCAGAGCGCATAAGCGATCAAGCGCACACCAAGGCGCTCTTCGGTTTCCGAGGGATGCTTGGCAACGGTGAAGCGCAGGTTCTCGTAGACCCCACGATCCAGGTCAGTGAGGTTGAGCTCGACTTTATAAGGCGTGGCTTGCAGGGCCATGAGCGGCCTCCAATTCAAAAAGGCGCGCAGTTTACCGTAAAGGCAGCGCGTTCAACCCGGCTACGCCGATCAGCAACTAGCGAAAAACACTCGCTGCCTAGAAAAATCGCACAGTTTCTTGCAGATCCCGACAGGTGAGCTTTGACAATTATTCTCATTCTGATTAGCATCTCAGCCGTCAACGAAATCTACGGGTAGTGCTTATGTACGTCTGTCTTTGCCAAGGTGTCACCGACGGCCAGATTCGCGATGCCATCTACGAAGGCTGCTGCAGCTACCGCGAGGTACGCGAATCTACGGGTGTCGCCAGCCAGTGCGGCAAGTGCGCTTGCGTTGCCAAGCAGGTCGTTCGTGAGACGCTTAGCAATGTACAAAATGCCCAGGCGTCCCTCGCCTACCCTGCGAGTTTCGTTCAGGCTTGAACAGACTGAAGCCGTGAAGCCGGGCCATGCCCGGCTTTTTTTTGCCCGCCAATCAGACAGCTGCCTATCAGAATACGGAACGTAACCATTCTCGCTAGGTTTTAGCTTTTGCATTCAAGGGCTTAGGTTTGACAGGCCACCATAGCGTGGCCAGACTGGTCCTATTCCCACCGCTCCAGGCAGGCTAATTACATGAAAGGCGACAAGCTGGTCATTCAGCACCTCAACAAGATCCTCGGCAATGAGCTGGTAGCCATCAACCAGTACTTCCTGCACGCGCGCATGTATGAGGACTGGGGTCTCGGCAAGCTCGGCAAGCATGAGTACGAAGAATCCATCGACGAGATGAAGCATGCGGACAAGCTGATAAAGCGCATCCTGTTCCTGGAAGGCCTGCCGAATCTGCAGGATTTGGGCAAGTTGCTGATCGGTGAGAACACTCGCGAGATGCTCGAGTGCGACCTCAGGCTCGAGCAAGGCGGAGTACAGGACCTGAAGGTCGCCATCGCTTACTGCGAAAGCGTCGGCGACTACGGCAGTCGCGAGCTGCTGGAAGACATCCTCGAGTCCGAGGAGGAACACATCGACTGGCTGGAGACGCAGCTGAGCCTGATCGACAAGGTGGGCATGGAAAACTATCTGCAATCGCAGATGGACGACTGATTTAGTAGCGAGCCCATATAAAAACGCCCCGACTAGATCGGGGCGTTTTCGTTTGCAGCGAAGAGAACCGCTTATTCCTGCTCGACTGCTTCAGCAGGCTGCTCGGCTGCGGACTGCTCGGTCTCGTCGCCCTTGATATCCAGCAGCTCGAGATCGAATACCAGCACCGAATTGGCCGGGATCAGCGGGCTCGGGCTCTGCTCGCCATAAGCCAGCTCGCTGGGGATGTAGAGCTTGAACTTCTCGCCGACGTGCATCAGCTGCAGGCCCTCGACCCAGCCAGGGATCACGCCGCCGACCGGCAGATCGATAGGACTGCCGCGCTTGATTGAGCTGTCGAAGACAGTGCCATCGGTCAGACTGCCCTCGTAGTGCACAGTCACCACGTCGCTCTCGGTCGGCTGGCGACCTTCGGCGGATTTGACGACTTCATACTGCAGCCCAGACTCTGTGGTCTTCACCCCGTCACGCTTGGCGTTGTCTTCGAGGAACTTCTTGCCGGCCTCAACCGCCTTGGCATTCATCTCAGCCATGCGCTCTTCGGCGCGAGTCTGCAGGAAGGTGAATGCTTCCATCAGCTGCTCATCGGTGAGCTTCTGCTCTTTGTTGCCGATGGCGTCTTCGATGCCCTGCGCCACAGCCTGGGAATCGAGATCGTCCATACCCTCCTGCGCGAGGCTCTTGCCCATGTTCAGGCCGATGCCATAGGACGCCTTTTGCGCCGGAGTGTCGAGCTTGGCACTGGTCTGCGAATCGCAGCCGGCCAATACCAGGCCAACCAGCGCAACCGCAGGTGCCAAACGATGGTGTCTCAGTCTCATGCTGTTTCCTTAATTACGCTGTGGGCATATCGAAAAATCAGTGCCCGAGCTTAGCAGCGCACACCAGCAGTGGCTACCGCGCGCCCCGTCAGGGACCGTAAAGAGATGGCAAAGAAAGGACGCAAGTAACATTTCTGCCACAGGAAGGGCTCGACAGTGCCAGCAATCGCCACGCAGAAAACGGGCAAAAAAAAACGGCCTTGATGGCCGTTTTTTCTGTTGCTTCAGGGCGTTCAGTGGTCCCATGAAGCGAATATGGCGCAGCGGACGGGACTCGAACCCGCGACCCCCGGCGTGACAGGCCGGTATTCTAACCGACTGAACTACCGCTGCGCTAAACCTCGAGTGGTGGGTGATGACGGGATCGAACCGCCGACCCTCTGCTTGTAAGGCAGATGCTCTCCCAGCTGAGCTAATCACCCGTTTGCTCTCGAAGTGGGGCGCATTCTAGAGAGGGTTCCGCACCTTGGCAACCCCCTTTCGAAAAAAAAAATTGCAGAACTTCCAAAGACTTAGGAAAACCCTCGTTGAGCCGGCGTTTTTCCCAGCCCGCAGCCCGTTCACTTCATCAAGGGTTGGCCTTATGTAGCCAGGCGGGAATAATGCACCCCTTTGCTTTCCGGAGATTTACCTCGCCATGTGGTTTCGTAACTTGCTCGTTTACCGTCTCACCCAAAATGTCGCTCTGGATGCCGAGACACTCGAAGCTGCACTGGCCGCCAAACCCGCCCGCCCGTGCGCCAGCCAGGAGCTGAGCACTTACGGCTTCGTCGCGCCCTTCGGCAAGGGAGAAGATGCACCACTGGTACACGTCAGCCAGGGCTTTCTGCTGATCGCTACGCGCAAGGAAGAACGCATCCTTCCCGGCAGCGTGGTCAAAGACGCAGTAAAGGAAAAGATCGACGAGATCGAAGCCGAGCAGATGCGCAAGGTCTACAAGAAGGAACGCGATCAGATCAAGGACGAGATCATTCAGGCCTTCCTGCCGCGCGCCTTCATTCGCAAGTCCGGCACCTTCGCCGCGATCGACGCCGAGCGCGGGCTGATTCTGGTGAATTCGGCCAGCACGAAGAAAGCCGAAGACCTGCTCTCCACCCTGCGCGAAGCCATCGGCTCGCTACCCGTTCGCCCGCTGACGGTAAAGATCGCGCCAAGCGCCACACTCACCGACTGGGTGAAGACGCAGAAAGCCGCGGACGACTTCTTTGTGCTGGACGAATGCGAACTGCGCGACACTCACGAAGACGGCGGCGTAGTGCGCTGCAAGCGCCAGGACCTGACCAGCGATGAGATCCAGCAGCACATGGAAGCCGGCAAGCAGGTCACTCAGCTGTCGCTGGCCTGGCAGGACAAGCTGTCCTTCGTACTGGACGACAAGCTGATCATCAAGCGCCTGCGCTTCGAGGAACTGCTGCAGGACCAGGCCGAACAGGATGGCGGTGACGATGCACTCGCCCAACAGGACGCCAGCTTCCTGCTCATGATGATGACCTTCCGCGAGTTTCTGCCGGCGCTGTTCGAAGCGTTCGGCGGCGAGGAGATCCCTCAGGGCGTCTGATACCGTTCGGGGCGCTATTCAGCGCCCCTCCCCCCTCCTCAGCGCAACCTCAGTTGCGCCAACAGCACCCCGCCCAGCCGCTCCCCCAGCGACCAAAGCAGAAACCGCTCGATGAACTCCGGCACATCGATGAACAGCGCGCCACAGACCAGCACGCTGAGCAGCGAGACCATCAGAAAAAGCTGCGGTATCGATAGTTTGAGCAACACCAGCAGGACGATAGCGATGACCGCCGACGCGACCATGAACAGCGCATTGAGAATGTTGTTCGCCGCCACCACCCGCGAGCGCTCGTGAACCACGCTGCGCGACTGGATCAGCGCATACAGCGGCACGATGTACAGTCCGCCAAAAATGCCAAGCCCGAGAATGTCCCCCAGCACCCACCAGGTCGAGCTCTCGCCAAGCAACACCAGCCAGCTCACGGTCTCCACCGGCGTCATATGGCTGCCCGCGTGCCACCACAGCAGGATTCCGCACAGGCTCAGGCCGATCGCCCCGAAGGGCACCAGCCCTATCTCGACGTGGTGTCGCGACAGCCGTTCGCACAGCAGCGAACCCAGCGCGATGCCGACTGAAAACAGCGTAAGGATCAGCGTCACGACGCTTTCATCGCCGCCCAGATGCTCCTTGGCGAATGCCGGGATTTGCGTCAGATAGGTCGCGCCGAGAAACCAGAACCACGAGTTGCCAAGCATCGCCCGCGACACCGCGCGCTGCTGACCGAACCCGAGCCGCAAGATTCGCCATGACTGACGCAGCACGTGCCAATCCATATGCAGGGTCGGCAGAGCAGCCGTTCCGCCAGGAATAGCGAGGCTTGCCAGATACCCGGCTAACGCGATCAGCACCACGCTGACCGCCACCAGCTCGGCGTAGGCTTCGTTCGCCATCAGCACGCCGGCGCCGATTGTGCCACCGAGAATCGCCAGAAAGGTACCCATTTCCACCAGCGCGTTGCCACCGACTAGCTCGTCTTCGGCGAGCTGCTGCGGCAGGATCGAGTACTTCACCGGCCCGAATAACGCCGATTGTGTGCCCATGCAAAACAGCACTACCAGCAACAGCGGGAGGTTGCCCAACAGCATGCCGAGCGCACCGGCAAGCATGATCAGGATCTCCGCGAACTTGATCCGACGAATCAGCCAGGCCTTTTCGAAGCGCTCGCCGAACTGCCCTCCCAATGCGGAGAACAGGAAGAACGGCAGAATGAACAACAACGCGCAGAGATTGATCAGCAAACTCGTATCCGCAGCCGTGCCGAGCTTGAACAGAATCGCCAGGATCAATGCCTGCTTGAACACGTTGTCATTGAATGCGCCGAGCAGCTGCGTGCAGAAGTACGGCAAGAAACGCCGCTTGCCCAGCAGGCGGAACTGCGAATGCGTGGCAGCCGGACTGTCAGTCGATGACGATCGCGGCGAACCGGTGTCGGGCGAGATCCGGCTCATATCGGCAACTGCCCGAGCGCCCAGCGCAGCAGGAAGAAACTCAGCAGTCCGCCGGCGATTGTCGCCAGCAAATTGCTAGTGAAGGCGGCGATGGCGATAGCCAGCAAGCCGGCCAGCAGATAGGCATTGTCCCAGTGCAGCGCCCAAGCCCCTTCCGGCATCAGCATGCCCGGCACCACGATGGCCGTGAGTACCGCCACCGGCACGTAATGCAGCCCCTGTTCGATGGCTCGAGGGAAGCGCAGATTGGGCCAGGCAAAGAAGCTGTAGCGAGTCACGAAGGTGATCGCCAGCATGCCGAAGATAAGCAACCAGATACTCATAGCACTCCATCCAGGCGAGCTGCGACCTCGGCACGGCGCTCCAGCCAGACGCCGACGACGATACCGGCCATGGCGGCGGCGAGCAGCCCGAGCTTGTAAGGCAAGCCCCAGGTCAGCAATGCGACGGCGCCAGCCACCAGTGCGGAGGCAACCTGCGGGCGAGTGCGCATCATTGGCACAGCGATGCCGATGAAGGTGGCGATCATGGCGAAGTCCAGCCCCCAGCTGGCGAGATCCGGAACAGCCCGACCAAAGGCGACACCTACAAGTGTCGACAGCTGCCAACTGGTGTACATGGTCAGCGCAGCACCGAGGAAGAACCAGTGCTTGTAGGGCGAGGCGTCATCACGGGCGTAGCGATTCTGCACCACAGCGAAGGCCTCATCTGTCAGCCAGAAGGCCAGCGGTGCGCGCCAGCGACCTGGCAGATGACGAACAAATGGCTGCAACGCGGCGCTATACAGCGCATGTCGCAAGTTGACAACGAAGGTCGTCAGCAACACCACCGCCGCCCCTACCCCACCCGTGATCAGCGTAACGGCAATAAACTGTGCAGAACCGGCGAACACCAGCACGGACATGCCCATGGTTTGCCAGCCAGACAAGCCTGCGCCCACCGCCAGCGTGCCGAAGATCACCCCGAACGGGATCGCGCCAAGAATCAACGGCAGAATGTCACGGCAACCGTGGACAAATTCATGCGAGCGGGACATTGAAACTCCTTGTAATCATCACCGTGATGCTTGCCCTGGAAGGGCCATCGTTTGATCGACCAGGCTGTGCGGCAAAGCACCGCACGATAACCGAACCGGTTGCATCAGGCGATGCGTCGCGGCGCTTCACCGAAGGTCAATCAGCCGCGATCCGTTGTCGCAGCTGCGGCCAGTCGCTGTCAGTGATGCTGTAAAGAACGGTATCGTCGAGCCTGCCGTCCGCCAGACGGCGATGATTACGCAGCACACCCTCGCGCAGCGCGCCGAGCTTCTCGATGGCCCGCTGTGAGCGCAGGTTGCTGGCCGCGGTCTTCAGCTGCAGCCGCACCAGCTTCCACTCCTCGAATGCGTGGCGCAGCAGCAGGAACTTGATCGAGGCATTGAGCCCGGTGCCGTGTTCTGCCTGATCCAGCCATGTCCAGCCCAGTTCGGCCGCCGGCAGGCTGCCGACGAAGTCGGCGAAGCGCGTGGTACCGACCAACCGCTCCGCCATGCGCACGCTGAACACCACAGCGCGGCCCTCACGCTGCTCTGTCAGCGCGTGCCGATACCAGTCGGGGCGCAGCGGCCCGTTCATGTAAACGAGCTCCGCGCGGTTCCGCTCCGCCAACGCCACCAGCTCCGATATGTCCGCCTCCATCAGCGGGGCCAGGCGCAGCGCCCCGCGCTGCAGGGTTACCGGATGCGGGCTGAGCATGACATTCTCCTGATATGGGCGACGTTTGAGCGGGCGGATGCCGAGACAGTAACCCATCGTGAAGCTGTCAGACCATTGCACAGACGACTGGTGTCGTTGCTGGCGGGCCCGTGCTAGACACATGCGACCTTGGTCGCAACCCAGCACACGAGGCACGGCAATGCTGCGAAACTTCGCGGATCGAGCCTATTAATGAGTCGTCAGGGCTGATTGAATGCGGGGCGCCCACGGGCCCGCCGCTGCCGACCTGTCGCCTATCCCTCGCTTTCTGGAGTTTGCATGACGCTGTCAGGCGGGCTGATCGCTGCGGTCGCCCTCGTCTATATGGCCATCCTGTTTGCCATCGCCTTCTACGGTGACCGCAACCGCGATTCCATGTCGCCGCGCTTGCGGCCCTGGGTATACAGCCTTTCGCTGGCGGTGTACTGCACCAGCTGGACCTTCTTTGGGGCCGTTGGACAGTCCACCGAACAGCTGTGGGCATTCCTGCCGATCTATCTGGGTCCGATACTGCTGATGCTGTTCGCGCCGCATGTGATCCAGAAGATGATCATGATCAGCAAGCAGGAGAACATCACCTCCATCGCCGACTTCATCGCCGCACGCTACGGCAAGTCGCAGGTGCTGGCAGTAGTGGTCACCCTGATCTGCCTGGTGGGCGTGCTGCCCTATATTGCGCTGCAACTCAAAGGCATCGTGCTCGGCGTCAACGTGCTGAGCGGCATCAATATCGAGGCAGCCGGAACCGGCACGCGCGACACGGCGTTGATCGTATCCATCGTCCTGGCGCTGTTCACCATCCTCTTCGGTACGCGCAACCTCGACGTCACCGAGCACCACCGCGGCATGGTCCTGGCGATTGCCTTCGAGTCGCTGGTCAAGCTCCTCGCCTTCCTGGCCGTCGGCGCCTTCGTCACCTTCGGCTTGTTCAACGGCTTCGGCGACCTGTTCAACCAGGCCCATGACGCGCCCGAGCTCGCCGATTTCTGGAGCGAGAACGTCAACTGGGCGGCGATGCTGGTACAAACCACCGTAGCGATGATGGCGATCGTCTGCCTGCCGCGACAGTTCCACGTTTCGGTGGTAGAGAACATCGAACCACGCGACTTCCGCCTGGCCCGCTGGGTATTTCCACTTTATCTCGTGCTCGCCGCCGTGTTCGTCGTGCCGATTGCCTTGGCTGGGCAGATGCTGCTCCCGGCCGGAGTCACGCCAGACTCGTTCGTAATCAGCCTGCCACTCGCCGAACTGCATCCATGGCTTGCCCTGCTCGCCTTCATCGGTGGTGCTTCGGCGGCGACCGGCATGGTGATCGTCGCCAGCGTGGCGCTTTCGACCATGGTCTCCAATGACATGCTGCTGCCCTGGCTGCTGCGCCGCCAGGAAGCTGAACGCCCATTCGAGGCCTTCCGCCACTGGATGCTCTCGGTACGCCGCATCACCATCGTGGCGATCCTGCTGCTGGCTTACGTCAGTTACCGTCTGCTTGGCTCAACGGCATCCCTGGCCACCATCGGCCAGATCGCATTTGCCGCCATCACCCAGCTGGCGCCGGCGATGGTCGGCGCGCTGTACTGGAAGCAGGCCAACCGCCGCGGCGTGTTCGCCGGACTGACCGCCGGCGCGGCGATCTGGTTCTATACGCTGATCCTGCCGCTGCTGGGCTGGCCGTTGGACATGTTCCCGGGCTTGACCTGGATGTACAACGGCGGCCTCGGTTTCGGCCTCAGCGGGCTGACCCTGGGGGTCACCCTGTCGCTGATCGGCAACGCCACGCTGTTCTTCTGGGTGTCCATTCTCACCCAGACCCATGTGGCCGAACATTGGCAGGCGAGCCGCTTCATCGGCCAGGAAATCAGCTCACCGACTGGCGCCCGCCGCCTGCTCGCGGTAAGGGTCGAAGACCTGCTGACCCTGGCGTCGCGTTTCGTCGGTGCCGAACGTGCCGAACAGAGTTTCCAGCGTTTCGCCCGCCGCCATGGGCAGGACTTCTCGCCCAAGCTGCAGGCCGACGGCCAATGGATCGCGCATACCGAGCGGCTGCTCGCTGGCGTGCTCGGTGCATCCTCCACTCGCGCGGTGGTCAAGGCGGCGCTGGAAGGGCGTGACATGCAGGTCGACGACGTAGTGCGCATCGTCGGTGAAGCCTCGGAAGTGCTGCAGTTCAACCGCGCGCTGCTGCAGGGCGCGATCGAGAACATCACCCAGGGCATCAGTGTGGTCGACCAGTCGCTACGACTGGTAGCCTGGAACCATCGCTACCTCGAGCTGTTCGAGTACCCGGACGGGCTGGTCTATATCGGCCGGCCGATCGCTGACATCATCCGCTACAACGCCGAGCGCGGCCTGTGCGGTCCCGGCGATCCCGACACGCATGTGGCCAAGCGGCTGTACTGGATGCGCCAGGGCCGCGCACATACCTCCGAGCGCCTGTTCCCCAACGGCCGAGTGGTCGAATTGATCGGCAATCCGATGCCGGGCGGCGGCTTCGTCATGAGCTTCAGTGACATCACCGCCTATCGCGAGGCCGAGCGTGCCCTGAAGGACGCCAACGAAGGCCTCGAGCAACGGGTCAGCGAGCGAACCCAGGAGCTGTCGCAGCTCAACCAGGCACTGATCGAAGCCAAGAGCACGGCAGAAGCGGCCAACCAGTCGAAGACGCGCTTCCTCGCCGCGGTCAGCCACGACCTGATGCAGCCGCTCAACGCCGCCCGGCTGTTCTCCGCCGCGCTGTCGCACCAGCAAAGCGCGCTACCCAAGGAAGCCCAGGAACTGGTGCAGCATCTGGATAGCTCGCTGCGTTCAGCCGAGGATCTGATCACCGATCTGCTGGACATCTCGCGACTGGAAAGTGGCCGAGTGACACCGGACCGCAATCCCTTCCCACTGGCCACGCTGTTCGACACCCTGAATACCGAGTTCACTGCCCTGGCACGCGAACAGGGCGTCACCTTCCGCGTGCATGGCAGCAAGCTGCGCGTCGATAGTGACATCCGCCTGTTGCGGCGGGTGCTGCAGAACTTCCTTACCAATGCCTTCCGCTATGCCAAGGGCCGGGTTGTGCTCGGGGTTCGCCGGCAAGGTGCATCGCTACGGCTCGAGGTATGGGATCGCGGCCCAGGCATCCCGCAGGACAAGCTGAAGGTGATCTTCGAGGAGTTCAAACGCCTGGACAGCCACCAGACGCGTGCTGAGAAGGGCCTTGGCCTGGGCCTGGCGATCGCCGATGGCCTCTGTCACGTGCTCGAGCATCCACTGGAAGTGCGCTCCTGGCCCGGCAAGGGCAGCGTGTTCAGCGTCACCGTACCCATCGCCCGCGCGCTCAGCCAGCCCCGACCGGTGGTAAAACGCGGCGAACCGCAACACACCGCACTGACCGGCACTCAAGTGCTGTGCATCGACAACGAAGACAGCATTCTGGTTGGCATGAACAGCCTGCTCTCGCGCTGGGGCTGCCAGGTATGGACCGCCAGCAACCGCGCCGATTGCGAAGCGCTTCTTGCCGAGGATATTCGCCCGCAGCTGGTGTTGGTCGACTATCACCTGGACGAGGGCCAGACCGGCACCGAGCTGATGGCCTGGCTGCGCACTCGCCTCGGCGAGCCGGTCCCAGGTGTGGTGATCAGTGCCGACGGCCGCCCGGAACTGGTGGCGGCGATTCATGCCAGCGGCCTGGATTATCTCGCCAAGCCGGTCAAACCAGCTGCGCTTCGCGCACTGATGAGCCGACATCTGACGCTGCGATAGGCTCGCGCAACGGGGCGTCTGCACAGTAGCTACGCCCCGCACTGCAATACTGCGGTCCATGGCCGGTTACACTGATGGCCATTTGCACACCCTGCAGCGAGGCGGACAATGACACTCGAGTTGTTTCTCAACCTCGCCACGGCACTGGCCGTAGGATTGCTGATAGGCACCGAACGCACCTGGAGCGGCCGTGACAATGGCGGCCAGGAGCTGGTCGCCGGCATCCGCACATTTGGCCTGGCCGGCCTGTTCGGCGGGCTGGCAGCGGTCAGCATCAACCAATTGGGCTCGCTTGCCTGGGTCGCGATGTTCGGCATGCTCGCGCTCCTGGTAATCGTCGGCTACTTGATCGATGCACAGCGCAGCGGCGACTACGGCATGACCACCGAAGTCGCTCTCCTGCTGACCTTCGTCCTCGGCAGCCTGGCGGTCGCTGAGAGCCGGGAGCTGGCAGCCGCCTGCGCGATTGTGGTGGCCTTGCTGCTGAGCCTCAAAGCACGCCTGCACCAGGCGCTAAAACGGCTCAGCGAGGCCGAACTGGCCGGCGCACTGAAAATGCTGTTCATCTCTGTTGTCTTGTTGCCCGCCCTGCCAAACCAGGGCTACGGCCCTTGGCAGGCACTCAACCCCTATACCACCTGGTTGATGGTTGTGCTGATCGCCGGAATCGGCTTCGCCGCCTATGTGGCCATCCGCTTTTTCGGTGCCCGCCACGGCCTGCTGATGACCGCACTGCTCGGCGGCATTGTCTCGTCCACCGCAATGACCATCACGCTGGCCCGGCTCAACGCACCGCAGCTACGCGCGGCACTGGCTGCCGGCCTCCTGGCGACGTCGGCATTGATGTTCCCCCGGATTTTGCTGGAGGTGGGCCTGGTCAATCCTGCCCTGCTGCCTAGCCTGACCTTGCCCTTGGCTTGCGCTGGCGCCATCTATGCGGCCGGCGCGCTCTTCTTCTATCTACGCGCCGCCGAGACACCCGATGACAACGCCGAACCACTGCTGAAGAACCCGTTCGAGCTGGGGCCCGCATTGCGCTTTGCCGCCCTCCTGGTGCTGATTCTGTTGCTGATCGAAGGCGCGCGACACTGGCTGGGCGATGCCGGAATCTATCTGGTATCGCTGCTGGCAGGCTTGACCGACGTCGACGCAATTACCCTGTCGCTGGCGAGCAAGGCAGGCGACGGGCTGAGCCACGAGGTTGCGATACGCGGCATCGTGTTCGCGGCACTGAGCAACAGCCTGGTCAAGGCGATGCTGATCGTCCTGATCGGTGGCCGTGCGCTGGCGATGCGCACCTTACCGATCATGTTCGCCGGCTTGGTGATCGCCCTTGCGGTCCTGCTCTTGCGCTGAAGGCGCCTAGTCGCCAGCCTCGCTGAGCTCTTCAGCGCCGGCACGCTCCAGCCAATCCCCCGGCAGTCGCTTGCTGGCCCTCGCCCCGAGTGACTTCAGCTGCTCGGCGCGGCCGACCAAGTTGCCGCGGCCATCGCTGAGCTTGTTGCGTGCAGCAAGGTAGGCGCGATCCACCTGCTGCAACCGGCTGCCGATCTCGTCAAGATCCTGGATGAAGGCGACAAACTTGTCGTATAGCCCGCCAGCCTTCTCGGCAATCTCGCGGGCGTTCTGACTTTGCCGTTCCTGCCGCCACAGGCTGTCGATAACCCGCAGGGTGGCCAGCAACGTGGTCGGGCTGACGATCACGATATGCCGGCCGTATGCCTCCTGAAACAGATCGGGGTCGGCCTGCAGCGCTGCGGCGAAAGCCGCTTCGATCGGGACGAAGAGCAATACGAAGTCGAGGCTCTGCAGTCCGTCCAAGCGCTGATAGTCCTTGAGCGAGAGGCCCTTGAGGTGGCTGCGCAGCGACTGTACGTGCTGCTTGAGCGCCAGCGCCCGGCTGCTATCGTCCTCGGCGCAGGTTAGCGCCTGATAAGCGGTCAGACTGACCTTGGCATCCACCACCACCTGCTTGTCACCTGGCAGATGGATCAGCACATCCGGCTGGAAACGCTCGCCATCCGGGCTCTTCAGGTTGACCTGCGTATGGTATTCGCGGCCCTTTTCCAGCCCGGCGTGCTCCAGCACCTTTTCCAGCACCAGCTCGCCCCAGTTGCCCTGCGTCTTCTGGCCTTGCAACGCGCGGGTCAGGTTGGTGGCTTCATCGCCTAGGCGCTGGTTCAGCTGCTGCAGCCGTTCCAGCTCACGGGCCAGGGAAAAACGCTCACGCGCCTCGTTCTGGTAGCTTTCCTCGACACGCTTCTCGAACGACTGGATGCGCTCTTTAAGCGGTTCGAGCAGTTGCCCAAGACGTTCATGGCTGGACTCGCTGAAGCGCTGTTCGCGCTCATCGAAGATCTTCCCGGCAAGCTCGGCGAACTGCGCGCGCAGCTCATCACGCGCAGCCTGCAGATCCGCCAGCCGCTGCTGATGCGCGCTGTGCTGTTCACGCAGCTCGGCCTCCAGCGCCGCATGCGTCGCACTCAGCCGGCGCAACTCCCCAAGCTGCCCGTCACGCTCGGCTTGCAGATCGGCGATGGTTTCCACGTTGCCGTCACGCTGAATGCGCAGCAGCTCGGTCTCGCGACGCAGCGCGGCCAGTGCCGCCTGCTGCTCGGACTTGATGCCATTCACTTCGGCGAGCTCGATCCGGCAGCCATCCAACTGCGCAGTCAGCCCTTCCTGAGCCAACGCGGCTTGCCTCAGCCGTTCGTCGAGCATCGCCTGTTCGGCTTCGCTGGACGACAGACGGCGCTGCAGATAAACACTCAGCGCGGCCAAAGCGACCACGCCGAGCGCCAGAGCGATCAATAGATGAAGAGGATCAAAGGACATGAAAGGCTCCGGCGAAATTGCCGGGCAGTATAGCGATCCACAAGTAGACGGGGCGCGCCCGCTTAGGCTTTGACCCGCTGGAGGAAGCGCACCGCCTCCTGAGAGCCCTGCGCCGCGGCCTGCTCGAGCCAAAGTCGCGCTTTGGCAGGCTCGGGGTGATCCGGCTCGCTATACAGGCGCCCGAGTTCCAGCTGTGCCTGGCAGTCGCCAGCACGCGCCGCCTGACGCAGCAGTTCGAAACCGATGCGGCGATCACGCTGACTTTCGCACTCGCGGCACAGCAGGCGGCCGAGGCGGCTCTGTGCTTCTACTACGCCCTCACGCGCGGGCTGCTTGAGCAGACGCCCGGCGATTCGCTTGACGCCCTGGTTAGTGCCCAGGTGCTGGCTGTCGAGCAACCACAGCGCCATACGCAACGGCAGACGCGCCGATGGAGTGGAAGTGGCAAAGGAGGCGGAAACGGAGGTACGCGTTCTCATGCACATCGAGGGCTGGATGGATAAGGTCGCGCACTCTACTCCTTTTTTCCGAGAGTTAAAGTCTTGTCAAAAACGAAAAAAGTAGATCCGGATCACATCAGTTTTTAATCCACAGAACCTGTGGATAACTCAGTGGACAAACAGCAGACAAATCCTCGAACACCACGTCCCATGGGGGCTGCGCTTAAACTGGCGTTTTTTTCGCCAACGAAAAAAATGCTTATTTTTCAATTGGTTATTAACGATCTATGGATTCCACTGCTTTGCGACAGTTTGTCATAAGCCCTTGACAGAGCCGCTGCGCAAATGTGCACAAGTTCGGCGCACCTGTCTTGGAGCCCCTTGGCACAAGGGTTGGAGCGACCTCTAGGTGAACTTTCAATACTTCGTGCTGTCGCGCATTGCACCTCGCTAGGGCACGGTCGCTGCGCCGGTTCTGCAGCTATGCTGTATCCCTCGCCTACTGGACGTGCCGATGACAAAACCGTCGAAAATGCTGCTCTGGGTGCTTCTGGGGTTACTGATGCTTGCGCTGCTTGCAGGTGGTTTCGCCTGGCATCAATGGAGTTCATTCAAGCATGACCAAGGCATCCAACGACTTGAATGGCAAGGCTTGCGGATTTCTGCCCAAGGCCTGTTCATCAACCGGCTGAGCTATGTTCAAAGCACCGATAACGGTCTGGATCTTGCTCTGGAAGTCGATGGCATCAACCTCGGCATTTCCAGTCTTTTCAAGCCTTTTCCGGCACGATCGCTACACGTTGACCGCCTCCGACTCGAGCTGCTTTCGCTGCCCAGCGAGCAGGAAGACAGCGCTTCAACCACTTCCCTGGAGCAATATGAACAGTGGGCTGCCTGGCTACCGGAGCGATTGACCGTAGCTGATCTGCAGCTGGACCTACCCTGCGCCAAGGGCCGTTGCGACGAACGGGGCGCGTTGCAGCTACATCATGCCGGCGAATCGTTGCTGCCCCTCGACGCCCGTCTGGAAATGCAGCGCAACGGGCGCCAGCTTTCGCTGACCATCGGTGCACAGCATTCCGATGAAATGCACAGCCTGATCGAGGCGAAGCTGCTGATCGATGAGCAACCGCGCCTGGAAACCCGCCAGCAACTGAACCGTACCGGTGAGCTGCTGCTTTGGAACGGCACGCTGTCGATGGGCAGCCTGCCGGAGGCGCCCTGGCTGCTCGACTGGCTGGGCGAATGGACGAGCTACGAACCTATCGCGCTACCGGACATGCCTACCGACATGCGCCTCGGCGCAGGCTGGGCATTGGCGTTGCCGCAACTGCCGGGCGCTGTGCTTGATTGGCACGATGCGGCCGGTGACCTGCGTCTCTCTGCTCACCTGCCCGCCTTCTGGCCTGTCATCGGCCTCGGCGAGCTGCAGGGTGAAATCGACCTGGCGGCCAATGGACAGAACGGCCTATGGCTGCCTACAGAATTGAAAGCTAACTTCAGACTGCGCCCCGAACCGGCGTTGGTCGCCGAACTGCCGAAGAGCCTGCGCCCCACCCTGCTGAACGTCGATATCGCCCCCGTCGATACCGGGGCAATCCAAGGCCGGTTACCACTGCAGCTTCGACTGGAGGCACAAGGCAGCTCCCCAGCAACGCTACAGGCTAGCGTGCAGTTGGCGACCGCGCCGCCTTACGCGTTGGATGTCGAACAGGCACGCCTGCAACTGCGCAGCAGCAACCTGCAGCTGGAGGAGCTTTCGCTGCAAGGGCTGGACGCAGCACTCAGCTTCTCGGGACGAGCCGACCTCGAGCAGGTTGTTCTGCAGCTGCACAAGGCATCGCGTGTGACGCTCGCCCGGCTGAACAGCGGCGAGCTTGCGGCCAGCCAATTGCGAGCCGAGCTGCCCCAACCGCTCAGCCTGCAAATCGAGCGCAACGAAGCCGGATCGACTGCCTGGCACGCACGCGGCCCCATGGAGCTGCGCCTGGGCGCTCTGGAGCAGCCACAGCTAATCACTCAAGGTTGGCGCTGGAGCGGCCAGCTGGACGTTGACGCGACGCGCCTGAATGCGTCCGGCCCACTGACCAATGACGCCGGGCTCACACTGGCAACCAATCTGAACAAAGCTTGGGATGGCTCGCTGCAAGTTAGCGGCAAACTGCAAGAAGTCTTCCTGCGGGCCGGCAACCCACTGGCCCGCAGTTTCGCTGCCTGGCCAGCGGCGATTGAGTTGAACAGCGGGCGACTGCTGGGCGACGGCAAGATCGCATTGCCAACGGGTAGCGGCACTCCGTCGGGCAGTCTCACGCTGGAGGCCAGGGGATTGGCCGGCATCTTCGACCGCACCGAGATATCCGGACTTGATGCGCGCTTAGCTGGCACCCTGCGGCGCAATCACTTGCAGATGGACATCACCGAGCTGCGCCTGGCCCAGTTGAACCCGGGTTTCACCTTCGGCCCGCTGCTGCTGCGCGGCGCATACAGCGCGAGCGTCGATCAGCCGGAACAGGGGCGCTTGAGCTGGCAAACCGCCGAGACGCAGATCCTCGGCGGCCGATTCTGGCTGGAGCCCGCGACGCTCGACCTGGCGAAGGCCAATCAACAGCTCAACGCCCAGCTGCAGGGTGTGCAGCTGAGCGAGGTGCTGGCAGCCTATCCGACCGAAGGGCTTACTGGGAGCGGGATCATTGATGGCAGCTTCGAGGTTCATCGTAGCGCCACGGGGCTAAGCGTGCAGCAGGGGCAGCTCGCGGCACGCGCACCGGGCGGCGTGCTGCGTTTTCGTTCGGCAAAAATCGAGGCGCTCGGGCAGGCGAACCCGGCCATGCGAATCGTCGCAGAGGCGCTGCACGATTTTCATTATGATCTGCTGAGCAGCGACGTCCGCTATGATGAGACCGGCAAGCTGAACCTCGGACTACGTCTGAACGGCCGCAACCCGGCTCTGGAGGGCGGCAGGCCGATCAACTTCGCGATCAACCTTGAAGAGGATATTCCGGCGCTGCTGACCAGCCTGCAGCTGAGCGACCGGGTAAGCGAAACCATTCAACGGCGGGTGCAGGAACGGCTTCGTTGAAGCCATGCAACCGCAAGCCGACACAGGAGAGACCGCCATGCGGTTGCGCCAATCGCTGACCATTCTGCTGCTGGCACTGTTTGCCAGCGGCTGTACGCCGAGGGTGGAACTGGCCGTGCCGAACGAGCCGATCAACATCAACCTGAACGTGAAAATCGAACACGAGATTTACATCCGGGTGGACAAGCAGCTCGACTCGATCATCAACCAAGACAGCGGACTGTTCTGAGGACGACGATGAAAACCTATCTGAAATTGGCGAGCCTGCTGTTTGCACTGATGCTCGCCCTGCCCGCAGCAGCCATGACCCTCAACGAAGCCATGTCGGCACTGGGCGATGCCAAGGCCAGCGGCCTGCTCGGCGAAAAGCCCGACGGCTATCTTGGCGTGGTTCGCTCCAGCAATAATGCCGAGGAGATTGCCAGCCAGATCAATCAAGCTCGCCGCGCGGAATACCACCGCGTCGCCAAGCAGAACGGCATCAGCGTCAGCGACGTCGAAGCTATTGCCGGCAAGAAGGCGATCGAGAAGACGCCGTCCGGCCAGATCATCCAGCTCAACGGCAACTGGGTCCGCAAGTGACCCAGCAGCGATGGCCGGTCAGCCGGTCATCGTTTACCCAACGAACAAAGAGCTTATAGCAGCGTCAGGCTGTGCGCCCTGACCACCAGTGCTTTTTGCCTGAACCTGCGCTCCAGCTCAGTGCGATAACCGGCCCACCACTCCCGATCCAGTTCGTCGACCATGACCTCATAGACCACCGATTCGTCGTGGACGGTATTGTCATCATCCTCCAGCCAATAACCGCTCGCCGGAGCTCGCGAATAGGTGGTCAAGCCGCCGAAGCGCTCGATGAGTTCATCGCTCACAGTACGGAACAGTGATTTCGGCAGTGCCTGCCGATCATTGTCGTAGAGCGGTAGCAACAGCTGAATCAGATACATGTCGGAGCTCCGTCGATTGTGGCTTCACATACGACTGCCCCGCACGCAATAAGCGCTACACCGGACGAAATCAGAACAACCCGAGCTGTCCATCGACCAGCGAAGAGAAGTCGTCGCCCACGAACGGCAGGATCGCATCCGCCACCGGCTGCAGCTGCCGCGTCACGTAATGGTCGTAGTCGATGGCTGATGACCGCGTCTCCAGCGGCTCCGGACCCGCAACCGTCATCAGGTAACTGATCCAACCGCCGTTCTGATACTGCCGCGGCCGACCCTGGCGGTCGTTGTAGTCATCCGCAAGGCGCGCCGCCCGCACGTGCGGCGGAACGTTGCGCTGGTAATCGTCCAGCCTACGACGCAAGCGCTTGCGATAGATCAGCAAGTCATCCAGCTCGCCAGCCAGCGTGCGCCGCACGTAGTCACGAACGTAATCCTGGTGCGGCTGACGGTGGAAGATGCGTTGGTACAGCTCCTGCTGAAAGCGCTGCGCCAACGGTGACCAGTCCGTGCGTACTGTCTCCAGGCCCTTGAAGACCATGCCATCACTGCCGTCCGGACGAGTAACCAGGCCTGCATAACGTTTCTTGCTGCCCTCCTCCGCACCGCGAATGGTCGGCATCAGAAAACGCCGGAAATGCGTTTCGTATTGCAGCTCCAGCGCACTGGCAAGGCCGTACTCGGCCTGCAGATGCACGCGCCACCAATCATTGATGTGCTGCACCAGTTCCCGACCGATGCGCGCCGCCTCCTCATCCGAGTGCGCCTTGCGCAGCCAGACGAAGGTGGAGTCGGTATCGCCATAGATCACGGCGTGGCCTTGCGCCTCGATCAGCTCCCGCGTACGCCGCATGATTTCGTGGCCACGCAAGGTGATCGACGAGGCCAGCCGCGTATCGAAGAATCGACAGCCGCTGGAGCCCAGTACGCCGTAAAAGGCATTCATGATGATTTTCAACGCTTGTGATAGCGGCTTGTTGTGCTCGCGCTTCGCTGTCTCGCGCCCTTCCCAGACACGTTCCACGATCGCCGGCAGGCAGTGCCGGGTGCGCGAGAAACGCGCGCCGCGAAAGCCGGGAATCGACGCCTCATCGTTGGGGTGACGCAGCCCCTCAATCAGCCCCACAGGGTCGATGAGAAAGGTGCGGATGATCGACGGATACAGGCTCTTGTAATCGAGCACCAGCACCGACTCGTACAACCCCGGCTGCGAATTCATCACGAAGCCACCCGGGCTGGCCTCGGCCTGACGCTCGCCCAGGTTGGGAGCGACGAAACCCTGGCGATGCATCAACGGCATATACAGATGCTCGAACGCAGCGACCGATCCGCCACTTCGATCAGCCGCGAGGCCCGTCACCGTGGCGCGCTCCAGCAGGAAGGTCAGCAGTTCGGTATGGGCAAAGATCCGCGTGACCAGCTCGCAGTCCTTGAGGTTGTAGCGCGCCAGGGCCGGCTTGTCCTGGGCGAACATGCGGTCGATTTCCGCCATGCGCTGGTACGGATTGTCGATCGCCTTGCCTTCGCCCAACAGAGTCTGGGCGACGTTCTCCAGACTGAAAGAGGGGAAGCTCCACGTAGCCGAGCGAAGCGCCTCGATACCGTCGATGATCAGCCGTCCGGTGGCCGCCGCGAAATAGTGATTGCCGCGACCGCCGTGCTCGCGCCACTCCATCTCCGAGCCATCGCGCCCAAGACGCAACGGCACCTGCAGGCGCTGCGAATGATCGTGCAACACACGCAAATCGAACTGAACCAGATTCCAGCCAATGATTGCGTCAGGATCGTGCTCGGCAAACCACGCGTTCAAGCGTTCGAGCAACCCGCTTCGACTCTCGCAATATGCCAGGGAAAAATCGACAGAGGCGCCCTGTCCGTTCTCCGGGCCGAGCATATAGACCTGGCGCTGGCCGCAGCCCTCGAGGGCAATGGAATAGAGATCACCGCGGGAAGTGGTTTCGATATCCAGAGACACCAGCCTGAGCGTCGGCCGATAGCCTGGCGCCGGCTTGAGCTGCGTCTCGACCGGATCACCACCATCGACAGGCGCGTCGGCGAAGGACACTGGCGCGGTGATGAAACGCTCCATGAGGTAACGCTCAGGCGGACGAATATCCGCCTCGTAAACGTCCACCCTGGCATCCCGCAGCAATCGCGCACAATCCAGCAAGCGTCGATACGACCGGCAGTACAGCCCCATCACAGAGCGATGGCGGAAATCGCGCAGCACCAGGGGCCGCAGTTCCGCATCACGCTCGCGACGCAACAGGGACTCTGCGAGTGTGCGCTGCTCCTCCGGAATGAAAGCAACAGAATGCTGCTGCGGCCCCCGTACCTGCCGCGGCCCCTGGTCGGTGGCCAGCCAGAAACTGATCTCGGTGCCGCCTGGCAAATCGCGCCAGTGCCGGGTCAGGATGAAGCCCTGCTGCAGCTGCGACATCCCCCTCCCCTTCGCTTCGCGCAATGCCATAGTCGCCTTAACCTCTAAACCAGGTAGCCAGCGCGCTCCTTTCGAAGGTAGTCATCATGAGGAAAGCGCGGCCCTGGTCGGCGATTGACGACCCTTAAAGCAAAAACCCCCGAGCTCTGGCGAGCTCGGGGGTTTAGGCTACATGTAATGGCGGAGAGATAGGGACTCTAAATTCTCTCACCCACAAGCCAGAAACCCCGTAGCTTCGGGCCTTTCAGCGCCACGAGTAGTAGAATTGAGTAGTAGAATTCAGTCTATCACTCATGTTCTGGTGCAGATTATGGCAGACCACATTTTCCAGAAGAAAGGCGAAAGCACATGGTATGTGCGACTAGATGTGCCCAAGGACGTTCGCCACGCCTTCGGTGGTCGCCGTGTTCTCGTGCAATCTCTGAAGACCGGGCTTCGCTCAGAAGCGATGGAGCGTCGCCTTCCGTGGCTGGCGAAATGGAAATCTGAGATTCGAGACGCTAGGGAGCGGAAGTCAGAGCTAGGGGACGCATGGCGGGAAGACTTGGCAAAGCAAAGCACCCGGTACACCAAGAGTCTGAATCATCAGGTTATGCGTGCAGTCAGTGGCCCTGACTACAAACACAAGTTAACCCCCGAGCTGATCCAAGAGCTTTGGCCGATCCTTCAGGAAACCGTCGCAGATATGAAAGCTGCCGGGGTTCCTACCGAGCAAGCAGAACAACTGCCCACGCTACTCCTACAAAAATCCCAAGCATCCGGCATAGATCGTATCGGTCCCACCAAAGCACTGAACGAGCTGCTTCGTGGAGCATCAGCGCTTGCGGCTGTTACTAACCACTCCTTGAGCCAAGACGAAGCGCTTGAAGCTCAGCAGATCATGGTTGACCACACGACATACAAGCCCCGCTCCCCCATCACACAGAAGCGTCTGGAAGCCTTCCGTATCTCCCTCGAACGCAAGGGCAACGAAGCCAAGACCATCGACCAGATGTGCCGCCGTGTGAAACAGTTTTCAGACTACCTCACGGCGACAGGCAAGCCGGTGAGCTTCGACACAGTGTCGGCCTACCTTGACCAGCTCACAGACAAAGCCGGAAATCCGCTTAGCTCCAAAACCAAGAAGCAGCACACGTGGTCCGCGAGTGCGTATTGGAAGTGGGCCTGCAAGCACGATGTCGAATGGCGTGAGCAGTACAAGGGCCAGCCCAACCCATTTGCCGACCATGATTTCCCCGTAATCAAAGGCGAGGCTATTAGCTGGGAAGCATTCTCTAAAAAGGACGTTGAACGGCTACACGCTCTGGCAGTTGAGAAGAAGGATCAACCCTTAGCTGACCTGATTGCTATTGGTGCCTACTCTGGTGCCCGCCTCGAAGAAATCGGCAGGATTCACCGCGACACCATCACTATTAAGAACGGTGTGCCCGTCTCTTTCTCAATCACAGAAGCCAAGAGTGCCGCTGGTATCCGAGAGGTGCCATTCCATCCCAAGATTGCAGCGCTAGTGTCATCACTGCTTGAAGCTTCTAAAGATGGCTTTCTTCTGCCTGGAGGCCACAACAAATATGGCAATCGTCTTGATGCTCTCAGCAAGCGTTTCGGAAGACTCAAGACACAAGCAGGCTTCGATAAGCAGCACGTGTTCCACAGCATCAGGAAAACGACAATCACACTGGTGCATCAGGCAGGTGCAGACGTAGCCGTTATGCCGGGCCTGTTCGGGCACGAAACAGGGTTAATAACCTTCGACCTCTACTCCAAAGGTCCAAGCCTTGAGCAAAAGGCTAAGGTGATCGCCCTACTCGACTTCAAATTCGATTGTTTCCCGTAGTTTTGCGGGCGTAAATCGTCGTTCTCGTTTTTAGCTTTATGCCGATGCAGGTAGAAGACAGCGAAGATTTAACACCCTACTTTTCCCTATATACATTTATTTAACTACTACTATTGCAAAATAGGAAAAGTAGTGTATTATCCTTCCTTCACCTTTGAATTTTACGAGTAGCCTCCTCTTGGAGATAGCTGCTCTTTCGTGCGTCTTCTATTTGGCAAGTACCAGCTGCACTGCCGTTCGTCGGGAATGAATGTCATACAAAGTTATTTTATTTAGCTGAACCCCGCTGTATATGCGGGCTTGGCAAGTAAGTTAGCAACTAACTCAAATTAGAATGATAAATTAATACTTGACAAACAGCAACTTTCGTGGGAGAATGAGAATGAAGGTGGAGCTTTAAGTGGCGGGGAGAAAAAATTACCTGCAAGACTTCTCCACTCTCCCGAAACACCCTAAGATTGTGCAACGCAATCTTGCAGATTTCCTCCAATCATCACAGCTTTGTTTCTCCTCTTCTTGTAGCTGTGGTGTTTATAAAAAGCTCGATGGGCTTCTAACCTAAATCAATTGTGCACACTCAAATAGAGTGTTGGTCAGGTTAGTTTCTTTTATTCCTGAAAGGCGTTCTCGAAAGAGCTACGCCTTTTTTATTGGTTTTTTTATGAATCTATTACTTAGGAGATTCGACTATGGCAATCACTCGTCAGTGTGTTTGGTGTTCAGCACCATTCACCGCAAACAGACAGCACGCAAAATTATGTGGCAACACGTGCACGGTCTCTTGGCATCGATACAAGAAAGCAAACTTATACTGGCTCTCGTCTAAAGAGGCGTTTGAGGTGTTGAGTAATATGGCACAGGAAGGGCGGCATCCTAATCCGCTGTTTGCGCCAGAACAAAGAGCGTTTAAAGAATTTGAGGCTGAGGTATATGCAAAGGCTTCAGAGGCACTATCCACCTACAACGGCCTCTTAGAAAAGGTTATCGAATACGGACAAGAGGAGGAGCGACCCAATTAAACGAGTGAAACACCAACTTTTACTAAGGGTTTTCACCCCTTAGATCGTTCATCAAAACAATCCATACCCATTACAGGCTTTAGTCTGTTTTGCGTATTACTATTGCCAAATATAAGGAAAACAATCATATGAGACAGTGCATCATCTGCAACAAAGAATTCGAACCGGCTCGTAGCAATCACAGAAAATGCAGCAACCTCTGTTGCGTTAGACATTACCAACAACGCTTGAAAGCTAAAGAAAAGTTTTCAGCAATTCTGAAACAGCTAAAGAGCCCAGAAGCCTTGGATATGCTGAATCAGGAATTGGAGCGAATGCTGGAGGCGACCCCAGATGCCGCGATCTGAAATCTATATAGGATCGCTTGCCTACTCCAAAGAATTGCTGCTGATTGAGCTTGAGCTGCTGAACAAGCTACAGCGACTGAGTCTGAAAGAAGGCACATCGGTATCAGAAACAATTAACAAGCTACTCACTCGACAGCTAAAGGAGCACCAACAATGACTATCCTCCGTCTACCGCATAAAACTTGGCATTGGTTTATGGAGCACTCCAATGCACGACAGCGATCTGTAAAAAATGACATTGCCAACCTTGCAGACCGTGTTCGTAAGCTGAGAGAGGGTGAGATTACAGAAGACGATCTTCTTTTGTTTATCTACAGCCTGTAATCATTAGAGTTAACGACACATCAGCCTCCATCCTTAGTGCCACGTAGCTTCCAGCCATTAAAGAGGTGAACAATGAAACTGAAACTATCAGAGAGAGCGGAGCGAGAGCTTGTTGCATTGCACGAAAGTGTAGACGGACAAGTAAGCCTCACGCACTTTCTAAACACTCTCATCAGCAAAGAGTATGCAGCGATGCAAGCTATAAATAACATCCCGCCAATAGAGGATTTTAATAATGGTTCAACGAAACAAAGTATGCCAACACTGCAACACTGAATTCAGCACCAGCCAATATGCTGCCAAGTACTGCACTGTCTCCTGTCGCACCAAAGCCCGAAACACAAAGACAGCATCCAAGCGAATTGCCAATCTTCCGTGCTCCGATGAATGGTTGTGGGTGGGTCGTGAATGCAAGCGCGCTGGCACAGTAGAGATTTTAACGGATGTTGATCTGGTAGAACTGTTCTCGGTCTATCGTCGTAGGTTCAAATGCTATGGTTGGAACGAAGACAAACAGAAGTCCAAGTTCCACCTCTGCCACATTAGTCCCGCTCAAGGTAAAGACACCGTAGGTCTTCTACACCATCAGAATCTGTTCATTGGTGGCAGTCTTGCCAATCAAGTGCATGGTGCTACAGCGGTAGAGGGTGCAGGTCTTTGTATTAAGCGTAGTAGCTTGAAGAACAAGTGGCTTGTAGATGAGAAAGCTACAGATAAAGCCGTGCTGAGCAAGGTTAAATCGTTTCTGGGTAAAAAGTTGGTTGAGTATGCCAAGACGCACCCTATTCGTAAGAGTCAGCGGTTTGGGTTGGCAAAGAAGATCAAGACGGAATTTCCCAAATGTGAGGTTCCTCTGGCTGAGCTGGAACGTATGGGCATGACCGCCCTGCGGAAGCTGTATGCCTCGCTACAAGAGCAGGAGCTGTACACGCTGAGTCTCACCCCACGCCGTACCCTTTGCGTCTATGTGGAGGAGCTGGTGCGCTTCGCAGAGCAATGCTCAGACCCTACCAAGAGCAGTGATTATGCCTTCACGGCTGCTGCTGTTCGGTGTGTGGCTCTATGGGTGATGAATCAACGTGGTGAAGAGGGTTTCGGTGCTATCGGTGGTGAAGCATACGGGTGCTGGTTCAACCCTGTACGCCTGAAGCCGGGACAAGATGGCAGCAACCTGCGCGACTTCGCGGCCTTCACTGCATTCAGTGTCCTGCAAGGTGCCAAGCCTGATCGGAAGCTCATCAGCAATACGCTTCGTAAGTACCTGGAGCTTGTCAGCTTGGATCATCACGATTCGAGAAACGATCACGGTGATGACTGGCTGGTTCACGCCTCTTGGGTCGTTGAAGACATTGAACTGTTTATTCAGCAGACAGAGAAGAATAAAGACGCTCTGAACACTGTTGGCCTGATTGACGGTGAGTTTTTGTATTGGTGGCTTGAGAGTCGCAAAGAAGCTCTACAGATTGCCAGCTTCTACGAAGAACGAGAGTTAACAGAGTGCCGATCAGAGTTCGATTACCCAGACGATTACTTTCAGGTTGAGGATGACTATGTGCCAAGCCCGCCTGTTGAGCCTTGGTATGATCCAGAGTTAGTACCGTTCTAAACTAAAACTTAACACCGCATATAGTCATTACAGTTAACAACACATCGTGCTCTAAGCCCCGTCTTTAGTGGCTCTCAGCCTACTGACCCTAAGAACACAAACTAAATACTAAAGCTTTTGCTCTTCACACGAAGTGCAGATAACGGGCTTCTATGCCCACAACAATGCCAAATGGCACCAACTTAAAATTGAGGAAACAATATTATGAAGACCAACGTAGTTAAACTGAACACTTTCACTTTCAACCAAGAAGAGCTTGATCGCCGCACTAATCGGGCAGTCGAGAACTTTAAGACCACGCTTCACGCGCTTGACGTAATCCAGTTGCCATTTTCCGTTGCAATCGACGCCATTGTCGAAGCAGCTCTAAGTGGTAAGAAGCTTTCTAAATATCGAAAGCCCCAGCTCCACGGTTCCATCGTTTTCTGCTACTTCGAAAAAGAGAACATCGAACACTTGTTGGAAGAAGTTGCGGAACAAGAGAAGGAGAAATACCTGGCTGAGTTGGAATCTGAGAAACGGCGAAACATTGAACTCCTCGCCTCTCAGCTCTTCGAGCAGGAAAAAGCTAAAAAGCTAAAAGCTGAACAAGAGAAAGAACAGAAAGCACGAGATCAAGCAAAGCGCGATGCTATCGAATACTTCCAAAGCCTGGAGGCTCAATAATGAATGGTAAACGCCTGATGGCAGTGCTTGAGAAGAAAGCGAAAGAATCCAAAAAAGCTCCTGCTTCTACAACTCTGACGCCCTCTCCTAAACAGGAAAAGAAATATTCCTTCGCTGAATTGCAGTGGGCGATTGATTTGGTGATGGAGGCGCATTTAGAAAGTTTAAAGCCGAAGCTGACGACAACAGATCGCATTATCCAACAAAGACTCGGGTTGATCTAAACAACACAGGGGAGCTTCGGCTCCCTTTGTTTTACAAGGATAAGAAACAATGATTGTATCTAAATACACAATTTCCGTTGGATTCAACTTCCCTAAGTCTGAAATCAGGAAAATAGATTTCCAACTGAAAGCGCTTGAGAAACGGTTTCAAGCCTTCGGCAAGGGGCTGGCCAGTAGCTTTGCCAAAACGCTAACACTGCCCGAGCTGAAAGTTAAAAAGCTCACACTTGATAGCTTAGGCGCTCAGCGCACCCTTCAAACTGACTTGAACAGAATTGGTCGCCTCCTCACTGTGCCAATCGGCAATGTCCACATTGACCAAGCGCGTATTAATCGTCAGCTTCAAGGTGTTATGACACGTGCAGCTTCAGCAGCTCGCCTGAACATCAAAAGCATTCAGGGAAGCAGCGGTGGTGCAAACCCACACTATCCATCACATCTTGGTGTGCCACGGGGCTTTGACGCTTTCAGTGGGGGTTTTGGTGGAGCTGGCGCTGCCGGATTTCTCCCTCGCCTTGGCCCTATTGGTGGTGCAGTAGCTGGCGTTGCTGCTGGCGCTGCTTATGGTGTTAGTAAGATCAACGATGCAAGAAAGGAGACAGCGACTCGTGAAGGTCAACGTCTACAACTTGAAACGGCGGTTGGTGGTAGTCGGGAGCGCAGAGAAAGCTTTACTAAAGGATTCTTTGATCTGTCCAATGATCTTGGCATCTCTGCTGAAAGCCAGATCACCGCGTATTCGAGATTTATGAAACAATCTCAATCATCAGGTATGACCGCCCAGGAAGGCTTTGATCTGTTCAAGAACGTCGCCACTGCTACACGTGGTAATGGGGGCGATCAGCAAAGCATTGAGCGCCAAGCATACGCGCTACAGCAGATGCTCGGTGTTGGCTATTTGCGGGGCGAAGAATTAAATCAGCAGTTGGCGGACTCGAACCCAGCAATCAAGAAATTTATTATGCAAGCCTTTGCGGAGCGCACAGGTAAGAAAGGAACAGAAGCATTCCTCGATGCCCTGTCCAATCGGGAAGTGTCTGTACAGGACGTTCTCAAAGGTTATGAGAAATCAGCCAAGGAAGCCTCTGATCGTGTTCGTGAACTGTCAGGAAGTATTCAGGGTGCTGAAGCTCGTTTGGAAAACCTCAAGCTTGCAGAGGAGCTACAACGAACTGTAGACGGGCCTTTGACAGAGGCGGCTAAACAATGGACAGAAGCACAGACAGAATTGCACGGCGCAATGGAGCCTCTACGCGACAGTTTTTACAGCGTAGCCGCTTCAGCCACAAGCCTCGCTGCAAGTCTCATCAGTTGGGGAGTTAAGCAGTCTGAGAGCGCCCCGGCCGTAAACGGCGAGGCAAGCAACGAGCAGCGATCTGAAAACCCTTGGTCGAGTTCTACAGGACGTGGAATGCTTTCAATACCAGATGCAAGAGCCATCAAGCAGCCGTCATACCCGCAATTCGTATCCCCTTTGATCCCTCACACCAAAGACTGGGAAACCGAGGCTCAGAAGTATTCCGGCCCTGCTCTGGATTCTCTCAAAGGAAACACCAATACGTCCGTCTCCTCTCAAGTGACGTTCGCTCCGGGCAGTATTGTATTGAACGACACAGCCATTTCTGATCCTGAAGAATTTGTTCGCAGCGTGGAGTATCCACTTATCGAGCTTCAAAAGCGTGTTATGACCGATCTATTCAGGGAAACGGCTACCAACTTCCCTGAATCAACATACTAATTGTTATCTTGTAACACGTTGTCAATCACACGAGTTTGGCATAGCTGGCAAGGACGCTGGCACCTCCCTATCCGCTACATCCCGCATATCCGCTATTCAAACAGTTGTTTGAGTTAAGCCGTTTTGTCCTCCAATCCTCAATAAATTTCAATTCGAAGGAGAGAATCCCAATGATTCGCCTGATAACGGCTGTTCTGCTTACAGCCATCACGTTTCACCTATTCGCCCTGGACCGCCACGTAAGCCAATCTGTGGTCACGGTGCAGCATCAAAGCCAAGAGATTGATGAACGCCTGTCCAAACAGAACGAACGGATCGACACGCTCAGCAATGAGATACGCAGTCGTCTAAACGTCATCGAAGCCCGTCAGAGGGCCACGCGATGAGTGATCTTTCGTATATGTGGATTCTGGTGAAGCCAGCTTCGGGCCTTACGCCAACGCTACTAATGGAAGGTTGGGAACCTGTCTCGATTGACGTACAAGAAATGTCAGAGCCGGACACGTACAGCGTCCTGTTCAGCACACAGAAGCAAGGACAGTTCTTCTACACGTGGCAAGAGTCGATCCGTGGCCAATGGCTGCGCCTTGGGTGGGCTAACGAAGCTATGTTCTTCCCAAGCCAACTTACCTATCTGAACACCCGCGATGGCTTGAACCAGTTCGTCACCGCCTATCGCAAGGGTATGAAGCATCACCAGCTCACCGAGGCCTAGACGTATTCAACAGACCATAGGCAGACGAACACAGGACAGTGAACACGTTTCGCTTGATTATCTGTGTTCAAATAGGTTGTGTTCATCGCTTTTGCCCTCTACACTGCAAACATCTAAGACGTAGATGAATACAGCGAGGACAGATTATGGCAACGGTCGGGTACATCCGAGTTAGCACAGTGGACCAGAACACAGAGCGTCAGCTTGACGGCCTCACCCTGGACAAAGTGTTTGAAGATAAGTGTTCGGGCAAGGATGCCAACCGTCCCGCCTTGAATGCTCTGATTGAGTACGTGCGTGAGGGTGACACAGTAGTCGTCCACGACATAAGCCGTATGGCCCGTAACCTTGAAGACCTCTTACAGCTCGTTAAGGCGTTCAACAAGCGCGGTGTAGCGGTACGCTTCAATAAGGAAGGCTTGAGCTTCACAGGCGAAGCCAACCCCATGCAGGAACTCATGCTCTCGATGCTTGGTGCGGTGTACCAGTTTGAGCGCTCTATGATGCTTGAGCGTCAGCGTGAGGGTATCCAGCAAGCCAAGGCAGCAGGTAAGTACAAGGGTGGTAAGGCGCGGATTGACTCTGAGTCGATCAAGGAAGCACTCATCAGCGGCCTATCTATCCGTAAGGCGGCAGAGTCCTTGGGTGTTGGTATCAGTACAGTACAGCGGGTGAAGGCAACGATGTAATGCTACCTTCTGCCTGCCAAGACAAGCCCCTTCGGGGGCTTCTTTCGTTCTGTTGTACACAGCGTGACGATATTTTGGATATTGGTCACTAGTGCTGTACTCAGACTCTACCCCGACTAAGCGCTACTCCCCTAGCGACGGGGTTTCAGAATTGGCCCAGAGGATATTTCCCATAGCAGTGATCTTGGCCTGTTCGTGCAAGGGCTGCCCCGTCAGACGGGGTGGTGTTATCGGAGCGTTGCTCTTTCCCCTGAGTACGGAAGGAAGCACCCTCCAGCGCTCTTCATCAAAAAGCGCACAGTGATTACCTGTCCCTTCTGCAAATCATAGCCAGCTCGCTTGTCTTGAAAATCTACGGATAGGTCTTGAAGACCCTGACCATCGATGTTTAGCGAAGCGCTATCAGCCTCAACCAATTCAATGCGGCCAGACCAAGTCATCCATCGATTACGGAAACGGTCATTGAATATGTCGTCTTTCTTGTCGTCACTGAAGGTGCTGGCGCAGCCCACCAGTCGATCTACCTCATCGTAGCTGGCATGGCTATCGATGTAGCTAGGCTCTGACTGTGAAGAAGCGGAAGCGGGCGCTGAGCTGCTTGTTCTGTCATTGGCAAGCCAACCAAGCACAGTGAGGCCTACAAATCCCCAAAACACGATAATCGCCAGCTTTTTAAATGGTCCCACCCGTTTCTTTGCAGGCGCTCGTTCCAGATCAGCCTGTCCGTGCTTCGCAGGTGCCCCACAGTGAGGACATGCGGCAGCGATAGAGCTGATTTGCTTTCCACATTCATAACATTCAATTAGAGCCATCTCCGCCCTCCTTGCGCTGGTACGCCTTAGCCTACCTTCACTGATGGCATTTTGTAATCGCAAGAAGCATACGCACAAAAGAAAGGGGCGGTTGCCCGCCCCTCAGAAGGTTAGAAAAGAGTCAGTTGCCCTGGATGGCTCCTCCAGTGGGCACATACGTCCTCCCACTGACCAAACCTGAACCTCCGGTATGCCCTAACATGAACGCTACGGAATCGGCGTCCATATTGCCTGCGCCTCCTTGGGGGCCTCATTTGCCATCCCCCTTCTTGCGACGTACCCGCAAGCGCCACGCCTTAAGCCCATAAGCGTGAGCGTCCAGCGTTTTGTTGCCACTACGGCGGTAGCGGCGATAGATGTATTCGTAATCATCATTCGGTGGAACGTCTTTCATGTCTATTTCTCCAGACACGATCACCGTCACCAAAACGAAGCCGTTCATCGAGCACACCTCTTGACCCAACCGCCCTGACGGACGTACAAAAGGCTTGAGGGGCGTTACTCATATTTGTATGATTCGCGGCCTCGCTGGCTCCGATGGAGTTAGCAAATGCTTGGTTTGGGACGGCCTGAGAAACTGAACCCGTACCGAGCGTTAGTGATGTTGCTCAAGCTCCAGCCTTTCCCAGAAGGGTTGGGGCTTTTGCTTGTCCACAAAAATGTGGCTGCTGCTGTTGCTTTATCTCGTCTGCAATAGTGATACCTCCTTCGTCTACGTCTTATGTTTCCTTTCCTCCTTCTTCCGTCCCTGGTGTCGCCACGATAGGCGAATTCGACAGGCGGCGTACATGATGCTTATCAAAGCAGAAAAGCCGCACGACGACCGGGTTAAGCGGTTCGGGGGCTAGGATAGTCAGGCTCAAAAAACTGTCAACACAATATGTTGTGTTTTGTCTTAACTTTACCTCGTGGAAAACATAGATGTAGTGTTCTGATGGCCCAATGTTACTACAGCGCTTCCTGACAACCAACCAAGCCGCGTCAGACCTAGCACCGATGCTAGTTTTCTCCCTCTACTTGCTGACAATCCTACCTCAGCCACCCCTGACGGCCGACCGATCCGTTTCTTGATCGTCCTTCGGAATCCCTTCGTGGTGCCCATAGTGGAACGGATACGCAATACTGTTCTGAAGCTGCACAAGCTCAACATGGCTTCGGTTCGCCTCTCGCTGCGCCTTCCTGGCTCTACCGTTCGCTTCGCTTAGCTCCTGTTGGCTTTGAGCGTATAGCTGCACCAGCTTTCGCCGTTCAGCCTTTAAAGCCCTCACCTCCTCCCTTAGCTCGTGGCATTCCTCTTCTAGAAGGCGAGCGTGCTGCTGCCACACCTCAGCGAGAGTGGGCACACCAAGGAGAAATTCGAAATCGTCAGGGCACGACATAACAGCCCCTCACCAAATACTGTATGAACGTACAGTATAGCGATAGACCGCAAACAGAGGGGAACCGCTTAGGCGGAGTAGTAGAAGGGAGTAGTAGAAGCAGAAAAGAAAAAGCCCCGTAACTCATTGAATTACAGGGCTTTTTTAATAGTGGCGGAGAGATAGGGATTTGAACCCTAGGTACCCGCGAAGGTACAACGGATTTCGAATCCGTCCCGTTCGGCCACTCCGGCATCTCTCCAGCGGCGCGCATCATAGCAGCTGGAGCAGGATTGTCGAACCCCAACTGCACAGATTTTTACCGTTTTTCAGCCTCTTGCAGCTTCCTCGACCAGACTCCGCGGGTCTGGTCGCGTGAGCGGGTCAGGCTGTCAGGCGGGTAAGTGCCTCGCGGTACTTGTCGGCGGTTTTCTGCGCGACATCTGCCGGAACGGCGGGCGCTGGCGGCTGCTTGTTCCAGCCGGTGGATTCCAGCCAGTCGCGCACGAACTGCTTGTCAAAGCTCGGCGGGCTCTTGCCTTCCTCGTAGCTGTCGGCCGGCCAGAAGCGGCTGGAGTCGGGGGTCAATACTTCATCCATCAGCGTCAGCGTGCCATTTTCGTCCAGCCCGAACTCGAATTTGGTGTCAGCGATGATGATGCCGCGCGTGGCTGCATATTCGACCGCAGCGCTGTAGAGGGCGATGGAAACGTCGCGCACCTGGGCCGCCAGCTCTTTGCCGATGATCGCTTCACACTGCTCGAACGAGATGTTCTCGTCGTGGTCGCCAACCGCGGCCTTGGTCGAGGGGGTGAAGATCGGCTGCGGCAGCTTGGTAGCCTCCTTCAGACCGGCCGGCAGCTGAATACCGCAAACGGTGCCGCTCTTCTGATATTCCTTCCAACCGGAGCCGACGATATAGCCGCGCACGATGGCCTCTACCGCCACCGGCTTGAGGCGCTTGGCGACGACCGCGCGCCCCTCCACCAGCGGCAGCTCGTCAGCCGGCACCACGTCCTCGACCCTGTCACCGGTGAAGTGATTGGGGATCAGGCCCTTGAGTTTGTCGAACCAGAAGTTGGAGATGGCGGTAAGGATCTTGCCCTTCTCCGGAATCGGTTCGGCAAGGATCACGTCGAAGGCCGAAAGGCGGTCGGTGGCGACCATGAGCATGCGTTTGTCGTCGATCTCGTAGAGATCACGTACCTTGCCCGAATAGATCTTCTTCAGGCTGAGTGCGGTGGGAGTGGTCATACGAAAACTTCCGCGGTTGGCAGGTCGGCAGAAACGAAACAGGCGAAACCTTGAGGTTTCGCCCATCCGTGTCGTGTTGCAGGGCGGCTTTTCGCTCAGCCCAGATTGTCCTTGATCAGACTAAGCACTCGGCGAGCAACGTCAGCTGGCGCGACGGTGTCGATGCTCTTGTCCAGCGTCACCTGGACACCATTACCGGCACGTGTCAGGCGCACCTGATAACGCTCGGCCCGCGCTTCAATATCATCCTTATCGGCGCCGCCAAACAGGCGACTGAAGAATCCGGGCTTGTCAGCCGGGTCATTGGCGCGCTCGCTGAGGTCCACGTAGTAAACACCGAGGCTTCGATCCAGATCGTCGACCCGGACGTCCGCCGCTTGAAGCGCTCTACCAATGCTGGCCCAGGCACGGTCGAAATCGCTATCGAGCTGCAGCAGCGGATTGCCACTGCCGTCCTCGGTCAGGTTCACGCGGCTCGGCGCATCGAAGTCGCGCTCAGCCAGCAGCGATACGGAGCCGCCCTGGCGAGCGCTGCGGTTCAGGCTGGCCTGCAGCTCGTCGAGCAGTACTCGGTCAAGTTCCTTGTTGCTGGAGGTTTCCGGCCATGCCACATCGGCAGTGCTCCCGGTAGGACGCTTGGCGCTGACCACGAAGATTTCGCTGGTGTTGCGCTGCACGCCGGGTTCGACACGAACTCGCACGCGCGTTTCACCATCCTGAATACCAAGATTACGCACCAGCGCTTCGTCCAGCCCCGACGCTGTCTGCCAGGCGGTAGCGAACTCGCCGGTCTGCCGGCGCTCGTCAGCGATGCTGAAGCCCTTGTCGGTGAAGAACTGTCGCGCGGCGATCCACACCTGGGCAGGTGCGTACTGCGCTACCAGCCAACGGGAATCACCAGAGGACTGCACGCTGAAATCACTGACGTCGGCGGCCACCTGCAGGCGCTGGGGACGCGGCACTTCGTATTTGCCGGAGTGGCTGCTGTCAGCAACCTGCCGCGGGACCGGCAACAGCGGATCAAGCGGGCGAATCTCGCCATCAACGGCAACCTGCATTGGCGCGGTTTGGCGCGCCGAAAGGTAGTCACTGCCGCGGTCGCGAAAATATCCATCGTCGCCCCACAGCCAACCGCAGCCACTGGTTGCAGAGATCATCAGGGCAAGGGTCGAGAATCCGGCCAGTCGCTTCATGCGTATTCCTTTGTTATTAAGCCAGCACGCCGGTTTGGCGCATCGCCTGGCGTAGCGGTTCCTGGAAGCTCTGGCTCAGCCAGGTCAGCGGCAGGCGAATGCCGTCACCCATCAGGCCCATCTCGTGCAACGCCCACTTGACCGGGATCGGGTTGGCTTCCAGGAACAGAGCGCGATGCAGCGGCATCAAACGCTCGTTGATCGCACGGGCAGTGACGGCATCGCCCGCCATTGCCGCGGCGCAGAGGTCGCTCATGGCGCGCGGCGCCACGTTCGCCGTGACGGAAATGTTGCCTTTTCCGCCCATCAGCATCAGCTCGACGGCAGTCGGGTCATCACCTGAATAGACGAGGAAATCCTTGCTGACGCGATCCAGGACTTCCTGGCCGCGCTTGAGGTCGCCCGTAGCCTCCTTGATACCAATGATGTTGGCTATCTTGGACAGTCGCTCGACCGTATCCGGCAGCATGTCGCACACAGTGCGGCCGGGCACGTTATAGAGGATCTGCGGGATCGCCACAGCCTCGGCGATGTGTTTGAAGTGCAGGTACAGGCCTTCCTGGGTCGGCTTGTTGTAGTACGGGGTCACCAGCAGGCAGGCGTCTGCGCCAGCAGTCTTGGCGTTTTCGGTCAGCTCGACGGCTTCGCTGGTGGAGTTGGCACCCGTGCCAGCGATGACCGGAATACGGCCATTGACCTGATCGACGACGCGGCGGATCACTTCGATGTGCTCGGCGACGCTCAGCGTGGCCGATTCACCCGTAGTCCCGACAGCAACGATTGCATTGGTGCCTTCCTGTAAATGGAAATCCACCAGTTTGCTCAGGCTGTCCCAGTCCAGACCGCCTTGCGCATCCATGGGCGTGACCAGCGCCACCATACTGCCCGCAATCATGCAACCACTCCTGCCGGAATAAATAAAAGAAGCGTAATGGTACAAGGCTCCCCAGCGCTTTGCGAGTAGCGTGAAGCAAGCCGCAAGAAGCATAACGACGACGCCCGGGACCTACCCAACAATAGCCTCCATTGGGCAGTGCGCATTCCCACTGACCTCGCTTTTCGCTACCCTTAGCCGTTTTCGGCTTGGCTGGCCGACCGACTCACCACTGCCAGGAATGCTGCATGTCCACCCCCCCTGTACCCCGCGAACAATTTCTCGTCATCAGCGCGCTCGGCGCCAACCCGATGGAGCTGACCAATGTGCTCTGCCGGGCTGCCAACGAGAACCGCTGCGCCGTCGTCAGCACGCGACTGACCCGTCACGGCGAGTGCAGCGCGCTGGTGCTGGAAGTCACGGGCAGTTGGGACGCCCTGGCCCGGATGGAGACTACCTTGCCTGGACTGGCAAAGAAGCACGCCTTCACCGCCAACGTGGTACGCAGCGAGGCGCTGGAAACTCGGCCGCAAGCGCTCCCCTACGTGGCCTATGTAAGCGCCGCCTTCCGCCCTGACATCCTCAATGAGCTGTGTCAGTTCTTCATTGACCACCGCGTCGAATTGGAAAGCCTGACCTGCGACACCTATCAGGCCCCTCAGACCGGCGGAACCATGCTGAACGCCACGCTGACCGTCACGCTGCCGGCGGGCACCCAGATCAGCTGGCTACGCGACCAGTTCCTCGACTTTGCTGACGCACTGAACCTCGATGCGCTGATCGAGCCCTGGCGTCCGCAGAACCCTTGAGATCCCGTATCAGGAGTCAACATGGCGATTGAAATCGACCGACCCGTTCCGTCCTTCCAGGCGCAGGCCACCAGCGGCCAAGTGATCGATCTCGCATCGCTGGCTGGCCGGCAGGTCGTGCTGTACTTCTACCCGAAGGACAACACGCCCGGCTGCACGACCGAGGGGCAAGGTTTTCGCGATTTCCACCAGGCGTTTCTGGGGGCCAATACGCTGGTGTTCGGCGTCTCGCGTGACAGCCTGAAGACCCATGAAAATTTCCGCGCCAAACAGGGCTTCCCCTTCGAGCTGATCAGCGACAAGGACGAGCAGCTGTGCCAGCTGTTCGACGTGATCAAGCTGAAGAAGCTGTATGGCAAGGAGTATCTCGGCGTGGACCGCAGCACCTTTCTCATCGACCGCAACGGTGTATTGCGCCAGGAATGGCGGGGCGTGAAGGTGCCGGGCCACGTGGAAGCGGTACTTCAAGCGGCACGGGCATTGAACGAGGCATAAATAGGGGCTGGCGCTCAGCCAGCCTTCAGCCAGCTCATTCGCTTGGGGCAACCACCACCGCGGCAGGCTCCCGCGGCCAGGCATAAAGAACAGCCTTAAACAGCGTGGCAAGCGGAATAGCGAAGAACACCCCCCAGAATCCCCATAGCCCACCGAACAACAGCACCGCGCAGATGATCGCGACCGGATGCAGGTTCACCGCCTCGGAGAACAGCAGGGGCACCAGCACGTTGCCATCCAGTGTCTGGATGATCGCGTAGGCCACCATCAGATAGAAGAACTGGTCACCCAATCCCCATTGGAATATTCCGATCAGCGCGATAGGGATGGTGACAACGGTAGCACCGATATAGGGCACCACGACCGAAATGCCCACCAGCATCGCCATCAAAGCCGCATAGTTGAGCCCCAATGCGGCGAAGACTGCGTAGGACACGGCGGCTACGATCAGGATCTCAATCACCTTGCCACGGATGTAGTTGGCGATCTGCAGATTCATTTCCTGGGAAACCTGGGTGATCAGGCCACGCTCGCGTGGCAGGTAGCCCTTGATCCAGTCGCTGATCTGCTGCCGATCCTTGAGGAAGAAGAACACCAGAATGGGCACCAGCACCAGATAGATCATCAGCCCGATCAGCAACGGAAGACTGGACAGCGATGACGTCAGCACCAGCTGACCATAACGCCCAATTTCACCGCGCATGAAGTCGATGCCTCGCAGTACCTGCTCTTCGGTTACCAGTTGCGGATAGCGCTCTGGCAACAACAACAGCAAGGACTGCCATTCGACCAGCATGCGCGGCAGCTCATTGAACAAGGTCAACAGCTGCTGCCAGAGCAGCGGCACAATGAACAGCAGGCAAACCACCAGCACGCCGATGAACATCAGGAACACCAGCCAAACCGCCAGCGAATGTGGCACCCGTAGGCGCTCCAGGGCAGCGACGAGCCCCTGCATAAGAAAGGCCAGCACCAGCCCCGCCAAGACCGGCGCGAGCATCTTGCCAAGGGTCAGAACGGCCGCAAATGCAAGAAACAGCAGAACCGCGAGAACCACCGCCTCCTCATCGGAGAAGTAACGCTGCATCCAACCGCGTAATACCTTGATCATGTAATCCCTCGAAGCAAATCGTCAGGCCTTGCGCAGCCAATAACGGTACAGGCCGTTTTCGACTTCCTCATGCAACAGCGCATGGCCGGCCAGCTTGGCAAAACTGCGAAAATCCCTTTGCGAACCCGGATCGCTGGCAATTACCTTCAACACAGCGCCGCTGGCCAAGCGGTTCAATTCCAGCTTGGCCTTGAGCAGCGGCATCGGGCAGTCGAGGCCGACCGCATCCACTTCAGCATCGAATACGAGCGACTGCGATTGTTCGTCAGTCATGGTTCGCCTCCACAGAAAAGCCTCGCAGCATACCTAGCCCACCAGGGCTCTGGCCAGCCGGCCAAGGTCAAGGCTACAGTAGCCGTTCTCACTTCAACGAGCCTGTCTGGATGAAACTGCTGCGCCCCGCCCTGCTCACGCTCACCTGCCTGCTGGCCCAACCGGCATTGGCCAACGATCTGCCCTCGCTCGGCGACGCCAGCTCGGGCATCGTTTCACCGGAACAGGAACATCTACTCGGCCGCGCCTGGCTCAGCCTCCTCCGCGGACAGGTCAAGCAGCTTTCCGATCCACAGCTCAAGGACTACGTCGAAAACAGTGTTTATCGGCTGGCCGAGACCAGTCAGCTGCAGGACCGCCGGCTAGAATTCGTCCTGCTCGACAGCCCTCAACTGAACGCCTTTGCCGCACCGGGAGGAATCATTGGGGTCAACGGCGGCCTGTTCATCCACGCCCAGACTGAAGCCGAATACGCTTCGGTAATGGCACACGAACTCGCGCACCTTTCGCAGCGCCACTTCGCTCGCGGCCTGGAAGCCCAGCAGCGCATGCAGCTGCCGCTTATGGCTGCAATGCTCGCCGGTGTCGTGGCCGCGGCAGCAGGCGCAGGCGATGCCGGTATAGCCGCCATCGTGTCCACCCAGGCCGCGGCGATTCAGGCACAACGTCGCTTCTCCCGCCAGAACGAACAGGAAGCGGACCGCATCGGCATCGTTAATCTCGAGCGGGCCGGCTACGACCCACGCGCGATGCCATCCATGTTCGGCCGGCTGATGCGCCAGTATCGCTACGATCAAAAGCCGCCGGAGTTCCTGTTGACCCACCCGGTCAGTGAGTCGCGCATTGCCGACACCACCAACCGTGCCGAGCAATATCCGCAGGGCGGCGCTCAGGACAGCCTGCGCTACCAGCTAATGCGTGCTCGCACGCAGCTGAAGTTCGAAACCACCCCTGGCGTTGAAGCGAAACGCTTTCGCGCAATGCTCAACGAGAACCCGGAGATGGACGCAGCCCGCTATGGCCTGGCGCTGGCGCAGCTCAAGGCGGGCCAACTGGCCGACGCCAGCAGCAGCCTTGCCCCCCTGCTGGCCAAGGCACCGGACGACCTCACCTATAACCTCGCACAGGTCGAGCTGGACATTACCTCCAATCGCCTGCAGCAGGCACAGACGCGCTTGCTACGGCTGTTGCAGCTATATCCAGGCAACTACCCGGTGCGCCAGATGCACATTGATCTATTGATGGAGCAAGGCGAAACGCAGCAGGCGGAACGCGAGTTGGACAGGCTCGCAGAACAGCGTCGCCGCGACCCCGATATCTGGTATCAGGTTGCAGAGGTGCGCGGGCTGAGTGGCAATATCGTCGGCCTGCACCAAGCCCGGGCCGAATACTTCGCGCTGGTCGGTGATTACGATCAGGGCATCGAGCAGCTCAACCTGGCCAAACGTCGCGCCAGCAATTTCCAGATCTCCGCACGAATAGACGCAAGGCAGAAGCAGCTGATCGACGAGAAGCGCATGGTCGAGGAGATGCTGCGCTGAATCGACGTCAGGCGTTGCCAGCCTGCTTGAGTCGAGCAGCCTGAGTGAAATCAAGCATCCGCTTGAGCGGCTTGACGGCACGCGGAATGAGCGCCGGATCGACGAAGATTTCATTACTCCCGGCGCGCAGGCACTCCAGCGTTCGCTCGAGCGTATTCATCGCCATCCACGGACAATGCGCGCAGCTTCGGCAGCTCGCACCCTGCCCGGCGGTCGGCGCCTCGATGAAGGTCTTCTCCGGGCATAGCTGCTGCATCTTGTAGAAGATGCCGCGGTCCGTCGCGACGATGAGCGTTTGCTGCGGCAATGTTTGCGCCGCTTTGATGAGCTGACTTGTCGAGCCCACTGCATCGGCAAGCTCAACTACAGCTTGCGGTGACTCGGGATGCACGAGTATCGCCGCATCGGGATATAACGCCTTCATGTCCGCGAGCTGCTTGGCCTTGAATTCCTCATGGACGATGCAGGCGCCATCCCAGAGCAGGATGTCAGCGCCGGTTTCGCGCTGCACATAGCTGCCCAGATGCTTGTCCGGGGCCCAGATGATCTTCTCGCCGTTATCCATCAGGCTTTCGACGATCTCCAGCGCGCAACTGGATGTCACCACCCAATCAGCACGCGCCTTCACAGCCGCCGAGGTGTTGGCGTAGACCACCACTGTGCGCTCAGGATGCTGATCGCAGAAGGCCGAGAACTCATCGACCGGGCAGCCCAGATCGAGCGAACAGGTGGCTTCGAGCGTCGGCATTAGCACGCGCTTCTCAGGGTTGAGGATTTTCGCCGTCTCCCCCATGAACTTCACACCGGCGACCAGCACTGTCTGCGCCGGATGCTCATTGCCGAAGCGCGCCATTTCCAGGGAGTCGGAGACGCAGCCGCCGGTTTCCTCGGCCAGCGCCTGGATCACTGGGTCGGTGTAGTAATGAGCGACCAGAACGGCATTCTGGCGCTTCAACTCCGCAGCGATTTCACTGCGCAACTGCGCTTCCTGCTCTGGCGTGAGGGGCTTGGGCTGCTTGGCCGCAAGGTGAGCCTGCACGAGGATGCGTTCGGGTATCTGCGTCATGGTCGCGGGTCCTGCCAGCACGGAATTGCACGACACGCCGAGCATAGCGGCATGGGCCTGCCTGTTCGGGCTAGTCGTCAAGGACGGGAGGAGCAGGATTCAGACACGCCTCCTGCCGTTCAACGGGGCAGGAATACTAGCCGAAGCCTCTGCAAAAGGGAAAGCGTGGCCGCGATTGCGAGCCAAGCAAGGCGTTGCACCCTGCAAAAAAAACCGCCGGCTCGAGGCCGGCGGTTTCTGTGGATCACTCGCCCTTGAGCATGTGTCCACGTTCTTCCAGGTTGATGTGCCACTGCATGGCTTGACCCAGCAGGTGCGGTGTCTGACCACCCTTCTTGCAGGCGTCCTCGAAGTACTTGTTCAGTACGTCGCGGTAGGACGGATGCACGCAGTTGTCGATGATGGCGCGAGCACGTTCGCGCGGAGCCAGACCACGCAGATCGGCCAGACCCTGCTCGGTTACCAGGATTTCGACGTCATGCTCGGTGTGGTCGACGTGAGCGACCATCGGTACGACGCTGGAGATATTGCCGCCCTTGGCAATCGACTTGGTCACGAAGATGGCCAGGTGAGCGTTACGCGCGAAGTCGCCCGAACCACCGATACCATTCATCATCTTGGTGCCGCCCACGTGGGTGGAGTTCACGTTACCGTAGATGTCGAACTCCAGCGCGGTGTTGATGCCGATAATGCCGAGACGGCGCACCAGCTCGGGATGGTTGGAGATTTCCTGCGGACGCAGTACCAGCTTGTCCTTGTATTTCTCCAGGTTGCCGAACACACGATCGTTGCAACGCTCGGAAAGCGTGATGGAGCAACCGGAAGCGAAGGTCATCTTGCCGGCGTCGATCAGCTCGAAGGTGCAGTCCTGCAGTACTTCGGAATACATCACCAGGTCTTCGAACGGCGAGTCGATCAGACCACACATAACAGCATTGGCGATGTTGCCGATGCCGACCTGCATCGGGCCGAGGTTCTTCGCCATACGCCCGGCAGCCACTTCACTCTTGAAGAACTCAACCAGATGGTTGGCGATGGCCTGGGTTTCTTCGTCCGGCGGAGTAACGGTGGAATAGGAATCCGGCTGGTTGGTGATGACGATCGCAGCGATCTTGGCCGGGTCGACCGGAATCGCCGCAGAACCGATACGGTCATCGACCTGGGTCAGCGGGATCGGACCACGGTTCGGACGCTCGCCCGGGAAGTAGATGTCGTGCAGACCTTCCAGATTCAGGTTGTGAGCCAGGTTCAACTCGATGATCACCTGGTCGGCAAACATGGCCAGGTTGGCCGAGTTGCCCACAGAAGTGGTCGGCACGATGTGGCCCTGCTCGGTAATGCACAGCGCCTCGATGATGGTGACATCCGGACGCTTGATCTGATGGTTGCGCATCTGCTCGACGGTATGCGACAGGTGCTGGTCGATGAACATGACCTCACCCGCGTTGATCGCCTTGCGCAGTACCGGATCTGCCTGGAACGGCATGCGGCGCGCCAGCAAACCGGCCGAAGCCATTTTGCCGTCGAGATCGTTGCCCAGGCTGGCCCCCGTCACCAGGCTGATCTGCAGCTTCTCGTCCTTGGCGCGATCGATCAGCGCAAGAGGCACGGCTTTGGCTTCGCCAGCGCGGGTGAAGCCGCTCATGCCAACGGTCATGCCATCACGAATAAGGGAAGCGGCCTCGTGGGCGCTCATGACCTTGTTCTGCAGAGAGGACAAGCGGATGCGATCAGAATACATTTGAGCCTCGAACCAACGGAAAATCAGGAGGGCCGCAGTCTATTACGTTTAAAAACGCTTAAGCCACCTACTAAGGTCGTAGAAAAAAACGCTTCTTTTGACCGAACGTAGCAGCCAGCGACAACGCGAAACTGCGGCCATTAAAAAAGCCGGACAACCCTGGCAGGTCTCCGGCTTCTTGAACTCCCCAAGGGAGCAATATGGTGGGTCGTGTAGGATTCGAACCTACGACCAATTGGTTAAAAGCCAACTGCTCTACCAACTGAGCTAACGACCCAATGCGGGGCGCATGATACTGATTTGATTGATGAAAACAAACTTTTTTTTAAAAAAGTTTCACCCGATCCTGCGCGCACCCATCAGTCTGTCGCGTTAGAAATAGCGCGTGGGATCAGCCAGTCCGGCCTCAGCAAAACCGGCCGCACGCAGCCGACAGCTGTCGCACTTCCCGCAGGCACGCCCGTCGGCATCAGCCTGATAGCACGAAACCGTCATTGCGTAATCCACACCCAGACGCGCGCCTTGCTGAACGATTTGCGCCTTGCTCAGTTGTTGCAACGGAGCCTGAATGCGGAAGCCTTTTCCTTCGACGCCGGCCTTGGTCGCCAGATTCGCCATGTGCTCGAAGGCTGCTACAAATTCCGGCCGGCAGTCCGGGTAGCCGGAATAGTCCACCGCATTGACGCCGATGAAGATATCGCGAGCCCCCAACACTTCCGCCCAACCCAGCGCGAGGGCAAGAAATACAGTGTTACGTGCCGGGACGTAGGTGACAGGTATCCCCTCACCTGGAACCTCAGGCACATCGATGCTTTCATCAGTCAGCGCCGAGCCGCCGATGCCATTGAGATTAAGCCCAATAACCTTGTGTTCGACCACACCCAGCTGCGCGGCGACTCGCTCGGCCGCCTGAAGTTCGGCACGATGACGTTGCCCGTAGTCGAAGCTCATGGTGTAGCAGGCGTAACCCTGATCTCGAGCCATAGCCACGACGGTGGCCGAATCAAGCCCACCCGAGAGCAGGATGACGGCTTTCTTCTCATTCATTTCGCATTACCTTCAAAACGGATAGGCGGGCCCGAATCTGCGCTGACGCCAAACCTTAATGGCCAGGCGCGTCGTGCCAGATGATCTTGTGCAGCTGCAGCTGCAAGCGTACAGGCAAATTGTCGGCGACGATCCAGTCGGCCAACGCACGCACATCGACCTGACCGTGGCTAGGCGAAAACAGCACTTCACCGGCACGCCGATCCAGCCCATATTCGATCAGCTTGCTGACAGCCCAGTCATAGTCTTCGCGAGAACAAATGACGAATTTCACCTGATCGTTACGAGTGAGGCAGGCAATATTCTCGTAGCGATTGCGTAAAACCTCTGCGGAACCTGGCGTCTTCAAATCGACCACGCGACTTACCCGCTCGTCCACCATCGAGATATCGAGCGCGCCACTGGTTTCAAGCGAAACCTCGTATCCGGCATCACACAAGCGCTGCAGCAAAGGCAAAGAGTTAGGCTGCGCCAGCGGCTCGCCGCCGGTCACACAGACGTAACGAGGGTTGTAGGAGGCAACACGCTCGACGATTGCGTCGACGCTCATCAGCTCTCCGCCACTGAACGCGTAGGCGGTATCGCAATATTGACAGCGCAGGGGACAGCCGGTCAGGCGAACGAACACAGTAGGCAAGCCACTGGTACGTGTTTCCCCCTGCAGCGAGTAGAAAATCTCGGTAATTCGCAGAGTCATATCAGCCACGGGCGTGACGGCTAAACAGGCCATCCGCCTCCGTTGCGGGAAATAGGGGCGGCGATTCTAACGAAAAAACCCGCACGATGGGCGGGTTTCGTTCGCTGTCGCCAATGTGATTTAGCGATTGAGCTGACGCTGTGCCAACTGCGCAGCCGATGTATTCGGATACTGGGCGATAACCTGGCGCAAAATGCCTTGAGCCTTGTCTCGATTACCCATACGAATTTCTACGTCAGCCAGCTTGTACAGCGAGTCCGGCACCTTGTTGTGCTGGGGATAAGCCTGGCTAACCCGGGCAAACGCCTGGCCGGCCCCCTGAAGGTCGCCCTTGGCCAGATTCACTTCCCCGAGCCAATACTGCGCATTGCCAGCGTATTGGCTATCCGGATACTTGCGCAAAAATGCAGCGAATGCCTGACTGGCCTTGTCGAAGTCCTTCGCCTTGATCAGGTCAAACGCGGCGTCGTAATAGAGCTTTTCCTGAGCAGGATCGCTCGACCCGCCCTGGGCCTGGCCTTGCGTGGCTGCGGGTGCGCTCGCATTGCCGGCGGTGGAAGGCATGTCGCGCGCGGGCGCCGTTTGATTGCCCGCCGAGACGGATCCGCTCGACATACGCCGATCCAGATCCTGATAACGTTCCAGCCCCTCTTGTTGCAGGCGCTGAAGCTGATTCTGTTGTTCCTCGAGCATGCCGCGCAGCTGCGCGATCTCTTCCTGCATCTGCTGCAGCTGCATGAAGAGCATGCCCTGTGCCGAAGATGGAGCAGCGGCTCCACCTCCGGCATAGGCACCGTCACCGCTCGGCACAGCCGTGGAATAGCCAGAGTTGCCGCTAGCGGCACCCCGTTCATAATCCACAACCGGCACTTGAGCTGCCGCCATGAGCGGCAGACCGAGCACTGTAAAAGTCAGAGCGTGGCGGTATTTGCGCATGACGAATTACTTACGCAGTTCGACGCGACGGTTCTGAGCCCAGGACTGCTCGTCGTTACCCATGGCAACCGGACGCTCTTCGCCGTAGGACACCAGCTCCAGCTGAGCCGGGGAAACGCCCTGCAGTACCAGGTAACGCTGTACTGCCTTGGAACGACGCTCGCCCAGAGCCATGTTGTATTCACGGGTACCGCGCTCGTCGGTGTGGCCTTCCAGAACGACGCGAGCGCCGTTGCCTTTCAGATCCTTGGCGTGAACGTCCAGAGCGCGCATGGCTTCCGGCTTCAGGTCGGAGCTGTCGTACTCAAAGTAGAAGGTGGTGATGGCGCGCAGAGCAGCTTCTTCGCTCATGCTGCTATCAACGGAACCGGAATCGGCACCGTAACCAGCGTTCGGATCGATCGCGCCCGAGCCTTCGCCCGAATCGTCGCCGCCCTTGGAGGAACAACCGACAGCAACAGCCATGGCCAGTGCCAGAGCGGTGAACTTACCGAATTTCAGCATTTCCATTTGTAACAACCCCAGGTGTGTTTTTGGTTAAAAGCGTTGATACCGCATCAGTTCAGGTAAGGGGACCAGGACGGCTCTCGGACTTCGCCTTGAGCTGTAGGAAGCGGGAGCCTAACGCGTCCATTGATGGACACGAGCATCAAGACTCCCCGGCCCTGCTGGCGGGTGGCGTAGATTAGCATGGTGCCATTAGGCGCAACAGTGGGCGACTCATCCAGACTGGTATCCGAAAGTATCCGCAGGTTGCCGCGCTGCAAATCTTGAGCAGCAACCTTAAAGTTTGTGTAGCCGTCCTGCCGATGAATCATGACCAGTGTCTTTTCATCAGCCGACAACTTCGGGTTGGCATTGTAGTTGCCAACGAATGTCACACGCTCGGCCGAATTGCTGCCCAACCGCTGTTTGTAGACCTGCGGCTTCCCAGCGCGGTCGGAGGTGAAGTAAATCGTCTGACCGTCCGCCCCCCAGAAGGGTTCGGTATCGATCGCATAGTGATTGGTCAGGCGCTGTATTTGGCGCGAGCCGAGATCCATGACGTAGACCTCGGGATTGCCGTCCTTCGACAGCACGAAGGCCAGACGATTGCCATCAGGAGAGAATGCAGGCGCGCCGTTCAGGCCTTCGAAGTTAGTGATCTGCTCGCGCCGGCCGGTGTCGATGTGCTGGATGAAGATGCGCGGACGCTTTTGCTCGAACGAAACGTAGGCAATACGGCGACCATCCGGCGAGTAACGCGGGGAGAGAATCGGCTCACGTGATTGCAGCAAGGTTACGGCGCGCGCGCCGTCATAGTCGGAGCGCTGCAGCGTGTAACGAGTGTTCGCACCACCCAGCCGCTCGACGGTGACATAAAGCAGACGAGTCGAAAACGCGCCCTTGATGCCGGTGAGTTTCTCGAACGACTGATCTGCTGCGTGGTGAGCCATGTCGCGCAGCTGATCCGGAGAGCCGCCGACCGTCCCGGTCATGACCTGCTGCTCGGTGGTCACGTTGAACACCTCGTAGCGGACCTGCAGTCGGCCACCCGCCGGCTCGATATTGCCGACCATGACGTACTGGGCGCCTAGGGCCTTCCAGTCGCGATAGATGATCTCGCTGCCGCGGGTCGGCATGCTGATCATGTTCTGCCGCGGAATCGGCTGAAAAATGCCGGAGTTGCGCAAATCGTTGCCGACGATCTCCGCCATATCTTCTGGCAGTACGGTGCCGCCCTGCCAGCCGAACGGCACCACCGCGATCGGAATCGCGCGGTCGGCGCCACTGGTTACGACAATATTTTTTTCCTGCGCCACCGCCATTCCTGCCAGGCAGCAGAGCAGGACAAGTAGACCTCGAAGGGAGTTGATCACAACGCAAGATCCTCAGGCGTGAATGTCATTTTGAAGGACCGGTAAGGCTGAAAGTCCTGCGGGCTCAGCCCCTGCATTTCTGTCAGCCGACCGATGTTCTTAACTGCGGCAACCGCAGAGTTGTCGAATGGCACGTCACCGCTGGAGCGCGACACGCTGACATTGGTAATGGTGCCATCTGGAAGCATGTTTACCTGCAGTTGCACGGTCATGTTGTTACGCGCCGAAGGCGGACGCGTCCAACCTTCTGCCGCGCGCAGCCTGATCAGATCATCGAAGTTGCCCGCAACCTGATCACCGTGGGTATCAGCCAGCGCCTGCTGACGCTCGGTTGTGTCCGAGAGCAGCTCGGCCAATGCTTGAGCCTTCTTGTCCTCTGCCGCCTTGCGCGCTGCATCGGCTGCCGCCTTCTTCTTAGCGTCTTCGGCTGCCTTTTTCTTGGCCGCTTCGGCTGCAGCTTTCTTCTTGGCGTCTTCCGCCGCTTTACGCTTGGCTTCTTCAGCGGCCTTCTTCTTCGCCTCCTCTGCCGCCTTTTGCTTGGCCAGCTCTTCGGCCGCTTTCTTCTTGGCGATATCGGCCTGCTTCTGCTGCTCGACCTTTTTTGCCTCTTCGGCCTTCTTCGCCGCAGCAGCTTTATCGGCTGCCGCTTTCGCCGCATCGGCCTTTCGAGCCTCTTCAGCCTTCTTTTGTTCCGCAGCGCGAGCGGCAGCGGCCTGCTTCTCCTGCTCGACCTTACGCTGCTCCATCTGCTCACTCTCGAACTGCTTGGCAGCGGTCTTCTTCGCTTCGCCCGCGATCTTCTGGTTGGTCTGCGTCGTTGCCTGACTCTGGGACTTCAACTGGTACAGGGTAGCCTGGACGATCGGCTTGGAAGGCGGCAGCTCGGGCGTCATCGAGAAGCTGACGAACAACATGCCGAAGATGATGGCGTGCAGGCCGACCGCCAGCACGGTCGGCCAGAAGTAGCTCTGCGAAGGCGACGAGTCACGCTGCTGCATCAAGGTGCCTCGGTGATCAGGCCGACATTACCGACGCCGGCTTCCTGCAGACCACCCATGGCAGCCATGACAGAGCCGTAATCCACGGCCCGATCGCCACGGATGAACACCTGGGTATCCGGGCGCTGACGCATGATGGCGACTACCGCCTGCGTCATGTCAGCCAACGCGACGGCTTCGTTACCTTTGCTCTCGGTGTCGACCTCGCTGCCGACGTTCCAGTAGTAGGTCTTGTCGGCCTTGATGGAGATGGTCAACACCTGCTTGTCGTTATCCTGCGGCAAGGCCTCGCTGCTGACCTTTGGCAGATCGACCTTGACACCCTGATTGAGCATCGGCGCCGTCACCATGAAGATGACCAGCAGTACCAGCATCACATCGATGTAAGGCACCACATTCATCTCGGCGACGGGCTTGCGTCTGTTGCGGATTCTGGCCATGGCCGTGGGCCTCAGTCTTCGGTGGTGTGAACTTTGCGGTGGAGAATGGCCTGGAACTCATCGGCAAAGGTGTAGTAACGACCGATGAGCATCTCGCCGCGCGCAGCGAAACGGTTGTAGGCGATCACCGCAGGAATCGCGGCAAACAAACCGATCGCCGTAGCGATCAGCGCTTCGGCGATACCCGGCGCCACGGTAGCCAACGTTGCCTGCTGAACCTGAGCAAGACCGCGGAAAGAGTTCATGATCCCCCAGACGGTGCCGAACAGGCCGATGTAAGGGCTGGTGGAACCGACGGTAGCGAGGAATGGCAAGCTCTGCTCGAGCTTTTCCTCTTCGCGGGAAATGGCCACGCGCATGGCGCGATTGACACCATCCATCACCGCATCAGGATCGACACCCTGCTGCTGGCGCAGGCGGGAGAACTCCTTGAAGCCTGCGCGAAAGATCTGCTCGACGCCCGAATCCGGGTCAGGATTGCTACCCGCCTGACGATAAAGCTTGGACAGATCGATACCCGACCAGAAGCGCTCCTCGAAGGTATCGAGCGCTCGTTTCGCTGCGCGCAGCATATTGCCGCGCTGGAAAATCAGGATCCATGAGGTCACCGAAGCGCCTACAAGTATCAGCATGACCAGCTGCACCACGAAGCTGGCGTTGCTGATCAGGCTCCACATGGACATGTGATCGACGTTGGCTTCCACGCTTACTCTCCTGCAGGGGATAGACCCGACCCCGCGAAGGCGGCACGCAGCGCTTCGGGAATGGCTCGGGGTTTCAAACTTTCGGCACGTACGCAGGCCACCAGCACCTGCCCCTCACAAAGCAGAACATCATCTACCGCACGCCGGACCTGCTGGCGAAAACGCAGACTGGCACGATTCAACTCAACCACCTCGGCCGTAACCAGCAACTCGTCATCCAGGCGAGCCGGGGCACGGTAGCGTGCCTCGACCGAATGCACGACGAACAGCAAGTCCTCACCAGCAAGCTGCGACTGGGCAAATCCCAGACTGCGCAACCGCTCGGTACGAGCTCGCTCCATGAATTTGAGGTAATTGACGTAGTAGACAATGCCGCCCGCATCGGTGTCCTCGTAATAGACTCGACAGCGGTGGGTGAAGATTTCAGCTCCGGCTTGCGCGCGCATACTAGTGCTCGGCCCTGTAAATGCCAATCGGGTAAGAGAACAATATTTTCTTCAAACTATGTCGCCATCGAAGAGATCCGGCGTCGGCGCGTCACTCATGCGCTTGGGCAAGTTGAGTCCGAAGTGCAGGTAGGCATGCCGGGTCACGACTCGGCCCCGCGGCGTACGCATGATGTAGCCCTGCTGAATCAGGTACGGCTCGAGCACGTCTTCGATGGTGTGGCGCTCTTCGCTGATCGCCGCGGCCAGGCTGTCGATGCCCACTGGACCACCATCGAACTTTTCGATCAGCGTCAGCAGCAGCCGGCGGTCCTGATGATCGAACCCTCGCTCGTCGACATCGAGCATGTTCAGCGCGAGATCGGCGATCTGTCGCGTGATCTCGCCGCGACCGCGCACCTCGGCGAAATCACGCACGCGACGTAGTAGGCGATTTGCAATTCGAGGGGTTCCTCGTGCCCGCCGAGCAATCTCGAACGCCCCCTCGGGCTCGGTCGGCAGACCCAGGATGCCAGCCGAGCGACTGACGATGGTGGCCAGATCTTCGGTGGAGTAGAACTCCAGACGCTGGACGATACCGAATCGATCGCGCAGCGGGTTAGTCAGCATGCCCGCACGGGTGGTCGCCCCGACCAGAGTGAACGGCGGCAAGTCCAGCTTGATCGAACGCGCCGCAGGGCCCTCGCCGATCATGATATCCAGCTGAAAATCCTCCATCGCCGGATACAGCACTTCTTCAACAATGGGCGAAAGGCGATGGATCTCGTCGACGAACAGCACATCGCCCGCTTCCAGATTGGTCAGCAGGGCAGCGAGGTCGCCAGGCCGCTCAAGCACGGGACCGGATGTGCTCTTGATCGACACACCCATCTCTTCAGCGATGATGTTTGCCAGCGTAGTCTTGCCCAAGCCGGGCGGGCCGAAGATGAGGGTGTGATCGAGCGCTTCCTGACGGCCCTTGGCGGCGCGAATGAACAGATCCATCTGCTCGCGCACGACAGGCTGCCCGATGTATTCGGCCAGCTTGAGCGGCCGAATGGCGCGATCCAGCTGCTCGTCGCGATCACGACTGCCCGCGGTGACGATACGATCCGCTTCGATCATGGTTTACACCATGCCCTTGAGGGCGCGGCGGATCATTTCTTCACTGCTCAAATCATCTTCCTGTATCGCGGACACCGCGCGGCTGGCTTCCTGCGGCTTGAAGCCCAGGGAGATCAACGCACTGACCGCATCATTCTCGGCGCTTGTGACTGCCGTTTTGCTTCCAGGTTCAACCACGAAGGTCGCAATGGCGGGCATGCTCTCCCACGCCTTGAAACGATCCTTCAACTCCACCAGCAGTCGCTCGGCGGTCTTCTTGCCAACGCCCGGGATACGCACCAGGACCGACGTATCCTGCGCCTGTACGCAGCGCACCAGCTCATCGACTTCCAGCCCTGACATCAACGCCAGCGCCAGCTTGGGACCCACGCCGTTCAAGCGGATCAGTTCGCGAAACAGCTCGCGCTCGCGCTTCTCGGAGAATCCATAAAGAAGCTGCGCGTCTTCGCGCACGACCAGATGGGTATGCAGGGTTACCGGCTCGCCGATCGCCGGCAGCCGATATAGCGTCGTCATTGGCACTTCAACCTCATAGCCGATGCCGTTGACGTCGAGAATCAGATGCGGCGGTTGTTTCTCCGCCAGCGTACCGCGTAAACGTCCGATCAAATCTGAGTCCTCCGTGGCTATCGCACTTACCGACGGCCAGTCGTTCTATTTGCCCAACAAGAAATGCTTGCAACGACTACAGACGCAGCCGCCCGCCCCGCCGCTTGGCCCCGATCAGGCCATGGGGAATAAGGCTTTGTCGATGATGCGCATGGCACAAGGCAATGGCCAACGCGTCAGAAGCATCGATCTGTGGTTTTTCCAGAAGCTTGAGCAGGTGCATGACCATCATCTGCACCTGTTGCTTGTCGGCTCCGCCCGTTCCGGCGATGGCTTGCTTGACCTGTGTCGCGGTGTACTCGGCAATCTGCAATCCCGCCTCCGCCCCAGCGACGATGGCCGCGCCACGGGCCTGACCGAGCTTGAGTGCCGAATCGGCATTACGCGCCATGAATACCTGCTCAATGCCCATCGTTACCGGGCCATAGGTTCGAATGACCTCGCTCACGCCACTGAACACAGCACGCAAGCGATCAGGCAGCTCGCCGGTGCCGGTGCGAATGCAACCGGAGGCGACGTATTCACAACCGCGACCGGTATCCCGTACTACGCCGTAACCGGTAATTCGAGAGCCGGGATCGATACCCAAAATCAGCGTCATGCCGTGCCGTGCTGTCTATTTATCCAGTGGCGAGTATACGGAGGCAGTTCCTGCTCCGCCACCGACAACAACACGCACAAGAAGCAGCTCATTACGCTGCCAGCGATGCGTCGGCCATAAAAAAGCCGGGAACCAATGATGCGGCTCCCGGCTGCAGATACCGCAACGCTTAGCCCAGCTGCTGCATGATCTCGTCGGAGATCTCCGCGTTGTGGTAAACGTTCTGCACGTCGTCCAGATCTTCCAGCGCATCGATCAAGCGAAGCACCTTCTGCGCGGTTTCGACGTCGGTGATCGGCGCCATGATCGATGGAATCATCGCCACTTCGGCCTCGTCTCCCTTGAAGCCCGCCTGCGTCAGCGCCTCATTGACCGAAAGGAAATCCGCGAAGCTGGTATAGATCTCGACCGACCCATCCTCCTGGCTGACCACGTCGTCGGCCCCCGCCTCCAGCGCCGCTTCCATCAACGCGTCTTCATCGACCCCGGGCGCATAGCTGATCTGACCCTTGCGATCGAACATGTAGGCGACCGAGCCGTCAGTGCCGAGGTTACCGCCGTTCTTGCTGAAGGCGTGACGCACTTCCGCCGCAGTGCGGTTGCGGTTATCGGTCATGGCCTCGACGATGATCGCCACGCCGCTCGGCGCATAACCCTCGTAGCTCAGCTCGGTCATGTTGTCCGCTTCGCTGGAGCCTGCACCCCGCGCGATGGCGCGATCAATGACGTCACGCGACATGTTGGCCGTCAGCGCCTTGTCCACAGCCAGACGCAGACGCGGATTGTCCGCCGGTACGCCACCGCCATGCTTGGCCGCCACGGTCAGCTCGCGGATCAGTTTGGTGAAGATCTTGCCCCGCTTGGCGTCCTGGCGCTCTTTGCGGTGCTTGATATTGGCCCATTTGGAATGACCAGCCATAACTCACTCCATTCTTCGACTGAATCAGAAAAACTCGATAACCGGTTGCGTCTTTCATTACTTGGTCAAGACAGCGGCCAGCTATCGCCGTAACGTCTCGCAACTCAGAGCCGCAAGACGAAGAAGCCTGGTAGAACCAGGCTTCGGGTAGCGCTTACTCCGCCTTTGGTTGCTCGCGCAAACGAATATGCAGATCGCGCAACGCCTTGTTGTCCACCGCACCCGGCGCCTGGGTCATCACGTCCGCCGCACTCTGGGTTTTCGGGAAAGCAATTACTTCACGAATGGACTGCGCACCGGTCATCAGCATCACCAGGCGATCTAGGCCGAAGGCCAGGCCGCCATGTGGCGGAGCACCAAATTTCAGCGCATCGAGGAGGAAGCCGAACTTCTCTTCCTGCTCGGCTTCATCGATGCCAAGAATGCGGAACACGGTCTGCTGCATTTCCTTGCGATGGATACGGATCGAACCGCCGCCCAGCTCGGTGCCATTGAGCACCATGTCGTAGGCACGCGATAGAGCCGCAGCCGGATTGGCCTCGAGCTCCTGCGGCGTGCACTTCGGCGCGGTAAACGGATGGTGCAGCGCGCTAAGCGAACCATCGTCGTTCTCTTCGAACATCGGGAAGTCGACCACCCACAGCGGCGCCCAGTCGCAGGTCAGCAGCTTGAGGTCGTGACCGATCTTGATGCGCAGCGCCCCCAGGGCCTCGGAAACGATCTTCGCTTTGTCGGCACCGAAGAAGACGATGTCGCCATCGACCGCACCGACGCGATCGAGGATCACGTTGAGATTGTCTTCCGGGATGAACTTGACGATCGGGGACTGCAGGCCCTCGACGCCCTTCGCGCGTTCATTGACCTTGATATAGGCCAGGCCCTTGGCCCCATAGATGCCAACGAACTTGGTGTAATCGTCGATCTGGCTGCGCGGCATGCTCGCCGCACCCGGGACGCGCAGCGCGGCAACGCGGCCTTTCGGGTCATTGGCCGGACCGGAGAACACCTTGAACTCAACGGCGTTGAGCTGATCGGCAACGTCCACCAGCTCCAGCGGGATGCGCAGGTCGGGCTTGTCCGAGCCGTAACGGCGCATGGCCTCCTCGAACGGCATGTGCGGAAACTCGCCGAATTCCAAGTCCAGCACTTCCTTGAACAACTTGCGGATCATGCCTTCGGTGATACCGATGATGTCCGCTTCGTCGAGGAAGCTGGTCTCGATGTCGATCTGGGTGAACTCGGGCTGGCGATCAGCGCGCAGGTCTTCGTCGCGGAAGCACTTGGCGATCTGGTAGTAGCGATCGAAGCCCGCAACCATCAGCAGCTGCTTGAATAGCTGCGGCGATTGCGGCAGAGCGAAGAAGTTGCCGGCGTGGGTACGGCTGGGAACCAGATAGTCACGCGCACCTTCGGGTGTCGGGCGACCAAGGATCGGGGTTTCCACATCCAGGAAGCCATTTTCGTCCAGGTAGCGGCGAATGCTGGTGGTGATACGCGAACGCAGCTTGAGCTTCTCGGCCATTTCCGGACGGCGCAGGTCGATGAAGCGATAGCGCAGACGCGTCTCTTCACCTACATCGCTGTACTCGTTAAGCGGGAACGGCGGTGTCTCCGCATCGTTCAGAACTTCCAGCTCGTAACCCAGGACTTCGATAGCACCAGAAGCGATGTTCGGGTTCACCGCGCCAGCCGGGCGCAGGCGCACCTTCCCGGTGATCTTCACCACATACTCGCTACGCACCTTGTCGGCTGTCGCGAAGGTTTCAGCGCGATCCGGATCGAAGACCACCTGAGCCAGGCCCTCACGGTCACGCACGTCGAGGAAGATCACCCCGCCGTGGTCACGACGGCGATGTACCCAGCCGCAAAGAGTGATTTCCTGGCCGTCCAGGCTTTCGTTCAGTTGGCCGCAATAGTGGCTGCGCATCATGGTGGAGTTCGCTTCTCGTATCTTGAATTCGATGGGGCGCTAGAGCCGCGACAGGCTGACAGCACTGCAGCTCTGCGCAAGCGGCTTTTGCCGCACGCGTTCTGCATATGGGCCGGGCGCTGCAGTTCGCGCAGGGGCGCCGGGCATAAGCGCGGGATTATATCCGCATAATCAGCGCGGCGCAGCCGTTGCCCCGAGCGATTGGACTTCGATCCGGAGATGGAACCCCGACTTGATCCGGGCCTTCAAACCCAGAGCCCCCAGTCATAAACGCATTGCTTCACAACATCGCGCGTTTTTCTGGCATAACTAACGACTGAACCATCCACCAGGAGAAAAAAATGGAAATCAACATCGGCATCGCCGAACAGGACCGGGCAGCCATCGCAGAGGGCCTGTCCCGACTGCTCGCCGACACCTACACCCTGTACCTGAAGACCCATAACTTTCACTGGAACGTTACTGGTCCGATGTTCAACACGCTGCATACCATGTTCGAAACCCAGTACACCGAACTCGCCATCGCGGTGGATGACATCGCTGAACGCATTCGCACCTTGGGCTTCCCGGCTCCCGGCACCTACGCAGCCTATGCTCGCCTAAGCTCGATCAAGGAAGAAGAAGGCGTACCTTCTGCCCAGGAAATGATCAAGCTGCTGGTGGAAGGCCAAGAAGCGGTCGTGCGCACCGCACGCGGTATCTTCCCACTGCTGGACAAGGTAAATGACGAACCAACAGCCGACCTGCTGACCCAGCGCATGCAGAGCCACGAAAAGACTGCCTGGATGCTGCGCAGCTTGCTGTCAGCCTAAGCGGCCTCTGGCCGGGGCGACATTTGTGCGCCCTGGCCAGCATCGCTGTTCGATCCTTGGCGAAACCTCCACGCCCTGCTCTTTCGCACTTTATCCCCGGCAGCGGCACGCATATTTGAGCGCCCCCCACCTTTACTGTTAAATACGCCGCGCTGCAACCCGGACCGCGCGGTTTCTCGAACAGTGTTCAGCCCTGGCCGACGAACGTTTTTCCAAGAGCTCCTGGCCTTGCGGCTTCTTCTGTCGTGTTATCAACCGTGAGTCATACAAGAATGCTGAAGATCGTCCATGTTCTAGCGGGCGTCATTGCCCTGTTACTGTCCTTTGCTCCCAGCCTGCGCGGCGCTTTGCCGCTTCTGCTGCAACCTGAGGCGCTGTGCCTGCTGATGCTCGGCCTGCTGAACGTTCAGTTTGCTCCCTCCGCCCAACTGATCGATGCCCGGACCCGACCTACACTCGTCGCCGCGTCCGCCTTACTGCTACTCTCCGTGGCCCTGCAGTCCTTCATCGTGCTCGCATCGCTGCCGCAGATTGCCGGCCAACCCGCTACGCTCGCCAGCCTGCTGCTCGCTCTGGTCGCAGTACTGCTGCACCTGGCCACACCTCGAGTGCAGCGCAAGCAGACTAAACCGATCCGCACGACTGCCGGCACGGCTAAGCCTTCGGCGCCAGGCCGCGAGGCCGGCACCGTTAAGTGGTTCAATACATCCAAGGGTTTCGGGTTTATCTCCAGAGATAGCGGAGATGATGTTTTCGTGCACTTCCGCGCCATCCGCGGAGAAGGACATCGCGTCCTGATCGAAGGCCAGCGCGTGGAATTCAGCATCATGATGCGTGACAAGGGGCTTCAGGCCGAGGATGTCGTCCCAGTAGAACCAGGCCGCTAAGCTCCAACTTCAACTCAGCGCCACTGGGGAAGAACGAAGCGACCTTCGCCCCGCCCCACTAACCATCAATAGTGCGGCGGCGCCTCGTCTTCGTCATTCCCCGTCGCGCCCTGCATTTCCTCCTGGCGCGTTGCCAGCGCTTGTAGCTGGAACTGCAAGCGCTCCACGACCCGCCGCTGCTCAACGAGAACATCGTTCAATGCCTGGATCGTGTCGTCCTGAAACGCCAGCCGTGTCTCCAGATCCATCACTCGCGACTCTAGATCCATGGTCATTCTCCGAAGCGGAAGTCGTTGGTCAGTACTAGCTTGAGCTTGTTTTTGATAGCGGCCACCTGTTCCTCAGTGTAAACCTTGGCAGGATGCCGCCCCCACACTGGAGCCGGCCACGCCACATCATCGCGCCGCCTCGCAATGACATGCATATGCAGCTGCCCGACCATATTGCCGAGCGTAGCGATGTTCATTTTGTCCGCACCAAAGGTGTCCTTGACCGTCTCAGCCAGCGAAGTGGTTTCCCTCCAAAGCGCCTGCTGATCTGCAGCATCAAGCTGGAACAGCTCGCTGACCTCTTCACGCCGAGGAACCAGAATAAACCAGGGGTACTGCGCATCATTCATCAGCAACAACCGACAGAGCGGGAAGTTACCAAGCAGCAAAGTATCCTGCTCCAAGCGTGAATCGAGAACGAACATAGGTCTACCTCTAGAAACGGAACCAGTGCAGAACGCACTACCTGTAGTGCCAGAAAGGATAGCCCAAGCAGAGCAGGGGCGGCCGACAAACAAACGCACTATGATGAGGCCAACCGCTGCCGCAGCGGCACCATAGCAGTGCAAGGTTGATGCAGCATCTGAACGGGCAAATGGAAATATCGGCTAAACGCCGGCTTGTGCACGATTTTTGCTGGCCCAACGAAGAGAACGCAGCAACGGCTACAAATCGCCGCAATCGCCGCCACGCTGCTTGCCCTAGCGCTGCACTAGAGCTACACAGTACATTCTCTGGATGGCTTTTCGCGAAAGCGGCCATTATTGGTCGAAAGCCTGATGCGGGACTAAGAAGTTGCACCCTTTGCGCCCAACTGCGGAAAGGTAAGCACCGTTTTTAAACCAAAGGAGCAATCACAATGAAAGTGATGAAGTGGAGCGTAATCGCCCTGGCCGTATCGGCGGGCACCTCCCAGATGGCGCTGGCCAGCCAGCAATCGGAGTCCAAGGGCTTCGTAGAGGACGCGAGCCTTGATCTGTTGCTGCGCAACACCTATTTCAATCGTGACTACAAGGACGGCGCCGGCGACGTTCGCAGCTGGGGCCAAGGCTTCATCACTACCTTCGAGTCCGGCTTCACCCAAGGAACAATCGGAGTAGGTGTGGATGCCTATGGGTTGCTGGGCGTTCGCCTTGATGGCGGCCGCGGCTACAACTATGGCGCCATGTTCGAGCGCGACTCCAATGGCGATCCGGAGCGCGACCTCTCGCAAGCTGGCGCAGCCATCAAAGCACAGTTCTCCAACACCGTGATCAAGTACGGCAACCAGTTCCCGTCCATGCCGGTTCTGGCTTATGACGATTCGCGCCTGCTGCCCGAGTCGTTCACCGGCACTTTAGTGACCAGCAACGAGATTGAAGGTCTGGAGCTGAACGCTGGCCGCTTCACAGCTGACAGCACCATGCAGTCCTCCAGCCGCGACGATGTAGGCCTGAAGAGCATCAACGTGGTCGGCGGTACCTATGCATTCAATGAAAATTTGAGCACGTCGCTGTATTTCGCTGACAACGAGGACGTTGCCAAGAAGAAATATGCCAACGTCAACTATGTGATGCCCTTCAGCAGCGACCAGTCGCTTAGCTTCGACTTCAACATTTACCGTTCCGATTACGACAAGGACTATGTCCAAGCCGCGGACACGACCTTCAACGACGACGGCTCGGTTGATGAGCTCGGCGCGCGCGAATCGCACGACAACACCATTTGGAGCCTGGCCGCCAAGTACTCTGTCGGCGCGCACGCTTTCATCCTGGCTCACCAACGTGTCAGCGGTGATCGTGGTTACGATTACGACATCGGCGACGGCGGCGGCTCCATCTGGGTAGCCAACTCCTACTACTCCGACTTCAATTCCAAGGACGAACGCTCCTGGCAGGCCAGCTATGAGCTGGACTTCAGCGGTTACGGCGTTCCAGGTCTGTTCTGGAAAACCGCCTATGTCTACGGCGACAACGTAGACACCGGCACCGGCGAAGGTAAGGAGCGCGAGTTCTTCAACCAGGTCCAATACGTCGTACAGAGCGGCCCGGCAAAAGACCTGTCGCTGAAACTGCGTAACTCGATCTATCGCTCCAACAGCGATATGCGCGAGTACTACAGCCCGGACCTGAACGAGATCCGTGCATTCGTCGAATACCCACTGAGCATCCTGTAACCCAGGCGTCAGTTCATTCGATGCAAAACGGAGCCCGGCGAAAGCCGGGCTCTTCGTTTTAACACCCAGCCCAGCGGCCATGTCGATCCTATACGCCGCATCCCGCGCGCCGTACAATGCCGAGCTAAATTCCAGCCTCTGCAAGGACATAACGGCCACATGCGCACCAGTCAGTTCCTGCTCTCGACCCTCAAAGAAACCCCATCTGATGCAGTGGTCATCAGCCACCAGCTGATGCTGCGTGCCGGAATGATCCGCAAGCTGGCTTCCGGCCTCTATACCTGGATGCCGATGGGACTGCGCGCGCTGCGCAAGGCCGAGGCCATCGTTCGCGAGGAAATGAATAAGGCTGGCGCCTTGGAAGTGCTTATGCCCGCTATCCAGCCAGCTGAGCTTTGGCAGGAATCCGGTCGCTGGGAACAGTACGGCCCGGAGCTGCTGCGACTGAAGGATCGCCACAACCGGGAGTTCTGTGTCGGCCCGACCCATGAAGAGGTCATTACCGACCTGGCACGCAATGAGCTCCACAGCTACAAGCAGTTGCCGATCAACTTCTTCCAGATTCAGACCAAGTTCCGCGACGAGATCCGCCCACGTTTCGGCCTTATGCGTGGTCGCGAATTCCTGATGAAGGATGCCTATTCCTTCCACCTGTCTCAGGAGTCGCTGCAGGAAACCTACGATCGCATGCATCAGGCGTACTGCAACGTCTTCACTCGCCTCGGCCTCGACTTCCGTCCCGTGCAGGCGGACACCGGCTCCATTGGCGGAACCGGCTCCCACGAATTTCACGTATTGGCAGAGTCTGGCGAGGATGACATCGCCTTCAGCGATACCTCCGACTACGCCGCCAATATCGAGAAGGCCGAAGCCATTCCGCGCGAAACCGAACGTGGAGCGGCCAGCGAGGAGCTGCGCTTGGTCGATACACCGAACGCCAAGACAATCATCGAGCTGGTTGAGCAGTTTGATCTGGCCATCGAGAAGACTGTTAAAACGCTGGTGGTCCATGGCGTCGAAAAGGGCCAGCTGATCGCCTTGATCGTGCGCGGCGACCATGAACTCAATGAAATCAAGGCCGCGAACCTCGAGCAGGTCGCTAGCCCACTGGTGTTCGCCTCCGAAGCGGAAATCCGCGCTGCCATCGGCGCCGGCCCCGGCTCGCTCGGACCACTGAACCTGCCAATCCCCTGCGTGATTGATCGCTCTGTCGCACTGATGAGCGATTTCGGCGCTGGCGCCAATGTCGACGACAGGCACTATTTCGGCCTGAACTGGGAACGCGATCTGCCGCTGCCGCAGATCGCTGATTTGCGCAACGTCGTGGCTGGCGATCCTAGCCCTGACGGCCAGGGCAGCCTGGTCATCAAGCGTGGCATCGAAGTCGGGCACATCTTCCAGCTGGGCACCAAGTACAGCGAGGCCATGAACTGCCAGGTGATGGGCGAGAACGGCAAGCCGGCCACGCTCATCATGGGCTGCTACGGCATCGGCGTCTCCCGTGTGGTGGCAGCGGCGATAGAGCAGAACTACGATGACCGCGGCATTCTCTGGCCCGACGCACTCGCACCGTTCCAGATCGCCCTGGTGCCCATGAAGTATGAAAACGAGGCGGTTCGCGAGGCCACCGACCGGCTGTACGCCGAGCTCACCGCAGCAGGTTACGAAGTGCTACTCGATGATCGTGACAAAAAGACCAGTCCCGGCGTCAAATTCGCCGACATGGAGCTGATCGGCATCCCCCATCGCATCGTAATCAGTGATCGCGGACTAGCCGACGGCGCCCTGGAGTACAAGCACCGTCGCGATGCCCAGCCTCAACCAGTCGCGACTGCTGACATTCTGTCTTTCATCAACTCGCGTGCTCATCGCTGATCGGAAATCATGCTCAACCGACGTGTTGTCGTTTCAACCAGCGTCGCCCTTGGTGCGGCGCTGCTCCTAGGTGGCTGCGCCAACCACTTGCCGCAACGCAGCGAGCACGAGGCGCGCACGGAGCGCAAACTGCTTGACCATAGCCTGCGTATCGAGCTCGGCGAGCCGCAGGTACTCGAGCTACCGCAACGACGTATCCGCGTACAGGAGCAGAAGACCTTCGAAGTTACCGACTTCGAAGTCACGCGTCGTTACGATCGCTACACGCCCTACCAACCCTGGCGCGAGCTTTACGAAATACCCATGGGTGTCGTCGCCGTGGTCGCCGGTGTCGGCGCTAACGTGCTCAACGTCGTGATGCTCGGCAACATACCCGAGAGCGCCACCCGGGGCTGGATCAGCTACGGCTTCGCGGGCATCAACCCATTCATGAACGTCGAGTCCAACGGGCGCTCGCAGCAGAACCTGACGAGCCTCAATGAACAGCGGCGGGATGCGCGACTCGAGTACACCAGCCTGCCCTGGGCCGAGCGACCGGTGGCAGTCATGGCTGGCCCGCATACCCACGAACTCTCGACTGATCGCCACGGAGTTCTGCGCCTGAATCTTCTCGACGGCCCGTTCGCCGATCAGGATATTGCGCACCTGGGCAAGCTGCAGTTAACGGTGGAGGACCGCCAAGACGGCACTCGCGCCGACGCTACGCTGCTGGTCAGCCATAAGCTGCGCGGCAAACTACAGGAAGCCCATGACCTGATCTTCGATGACCTCGAAGGCGACGATGTAGCGCAATGGGTGCATCGCGTCCGACGCCTGTCTGAATTGGGCCTGGAGGAGGAAGCCAGTGAGCTGGAGCAAAGTCTCATCGAGCTGACCCGCAATGACCCGGAGCTGCAGCAGCAGTTTCTGCAAAGCCTGATCGAAGGCAGCAGCGGGAACTGAAACCGATGAAGACGCCCGTTCTTCTACTCGCCCTGCTGCTTGCGTATGCCCTGCCGGTAACCGCCAACATCCGCCAAGCTCCGGAACCCGAGCTGCGTGACCTCATGCAACGAACCGTTGCCGAAGCGGACAGTTTCCAGGATCGCTTCGATGCGGAGGTCTGGCTGGTGGACATGTCTGGTCGCCTCAAGCGCTACGTACCAGACGCCGAAGAACGATTGTCGATTCTCCGACTTGTGCATCGCGAGGCAAGCAAGGCGGGGCTGAAGCCCGAGCTGGTGTTGGCGTTGATTCATGCCGAAAGCCTGTTCGATCGCTTCGCCATTTCCAGCGTCGGCGCCCAGGGCATGATGCAGGTAATGCCATTCTGGAAAGCCGAACTGGGGCGCCCGCAGGACAACCTTACCGACAATGCGACCAATCTTCGCTACGGCTGCACCATCCTTAGCTACTACCTGAAGAAGGAAAACGGCGACATCAACCGGGCACTGGCGCGCTATAACGGAAGCCTGGGCAAGAACCGCTACCCCGCCAAGGTGATCGGGTTCTGGCAGGACTTCTGGTACGTCAAACCTTAGGGCGCTCGCACTACTCGCCTTTCAGCCGAGCAAGATGCGCGAGTATTCCTTCGGAGGTCTGCTCGCCAACCAGGCGCTCTCGCACAACGCCTTTGTCGTCGACCAGATAGGTAACCGGCAGCACTTCGCTGCGCGAAAGCTGCAGTCGCTCGGCAGGGTCGTCGCTGAGCACGCGAAAGCGAATCCCCAGCGCCTCGGCAGCCTGAGCAAGCTCCTCGCCGCGCAGCTCATCAAAGTTCACACCAAGCACTGCCAGCCCCTGCTCGCTTTCTGCCAACGCATTCAGTTCCGGTATCTCGGTACGGCAGGGTCCGCACCATTCAGCCCAATAGTTGATCAACAGCCATTGTCCCTGCATTTGTGCTGCCGTGATTTCACGTCCGTGCTGATCGACGCCCCAGTCCTTCTCGCAGGCGGACAGAAGCAGACAGGCAGACAGGATCAAGAACGAAACAAGTGGTTTGGCCATGGGAATTTCTCTTATCGAAGCGCTCGGAGCATACCGCGTCCCCTGCGCCCGAGGCACGCCTGGCGAGCCATATCCTGACGCAACGGCAAGCAGCGCCAAGTAACCGTCGCGTTTTTGCTGTTCTGCGATTCTGATCACGTGCCGCGGCGCTCAAGTGCACAGTTTTGCCGCGTTAGCGCTGTCTATAATTCCGCACCTTTCACCGTATGCCAGTGACGAAATCATGCCCCAACTCCACGACAAACTGATCGGTAGCGTACCCTCGCGGATCGTCGAGCAAGCAGCCATTGCCCTCACCACATACGACGGCCGCGTCACGGAGTTCAATGTCGCCAGTTGGCTGCAACTGCAGGGGCACGCAGGGCTGGCAGTGTCACTTGTCGCCAAATACCGTGACGGCCAGCAACATCGCGAGGCTGCCATCGATCACGGGCGAACCGATGGGGCTGGAAAGATTCTGCTGTCGGGGATCGCGCGACTACCGGTCCGGCACAAGATCGAAGACCTCCAAGTTCACCTGCGACCAGCAGCAGCGGTCGCAGCGATCACGGTCGAAGAACTGTTCGTCCATCCGGTCGAACCCGCCGCCGCCGAGATGAACGCAATTCAGGCCTGAGTCAGCCGGACCTTTTTCGGTTCCGGCTGCACAGAGCCTGACGCGGGCGATATAGCGTCCTGCTTAGCGAGCCGATCCACAAGCGACTCGGGCCAGTGCGTGAATTGCAGGCCGGTAAGGCGATTCAACGCCTCGAGCGCTGCGTCTGGCGCTCGCTGATGCAAATATAGAATGATGCTGCGCTTGCCTTTCATCACGCCTTCCTCCCAACCATCCAGGCTATAGCCAAAAGCGTGCCAGCACTGAACTAGCGGCTCGCACGCGCAGCTATGTGTGGTTAAGCGCTTTGCGGGTCACCCTATCAAGAGCAATCGAGACTCCACGCTTGCGCAATCCCTTCCCTTACTGACGATTTTTGTCACCGCCGGCCTGCAGCCAGTCGGCCAGGCTGCCACCGAACAGATTGGCCTGCTCCTGCTGCAGCAACTCCAGAGAACGACGCAGCGTTGGATACCAGGGTTCGTCGAGCTGGTCGGGTAGCTCGACACGCGCCGACAGTGGCCAAGGGTTGCAACGCAGCAGCTGATCAAGACTGTAATGGTTCAGATCACGACAGAGCACCCAGCCTCCCGAACCAGTTCGGCAGACAAGCTGCTCCTGTTCGAAAAACCCAAGAATGTCGTCCCATTCATCTTCCGGCAGACGCAGGCCGGCCTTGTGCAGATCGCGCAAATGAAGCTCCCGTCCCTCCTGCTGACGACGATGCAGATTACGCAAGAGCATCAGCATCACCAGCAAGCGCGGCAGCGGTCGCCGCCGCCATTGCTGCGACGAGGAAAGACCACATACCAGCTCGGCACCGAAAAGCACGACCATCCAGGACAGATAGACCCACAGCAGGAACAACGGAACGGCGGCGAACGCGCCATAGATCAGCTGATAGCTAGGGAAATAACTGACATACACGCCGAATAGTTGCTTAGCCGCCTCTAACAAAACCGCAGTGAAGCCACCGCCCACGAGGGCGTGACGCAGCGGAACGCGGGTATTGGGCACGGCAGCATAAATCAGCGTGAAGGCCGCCACGCTGAGCAGCAGTGGCATCACCTTGATCAGCGTACCGACACCGATTAGCGCATATGGCCCGGAAATCAACGAGAGCGAAGCAATGTAGGTGCTAGTGGCAAAACCCGCGCCCAATAACAAAGGGCCTAAACTGAGAATCGCCCAGTACAGCAGAAAGCTGGACACCCCTCGGCGCGGCTGCCGAACACGCCAGATGGTGTTGAAAGCCTTCTCGATGGTGAGCAGCATCATCAAGGCGGTCGCCATGAGAAACCCCACACCGAACCAGGTGAGCTGCCGCGCCTGACTGGTGAAGGCGAGCAGGTATTCCTGAATGGTCGCACCGGTAGAGGGAATGAAGTTGTTGAAGATGTAGAACTGGATCTGTTCGCCGACCCCCTTGAACGCGGGGATTGCCGATAGCATGGCGAAGGTGACGGTCATCATCGGCACTACAGCGAATAGCGTGGTGTAGGTCAAAGCCGCAGCGCTTTGAGGCCCCTGATCCGTCAGAAATCGTCGGACCAGAAAACGGGCAAATTCAAGCATGTTGTCGATGCGCTGATGCATCCCCTCTCCTTACAGGACTGCCTTGTGCCATGGATTCGACAGCTTCACGAGCAAAAGGACCCGGATCGACCGATACACCCGAATCAACAGAGCGGCACATTTCGGCCAGCGCCCCGATGAGGGTTAGAATGGCCACCTCTTCCAGCGAGACGCAACTACAAATGACCGAACTCACGCTGTACCACAATCCTCGCTGCTCCAAATCGCGTGGCGCGCTGGAGCTGCTCGAAGCCCGCGGCCTGACACCTGAAATCGTGCGCTACCTGGAAACGCCCCCCAGCGCAGCCGAGCTCTGCGCCCTGCTGGACAAACTGGGGCTGCCGGCCAGGCAGCTCCTGCGCACAGGCGAGGAAGAATACAAGAGCCTCAACCTGGCCAACCCTGATCTCAGCGAAGCCGAGCTCATCGACGCCATGATCGAACACCCACGCCTGATCGAGCGCCCGATCCTTATCGCCGGTGACAAGGCGATTATCGGTCGACCACCGGAAAAAGTGCTGGAGATCCTGCCGTGAGCGCGCCCTATATCCTTGTGCTGTATTACAGCCGCCACGGTGCTACCGCCGAAATGGCCCGGCAGATCGCCCGCGGGGTTGAGATGACCGGGCTGGAAGCGCGCCTGCGCACCGTACCTGCTGTCTCCACCGAGTGCGAAACGGTTGCGCCAACCATTCCCGACTCGGGTGCACTGTATGCGACCCTCGAAGATCTTAAGAATTGCGCAGGCCTTGCGCTAGGCAGCCCCACTCGCTTCGGCAACATGGCGGCGCCCCTGAAGTACTTCCTCGACGGCACCAGCAGCCTGTGGCTGACCGGCGAACTGGTCGGCAAGCCGGCCGGCGTATTCACCTCGACCTCCAGCCTGCACGGGGGACAGGAAAGCACGTTGCTGTCGATGTTGCTGCCGCTGCTGCACCACGGAATGCTGGTGCTCGGCCTGCCATACAGCGAGAACGGGTTGCTGGAAACCCGCGGTGGTGGCACGCCTTACGGTCCTAGTCACCATGCAGGCGCAGACGGCAAACGCTTGCTGGACGAGCATGAAATCGCTCTCTGTCGCGCCCTTGGGCAGCGCCTGGCGCGCACGGCACAGCGGTTGGAGACGCCCCTTGGCTAAGAAGCGTAAACCACTGCCATCACTGGAATGGCTCACCCCTCGGGTGAAAGCCAGCCGTGCCATCAGCCTGGCCTGCTTTTTCGGCCTTGCCGCGCTGCTGACCGTATGGAACCTCGTATTTGCCGATCTGCACGGTGCCAGAATATGGGTCGTGCTTAGCATCCAGCTCGTTCCACTGCTACTGGTCGCCCCCGGGATGATCTCGGGCAGCCCGCGGGCACATGCCTGGACCTGCTTTATCGTCAACCTGTACTTCATTCAGGGCGTGCTGGCGGCGATCGATCCAGCGCGGATGGTCTACGGCTTGCTGCAGGCAGCCATCAGCCTGACCCTGTTCACTGCGGCGTTGCTGTATACCCGCTGGAGCTACCAGTACGAGCGCAAGGCGATGGGAGAGGCATGAAGAAAGGCGGCATCGGCGGGCGCCTAGAGGCGCTCCGCCAGCGCCAGCCGGCTACCAGCCGAGCGTTTCCTTGAGAAAGGGAATGGTCAGCTTGCGCTGTGCCTGCAGCGACGCTTGGTCCAACTGATCGAGCAGTTCGAACAGCGCATTCATGCTGCGCGAGCCGCGGGTCAGGATGAAGCGGCCAACATCGTCTGGAAGGTTCAGCCCACGACGTGAGGCACGCAGCTGCAGCGCGCGCAATTTGTCCTCGTCGGATAGCTGCTGGAGCTGGAACACCAGCGCCAGACTCAGGCGCGACTTGAGGTCAGGCAGATTGACTGCCACCTCGCGCGGTGAGGCACTCGCCGCCAGCAACAGCCGCCGACCAGCATCACGCAAGCGGTTGAACAGGTGAAACAGCGCCTCCTCCCAAACCGCGTCCCCCGCGACCGCGTCCAGATCATCCAAACAGACCAGCTCGCATTGCTCCAGGTTATCCAGCAAGGCCGGGCCGTATTCGACTACCTCGGCGAGCGGCAGATAAACGGCCTGCTCGCCGCGCTCCTCCACCCGCAGACAAGCAGCCTGCAACAGGTGGCTGCGGCCAACGCCGGCTTGCCCCCATAGGTAGATCAGCTCATCGGACCAGCCGGCGGCCGGCGAGCACAGCCGTTCCACATAGCCGAGCGCCGCGGCATTGGCGCCGGGATAGAAGTTGGCGAAGGTAGCGTCGTCGCGCAAGCGGACGCCTAGGGGAAGCTGGATGGGTTTCATGGCTGGCTGGGTGATTCGGCCGGTGCACCGGCGGGCTCGGCGTAAAGGTCCGAGAGTTTATAGAGATCGTGCACATGGCGCAGCAGAACCATGATCACGGCCGCCACGGGTAGCGCCAGCAGCACACCCGTGAAGCCGAACAGCTGACCACCAGCGAGCACGGCGAAGATCACTGCCACAGGGTGCAGCCCGATCCGATCGCCGACCAGCAACGGTGTCAGCAGCATACCTTCGAGCATTTGCCCCACCGTGAACACAGCCGCAACACCCAGCAACGGGTACGGTGCCAGCCCGAACTGGAACAGCACAGCCACCACGGCCGCGCCGATTCCGACGACGAAGCCCATGTACGGCACAATGCTGGCAAGTCCGGCGAGCACGCCGATGAGCAGCCCCAGCTCAAGCCCCACCAGCATCAGGCCGGACGCATAGATGACGGCCAGCGCGAGCATGACCAGCAACTGACCACGCAGGAACGCACCGATCACCTCATGGCACTCGCTCATCAATCGCACCACCATGCCCTCACGCTTGCGCGGTAGCAGACTGCGCAGCTTGAGCATGATCAGATCCCAGTCGCGTAGCAGATAAAAGCTCACCACCGGAATGAGCAGCAGATTGCCGATCCAGGCGAGCAGGGCCAGGCTCGACGCCGTGGCGTGGCTGAGGATCATCCCGAGCACATCGGTGGTGCTGCCCAGATGCGCGGAAAAGGCGGCCTTGAGCTGATCGAGGCGCCAGAAGTTCTCCTCCAGACCGAACTGGGCCTGCACCCATGGCAGCGCATGTTGCTGCAACCAGTCGAGGGTCAGCGGAGCCAGCTGGTAGAGCCGCACCAGCTGCTTGCCCAGCATGGGCAGCAGCACCAATAGCATCAACAGCATCAGCAGACTGAACAGGGCGAATACCGCGATCACACCCCAGGTTCGTGAAAGCCCCCAGCGCTCCAGACGATCGACCAAGGGATCGCCCAGATAGGCCAGCAGAATGCCGATCAGAAAGGGCGTGAGAATTGGCGTAAGCAGGTAGACCAGCCAGACGCACAGCAACAGGCCCGCCAGCCACAGCCAGCGGTTCGAATCATTCACGGTCATGCTCAATGCCTTCCCTGCAGGGCGATCGCCAAAAACATTTAAGTGGGTACTGCTGGGTCACCAGCGAAAACGCAACACTGTACCCGCCTCGGCCGCCTCAGGCGCGCTGGTAGATTCGCCTGTTTCACCACCGTGTTCGCCCATTGGCTGATTCGCATCCAGCGGCGGCTCGTCGTCCGGGACCTCTTGCAGCCGCGCCAGCGACAACTGCGCGCGCAGCTGCTCAGGACTGGCGTTTACTCGGTAAACCAAGCGATCACTTTCCACCCGCAACAGGCTGCCGCCGAACGGTTCGAGCAGCCGATCCAGCTCGGCAAAGCGGGCAACGTCGGCTCCGATGATTTCCAGGGTGATATCCGATGCCGCCCCCGGGGCCACCACATAGCGCGGTGCCAGATACTGACTGACAGCCAGCAGCACCGCATCGGCCAGCGCCTCGAGGGTCTCGGCTTCAGCCTTGCCGTCGCGCTCTTCGTCATCGAGCCAGACTCTCCATTGCGCTTGCCAGGCGGAATCGGTCTCCCGGGCAAGGACCGCCAGCAGAACATCCGCGTCATAGCGCTCGGAGGCATCGCCCAGGGCCTGGCGGCTATTGGCGCCGAAGGCGTTCGGCGTCGCCATTAGCTGCTCGGAAAGGTCAGCTAGCGGCAGGCGCAACGGCAGACCACGATGCTGCGCAGCGGCCCGCAACGGTGCCGCGCTGTCTTGCCCGTCCCCCAGGAGCTGCGTGCCCTCGACCCGCTCATTCAACCACCACGCCAGCAGCGTCGGTCGGTTGGTGCCCCATAGCGACACTCCGGCACGGCGCAGGCTTCGCTCGGTAGTGCCCGGATCGAACTCGACAACGATGTGCTCACCCTCGTAACCGTACTTGCTGATCAGTTGTTGCGGATCCTCCCGCAGCGCGGCGACGGCCTGGCGCTTGCCGGCCTCAGCATCGCCGGTCAAACGCAGCAGCAGCGTATCGAAAGCACGCTGCAGTGCTGCGGCACGCTCCTCGGCCTGCTGACCGGAGACAGGCTCGCGCACCTGGTACAGACCTCTGAGCTGTTCAGCCTGACTGGGCAAGGCCGCGCCCAGTGCGAGGCACAGGACAAGTAGTCGGTAGATAAGGCGCATGATGTTTCTCGCAGGCCACTGGGGCAGGAAGTAAAGGGAACAGAACGCTACACCTTAAACAGCCGCCCTAAACGCGGCAACCGCCTACCGCACAGAAGGCCAAGTCGTACCCACACTGGCCCCGCCTCATCGCGGCAGTCGGGATGGCCGCTGTGCGGCAAGCCTGATAAAATCGCGCGCTTTCCGCAGACCGGTTCCGGCGCTTGTCCGAGCGCGGCATCCAACACCTGTGGCAAACGCTACGCCGGCGTGCAAACCGGCGTTCAATCGGCCTCTGTGGTGGCAACACCAGATTGGCTAGTCGTTTGCGCAAACTTGGATGCAACTGACCGGTCGACACCCGCACTCCTTTCACAGGTCCGGATTCTATGAGCAAGCAACCCTCCCTCAGCTACAAGGACGCAGGCGTCGACATCGATGCAGGCGAAGCGCTGGTCGAACGCATCAAAGGCGTGGCCAAGCGCACCGCACGACCTGAGGTTATGGGTGGCCTTGGCGGCTTCGGCGCCCTGTGCGAAATCCCGGCCGGCTACAAGCAGCCGGTGCTGGTATCCGGCACCGACGGCGTCGGCACCAAGCTGCGTCTGGCGCTGAATCTGAACAAGCACGACAGCATCGGCCAGGACCTGGTCGCCATGTGCGTCAACGACCTGGTGGTGTGCGGCGCCGAGCCGCTGTTCTTCCTCGACTACTACGCCACCGGCAAGCTCAACGTCGACGTAGCCGCCACCGTGGTCACCGGCATCGGCGCCGGCTGTGAACTGGCCGGCTGCTCGCTGGTCGGCGGTGAAACCGCCGAGATGCCTGGCATGTACGAGGGCGAGGACTACGACCTCGCCGGCTTCTGCGTCGGTGTAGTGGAAAAGAGCGAGATCATCGACGGCTCGAAAGTCGCCGCCGGTGACGCGCTGATCGCGCTGCCCTCCTCCGGCCCGCATTCCAACGGCTACTCGCTGATCCGCAAGATCATCGAAGTCGCCGGCGTCGACATCGAGAGCACCCAGCTGGCCGGCAAGGACCTGACCGAACTGCTGATGGCCCCCACACGCATCTACGTCAAGCCGCTGCTCAAGCTGATCAAGGACACCGGCGCGGTCAAGGCCATGGCCCACATCACCGGCGGCGGTCTGCTCGACAACATCCCGCGCGTACTGCCCGATGGCGCCCAGGCGATCATCGACGTGGCCAGCTGGACCCGCCCGGCGGTGTTCGACTGGCTGCAGGAAAAGGGCAACGTCGACGAGCATGAAATGCACCGCGTGCTCAACTGTGGCGTCGGCATGATCATCTGCGTCGCTCAGGACCAGGTCGAATCCGCACTGGCCAACCTGCGCGCTTCCGGTGAATCGCCATGGGTAATCGGTGAGATCTCCAGCGCAGCGGAAGGTGCTGAACGCGTCGTGCTGAATAACCTGAAACAGCACTGATGACCGCAACCTGCAATGTGGTGGTATTGATTTCGGGGTCCGGCAGTAATCTGCAGGCCCTGATCGACAGCCAGGCCAAAGGCAATCCGGCACGCATCCGTGCCGTGATTTCCAACCGCGCCGATGCATTTGGCCTGATCCGGGCGCAAAGTGCTGGCCTCCCCACTGCGGTGCTCGATCACAAGGCGTTCGAGGGACGCGAATCGTTCGATGCTGCGCTGATAGAGGTGATCGATGGTTATGCACCGGACCTGGTGATTCTGGCCGGTTTCATGCGCATCCTTACGTCAGGTTTCGTCCGCCATTACCACGGTCGCCTGCTGAACATCCACCCTTCGTTACTGCCCAAGTACAAAGGCCTCGACACCCACCGACGAGCGCTCGAAGCGGGCGACAGCGAGCACGGATGCAGCGTGCACTTCGTCACGGAGGAGCTCGATGGTGGGCCGGTAGCGATCCAGGCCGCCCTTGCGGTTAGCCCCGGCGAGAACATTGAGGTGTTGACTCAGCGGGTGCACGCAGCAGAGCACCAGATCTACCCGCTGGCCATGCGTTGGTTCGCCGAGGGGCGCTTGCGCCTTGCCGAACAAGGCGCGATGCTGGATGGCGTCACCCTGCCGGCCTCCGGCTATCAGATCAGAATCTAGGAGATAACATGCGTCGCGCCTTGCTGCTCGCTCTCGCCGTGCTGGCCCTGCCGGTCCAAGCCCTGGAGCTCAAGCCCTTCTCCGCAAACTACACCGCCGACTGGAAACAGGTACCGGTCAGCGGCACCGCCCAGCGCAGCCTGGAGCGACTGGACGATGGCAGCTGGCGGCTGGATTTCGAGGCCTCCATGCTGGTTGCCAGTCTCAACGAACGCAGCACCTTCCGCACCGAAGGCGACACCTTCCTGCCGTTGAGCTATCGCCTCAAGCGCAGCGGCCTAGGCAAGGGCAAACGTGTCGAGCACCGTTTCGACTGGGACAACAAGCAAGTCGAAGGCAGTGACCGTGGCGATCCGGTGAAGCTGCCGCTGCATCGTGGGCTGCTGGACAAATCGACCTACCAGCTGGCCCTGCAGCACGAAGTGGCCGCCGGCAAGAAAAGCATGAGCTACCAGGTCGTCGACGGCGACGAGATCGAAACCTACGATTTCCGTGTACTGGGTGAAGAGAAGGTCAGCACCAAGGCCGGTCAGGTAGACGCGATCAAGGTAGAACGCGTGCGCGACCCCACGCAGAGCAAGCGCGAAACCATTCTCTGGTTCGCCACGAACTGGGACTACCTGCTGGTCCGCCTGCATCAGGTGGAAAAGGACGGCAAGGAATACCAGATCATGCTCGAAGAAGGCCGCGTCGACGGCAAGGTCGTCAAAGGCAATTGAACCGTTGCGGCAGCCCCAGGCTGCCGCCCCTCCGACACCTGCCGAGCCTCCTGATGACTCCTTCACGCCTGCTGCTGGCTTTATTGCTCCTGCCCCTGGCGGGCTGCCAGACCTTTTTCGCCGATCGCTCCACACCACAACCTGCAACCGAACGGCTGCAGGGCGAGGTTCGGCAGGTCAACGGCCAGCTGCAGCTGCAGAGCTGCCAGGGGCAACGGACGCTGAACCTTCTGGAAGGAAGCTCCGGTCTGCAGGATGAAGCCCAGGCATTGATGACCAGCGATCAGGACCTGTTGTTCGCCGACCTGCGCGGGACGCTCAGCCAGACGAAACCGAACGGTAAAGGCGAGCTAGCGTTAACCCGCATCTACCGCTTGCAGCGTGAGGGACACGGCTGCAACGAAGAGAATTTCAAGCAACTGATCCTTCGCGCCAGCGGGCATGAACCTGGCTGGATGCTCACCGTGACCACGCGCGGCATGTTGCTTGTGCGCCAAGGTGAGTCGCCGATCGCTCTGCCCTATCTAGAGGAGCAGCTGCCTGGCGGGCAGCTCAGCTTCACCAGCGAAGCTAATGAACATCGACTCGACCTCTGGGTCGCGCCGCAGCGTTGCGTCGACAGTGCCAGCGGCACCGTCAGCCACCTGAGCGCCGAACTCCGTCTCGATGGCCAGACATGGCGCGGCTGTGCCTACTACGGCGGCGCACGCGACGACTGATCTCCACGACTGCGGGGCGTTCGCCGCGCTCATCCTGAAAGAACTGCATCCATGAACAACGCCCTGAATCTGCTGCACCCCTACCCCTTCGAGAAACTGCGCGGCCTGTTGGCGGGCGCACAGCCTCCGGCTGACAAACGCGCCATCGCCTTGTCGATTGGCGAGCCGAAGCATCGCTCGCCGGACTTCGTTGCTCAGGCGCTGGCGGACAATCTCGATCAGCTGGCCGTGTACCCGACCACCCTAGGCATCCCGGCGCTGCGCGAAGCGATTGCACGCTGGTGCGAGCGGCGCTTCGGCCTCGCCGCAGACGCAGTGGACCCGGGGCAGCACGTACTGCCGGTAAATGGCACCCGCGAAGCCCTGTTCGCCTTCACCCAGGCCGTGGTCGATCGCAACACCAATGGACTGGTGGTCAGCCCCAACCCGTTCTATCAGATCTATGAAGGTGCAGCGCTGCTGGCTGGGGCCACACCGCATTACCTGCCATGTCTGGAGCAGAACGGCTTCAACCCGGACTTCGATGCCGTGCCGGCAGATGTCTGGCAGCGCTGCCAGATTCTCTTCCTCTGCTCGCCGGGCAACCCGACCGGCGCGCTGGTGCCACTAGAGACGCTGAAAAAGCTGATCGCCCTGGCCGACCAGTACGACTTCGTCATTGCCGCCGACGAGTGCTACAGCGAGCTGTACTTCGACGAGGCCAATCCGCCTGCAGGCCTGCTCACCGCATGCGCTGCACTGGGCCGCGACGATTACAAACGCTGCGTGGTATTTCATAGCCTGTCGAAGCGCTCGAACCTGCCGGGGCTGCGCTCAGGCTTCGTCGCCGGCGACGCCGAGATCCTCAAGGCTTTCCTGCTCTACCGCACCTACCATGGCTGCGCCATGCCCGTGCAGACCCAGCTGGCGAGTATTGCTGCCTGGAGCGACGAGATTCACGTGCGCGCCAACCGCGAGCTGTATCGCGCCAAGTTCGATGCCGTGCTGGAAATACTCGCGCCGGTCATGGACGTACAACGTCCGGACGGTGGTTTCTATCTGTGGCCGAAGACGCCAATGGATGACCAGCAGTTCACCCGCGAGCTGTTCGCGCGAGAACATGTGACGGTGGTGCCTGGCTCCTACCTGTCACGCGAAGTGGACGGCATCTCACCGGGCGCCGGCCGCGTCCGCATGGCATTGGTCGCCCCTCTGGCCGAATGCATCGAAGCGGCGCAACGCATTCGCCACTTCATCGAGTCGCTCTGATCACAACGCCGGGCGGCGGCCAAACCGCCCGGCTCGCCCAAGCTCAGGCGACCCCTGGCGGGATCGCATCCTTGCCGTAGTTACGCAGCTTTTCCAGGTTTTCCGGCTTCATGTGCTCCGGCACGTCTGCGCTCGGATGTTCGTCACGGGGCTCTGGATGCGCCTGCTCATTGGTCGGTCCGGTTCGCTCGTCGTGGTCGCTCATACGTTGCCTCCTGTTCAGATGGCATGTTCTTCCCAGATCAGCTCACCTTCGTCGCTGACCTCTATCACTTTAGTCAATGCCGCCTCGGCGATCGCATCGGCTTCGGAGGCCAGGTCGTAGCGGCGGCCATCGGCAACCTTGAACACCTGCAGATGCTCGTCGCTGTCGCGTCGCTTGATAGCTATAACCGCTTCGAACGCATCCTCGGCGGGCACCGCCGAAGATATCGCCTCGAAATTCTCGAAATGCTTGCGTGCCATTACTCTTCACCTCACCGTTGCGATTGTCATCAATGGACAACACCATCGCTGTAAAAGGTCGAGATCAGTGGCTGAACGACAGTCCGGCAGCAGGCTCGAAGCTGAACGGGTAGCTGGAGAACTCACCATGAAAATAACTGAACACTATGCGCAAACCGAACCCAGCCGCGAGGCGGTGGATGCCATGCACGGACCGGTGCTGCTGGAGTTCGGCACCGCCTGGTGCGGACATTGCCGTGCCGCCCAGCCACGGATCGCCGAGGCACTGGCCGACCGGTCGGGCATCAGTCACCTGAAGATCGAGGACGGTCCGGGCCGCCCGTTGGGGCGGTCGTTTCGGGTGAAGCTCTGGCCAACCCTGATCCTGCTGCAGAACGGCCAGGAGCTGGGACGCGTCGTGCGACCGGAGCACAAGCATGCAATCGATCAAGCGCTGGGCGAAGCAGGAAAGGCCTGAACGTCGCGTCTCCATGGCATCCGTAGCACCACCTCCCGGAATGCTTGACCTGCCGGGCGCGCTCCGCGGTCCATCATCCGACGAGGCATGGCATAATCCGCCGTCCAGTTTTGCAGGAGCCTTGGAGAGTCGTTTATGTCCGAATCAGATCAGCGGTTGTGCCTATACGGAATCAAAGCCTGCGACACGATGAAAAAGGCCCGTACCTGGCTCGACGAACACGGACTGGACTACGACTTCCACGACTACAAGAGCGTCGGCATAGACCGCGCCCATCTGGAAGCCTGGTGCAATGAACACGGCTGGCAGACCATTCTCAACCGTGCAGGCACCACCTTCCGCAAACTGGACGACGCTGCCAAGGCCGATTTTGACCAGGCCCGGGCCATCGAGCTGATGTTGGCCCAACCGTCGATGATAAAACGCCCGGTACTCGACCTGGGCGGTAAGACCCTGATTGGCTTCAAGCCCGATCTTTACGCTGCCCAGGTGGCAGCGCCGAACTGAATAGCCGCCCACCAGACGGCGCGGCCGACAAAAAAAGGAAATCCTATGTCCGCAACCCTATTCAGCCTCGCCTTTGGCGTTGGCACCCAGAACCGCCAGGGCGACTGGTTGGAAGTCTTCTATGCACAGCCGCTGCTGCAGCCAGCCGGCGAGCTGGTTGCCGCGGTTACTCCGCTGCTTGGCTATGCCGGTGGCAACCAGGCGATCACTATCACCACCAGCCAGGCCGCCCAGCTGGCCGATGCACTCAAGCCGCTCGATGCCACACAGTACGCCCTGCTGACCCGTCTGGCCGAGAGCCAGCGCCCGCTGGTCGCCACTCTACTGGCTGACGACGCGCCACTGAGCTCAACCCCCGAGGCTTACCTCAAGCTGCACCTGCTCTCCCACCGCCTGGCCAAGCCACATGGTCTGAATCTGACCGGCATCTTCCCGCTGCTGCCCAATGTCGCCTGGACCAACCAAGGTGCCGTGGATCTTGGCGAGCTGGCCGAGCGCCAGCTGGAAGCGCGCCTGAAGGGCGATCTGCTGGAAGTCTTCTCGGTGGACAAGTTCCCGAAGATGACCGACTACGTAGTGCCGGCTGGCGTGCGCATCGCCGATACCGCCCGTGTGCGCCTCGGCGCCTACGTCGGTGAAGGCACCACCGTAATGCACGAAGGCTTCATCAACTTCAATGCCGGTACCCAGGGTCCAGGCATGATCGAAGGCCGCGTCTCGGCCGGCGTGTTCGTCGGCAAGGGCTCGGACCTGGGTGGCGGCTGCTCGACCATGGGTACCCTGTCCGGCGGCGGCAACATCGTCATTTCCGTTGGCGAAGGCTGCCTGATTGGCGCCAATGCCGGCATCGGCATTCCGCTGGGCGATCGCAACACCGTGGAGTCCGGTCTGTACATCACTGCCGGCACCAAGGTCAGCCTGCTCGATGAAAACGATCAGCTGGTCAAAGTCGTCAAGGCCCGCGAACTGGCCGGTCAGAGCGACCTGCTGTTCCGGCGCAACTCGCAGACCGGCGCAGTGGAGTGCAAGACCCACAAGTCGGCGATTGAGTTGAACGAGGCGCTGCACGCGCATAACTGAGCAGGAGCAGCGGCAAGCTGCGAGCCATGAGCGCCTGCCTTGCCGCATCCCCTGCAGCTGGAGGTTTGCCGCTTATGGCCCTGTTCTCTCCCTGGCGCGCTGACTTCCCTGCCCTGGCGGTACTCGAAGCGCAAGGCCAGACCTATCTCGACAGCGCCGCCACGGCCCAGAAGCCGCAGGCGCTGATCGATGCCCTCAGCGGCTATTACACCTGCGGTGCGGCCAACGTGCACCGCGCCCAGCATCAGCCCGCCGAACGCGCCACTCGTGCCTACGAGGCCGCGCGCATCAAGGTCGCCAAGTGGCTGCATGCGGCTTGCCCTACCGAAATCGTCTTCACCCGCGGTGCCACCGAAGCGCTCAACCTGCTTGCCTACGGGCTGGAACATCTGATCGGAGCCGGTGACGAGATCGTCATCAGCGCCCTCGAACATCACGCCAACCTGCTGCCCTGGCAACAGCTGGCCAAACGGCGCAATGCCAGGCTTCAGGTGCTACCAATCGATAGCGCCGGCCGCATCGATCTGGCCGCGGCTGCCGAGCTGATCGGGCCGCGTACGCGCCTGTTGGCAGTGAGCCAGCTGTCCAACGTTCTCGGCTGCTGGCAGCCGCTCGACGAGCTGCTGCGTCTGGCCAAGGCGCAGGGTGCGTTGACCGTCGTCGACGGTGCCCAAGGCGTGGTTCATGGGCGCCACGACATGACCACGCTGGGTTGCGATTTCTACGTGCTGTCGAGCCACAAGCTCTACGGGCCGGATGGTGTCGGCGCACTGTATGGCCGCGGCGAATCATTGCTGCAGCTGCGCCACTGGCAGTTCGGCGGCGAGATGGTGCGCATCGCCGACTATCAGAGTGCCGAATTCCATGCCGCGCCACTGGGTTTCGAGGCCGGCACGCCGCCAATCTCTGGCGCCATTGGCCTCGGCGCGACGCTGGACTATCTTGCCGCGCTCGACCTCACTGCTATCGACCGTCATGAACAGGCGCTGCACGATCAGCTGCTCGCCGGCCTCTCCGAACGCAGCGGCATTCGCCTGCTCGGCTCGCCGCAGCTCGCCCTGGCCAGCTTCGTTGTCGACGGCGTGCACCACTCCGACCTCGGCCATTTGCTCACCGAGCAGGGCATTGCCGTGCGCAGCGGCAATCACTGCGCCATGCCGCTGATGAAGCACCTCGGTCTGGATGGTGCAACCCGCGTCTCGCTCGGGTTGTACAACGATGGCACTGATCTCGAGCGGTTCTTCAGCGCCCTGGATCAGTCTCTGGAGCTGCTGCGATGACTGATTTGCCGCAGGCCGCCGTCGAGGCGCTGGACGCATTCACTCAGGCATCCGGCTGGGAGCAGCGCGCGCGCCTGCTGATGCAGTGGGGTGAGCGGCTGGAGCCGCTGAGCGAGAGTGAGCGCAGCGATGCCAATCTGGTATCGGGCTGCGAAAGTCACGTGTGGCTGGTCGGTGTGCCACATGCGGGTCGATGGCATTTTCGCGCGACCAGTGATGCCCGACTCATTCGAGGGCTGTTGGCCGTACTGCTGGCGAGGGTGAACGGTCTGGATGCGGGCGAGCTGGCGGCGGTGGACATGGCCGACTGGTTCAGCCGCCTCGGCCTTTCGCGGCAACTGTCACCATCGCGCAGCAACGGCATGACCGCCGTGCTGCGCCGAATGCGTGAGCTGACCGGCTGATCCGGTCAGGAGTGGGAATCAGCGCTTGCGCAGGATCACGCTACCGATCGAGTAACCCGCGCCGAATGAGCTGAGCACACCGAGGCTGCCGCTCGGCAGATCGTCCTGATGCTTGTGGAAGGCGATCACCGAGCCAGCCGAACTGGTGTTGGCATAGGTATCGAGGATCACCGGAGCCTCGTCCTCGGAGGCATCGCGGCCGAGCAGCTTGCGCACGATCAGGTGATTCATGTTCAGGTTGGCCTGGTGCAGCCAGAAGCGCTTCACCGATTCCACAGCGATGCCGTTCTCGCCCAGGTGCTCGCCGATCAGCTCCGCCACCATCGGGCAGACTTCCTTGAACACCTTGCGCCCTTCCTGGATGAACAGCTTGTCCGGGTCGTTCATGTGCTCTTCAGCGGCGCGATTGAGAAAGCCGAAGTTGTTGCGGATGTTGTTGGAAAACTCAGTCACCAGCTTGGTGCTGAGCACTTCCCACTGATGCTCGGAGGTTGCCAGATCTTCGCGCTCGATGATTACCGCTGTGCAGGCGTCGCCGAAAATGAAATGGCTGTCACGATCGCGGAAGTTCATATGCCCGGTGCAGATTTCCGGGTTGACCATCAGAATCGCGCGCGCCTGACCCAGCTTGATGCTGTTGACCGCGTTCTGGATGCCGAAGGTAGCCGACGAGCAGGCGACGTTCATGTCGAAGCCGAAGCCTTTGATGCCCAATGCGGCCTGCACCTCGATGGCAATGGCGGGATAGGCGCGCTGCAAGTTGGAGCAGGCGACGATCACGCCGTCGATGTCGGCTGCCGTCTTGCCGGCACGGGCCAACGCTTCTTCTGCCGCCTTGACCGACATTTCGCAGAGAATCGACCACTCGTTGTTGCTGCGCTCGGGAATCCGCGGAACCATGCGCTCGGGGTCGAGAATCCCGGCTTTGTCGGTGACGTAACGGCTCCTGATGCCGGAGGCCTTTTCGATGAATGCCGAACTCGACTCGGGCAGCGGCTGGATCTCGCCGGCCTCGATGGCGGCGGCGTTCTCGCTGTTGAAGCGGTGAACGTAGGTGTTGAAGGACTCCACCAGTTCATCGTTGGAAATACTGTTGGCAGGGGTGTAAAGGCCGGTACCGCTGATGACGACGTTATACACAGTCGTTCCTCTCGAATTAGGCTTGATCGTTCTGACGTTGGGACGGTGCAGCGACGAGCCTCGGCCAGCCACGATCATTCCAGCGCCTCTTATGGCGGCTATTGTGCATGAAAAGCTGAAAGAATCCGTAACATTGCGCTGATTCCGGACGCGGAATTAATCCATTCGACCTATTGATCCGTGACTGACCGGTCCAGATATGAAGAGGGCGCCGAATGGCGCCCTCTTCCGTTCAAACACGTCACTCGTCAGTTCTACTTGATGCCCTGGCCGAGCACGACGCCCTCAACCTCCTGACCATATAGGTTGACGCCATCGTTGGCGTGGTAGCGAACCCGCGTCTTTTCCACTGAACCCTCGACCAGCCGGGGGTCCTGCGGTCGCTCATGGCTGTTCATATAGGCCGCGACATGCCAAGCATCGTCGTCACTGAGGGAGCCGCCCTTGCCCAGCGGCATGCTCTCCTTGATGAATGCCGCCGCGGTATTGATCCGATGCATGCCTGCACCCCAGTTGAACGAGTCCTTGCCCCATAGCGGAGGAAAGACATACCGGTCGCCCGCCTTTTGCCCCTGGCCGTTGTCGCCGTGGCATATCGAGCATTGCTCGGCATAGACCTGCTTGCCCTTGGCGATATCGAAACCGCCCTTGGGCTGCGGTATTTCAGGATAGGCCCGCCCCGGCAACTCCTGGCCCGTCGGAGCACCGGTGGAGAGCCAATAGGAATAGGCCGTGAGCGCATTCATTACATGACTGTCCGCGGCCGGCGGCTTGCCATTCATGCTGAACTGGAAGCACCCCTGTACCCGCTCGGCGTAGCTGTTGACCTTGTCGTTCTTCTTCCGATAAGCGGGGTACATCGGGTAGGCGCCCCACAGCGGTGCGGAATTGGCCTTGCGCCCCTGTTCGATGTGGCAATTGGTGCAATTCATACCATTGCCGACGTACTCGGCTGCGTATTTCTGCGTGTCAACGAAAATCGCCCGGCCTTGCTGAACGAGCTCGCCGAAAGCATTGGCTGGCAGTTCACTCTCCTTCGGGGGCTGGAAATATTGCTCGCCAGCGGCCTTGGTGCTCTGCTGGGTCAGTTGCGACTGATCGTCCATCTTGATATCGGCGGCATGCAGAGAGCCACCAACGGCCATGGCCAGCAGGCCGAGCATCAGCTGCGTGTTCATTGGCTGGCCCCCTTGTGCGCCAGGCTGGCGAAGTATTCGGATACCGCCTGGACCTCAGCGTCGCTCATCGAGCGGGCGATATGACCCATCAGATCGTTCGGATCGTTCTTACGCGTGCCCTGACGCCAGGCATTGAGCTGGCCACTGAGGTACTGCACGGACTGCCCGGCCAAAGGCGGGAAGCTCTCACCCACGCCCAGGCCGCCTGGGCCGTGACAGGCCACGCACTCAGGAATGTTGCGCCCCCACGCACCACGCAACGCCAGCGTGGCGCCAACGCCCTCGGCTTTCTCCGCACGACCGACAGCGGCGTACGACGGTGCAGGCATTGCCTCCAGCGTCGCCGCGATTGCCTGGATTTCGTCATCGCTCAGTGATGCAGCAATCGGCTGCATGATCGGATTGGCTCTGGCCCCAGAGCGGAAGTCGGCGAGTTGCTTGCGGGTATAACCGGCGTTGATCCCGGCCAGGCGCGGAAAACCTGCCGCAGCCATCCCCATCGCATCCGCACCATGGCATGTGCCACACGCCATCGCCGCAGGGTTGGCGCCCCCTTGCGCATAGATCTTTTGCCCATCGGCAGCCTGTGCCTGCATCGTCACCAACAACGCAGTCACACCGGCCAGGGGCCAGCGAGTAAATTTCATGAAAGGCCTCATCAGCTGTTGTAGTTATGCTGTCGCCCACCGGCATCGTTTGCTTCGACGCTCTGATACTTGTGCGGCAGCTTGTCGCATGCAGAACGCTAACACAGCGCGGCCGCTATCCTCCAGAAACAGAATAAGCTTAGAACTGCTTTGCATATGCCTAACGCAGCGGTCTGCTCAGGGCGCCCGGCAGGCGCGCACGATGCGATCAGCTTGGTTATCCTTGCGCGCTCACTACCGCAGGATCGCCCATGAAAGCTCAACTTGCCGAACTGATCACGCTCATCAGCTCGGGCTGCATGACCGATGAGGAAATCGCCCGCGTGGCTGACGAAGCCTCCCAGGCCTACGCTGACCCGCAGGCTTTTCTCGACGCCAATCCGGACATCATTTACGACGAAAGCTTCCCGATCCCGCTGGGCGAATGGGTCGTGGTGGGCAGTCTGCCGGAGACGGTGCTGTTCCAGGCGGACGATTACCAGACGCTGTTCAACGAAATCGTCGCGTCCTTCGGCGACAGCGTGACCTTTGTCCTGAAGCCCAAGCAGCTTGCCAAGACCGAGCCACTAACGGCGCTGAATCGCATCCAGGTGCAGCTGAGCAGCCTTTATCCCGAGAAAGGCGGCTACGTGCTGGTGGACTTCAGCGAGCCGCTGGACGACGAACTGCAAGCAGTATTGGTCTATACCTGCGATGTGCCGCGCCTGATGGAGCTTGCGGTGGAAGTGGGTATCTACGCAGCACCTTCGCTGGAAGCCCTGCGCCATAAACTCGAGCAGTAGCGGCCGCGACCTGCGTTGCGCCGAGTGCTAGCCGCGCGACGAGCCGTGGCGACGGCGTAACGGTTCCAGCAGCGCCGACAGCCCGTTGTGATCGATCTCGTGCATCAATGCGAGCAACTGACCGAGACTGCCGGGCGGGAAGCCGACGCGGGCAAACCAGTTGAGGTAATGGCCAGGCAGGTCGGCGATCAGCCGGCCTTTGTACTTGCCGTACGGCATCGTCTGCGTGACCAGGCGTTCGAGGTCTTCGGGTTTCATGCTTCGGCCGATCGAGTCGCGGGGCGGCTGATACTGCCATATCCGACAAGGTCACGCGTAGACCAGAACTGGAAACCCGCACCAAGCCACGACCGGCAAAAGTGCCGCAAATCGCGGCTCCCGCTACGGCCCGCATATAGAACCACTATCCGCGACATAGAAAGGGTTGGCTGGCACCGCTTGTTCGTCGCTCGGAAAATGGCGCACGAGTCGGCAAACCAAGCCGCCAGGCTACGCACGGAGAATCATGATGTCGCACCCGACAGAGCCACTACCCGAACTGGATGACGCCACCCTCGCCTTCGCCGAGCAGGTATTCGATTGCGCGCGCAATGGCGATGGCGCACGCCTTGGCGAGCTTCTGGACCAGGGCATGCCCGCCAACCTGTGCAACCACGCGGGCGACAGCCTGCTCATGCTGGCCAGTTACCACGGCCATATCGTCGCCAGCCGGATACTGCTCGAGCACGGTGCCGATCCGCAGCTACGCAACCGCCGTGGGCATTCGCCACTTGCTGGAGCAGCCTTCAAGGGTGACCTGGCGATGATCAAGCTGCTGCTCGAACACGGCGCTGACGTGGAAGGCCGCTGCGAGGACGGCAAGACCGCGCTGATGATGGCAGCCATGTTCAACCGTACGGCGATTATCGAATACCTCGCCAGTCAGGGCGCCGACCCACTGGCCAGCGACGCCAGCGGTGCGACGGCGCTGGCTGCTGCACGCATGATGGGCGCGGCTGACGCCGAGACGCTGCTGCAGCGGATCAGCGCCTGACCTGATTGAACGAGGCATGCTGATCGCCACCTAATGCACTGAAGTCATTCGAGACGACACTGCGAAAGGAGGTGATTACATGGCACTGCCCTCGACCGTGAATAGAGTCCCCGCGCACACCGACGAACGCGTCAATCAGCAGATACGCATGCGCACCCAGCGCTCGGTGGATTACCACCGGCAGAACCCGCAGCTGATCGAGCGGCGCTTGGCGGAGCTGGATAAGGAATGGGACATCGAGCGCACCTTGGAAGCGAATGCGGCGACGCTGATCGTTGCCGGATCAGCGCTTGGCCTGACCGCAAGCCGCAGGTTCTTGGCCATTCCGCTGGTCGTTGGCGGATTTCTGCTACAGCACGCGCTGCAGGGCTGGTGCCCCCCGCTGCCAGTGTTCCGCCGACTGGGGATACGCACAGCTGCGGAAATCCAGGCCGAACGCTCGGCGCTCGAGGAAATTCGCGACCAGGCCTAGTCGGCGGTTGGCCTCGGCTATTCTGCCGCTGAACAGACGTCAGTCGGCAACAACAGCCGCAGCATCCTCGTGCTTCATAGGTTGGGCCAGCGATATCCGGTTGCGACCGAGGCGCTTGGCGTCGTATAGCGCCAAGTCCGCCGCCTGCACCCAGGCGAGCACGTCGTGCATGCTCGGCTCGCACTCCGCAATGCCGATGCTCAGGCTGGCGCTCAGCTTTGGCGCTAGCGGAAAGTCCAGCCCGGCAATTTCCGAGCGCAGCCGCTCGAGCACTTCCCATGCGTCCTGCCCACGCGCGCCGGGCAGCACCACGCAGAATTCATCTCCACCGTAACGTCCCGGCATGTCAGCGGCGCGCAAGTTGCGCCGGATGCATTGGCCGACTTGGCGCAGCAGCTCATCACCGACTACATGCCCATGACGGTCGTTGACCAGCTTGAAGTTGTCCAGATCGATCAACGCGAGACTGGCAACACCGCCGGTTGTCTTGCAATGAGAGAACTCCAGCTGCAACAACTCGTTCCAGTAGCCGCGGTTGAACAGCCCGGTCAGGCTGTCAGCACGGCTCAGACTGCGCAGTGCCCGCTTGTTCTCACCCAGCTGATAAGCCAGGCGATAGAGCACCATACCGATGGTGAGCGGGTGCACGATGAGCATCGGCAGGCAGGCATACATCTGCAGCTGGCTGGTCTGTGGCGAAAACTCGAAGCCCAGCACCAGCACTGAAAGGGCCGCCCCGGCGGCCTGGGCCACCAGGCCAAGCAGAACGAAGCGCGCACCGCCGGTCGCGGTGTTGTTCATGGCCATCATCGAAATCAGCACCGCCGAAGGCAGTACGTTGAACCCCATCGTGGCGACCCAGAAACCACCCATCAGCGAGTCGAACAAGACGAATCGACGCTCGCTAAGCGTCGCCGAACGTGCACGGCGGGACAGGCCTAGCGCCAGCAATGGCCAGACGAAACAGAAGCCGACCAGCAGCCCCCATACCCACGCGGATGTTTTCCCGTCCAGTAATACGGCGGCCACGCAGATGAAACCGACCGCCAGTCCAATGGCCCGGGGGAAAAAGGCGCGCACCGCGAAGGAAGGGCCTGGCCTCGCAACCACGGATGAATTCAAGAAAGATCTCGTTTTGGCGACCCGCGAAGCACTCAATATAGCTCGATGCCATCACAGTATGCGAAGAAAAGACTTGCCTCTCGCCGACTGAACCAATCAGGCGGGCTGCGCCCGATATGCGCACCAGCTTTTTTCAGCCACGCCCGATCGCAGCGAATAGCGCGTTGGTGTGCTCGGCCAGGAGCGCGGGCGCCAGCTCTACTTCCAGCCCACGACGCCCGGCGCTCACATAGATGCTCGGCTGCGCCTGTGCGGAACTGTCGATAAAGGTACGCAGACGCTTCTTCTGCCCCAGCGGACTGATACCTCCGACCAGATAGCCGGTAGCCCGCTGGGCAGCCATAGGGTCTGCCATCTCGACCTTCTTCACGCCGGCCGCCTGAGCCAGCGCCTTGAGATCCAGGGTGCCGGCGACAGGCACCACGGCGACCAGCAGCTCGTTCTTCTCGCTGCAAGCGAGCAGCGTCTTGAATACCCGCGCCGGCTCCAGCCCGAGCTTTTCCGCTGCTTCCAGACCGTAGGAAGCGGATTTCGGATCGTGCTCGTAGCTGTGTACGGCATGTTCGGCGCGGGCTTTTTTCAACAGGTCGATGGCAGGTGTCATGGCTTTGTAGTGCTATTGGTTAATGAATGGCGGTAACGTAACGCAACAAAGAATCGGTAGTTATAAGCGCCCATGAATCATCCTCTTCTTGCACCGCTCGCGGAAGTCTACGACCTGGCCGTGGTGGGCGGCGGTATCAATGGCGCAGGGATCGCCGCGGATGCCGCCGGGCGCGGCCTGTCGGTGTTTCTCTGCGAACAGGGCGACCTGGCAGAACACACCTCTTCCGCCAGCAGCAAGCTGGTGCACGGTGGGCTGCGCTACCTCGAACATTACGAGTTGCGCCTGGTTCGCGAAGCGCTGGCCGAGCGCGAAGTGTTGCTGGCCAAGGCGCCGCACATCATCACCCCACTGCGCTTCGTGCTGCCCTACCGTCCGCATCTGCGGCCGTCGTGGATGATCCGCACCGGGCTGTTTCTTTACGATCACCTCGGCAAACGCGAAAAGCTCGGTGGTTCGCGCAGCCTGCGTTTCGGTGCCGACAGCCCGCTGAAAGACGAAATCACCCACGGCTTCGAATATTCCGATTGCTGGGTCGACGACGCGCGGCTGGTGGTACTCAATGCCATGGCCGCACGCGAGCTGGGCGCACATATCCACACCCGCACTCGCTGCGTCAGCGCGCGCAGCAGCAAGGCGCTCTGGCACCTGCATCTGGAGCGCCAGGATGGCAGCCGCTTTTCGATCCGCGCCCGCGCCTTGGTCAACGCGACCGGCCCTTGGGTGGCCTCGTTCATCCAGGAGCAACTGCGGCAGACCTCGCCTCACGGCATGCGCCTGATCCAGGGCAGCCATATCATCGTGCCGAAACTCTACGAGGGTGATCACGCCTGCATCCTGCAGAACGAGGATCGGCGCATCGTATTCGTCACGCCGTACCTTGGGCAGTTCAGCCTGATCGGCACCACCGACCACGAGTACCACGGCGACCCGACCCAGGTGCGGATTACCGATGACGAGATCGATTACCTGCTAGCCATCGTCAACACGCACTTCAAGCATCAGCTGAGCCGCACCGACATCCGCTACAGCTATGCAGGCGTCAGGCCGCTGTGCGATGACGAGTCAGACCAGCCCTCGGCTATCACCCGCGACTACACGCTGACGCTCAGCGACAGCCCCGGCGAGGGGCCGTTGCTCTCGGTATTCGGCGGCAAGCTGACCACCTATCGCAAGCTCGCCGAAGCGGCACTGGCGCAGCTAACGACGCTGTTTCCCGAAATGAAAAGACCCTGGACCCACGACGCGGCGCTGCCTGGCGGTGAGCACCTGGAGGAGCCATCAGCGCTGGCCCATGCCCTCTGCGCCAGCTACCCGTGGCTGCCCGGTCCGATTGCCCGACGCTGGGCACGCACCTACGGCAGCCGCAGCTGGCTGCTGCTCAAGGGCACCGATTCACTGCACGACCTTGGCGAGTGTTTTGGCGCCGGCCTGCACGCGCGCGAGGTGGACTACCTGATGGTCGAGGAATGGGCGCAGACGGCAGAAGACATCCTCTGGCGCCGCACCAAGCTCGGCCTGTTCATGCAACCCGCGGAGGTCGCGCTTCTCCAGCTGTACCTGGACAGCCGAACCGCCGAGCGACTGCCCCACTTCGACCACGTCGCCCAGGGCTGACGCACCACGGCGCAGCGCCCGCACTGGAGCGCTGCGCCCGCGTCGACCTCAGGCGACCTTGGCGTTGCGCGACGCACGCAGCTGACGGGCCGCGGCCACCATGTTCACCAGCGCCGCCTCGGTCTCCGGCCAGCCGCGGGTCTTCAGCCCGCAATCAGGGTTCACCCAGAGCCGCTCGGCAGGGATGCACTCGGCGGCCTTCTCCAGCAGCTGCACCATTTCGGCGGTATCCGGCACGCGTGGCGAGTGGATATCGTAGACCCCCGGGCCGATATCGTTGGGATAGTCGAAGGCGCGGAAGGCTTCGAGCAGCTCCATCTGCGAACGCGAGGTCTCGATGGTGATGACATCGGCATCCATCGCCGCGATGGACTCGATGACGTCGTTGAACTCGCTGTAGCACATGTGCGTGTGGATCTGCGTCTCGTCACGCACGCCACTGGCGCACAGACGGAACGCCTCGACCGCCCAGTCCAGATAGTGTTGCCACTGCGCGCGGCGCAGCGGCAAGCCCTCGCGAAACGCTGCCTCGTCGATCTGGATGATGCGGATGCCGGCGGCTTCCAGATCGCAGACCTCGTCGCGGATCGCCAGCGCCAGCTGCCGTGCCTGCACCTCACGCGACACGTCCTCGCGAGCGAACGACCACATCAGCATGGTCACCGGGCCGGTGAGCATGCCCTTCATCACGCGGTCGGTCTGCTGCTGGGCGTAGCGAATCCAGTCGACGGTCATCGGCTGCGGGCGGCTGAGGTCGCCGTAGATCACCGCCGGTTTCACGCAACGCGATCCATAGCTCTGCACCCAGCCGAAACGGGTGAAGGCATAGCCATCGAGCTGCTCGGCGAAGTATTCGACCATGTCGTTGCGCTCCGCTTCGCCATGCACCAGCACATCCAGGCCGATCTGCTCCTGCACCGCCACCGCATGGCGGATCTCGGCCTGCATCGCCTCGGTGTAATCGCCAAGCGACAGCCTGCCCTGCTTATAGGCCTGCCGCGCCAGGCGGATCGCCGGCGTCTGCGGGAACGAGCCGATAGTCGTGGTCGGGAACGCCGGTAAATCGAGCCGCGCGCGCTGCTGTTCGATTCGCGCGGCGAACACCGACGTGCGCTGGCTGTCCTGTGGCTGGATCGCGTCCAGGCGTGCCTGAACCTGCGGCTTGTGGATGCGTGGCGAGTGCTGACGTGCCGCCTGCACGGTACGGCTGCGTGCCAGTTCGACCACCACATCGTCATTCGCCGGATCGTCGATGGCGCGGGCCAGCGTCGCCACTTCAGCGCATTTCTGTACGGCAAAGGCCAGCCAGCCTTTCAGCTCATGATCGAGTCGGTCTTCCCGCCCAAGGTCCACCGGGCTGTGCAGCAGCGAGCAGGATGGCGCCAGCCAGAGACGATCACCCAGCCGCTCTGCGGCATGTCGTGCCACTTCCAGGGCCTTGTCCAGATCGCAGCGCCAGACGTTGCGTCCATTGACGAGCCCCAGTGACAGCACCTTGTAGGTCGGCAACCAGTCGAGAATCAGCGGGTATTGTTCCGGCGCACGCACCAGATCGATATGCAGGCCGTCCACCGGCAGCGCGGCGGCCAGGCTGAGGTTGTCCTCCAACCCGCCAAAGTAGGTGGCGACCAGCTTCTTCAGCGGGGCCCGCTGCAGCAGGTTGTAGGCGCGTTCGAAGGCATTCTTCCAGTCCTGCGGCAGGTCGAGGGCAAGAATCGGCTCGTCGATCTGCACCCACTCGACGCCCAGCGCCGCCAGCCGGTCGAGCACCTCGCCATAGACCGGCAGGAGTCGCTCGAGCAGTTCCAACTTGTCGAAGCCCTCGGCGTCTTCGCCCTTGAGCTTGCCCAGCCAGAGATAGGTCAGCGGTCCGACCAGCACCGGCTTGATCGCGTGGCCCAGCGCCTGCGCCTCCTCGACTTCCTCGAACAGTTGCGTCCAGGACAGCTGGAACTGCTGATCGACGCTGAACTCCGGCACCAGGTAGTGATAGTTGGTATCGAACCACTTGGTCATCTCTTGGGCCTGGCCGCCACCGCAACAGCTGTTGGTCACGCCACGGGCCATGGCGAACAGTGTGTCCAGCGTCGGCTGGCCATCGGTCGGGCGGAAGCGCTGCGGCACCACGCCGAACATCAGCGAGTGGCTGAGCACGTGGTCGTACCAAGCGAAGTCGCCGACTGGCAGCAACTGGATGCCAGCGTCGGCCTGGGCTTGCCAATGCTGCGCACGGAGCTGGCGGCCGACCTGGCGCAGGCCCTGCTCATCCAATTCACCCTTCCAGTATGCCTCGAGGGCTTTCTTTAGTTCGCGGTCCGCACCGATGCGTGGAAAACCGAGGTTATGCGCTTCAGCCATGTCTCACTCCAAATGTCGTTCTGCATGAATGCGCTGATTGTCCGCGCCACGGCCACGTGAAACAAACTCACGTAATTACATTTGAAGTATAGAAATATTCATGCAGGAGCATTTTGGGGTGACTGGGCTCTAAAGGAAATCTTCTCTTCAAGGCGCCTCCATGAATCCTGAACAGCCACCGCAGAATCTCGAAAGCCTGCTGCAGCGCCTGGATCAGGCCGGTGAGGCGGACCAGCCGGTGACCATCGAGTGCATGCTGCAAGCGACCGATGAGCGCAGCTTTGGCGCCCTGCTGCTGGTGCCTGGCCTGCTGGTGCTATCTCCGCTGTCGGGGATTCCTGGACTGCCCAGCGTGTTCGCGGTGATGGTTTCGCTGATCGCGGTGCAGCTGCTGATCGGGCGCAAACATTTCTGGCTGCCCAAATGGCTGCTGCGGCGTAGCGCCTCGCGCAGCAAGTACGACAAGGCCATGGCCTTCCTGCATCGCATTTCCGGCTTCGTCGACCGCCTGCTCAAGCGGCGGCTGACCTTCCTTACCAACGGCCTGGCGAATCGCTTGAATGCCGTGCTGTGTCTGGCAATCGCAGCCACCATGCCGCCCCTGGAGCTGATCCCGTTCGGCAACTCCACTGCCGGTGCGGCATTGAGCGTGCTCGGGCTGGGCATGATGGCCCGCGACGGCGCGATGATCGTTGCTGCGCTGCTGTTCTTCTTTGGCCTGGCCTATATGGTTTCGCGGCTCTGGTTCTAAAAGGTGCCTGGCCCCAACGCATAGCGGCGACTCGACAGCATCGGGATGCTAAGACACACTTGCGGCGGATGAGCGTTGCTCATTTGCATATCCATTCCGGGGCGCCGCGCCTGTCATTCAGCTGCGCAACGTCCCGCTTCGCAAGGTAGTTCGGCATGCTGGAAATTCGTCACCTGAAGACGCTTCATGCACTTCGGGAAACCGACAGTCTCGTCGAAGCCGCCGAACGCCTGCACCTGACGCAATCGGCGCTGTCGCATCAATTCAAGGAACTGGAAGAACGCCTCGGCCTGCAGCTTTTCGTGCGCAAGACCCGCCCAGTGCGTTTCACCAGCGCCGGTCTGCGTCTGCTGCAACTGGCGGATCTGATGCTGCCGCAGCTACGCAGCGCGGAGCGTGACCTCGCCCGCCTGGCCGGCGGCACAGCCGGGCGGCTGCACATGGCGATCGAATGCCACAGCTGCTTCCAGTGGCTGATGCCGACCATTGACCAGTTCCGCGATGCCTGGCCCGAGGTCGAGCTGGATCTGGCCTCGGGCTTCTCCTTCGCCCCGCTGCCGGCCCTGGCGCGTGGTGATCTCGATCTGGTGGTCACCTCCGACCCACTGGAGCTGCCCGGCATCACCTATGTGCCGCTATTCACCTACGAAGCGCTGCTGGCGGTGGCGAACCAGCACGCACTGGCGGCACGGCCGTACATCCGCCCGGAAGATCTGGCCAGCGAAACGCTGATCACCTACCCCATCGAACGCGACCGCCTGGATATCTTCACCCGCTTTCTCGAACCGGCCGACATCGAGCCGGCGCAGGTGCGCACCTCGGAACTCACGGTGATGATGATGCAGCTGGTGGCATCCGGGCGCGGTGTCTGCTCGCTGCCGAACTGGGCACTGCACGAGTACAGCTCGCGCGGCTACGTCACCGCCAAACGGCTGGGCGACAAGGGGCTGTTCGCCACGCTGTACGCCGGCATCCGCGCCGACATGCTCGATTCACCTTTCATGCGCGACTTCCTGCTGACCGCCAAGGACACCTCCTTCGCCACGCTCGAAGGCGTCAGTGCCGCGCCGAAGGTGCGTTGACAGCGCGGTCAGCGACGCCGCGCCAGGCACATACCCAGACCGATCAATCCGGCTGCGACGCCGCCGATCAACAGCCAGCGCTTGTCATCATCCGCCGACGAGCGCCAGCCTCCATCAATGCGCCGCTGGCCCAGCGGTGGATGAAAGAGATTGCCTGACGAAGGCGCTACCCGCTGTGCACGCCCCAGGGCAAAACCGGTCAGCAGGCCATTGAGGCGATCGAAGCCTGGCGTGAGGAAATGCGCCAGCCGCAGCAATGTCGCGGTTGCACCGACCGAGGTGGTATGCCGCGGATGCAGCGCCAGGCTGACCATCGCGTTGGCCACGTCACGGGGATCGAGCAACGGTGGCGGTGGCTGCAGAGAGCGCCCGGCATAGTTGCCGCCGTCACGAAAACCGGGGGTGTCGACGATACCTGGGTATACGTCGCAGATATGAATGCCCGGCCAAGCCCCCAGTTCGCCGCGCAGCGCCTGGGAAAGGCCGCGCAGGCCGAACTTGCTGGCCGAATAGGCCGCCGCGAACGGTTGCGCCACCCAGCTGCCGACCGACAGCGTATTGATCAACACACCGCTCTGCTGCTGCTTGAAATACGGCAGCACCACATGGGCGCCGCGCAGGTAGCCGAGCAGATCGGTCTGCACCACCTGTTCGTGGGCATCCAATGGCGTCTCGTCGAACGCGCCGACCGCGCCGATGCCGGCATTGTTGATCCACACATCAATGCGCCCCTGGCCGAACTCCGCCGCAGCGCTAGCCAGTGCTTCGACCTCGTCGCTGTGGGTGACATCGGTGGGCACCACCAGGACTTCGCCACCGAGCGCGCGGCATTCATCGGCGGTTTCCGTCAGCGCTTCGACGTCGCGCGCGGCAAGCACCAGCCGCGCGCCCTGGCGGGCGAAAGCCTGGGCAGCGGCGCGACCGATGCCGCTGGACGCACCGGTCAGCACCACCAGGGCGCCGTAGAGTTTTCCGTAGGCCATCGTCGTTCCTCCGCAGTCTGCTGTCGTAGTTAAGCTGACAGCGACGTCGCGCCGAACATTCCCCCCGATGGTCGGCGTGATACCCCGCGCGCTGGGGCCTACTCAAGCCTGGGCGACGCTTCCCGCCGCTTCGTCCGCCCAGGGGTCGTAGGTGCCGAAGCTCCACAGATGCCCTTCGATATCGCGGCAGGTGAAGCCGCGACCGCCGTAATCCTCGTCTTTGAGTTCGACGACGATCTGCGCCCCGGCCGCCTTGGCCTGGGCGTACAGCGCATCGGCGCTGTTGACGATCACGTAGATGCCCTGGGTGGATTTGCCGCCAATCTCGTCGGGCTGGCGAAGCTGCTGGCCGTACTCGGAATCCACTACTGGTCCGACCATCAGCATGCCGTTGCCGAAAGCCAGTTGTGCATGGGTGATGCCGACCTGTTCGTCGCGGTACTGGCGCCGGCACTCGAAACCGAAGGCGTGGCCCAACCAGTCGATGGCGGCGGCCACATCGCGATAGCGCAGGCAGGGAATCAGGCTGGCCGAAGTGTTCTTGCTCTGCAGTGACATACGCAGCTCCCATCATGGGCTGCCGACACGCAGCCCTTCTTTATGAGAGCCGCACGAGGACGATCAATTCCCCTTCAGATGCGCTCACTCAAGCCCAGGCGAATCCCAAGTGCGATGAGCACCGAGCCCAGCGCCCGGTCGAGCCACTGGCTGATGGCCGGATTGTTGCGCAGCGTCTGCGTGGCACGGGCCGCCAGCAAAACCAACGCGCTTTCGACAATGATCGCCACCACAACCACCAGCACGCCGAGCACCAGCAACTGCAGCGGCACCGCACCATGCTCGGGACGAACGAACTGCGGCAGGAATGCCATAAAGAAGATTGCGGCCTTGGGGTTCAACAAGTCGACCAGCACCCCCTGACGATAGGCCTTCCAGGCAGACGCTCGCGGCGCGGCCTTGAGTGCCAGCATCGTTCCGCTGCCGGCCGAACGCAGCGCCTGATAGCCGAGGTAGAGCAGATAGGCGGCACCGACATACTTGACCACGGTGAAGGCGAGCGCCGAAGCGGCAAGGATTGCCGATATACCCAACGCAGCGAAGGCGACATGAACCAGCGCGCCGCTGCACACCCCGCAGGCGGAGATGATGCCGATCCGACGACCGCCACTCAGGGTTCGCGAAAACACGTAGAGCAGATCCGGCCCAGGCGACAGATTCAGTGCCAGCGCAGCCGAAAAGAACACCAGCCAAAAGATGGGATCGTCCATCACTCCTCCCCGTCCGAGCCCCGCAAGCGAAAGCTTTCCTATGCAAAAACGGGACTCTAGACGCAATGCCGCTGCCTCGCCAGCTGAATCGTCGCAGGGCTTTTCGTCGGAATGCCGTCACCCAATTCAACTTTTGACTTTTTTTTGTCGCAAAGCTGAACTACTTTCTATTGCCAGACGGGACCGCTCACTGCGCGTCACGCAATCAAGGACTGCCCATCAACATTCTGCAAAGGACATGCGAATGAAAGACGATGTCGTGCCGGCTTTCCAGCCCGGTCAACTCCGCATAGCACTTCTCTCTGCCAGCAAGCTGCTCGACAGCTCGCTGCGTCAGAACTTGTACGACTGCCCCAACTGCACACTGATCCATATGGTCACGCCGGGACCCGAGCAGATCGACGCCGCGCTGGTGCTGCTCGATGTCGCCAGCTACGACCGAAACGATTGCGTGCACCTGCTCCGGGAGCTCGGCGATACACCCGTCGCCCTGATCAATGCTCAGCCAGATCAGGCACGCAGATTGGTCGAAACCCATCCTTGGATTCGCGGGGTCTTCTATCGCGCAACGCCCCGCGCCATGTTGGTCCGCGGCATTCAGACCATGCTCGCAGGCGGCGACTGGTTACCGAGAGAGCTGATGGAGGCCCTGCTGGGTCGCTACCGCCAGCTCAGCAATGCGCACCAGATGATCGACGAGCTGACCCTGCGCGAAAAGCAGATTCTCGCCCTCGCAGGCCAAGGCCTGTCCAACGCCGCTATCGGTGAAAAGCTGCACCTGAGCATCCACACCATCAAGAGCCATGTGCACAACGCCCTACGCAAACTCGGCGCCAGCAATCGCGCGCAGGGCGCCTCGCTGGTGCTGGCGCATGTTGGCGAGGCGGTATCGTGAAACGCACCGCCGCGCTGCTTCTGCTGCTGTTGGGCCTAACCGCCCACGCCGGCGAAGCCGAGCTGCAGGGGTTCATCACCGACAACACGATTTCCCGCTCCGGTCACGAGTTCTACGTGCGCTTCTGCGAGCGCTTGAACGATATCAGCGGCCTGGACTTCAACCTTGCCGTCAAGGAGAGGCCCTCTGCTCGCTGGGGCGTTCTGGTCTGGGTAGAGCACGAGAACCAGACGCTGTATCGCCGTTTTCTGCAGCCCAACGTGGCAGATATGAAGGAGCCGGCCTACGAGGCCGCGGATTTCGTGGTGCAGGAGATCAACCGGCGCAAGATCGAAGCGCTGTTTGAAGACAACATTGACATGGCCAAGGACGAACTATGAAACAGCACACCCGCAAGGCGCTCGGCACGCTGCTCGGCAGCCTGCTGCTCAGCGCTGGCGCCAGCGCCACCGAGCTGGTCTACACCCCGATCAACCCATCCTTCGGCGGCAGCCCGCTCAACGGTGCCTGGCTGCTGGGTAACGCCCAGGCGCAGAACAACAAGAAGGACCCCGACGCCCTGGATCGCTCGTCGCTGCTGGGCAACCAGTCTGCGCTGGACCGCTTTACCAGCCAACTGGAGTCCCGTCTGCTGGGCGACCTGCTCAGCGGCGTGTCCAATGGCAAGACAGGCACCGTAACCACCGACGATTTCATCGTGCGCGTCTACAACGGCGACGCCGGCATGCTGATCGTCGAAATCACCGACCGACTCACCGGAGAAATGTCCGAAATCATCGTCGGCAACTGACCCCCAAGGAGAAACAAAGGCCATGAGAAGCCTATTCGTAGCCATAGGGATGATGGCTGTACTACAGGGTTGCGCTGTACGCGAGCCCATGTCTGCCGATCAACACCCGCCAACCCTGACCCCGCGCACATCGACCTATCAGGACCTGCTGGCGCTGCCCCGCCCGAAAGGCCCCTTGGTGGCCGCCGTGTACGGTTTTCGCGACCAGACCGGCCAGTACAAGCCAACGCCGGCCAGTTCGTTCTCAACTGCAGTGACGCAAGGCGCCGCCAGCATGCTGGTCGACGCCATGCAGGCCAGCGGCTGGTTCGTGGTGCTCGAACGCGAAGGTCTGCAGAACGTGCTGACCGAACGCAAGATCATCCGCGCCTCGCAGGCCAAGCCGGACGTGGCACCGAACATCCAGTCCGAACTGCCGTCGCTGCTGGCGGCCAACATCATCATGGAAGGCGCCATAGTCGCCTATGAGACCAACGTGCGCAGCGGCGGCCAGGGTGCGCGCTACCTCGGTATCGGGCTGTCGCAGGAATACCGCGTCGATCAGGTCACGGTGAACCTGCGCGCTATCGATGTGCGCAGCGGCAGGGTGCTGTCGAACGTGATGACCACCAAGACGATCTTCTCCATCGGCCGTAGCGCCAACGTCTACAAGTTCATCGAGTTCAAGGAACTGCTCGAAGCGGAGGCGGGCTACACCACCAACGAGCCAGCGCAGCTCTGCGTGCTTTCCGCGATCGAGGCCGCCGTCGCGCATCTGATCGCCCAAGGGGTCGATCGACGCCTCTGGCATACCGCCGAAGGTAGCGGCAGCGAGCATCCGGAACTGAGCAAGTATCTGAGCAAACTGGACTAAGCGAACCGGCGGCCCTGCGCCGACCGAAACCAACCTCACCTTCGGCAGCCGCAACGGCTGCCGAGGGCGCTTGAGTTTCAGATTCATGAAAATCTCGACGAATCCTCCATGTTAGAAGCACGTACGCTGCCGATCGCTAATTTTCAATCATTGGATGGATGTTCATCGCGGTCATTCAGGGCAACCATAGTGACATCAGAGCCCGACCAGGATAGGACGCAATGAAAAGCTCGCAACGGATTGCACGAGACCTGCTGCTGCCCCTCTGCCTGGCGCTGCTGGCAGCCCCTGCCAGCCACGCCGACATCCAGACTGATCTTGCCCCCAGCGAATTAGCCAAAGCCTACGGCGACCTTTCTGCCCTGACTCATGCGAATGCCAGCGCCCAAGGCGCACTGTCCGTGATTCAGCAGAACGGCCAGGACATGGCCGGCCGCATCGCGCAAAAAGGGGCCGAGCTTGAGGCGTACATCATCCAGAGCGGCTACGCCAATAGCGCGTCCATCGAGCAGATCGGCCTGGGCAACGCCGCGCTGATCAGCCAGGACGGCTTCGGTAACGACGCCCATATCGAACAGTTCGGCTCGGACAACCGCGCCGCCATCGCACAACAGGGCTCGAACAATCGCGCCCTCATCGAACAGACCGGCAGCGGGCACCGCAGCAATGTCAGCCAGAGCGGCCGAGGTCTGACGGTAGTGGTTCGCCAGTACCGCTAATCCCAGGGAAATACCGCTGTACTTAAAACATCCATGGAGTGACAAAAATGTTTAAGTTCAAACCTCTTGTAGCAGCCATTCTGACTGTCGCCACTGCCCAGGCTTTTGCCGCCGACAACACCTCGGAACAGAACCAGCTTGGCATCAACAACGTTGCAGAAGTGCTGCAAAGCGGCGGTTCGGGCAACCTGGCCAAGCAAGGCCAGAGCGGCTTCGGCAACAACGCAATGATCGAACAAACCAGCTCTTACAGCTCGACTGCATCGCAAAACCAGGCTGGCAACTTCAATGCCGCCGATGCCCAGCAGCATCACGCTGTCATGTCCACCTCGACGCAGAATCAGCATGGTGCGGGCAACGAAGCACTGGTCGAGCAAAACGGCACGTACAGGACTGGCGCCACGCAGAGCCAGAACGGTGTCAAGAACGTCGCCGAGACTTTCCAGACCGCCACGACGATGACCAACGCCACCACCAACCAAGCCGGCAAGGAAAACTATGGCCTGATCACCCAGACTGCCAGCTACGGCAGCCAGGCCACGCTGAGCCAGAATGGTGATCTGAACAACGGCAGCATCACTCAATCGCTCAGCGCCAGCGACCGGGCGACCATCGACCAGCACGGCGTGGACAACGACGCTCATATCACCCAACTCGCCAGCAGCGGCTCCATTGCCGAAGTCGAGCAGTTCGGCTGGCGCAATGACGCTATGGTTTCGCAGACCGGCGTGCGCCAAGAGGCTTACGTCATGTCCGATGGCAGCTACAACAAGGTCGACGTGAACCAGAGCGGTAATGGGCAGAACGCTTTCGTCCTGCAACACGGCATCGGCAACGACTCCAGCATCGTGCAGACCAATGGCTGGTTCGGTGGCAACAACACCGCCACCACCGAGCAGTTCGGTATCGGCAACGAAGCCGATGTGTACCAGAACGGCCGTAACCAGACCGCCAAGACCATCCAGGAAGGCGGCTTCAACGTCGCTTCCGTGGACCAGCAAGGTCGCGGTAACGATCTGCACTTCCACCAGGACGGCACCGGCAACGAGCTGAACGCCGTGCAGAACGGTAGCGACAACGAAATCGTCGGGGTCAGCTACGGCTGGGCCAACAGCACCGATATCGACCAGAACGGCCACGACAACCTGGCTACCGTCCGCCAGGAAGGTACGCTGAACGACGTCATGCTGAGCCAGAGCGGCGCCGATCACCTGATCAAGGTGACTCAGCAAGGCTTCGGCAACGAAGCCATGGCAAGCCAAGCTGGTTATGGCAACACCGCGTTCATCAACCAGAATGGCTGGAACAACAGCGCCATCGTTACGCAGAACTAAACACCGCCCTCACCCGGCTGCCGGCTTGACGCCGGCAGTCGTGTTTCATCCTCTCTTTACTCGCAGCACCAGCTGCCCGTCAGCCATACGCTCGAGCAGCGCACCGTTTCGGTGGCGAGTCTGGCGATCGGCCATCTACCACGCCCCAATCTGAAGCAAGCTGACGCATCGGTCAGGTCATGTAGGCATTACCTATCCCCCGAAAGACATGCGTAGCCCCACCTGACCATCATTCATCCAATAAAATATTCCTTTAAGTTCAGACACTTAACTTATCGCTACAGATGCACCTGCGTATTGGCGCGGCGCTTGCTATGGGACCAAAGCCTGACCGCTTGGACAACTTACAAGCTCACTCAAAAAGCCAATACGGAGTACACACCAATGAAGCGCAGCCTGACCACCGCAGCCCTCGCGGCCGGGTTCATCCTCAGCAGCCAAGCCATGGCCAGCCCCATGCTCTGGCAGAACAACAGCCTGACCTACCTTTATGGCAAGGACTTCAAGGTGGATGCTGGGGAAATCCAGCAGACCATCACCTTCGAGCATGCCAGCGGTTGGACCTGGGGGGACATGTTCCTGTTCGTCGACAACAAGTGGTACAACGGCATCTCCGGCAGCGACGGCCACACCTACTACGGAGAATTCAGCCCGCGCCTGTCGCTAGGCAAGATCAGCGGCGCCGATCTGTCCTTCGGCCCGATCAAGGACGTGTTGATCGCCGCGACCTACGAGCGCGGTGAAAGCCAGGACGACGGTACCCCCAACCAGAACTACCTGCTCGGCCCGGCCGTAGACCTCGCTATCCCCGGCTTCGATCGCTTCGCGCTGAACACCTACTACCGCAAACCCGATGGCACGACCGGCAAACCAGGCGGCCAATGGCAGATCACCCCGACCTGGGCCATGACCTTCCCGGTGGGCAAGTCGGACATCCTCTTCGACGGCTATATCGACTGGGTCGTCAACGACAAGAAGAACAGCAACACCGAGCTGAAGAAGAACTTCCACTTCAACCCGCAGATCAAGTACGACCTCGGCAAGGCGCTGGACTACACCCCTGGCAAGCTCTACGTCGGTATCGAATACGACTACTGGTCGAACAAGTACGGCATCGAGGACGGTGGGTTCGTCAGCAAGAACTTTGTCGGCCCGACCGACCAGAACACCTTCAGCGCTATCGTCAAAGCGCATTTCTGATGCCCTCGCCGCCCGTACGCCGGGCGGCGCTTCCCGCGCCCTGCCCACCGACCGCGTCCACGCAAGCACAACGACTGCAACGATCAGTGAATCTCGTGCAGAATCAGCCTGCTTCGGCAATCACCCCGCGTCGACTCGACGGCCAGGCACTGGCTCTGCGTCCACCGCACGACCACCCCGAAGACGCCATCATCAACCCGGCATCGGCTTGGCCGGCCCCGGGAGACGGCCGACCACCAGCGCGCTCACGGACAGGAAACATGGACAAGCACAACGCACCGCAGCCGCTCTACACCGCCCAAGGCAAACCCGCTGGCCGTATTCGCCAGAAGAACGAGGAAAGCATCCTTGCTGCGGCCGCCGAAGAGTTCGCCCGTTACGGTTTCAAAGGCACCAGCATGAATGCCATCGCCACCCGCGCCGGGCTGCCGAAGGCCAACGTGCACTACTACTTCAACAGCAAGCTGGGGTTATACGTCGAGGTCATGCGGCATATCCTCGAGCTCTGGGACACCGCCTTCGACGACCTCACCGTTGACGACGACCCCGCAACCGCCCTGGCCGAGTACATCCGCATCAAAATGGAATTCTCGCGCCGCCATCCGCAGGCCTCGAAGATCTTCGCCATGGAAGTCATCAGCGGCTGCGAATGCCTGTCCGAACATTTCAATCAGGACTATCGCAACTGGTTCCGCGGCCGCGCCGCCGTATTCGACGCCTGGATCGCCGCCGGCAAGATGGACCCGGTAGACCCCATGCACCTGATCTTCATGATCTGGAGCAGCACACAGCACTACGCCGATTTTTCCGACCAGATCCGCCGCATCAACGGCAAACGCATGACCCGCGCGGACTACGCCCATGCCAGCGACAACCTGATCGCCATCATCCTCAAGGGCTGCGGGCTCAAGCCGCCGGCCACAGAGCGCTGAACGCGTGGCCCGCAAGCTACGCATCCACTCCCCGGCCATCCATTACTTCGACATGGTGCGCCGCTGCCAGTCGATCCGCGAAGCCTCGCGGCGGCTCAACGTCGCCTCGTCGGCGGTGAACCGGCAAATCCTCAAACTCGAAGACGAGATCGGCACACCGCTGTTCGAACGCCTGCCCGGCGGACTGCGGCTAACAGCAGCCGGAGAGATCTTCGCTCGCCATGTCATCGTCGTGCTGCAGGACGCCGAGCGCGTGCGCTCCGAACTGGACGCGCTGCAAGGCCTGCGTACCGGCCATGTGGAGATTGCTACGGTATCGGGCGTCACCACCGACTTGCTGCCCGGCGTGCTGGAGCAGCTGCGCGAGCGCTATCCGCGGGTCACCGTGGGCGTGACCAGCCTTGGCTCACAGGCGATTCCCGAAGCGGTGATCAGCGGCCAGGCAGACATCGGCCTGGCTTTCGCCCTGCCGCGCACCGCCGACCTGCAGCAACTGGGCGTCGGGCATTTCCGCCTGGGTGCCATCGTCAACCCGGAACATCCGCTAGCCACGCGATGCGAGGTCAGTTTCGCAACCTGCGCCGAATACCCGCTGATCCTGGCCAAGAGCGACCTTTCCATCCATCACCTGCTGGCACCGTTGCTGGCGCGCACCCGTCCACGGCACAAGGCACCGTTGGAAACCAGCTCCGTGGAGCTGGCCCTGCAAATGGCCAAGCGCGGCGCCGGCGTCGCGTTCCAGACACGCATCGGCATCGAGGCCGAACTGGCCAGCGGCACGCTCGTGCATGTGCCACTGAACGACAGCGGCTCGGTATTCAGTGACCTTGGTGTCTACGTGCGCAGCTCGCGCTATCTGCCGGTGGCAGTGGATGCATTCGTCCGCGCACTGAGCGAGGAAATTGCCGCCCGCGAAGCGGCGCAGAACGGCCCCGTCCGCAGCGGAACGACAACCGGCTGAACATCTGCAGCGGATACCGCTCTATTGAGCGTACCCAAACGCTCAGGAATGTCCCTTGAACGCATCTCGACTGCTCATCCTGCCGGCCGCCCTGCTCCTATCTCTGACCACCCTCCCAGCGCTTGCGGCAGAAGGCACGCCGCTGGGTTGGGTGGAGCGCGGCCTGATCCTCCCGGAACAGGTCACGGTAAAGTTCAAACTCGATACCGGCGCTCTGACCTCTTCCATGCACGCCGAGGATGTCGACTATTTCGAGAAGGACGGCGACAAGTGGGTCCGTTTCGATCTCGACCTCAAGGACGTGGAGCACGACAAGCTGGTCAAGTCGCGTATCGAACGCAAATTGCAGCGTGAGCTGACCGTGCGTGGCGCCGGTGGCAAGGAAGACCGGCCCGTGGTGTTGATGAAGGTCTGCGTTGGCGATCGCCTGCTCGAAGAAGAGTTTTCGCTTCGCGACCGCGACGAGATGAACTACCCCGTCCTGCTCGGCCGCCGCACGCTGGAAAAGCTCGGCCCGGTGGATTCGGCGCGCACCTTTACCATCGAGCCGAACTGTTCCGAAGTGGCCAATCGCTGAAAAGCTACGCGACGAACAGCAGTGCCTTGAGCCCGCTCTCGGGGCTGATATCGGGAAACTCCGGCGGGTTCTCCAGGCGCTGCTCGAAGCGCAGCTGCGGCGCCTCGGCAGCCATGCCCTGGATCAGGAAGTCCGCACCGATATCCGGGTCATTCACGCAGGCCAGCACCTGACCGCCGGCATTCAGCAACTCCGGCAGCTTGCGCAGGATCTTCTGGTAATCGCGGGTAAGGGCGAAGCTGCCCTTCTGGAAGGATGGCGGGTCGATGATGATCAAGTCATAGGGCCCGAGCTTGCGCACCTTGCCCCAGGACTTGAACAGCTCGTGGCCGAGAAAGCTCACCCGGCTGAGATCGTGGCCGTTGAGGCGATGATTCTCACGCCCACGGGTCAGCGCGGCGCTGGCCATGTCCAGGTTGACCACTTGCTTGGCGCCACCGGCGATCGCCGCGACGGAAAAGCCGCAGGTGTAGGCGAACAGGTTGAGCACCCACTTGCCCTGTGCATTTTCCTGCACCCAATGGCGGCCATAACGCATGTCGAGAAACAGGCCATTGTTCTGCTTGCGCCCGAGGTCGAGCTTGTAGCGCAGGCCGTTCTCGCTGATCTGCCACTCGGCGGGCACATCGCCCAGCAACGCTTCGGTCGGCGCATCCGGCAGATAGCGATGCTGCAGCAGCAAGCGCTGTGCCTGGCTCTGCTGCCAAGCCGGAGTGGCGGTCAGCGCCATAAGCACCTGCTTCAATGCCGCCAGTTCCGCCTCGCCCGGATCACGGAACAGCGCCACCAGCACCACGCCCTGTAGCCAGTCGACGGTCAGCTGTTCGAGCCCCGGATAGCAGCGGCCGCGGCCGTGAAACAACCGCCGCGTCTCGTCGGGCATGTTGGCCAAGGCGTCGAGCAGGTGATTTTGCAGGGTGGTGAGGTGTTCGGGTGTCATGGGCGGGCATCGTCGGCAGCGTGGCCGCGCATTCTAAACGCAGCCGCCGCCGACGCCAGGCCTCAGATATCCAGGCAGATCTTGCCGAAGTGCTGGTTGGTTTCCTGGTAACGGAACGCCTCGACGATATCGTCCACCGCGAAGTGCTTGTCGATCACCGGGCGGATGCCGTTGGCGTCGATGGCGCGGATCATCTCCTGCTGCTGCGCGCGGCTGCCCACCAGCACACCCTGCAGACGCAACTGGCGCACCAGCGCCGGCACCAGCGGCAGCTCGCCCGCCACGCCAGTGAGGATGCCGATGACAGCGATATGCCCACCGATTCGCGCCGCCACCATTGACTGCTCCAGTGTCGCCGGGCCGCCCACTTCGATCACATGGTCGACGCCGCGGCCATCGGTAAGCTGGCGCACCGTTTCACCCCAGGCCGGCGTGCTGCGGTAGTTGATCAGATGATCGGCGCCCATCTCGCGCAGGCGCTCCAGCTTGGCATCGCTGGACGAGGTGGCGATGACCGTGGCGCCGGCCATCTTGGCGAACTGCAGGGCAAAGATGGAAACGCCGCCGGTGCCCTGGATCAGCACTCTGTCGCCGGGCTTGAGCTTGCCGTCGGCCATCAGCGCACGCCAGGCTGTGAGGCCGGCAGTGGTCAACGTCGACGCCTCGGCATGGCTGTAGCCCTTGGGTGCATGGGTGAACGAAGTGGCGCGAGCGGTGACCATTTCCCGTGCGTAACCATCGACGCCATCGCCCGGCACCGTGGCGAAACCCTCGATCAGCGGCTCACCGGCCAGCCAGTCGGGGAAGAAGGTGCTGACCACCGCATCGCCAACGGCGAACTCAGTCACGCCGGAACCCACCGCCACCACTTCACCGGCACCATCGGCCATGGGAATGCGCGGCTCGCTGGGGCCCCACATGCCGCTGACCACCGCGAAGTCGTGGTAGTTGAGCGAGTTGGCGCGCAGGCGCACGGTGATCTCGCCGGCGCCGGGCGTGGCGGCCTCGCTGGTACCGACGACGACCCGGCCGTAGCCGCCACCGGGCTGCACGAATATGGCTTTATGGCTCATGGAATTCTCCTCTGCTAACGGGATGACCCGCATGGGAACGGCCGGCAGCGGCATCGTTCGACCTGCCGAAGGCTGCTGCGCATCGCTGCACGAGCACCGCTCGAATGCGCGACAGCATAGCCAATCCGCCATCGACATGGCGGTCGCGAACTTACCTCCTTTAGCATCGTCGAAAGCGCGTTCGCCAATAGTCAACGGCTCGCCCAAGGCAGCCGCACCAAACTGCCCCGCGCATCCGGAACAACCTCATGTCCCATCGCCCTGATCAACCGACGATCCTGCACACCACCATCGCTGCCGCACTTCTACTCGCCTTGGCCACGCCCAGCCTGGCAGCGGAAACCGAGGCCCAGCTGGCCGCCCGCGACGCCGAGAACAAGCGCCTGACCGCAGAGCTCCTGGCCAAGCCAAACGAGCTGACCCAGCCGCTGGAGAGCAAGTACAACCACATCATCACCTACGGCCAGTCGCTAGCCTCCGCGGCCGAAGGCTGGCCGGCACTCTCGGTGGCACCGCGCTACGACAACCTGATGCTCGGCAAATCGCCACGCTCGGCTGCGTTCAGTGGCCCGGCGTTCAAGCCGGTGGGCGAAGCCGCCTTCACCCCGCTACGCGCCGTGGTTCAGCAGAAGAGCAACGCGGCGGTCGTCCTCGAGGCGGAGAAGGTCGAAAAGCTCGCGCCGCAGGCGCAGGAAGAAGGCGAATCGGTGGAAGTCGGCGCGCTGAACATGGCACGCCGGCTCTATCTGCATCACCTCGGCCGCGACACCGATCCGGATCATCTGTTCGTCGCCAGCAACGCCTCGACCTCGGGTCGCTCCATTGCCCAGCTCTCGAAAACCGGCGGCACCAACGAATACCTGCGCGTGACCCAGGCGGTCGATCAGGCCAAGGCACTGGCTGACGCGCAACAGGCCAGTTACAGCATCAGTGCGTTCTTCTGGTTGCAGGGCGAGTACGACTATTCCCACACCAACGGCGGCAAGAACGATCAGGCGTACTACAAGGCCAAGCTGCGCCAGCTGCGCGACGACCTCTACGCCGACACCGCCAAGGCCATCGCCGGGCAGGAAAAAATGCCGGCCTTCTTCAGCTACCAGACCGACGCCAAATCTTCGGTGAAGGACGGCTCGCTCGCCATCGGCACGGCGCAGTGGGAACTGGCCCAGGAAGAACCAGGCTGGTACCTGGTCGGGCCGGTCTACCCGTACACCGACAAAGGCGTGCACCTGTCGGCGAACGGCTATCGCTGGTTCGGCCAGATGCTCGGCAAGGTCTACCACCGCGTCGTCATCGAGCGAAAAGGATGGGTCCCGTTGTCGCCTCGCCATGCCACGGTGGACGGCCGCGACGTGGTGATCGACTACCACGTGCCGCACCCGCCGCTGGCGTTCGATCAGCCGTACATCGGCCACCAGGCCCGCGACGTGAAGAACAAGGGTTTCGTGCTGCGTGACGACAACGGCGAAGTGCCCATCGAAGCCGTCGAAATCGTCGCCGACACCGTCGTGCGCCTGCGCGCCAGTCGCGATCTCAGCGGCCAGCCGCGCATCAGCTACGCGGGCCATGAGGTCGGCGGCGCCGGCCAGCTGCGCGACAGCGACCCGATGCGCGCCGACGCCACCTACGAATACCTGCCCGACCTGATGCCCGCCGAAGCCAACATCAAGGCACTGGTGCACCAGCCCTACCCGCTGCAGAACTGGAGCATCGCCTTCGATATCGCCGCTGAAAAAGCCACGCCGGCGCAACGGCCGGTTAGCGAGTAACACCACGGCGCCGGTCACACCGGCGCTTCAATACTGCACGCGCAGCCGGCAATGCTCCGTTGGCAGGTTTCAGCGACCGGCTGATGATCAGTTTCCCGCGGTGATCGCGTCTCACCGTGGCTGCTCGGCCGCTAAGGCTTGGGCAGATAACCCGGCAACGCTTCCAGCCGCTCCATCCAGCGGGCGACGTGGCGGTACGGGGTGAGATCCACACCCCCTTCCGGCGCCAGCACCACGTAGGGGTAGACCGCGCAATCGGCGATGGTCGGTCGGTCGATCGCCAGCCAGTCGTGGCGCTGCAGATGATCGTCCAGCAGCTTGAGCACCGCCGGTGCCTTGGCCAGCGCTGCGGCCTTGTCCAGCGGATAGCCGAACTTCTGCACCAGCCGCGCCGCATTCAGGCTCTGCTGGATCTCGTTCGCAGTGAAGGACAGCCACTGCACGATCTCCGCCTGCCCGCGCGGATTGTCCGGCCACCACGCCAGGCCGCCGTAGGTCCCTGCGAGGTAAACCAGAATGGCCTGCGAGTCGCGGACGATATGCCCGCCATCGTCCAGAATCGGCAACTGCCCCAGCGGGTTCAGCTCGGACAGCGGCGGCTTCTTGTGCGCACCATTGGCGAAATCCACGGCTACCAGTTCAAGGTCGATGTTTGCCAGCGCAGCGAACAGCCGCACCTTGTAGCAGTTGCCGGATGGTCCCAGGTCATACAGTTTCATTGCGCACCTCCTCTGATGAGCTGATTGAATTCCAAGACGTTGCCGTCCGGGTCGCGGATGAACAGCGCGATCCGTCGCGGGCCGATGGGATGCGGTCCCTCGGTGATGACGATGCCCTGCGCCTCGAGCCACTGCTGGAGCGCCGCGAGGTCATCGACGATAAACGCCGGATGGGTCATACCGGGCCGCTTGACCGGCGCATCCAGCAGCACGTTGTGCGCATCAGGCGCACGCGCACCGTTGAAGATCAGGTTGATGCGCACGCCGTCCGGGCTGAGCATTTCGTTCGCCTCGAACAGCGGGAAGCTGGCGCTCTCGACGAAGCCCAGCGCCCGGTAGAAAGCCATCGCGCGCGGCCGGTCGCTGACACGAATACCGATGTGGTCGTAGGCGAGAATGCGGGCGGGATTGGCTGATTGATTCATGTGCGAAACTCCAAGAGACCTCAGTCCCTGAAGTGTCAGCCGCCACGCGGGTTTCACCTATGCCGCGGGCCTGACAACATCTATGCAGCAATCGCACAAATCCAGGGGTGGCAATGGACAAGCTCAAAGCAATGGCCAGCTTCGTTCGCATCGTCGACAACGGCAGCCTGAGCTCGGCCGCCGATGCCACCGGGCAATCCGTGGCATCGGTGGTGCGCTCACTGGCCGCGCTGGAACGCCAACTCGGCGTGCGCCTGCTGAACCGCAGCACCCGGCGCATGGCCCTCACCGACGAGGGCGCGGAATACCTGGCCTGGAGCAGGCGCATGCTGGCGGACTTCGCCGACATGGAGCAGCGCCTGGAAGCCAGCGACGGCGCCGTCCGCGGCCTGCTGCGCATCACCGCGCCAGTGGAGTTCGGCCAGCGTTACGTCGCGCCGCTGGTGAATGAATTTCTCAAGGAACATGCAGAGATCCGCGTCGAGCTGAACCTGAGCGACCAGATCGTCCCGCTGCTCGACGAACGTCTCGACCTCGCCCTGCGCATCGGCCACCTGCCCGACTCAGCCATGGTCGCCCGACAGATCGGCAGCACCCGGCTGGTCACCTGCGCCAGCCCGGACTACCTGAGCACCGCTCCCGCCATCGGCACCCCCGCAGCACTGGAGGACCACGCCTGCATCCTCTTCGCCGCCCAGGGCCGCCACTGGTACTACCGCCACGGCGAAAAGGAACAGGCCGAAGAAATCACCCCACGCCTGACCTGCAACCAGATCCGCACCGCCAGTCTGGCCTGCGTGCAAGGCCTAGGCATCACGCGGCTGATGCACTATCAGGTCGCCGATGAACTGGCTGATGGTCGTCTGGTAAGAGTGCTCAGGGATTACGAACCGAAGGACCTGCCGATCCAACTGGTCTACCCGCACGCCTTGCAGCTATCGCCAAGGGTGCGGGCGTTTGTGGAGTGGGCTTGTCCGAAGTTGGAGAGGGGTTTGCCAGGGTTGGGTTAGAAATAGAGGCTGGCTGCTTTCGGCCAGAAGCGGTCATCCAGCGTCTACGAAAGGTGGGACTATTCACTTCGGCGTCTCCGTACTGGTCACACGCCCGCAGTCGGACATCACCTACGATGGCAAACACGTGGTCTGCGTGGACATAGTCGAAGACGTCACGGGATCCGGCCTAGTAGCCGCCTGGATCAAGCGATCGCACCTAACCAAACCGGCCCAGTTGTTAGTCGACTTCTGCAAAAAGCAGCTGGGGTCTATCGACGAGTCGGCGTAGCCGCGTCAACAACCCTAGGCTGCGTAGCTCTGCAGCAACGCAGTGGCGCCTGAATAGGTGGTCCCACTGCGTAGCTTCAACATGGCTTAGAACGGCAGCTGATACGAGGTGGCCACCCAGAAGTTGGGCATTTCACTCTGGGTCGTACCGTTGAGCATCAGCGACAGCTTGCCCGGACCGGCTTCGCCTTCGACCCCCACGCCCGCTTTCAGCCAGTCGTTGGTCACATCCTCACCCGGCAGGTTGAAGGTGAAGTAGCCATCAACAGCACCGTTAACACCAGCACTGTTCTTATCGAAGCGATGAGCCGCTTCCAGATTGGTCACGAAGTTGTAGCCGGAAATGAATGGCAGCGGCGTCTGGGTATTGAAGCCCAGGCGTGCCTCGGTACGGTCGTCGGTACGGCCATCGAAACGCGCCGGTAAGCCACCGCCCTCTTCGGTATAGCTTTCCATGTGGCTGCTGCTGTAACTCAGATCGACATAGGGGCTGATGCCGGTATTGGCCACGCTAAGAGCGCTCTGCCAGTCCAGACGCGCACGCACGCCCCAGGTTTCGGTATCCGGGCTGGCCTTGGAGGAATCCAGGGCGCTCATATTGAAATAGCCACGGTGAATATCAACTTCACCCCAGTGGCCATAAGCGCCGAGAGTCGCATACAGACCTTCGACCTGAGTCAACGGAATGATGCCTTCCAGCATCAGGTAACGGCCGTCGCTCTTGACCTCACCGTTGTAGATCAGATCCTGCTTGGCATGAGTCTGGCCAAGGGAGAGGTTGATCTGCGCAAAGCCCAAGTTGCGCCCGACACCGATCTCTGCAAGACCGCCATTGCCCGATCGATTACCGTGATCGTCACGACCCCAGTCTCCCGCCGCCCAGAAGGTGCTTTGCCCCGGCTCAACCAGGCGACCCAACGGCCGACTATGGGCGCCGTTGATCATCATGCTCAGGTTGGAATTCAACGCGTTCACGCCAGACGACGTGGACTCCAGGCTGGCAGCCATGGTTTGCAGGGTGACCAGCTGGTTGATGATTGCATAATAATAATTGCTACTTAGAGTGGGACAAGAACTCGGACAATTAGTTGTTCCACTACCGTTGAAATAGTCAATGGACACATTAGAACCGCTAATCCCATAAGCGAACAAAATCCCAAGCCCACCGCCTGACTGATAGTACCCTGCCGACGTTCCTACAAGCCCTGCCAAGGCATTCGACAAACTCGTATTACCCCACCAGGGCTGCGACTCCAGCAGAGACGAATAGTCGGTGTAATTGACGAATTGAGAGCTGATGGAATAGGTACTTCCGCCATAGCTTACGACCACCGTCGGCCGCTCATCAGGTACGGCCTGCGCCTGGGTCGGATACACATTGGCAAGGCAGGCACTGACGACAAGACCGCCCGAAAGCAGCGCTTTGAGATGGCGCATGGAAGAACTCCCCAGTTCACTGTGTGAGGGCCAGTATGCAGCCCTGCTAATCAGCAGGACAATAATGCCAATAACGGCGAAAAGCTATGGTTAGAGATGATTTTATCTACACATTAACGACAAAAAAGATCGTAAAAATGGACAGCTCTTAGTCCATTTAGTCGAACAATCATTAATTAAGAATATCCTTTTACTGGTTCTACTCTGTGAGTAGAAACTCACGCAGTCGCTGACCATCGATAGCACGGCAAATGCCCTCGGGCTGAATCGCCCCCTGACTTCCCAGGCACATTCGAATGGCTGCTTTTGGCCGATTCTGTTGAAAAAGTAGGTTTAGCGGCAGCAAGGCGGTCGGATGTACCTGCTGTCGAAGTGGCTGCAAGCCACTTCAAGTTACCTTTCGGCGTTTCACTGAGCGTCCTTGCTCAGGTTTGAGGGTTAATTCGAGGGTTTCTGCTCGCCACAGGCGTACCTATCCCGTGAGCGGTGGCCCTTGAGGCAAAAGCTTGGCCATGCGGCGCAGGTTCTGCACCATCGCAGCCATGGTGAATTCGTCAGTGGCGCCTGTCAGGCCACGCAGTCGTAAACGGTCGAGTTTCATGATCCGTTTAAGATGGGCGAAAAGCATCTCCACCTTCTTCCGTTCGCAACGTGAGACGAGGTATTCCGGTGTCTTGGCGATGCGTCGAGCCACATCGCGGGCAGCCTCATGGATGCTGCGAACGATCTTCCGATTCGGTGTGTTGGGGCAGCATTTCGCTTTCAACGGACAGGTGACGCAGTCGGTTTGGCTGGAGCGGTAGATGATGGTGTTGGCCTTGGTTACCCGCGATCTTTTCTGGGTGAAGGCGCGCCATTCACTGCGTAGCGGTTTGCCGGTTGGGCAGCGATATTCATTGGCTTCCTGATTCCAGTGGAAGTCGTTACTGGAGAGACTGTCGTCCTTGCGCTCAGTCTTGTCCCACACCGGCACATGCGGCTCGATGTCCTTCTCTTCGACCATCCAGGCCAGCATCGGGGCAGTGCCATAGGCGGTGTCGCCGATGAGGCGTTCCGGTGTGAGGTCGAACTGCGCTTCGACACGCTCGACCATCGTCCTGGTCGAGTCGACTTCGGTGGTACGGTGCGCCGGGGTCGCTTCCACATCCATGATCACACCGTGCTCAGTGTCGATCAGGTAATTTGTGGAGTAGGCAAAGAAGGCCGGGCCGCCTGGTGCTGCTGTCCAACGGGACTGAGGATCGGTGAGCGAAATCTTCTTGGGAAGAGCCTCAGCCAACGCATCTTCATCAAGTGCTTCGAGGTACTCGCGCACGGCGCGGCTGCTGAGCTTTGGATCGCTCCAATCGACTTCATCTCCCACCACCCCACGTTGCCGGCTGGCATCCGCCTTGATGATGCTGGCGTCGACGGCGAAACCTTCGCCCTTGACTAGGCCGGCTGCCATGCAGCGCCGCAGCACTTCATTGAACAACCAGCGGAACAGATCGCTGTCACGGAAACGGCCATGGCGATTCTTCGAGAAGGTCGAGTGATTAGGTACTTCGTCTTCCAGACCCAGCCGGCAGAACCAGCGATAGGCCAGGTTCAGGTGCACCTCTTCGCACAATCGCCGCTCGGAACGAATGCCATAGCAGTAGCCGACGACCAGCATGCGCACCATCAATTCCGGGTCAATCGAGGGACGCCCGATGGGGCTATAGAAATCCGCCAGATAGGCGCGCAGATCACTGAGATCCAGGCACTGGTCGATGCTGCGCAGGAGATGTTGGGCCGGGACGTGATCTTCGAGATTGAACGAGTAGAACAGGCGCTGCTGTCCTCCCGGTAACTGTCCCATCATGCTGTTCGCCTCCACGCCCGCTGACAAAGCAATTTTGCCAACGGCATGGGGAGGTCGCTACTTTTTCAACAGAATCGGCCGAAAGTAGCCTCTGACCTTCGGCTCGAACATCCGCGCTCACCGCCCAACCCACCGCTTGCCCCCCCTATTCCTCCCAATGCTAGAGTGCCTGCTCCATAACCGCATAACCCCAACCACCTAGCGAGGCCCCCATGCTCAACCATGTAATGGTCGGTTCGAATGATATTGAACGGTCGAAGCGGTTCTACGATGCCGTGCTCGGCGTACTCGGCGCTGGCGAGCCGCTGCGCAATGTGGCGCCGTCCGGGCATACGCGCCTGTTCTACCGTCACGACGGCAGCCTGTTCGGTGTAACCGAGCCGATCAACGGCGAGGAAGCGACCGTCGCCAACGGCGGCACGATTGGCTTCAAGTGCAGCTCGGCCGAGCAGGTCAAGGCGTTTCACGATGTAGGCGTCGCCCATGGCGGGACGACCTGTGAGGACCCGCCAGGACTGCGCGAATCCAGCCTCGGCGCGATGCACCTCAGCTATGTGCGCGACCCTGACGGCAATAAGCTGTGCGCCATCTACCGCCCGCAGTAAGCGTCCCGCTCGATGCCGCACAGCCCATGTGCGGCGTTGAAAGCTGAGCCTCATGCGCCGCAGCCCGCTGCGGCGCATGACGCTTCACAAGACCGCAGCGATCCCCTCCGCTTGCTCTCCCCCTCGCCCATCAGGGTTTAACGACCATCCCAACGCCACGCCCACGCGGGTCGGACCCGGTCTGCAAGCGGGTGCCGTCGACGCGTATCGCCTGGATATCACCCATCAGCCAGCCCTGATCCTCGAGCGTGTAGCCCATGGCTTTCAGCTCGTCGGCGACCTTGCCGGTCAACGGCGCGTGGGCGTCGTAGTAGATGGTGTCCTTCGGCAGCAGCTGATGGTGCACGCGTTGCGCGGCCACGGCTTTTTCCAGCGGCATGTCGAAGTCGTAGACGTTGTTCAGCACCTGGAAGATCGAGGTGAAGATGCGCGAGCCGCCCGGCGTACCGAGCACCAGGCTGACCTTGCCGTCGCGGGTGACGATGCTCGGGCTCATGGACGACAGCATGCGCTTGCCCGGTTCGATGGCGTTGGCGTCGCTGCCCACCACACCGAAGGCATTGGCAACGCCTGGCTTGGCGCTGAAGTCGTCCATCTCGTTGTTGAGCAGGAAGCCGGCGCCCTTGACCACCACGCCGCTGCCGTAGTCCAGGTTGAGGGTGTAGGTGTTGCTGACTGCATTGCCGTCGGCGTCGACGATGGAGAAGTGGGTCGTCTGCCGCGGTTCGAGGCCCGGGTGCACCTTCTCGGTTTCGGAGATGGCCGTGGGATTGATCTCGGCGGCACGCTGCTTCAGGTAGTCAGGCGAGGTCAGCTTCGCGACCGGCACGTCGGAATAGTCCGGGTCGCCGAGGTAGTCGGCACGGTCGGCAAAGACGCGTTTTTCAATTTCGGCGAGCAGGTGGATGTAGCGTGCCGAGTTCAGCTCGACGCCCTTGAAGTCGGCGGCGCGCTGCTCCTTCATGCCGATCAGCTGCGCCAGTGCGATGCCACCGGAGCTGGGCAGTGGCGCGGTATAGAGGCTGTTGCCCTGCCAGTCGACACGCATCGGCTCGCGCCATTTGACGCGGTAGTCGGCCAGGTCCTCCTTGGTGATGAGCCCGTCGTCACGCTGCATCTGCGCCACCAGCAGCTCAGCGGTCTTACCTTTGTAGAAGTCGTCAGGCCCCTTGTCGGCGATGCGCTCCAGCGTCTCGGCCAGCTCCGGCTGGCGGAAGGTGGAACCCGCCTTCATGGCGCCGAAGTAATCCTCGAAGTCGGTCGTACCGTTGAACAGCCCGATGGCGTCCTCGCGGTACTGGAACTGCTGGTCGGCCACCGTGAAGCCCTCACGGGCATAGCCGACCGCCGGGGTGATGAGTTCGCTCCAGGGCAACTTGCCGAAGCGCTGGTGCGCCTCCCACATGCCCAACACGGTGCCAGGCACGCCGGACGCCTTGGCGCCAACCAGGCTCAGGTTCTCGATCACCTCGCCCTTGTCGTCGAGGTACATGGTCTTGCTGGCGGCCTTGGGCGCGACCTCCCGGTAGTCCAGAAAGTACGGCTTGCCCTCGATATACAGCGTCATGAAGCCACCACCGCCGATATTGCCCGCCTCGGGGTAGGTGACGGCCAAGGTGAAGGCGGTCGCCACTGCGGCATCCACCGCGTTGCCGCCGGCCTTGAGCACCTGGGCGGCCACCTTGGCGCTGTACTCGTCGGGTGCGGCGACCGCCCCGCCTTCCAGAAGCGCGCCGTGGGCGATGTGGCCCGTGGCGACGATCGCCACGCCAAGGGTCAACCTGCTGATCTGAAGCAAACGCATCGTGCTCATCCTTATTCTTGTGGTCACCGCCGCCCCGCGATGGCTGGGCGGTTATCACCAACATAGACAATAGGGACGAGGCGTAGGTGCGCAGCGGGGCGTTTGCGGGTCACGCGGCTTGGCTGTAGCGGTGTCTAGCTGCGCGCTGAACGCCGTTTCCTGCCAGGCAGGCCCGGCGCTACCACGGCAACCCCTCCCCGCTATACGCATAGAACCCACCGCTCGCCTCCGGCCCCAGGCTGTCGATCACCCGCAACAAATCCTGCGCTGCGTCGGCTGCGGGCCGGCCGATCTCCGCACCGCGGAATGGATGTGACAGCCGTGAATTAACCGTGCCCGGATGCAGCGCCAGCAGCACCGCATTCGGCTGGCTGCGGCGGACTTCGATGGAAGCAGTCTTGAGCAGCATGTTCAGCGCAGCCTTGGAGGCGCGGTAGCTGTACCAGCCGCCGAGGCGGTTGTCGCCGATGCTGCCGACCTTGGCCGAGAGCATGGCGAGCACGCCGCGCTGGCGGTCGAGCAGCCCGCTGAAGTGACGTAGCAGCATGGACGGGCCGAAGGTGTTGATTTGGAAGGTGGCGAGCAGCTGCGCCTGGTTGAGATCGGCCAGGCGCTTCTCTGGCATGAAGTCGCCACCGTGCAGCACGCCGGCGGCGTTGATGATCAGGTGAAACGGCCCCTGCCCCGCCACGCTGGCCGCGGCCTGTTCGATGCTGGCGGGATCGCTCAGGTCGAGAGCCGGCTCGGATGAACGACTCAAGGCGATGACCGACGCGCAGCGCGGATCGCTGCGCAAGGCATCGACCAGCGCGGCGCCGATGCCACCGGATGCGCCGATGACCAGCGCGCGAAACCCTTCGGGGAATGAGTCCAACGGCATGACGATCTCCAGCTTTAAGGTCGACGAACACCGGCTTCGCCGCGCCAGCGCTCGATATGCTCGGCAAGTAGATCGGCGATGGGCAGGCAGGCGCCGAGCCGGTAGAGGTTCCAGTAATGGCCCTCCAGCGTGCGATTGATCAGCAGGGTGCCCGAAGCCGGTTGCAGACTGCCGAGTGCGGACATCATCAAGGGGAACAACTCGGACAGCCGTTGATGCAGCGCCGCCTCGCGGAAGTCCCATTGCGCGCCGGCTTGCAGCAGCGGGTGCAGCATCAGGTGGATGCGCCGGTACAGCCCATGGGGCGGCGCACTGCCCGGCTGGCGACCGCCGAGCATCTGGAAGCCGGACTCCAACGCCTCGCTGGAGGTGCTGCGCAGCGCTTCGAATATCTGCACGTAGCCGGCCAGCAAGCGTGGCTCCAGACGCAGCACGCTGCCGAAATCGTAGACCACCAGCTCGCCAGACTTGGTCCAGGCCAGGTTGCCGGGATGCGGATCAGTATGCAGCCGTTGCAGACCGAATGCCTGCTCGGCCAGCCATGCGCACAGGTTTTCTGCCAGGCGCTGACGCACTTCCGCCGGGGCCTGATCGACCTCGGCCATGGAGCGGCCGGGCAGATCTTCCATCACCAGCACACCGGGCCGGCAAAGTTCGCCCGCGGCATAGGGTATGCGGATGCCCGGCCAGCTTTCGAAGTGTTCACGAAAGGCTTCGAGATTGGCGCGCTCTGCGTCGTAGTCGAGCTCCTCGGCGATCGCCCGTTGCAGCTCGATATAGACCGCATCGAGGCGCGCGGGCGGCGTACCGAACAGGCGCCCGAGCGGCATTAGGCGACGCAGCTGGCGCAGATCGGCATCGCAGATGGCGCGGATGCCGGGATACTGGATCTTGATGATCAGCGCCCTGCCCTGACGATCCCGGGCGCGGTGGACCTGACCCAGTGAGGCAGCCGCCGATGGCTCAGGCTCGATGGACTCGAACAGTTCGTACAGGCTGCCGTCGTAGACGCGCTGCAGATTGGCTTGCAGTGCGTCGAACGGCAGCGAGGGCACCTGATTCTGCAAGCGCGCCAGCGCGGCGCTGATCGGATCAGGCAGCAGATCCTGCCATTGCGAGGCCTGCTGACCGAGCTTCAGCACCGGACCCTTCATCTGCCCAAGCGCATCGCCGAGCAGCTCGCCGACCGGCACCCAGTCGATACGCGCCTTGCCCGGGGTGATGCGCTGCACCAGCAGGTTGCCGGCAATGCGCGCGCCGGTGCCGCCCAGTTGCAGAAAGCGGCCTAGCGCCGAAGCCGATGGACGAGAGAATCGAGACATGCAGGCGACCCGCAAAGGCAAAGGCTGATCATGGGCCAGCCCAAGGCATGATCCAAGGGCGAATGGTTGCAGTCTGTTGCGCAGCACCGAGCGCGCAAAGCCGCTTCGCTACAGCAAGCGAAGCACTAGATGCCGTGGTTAGCAGCGGGGCATGCCCCGAAATATGGCGTCTGCCGCTACGGGCCAACCGTGCCCATGCGGAACGGGCAGGCACCGTGCGAGTCGGATTAGATGACTGCGCCCCTCGAATGCCGTCCGTCCACAGCGCGTATTCGCCGCGTATGAAAACGCACAACGTGACGGTTCGAGCGGCTTTCAGCCCTGTCAGCCTGAAAGGCAAATAAGGGCGTGTTTCGCCAGCGGGTTCGTCAGCACATGAATTGACGGCTGGAGGAACAGATCACGCAGCGATGCCTGCGTTAAGGAGAGTGGAATGACCGATTTCAATAATCCTTCCTTCCAACCGAACGATGAAGCCCCACGCATTTCCACCGGCAGCAAGGGGCTGGATGACATTCTGGGCGGGGGCCTGGATCCCAACCGCATGTACCTCTATGAGGGCAGCCCCGGTTCCGGGAAGACCACCATCGCCCTGCAGTTTCTGCTCGAAGGTGTGCGCCAAGGCGAGCGCGTGCTCTATGTGACGCTTTCGGAAACCAAGGCCGAACTGGAGCTGGTGGCCAAGCGGCATGGCTGGACGCTCGAAGGCATCGATGTGTTCGAACTGATCTCGCCAGAGACCAGCCTCGATCCCGAGCTGGAACTGACGGTACTGCATCCGGCGGAAATGGAGCTGAGCGAAACCACCCAGCAGGTATTCGACCGCGTCACTGAAACCAATCCAACGCGGGTGATCTTCGACAGCCTTTCGGAAATGCGTCTGCTGGCGCAAAGCCCGCTGCGCTATCGGCGACAGGTGCTGGCGTTCAAGCACTTCTTCACGTCACGCAATTGCACCGTGATTCTGCTGGACGACCAGACCTCCGAAATCGGCGACCTGCAGCTGCATTCCATCTCCCACGGTGTGGTGATGCTCGAGCAACTGGCCATCGACTACGGTGCCGAGCGCAGGCGGCTGCGCGTGATCAAGATGCGCGGCATCCAGTTCCGCGGCGGCTACCACGACTTCGTCATTCGCAAGGGCGGCCTGCAGATCTACCCTCGCCTCATAGCTGCAGAGCATCACTCGCCGTTTACCGGTGAGCTGGCCTCATCTGGTAACGAGGCGCTGGACAAGATGCTTGGCGGCGGACTGGAGCGCGGCACCAACGCGCTGTTGGTCGGCGCAGCCGGTGTCGGCAAATCGTCGTTGGCGTTGAGCTACGCGGTCGCGGCATGCAAGCGCGGCGAGCAGGTCGCCTTCTTCGTTTTCGACGAGAACACCAGCACCCTGCTCGCACGTGGTCGGGCGCTGGGCCTGCCGATGGAGCCATGGATCGATCAGGGCCTGCTGCACCTGCAGCAGGTCGACCCCGCCGAGTTGTCTCCCGGCGAGTTCACCGCCGCGGTGCGCCACAGCGTGGAGATGCAGGGTACCAAGCTGGTGATTCTGGACAGCCTCAATGGTTACTTGCACGCAATGCCCGACGGCAAGTTCCTGATTCTGCAGATGCATGAGTTGCTCAGCTATCTGGGGCAGAAAGGGGTCGTCAGCATCATGATATTGGCCCAGCATGGCCTGGTTGGCCCAATGGATACGCCCATCGACATCAGCTACCTCAGTGATGCGGTTATCATGCAGCGCTACTTCGAGCACTCAGGGGTGGTTCGCCGGGCGTTGTCGGTGGTGAAAAAACGCAGCGGACAGCATGAAAACACCATCAGGGAATATCGACTCAGCCCTGCTGGGATCAAGGTCGGACCGCCGCTAAGCCACTTCAACGGCATTCTATCGGGCACGCCGGAATACACCGGTGATGCGACTTATCTACTGACAGACGAGCATGACGACGCCCACTAACAGAGATAGCCCAATCGTAGTCGTCTATGCCCCCATCGGCCGGGACGGTCCCGCCTCGGCCGAGCTGCTCAGCCGCAGCGGCATGGACGCCGTCGTCTGTCACAGCGTCGATGAAGTGCTGCAACGTGCAGAAACCGATGCGGACGCGGTCTTCATTGCTGAAGAGGGCCTCTTCGGGCGAGATCTCGAAGGGCTTGCCGCCTGGGTCGAGCAACAACCTGCCTGGTCCGACTTCCCCTTTGTCGTACTGACCAGCAAGCATCAGCAGCCTGCCGTCACCGCGTGGCGCCAGCGCATGGTCGCTGCACTGCGTAACGTCTCCCTGCTTGAACGTCCCGTACAGAGCATCACCCTGACCAGCGCGGTAAAGGCCGCATTACGTGGGCGGCACCGCCAGCACGAGGTACGCGCACTACTGGAAGCGCGTGAACGAGCCTCGCAGGAGTTGGAAGCGCTGGTCGTCGAGCGCACCAGTGAACTGGAAGCAACCAACCTCGAACTGCGTACCCAGATGGCCGAGCGCGCGCATATCGAGGAAACCCTGCGCCAGACGCAGAAGATCGAAGCCATTGGCCAGCTTACCGGTGGCATCGCCCACGACTTCAACAACCTGCTGATGGTCATTACCGGCGGGCTCGACATGCTCGACCGCCGCGCCGACCCTGAGCGCCGCAAGCGCCTGATGGATGGCATGCGTCAGGCAGCGCAACGCGGCTCGGCCCTGACCCGTCAGCTGTTGGCGTTCTCCAGACGCCAGTCGCTGGCGCCCGAACCCGTCGACCTGGCCCGACGCATCAGCCAGATGCGCGAAATGCTCGACCGCAGCCTGCGCGGTGATGTGCATGTTCGTCAGCAATTCGCGCCAGATCTGTGGCCGGTGCAGGTCGATCCGGGTGAGCTGGAACTGGTCATCCTCAACCTCGCAGTCAACGCGCGTGACGCCATGCCCGCTGGCGGCTCGATTCTGCTGCAGGCCTGCAACGCACCCGATGAGCAGGTGCTCGGCCGCCGTGGCGACTTCGTCCGCCTGGCCGTGACCGACACCGGTACCGGCATACCGGCTGAGGTTCGCACCCGCGTATTCGACCCCTTCTTCACCACCAAGGAAATCGGCAAGGGCTCGGGTCTCGGTCTCGCCCAGGTCTACGGTTTTGCCCGCCAGTCGGGCGGCACCGTGTGGATCGAAAGCGAATGCGGACAGGGCACCAGCGTGATCCTGCTGCTGCCCCGCGCCGAAGATATCCCGGCACAGCCTGACGTCGAGCATGTCGCGAATGACACCGGTGACGCGTTCCTCGGCAGCGTCCTGCTCGTGGATGATGACGAGGAAGTGGCCGCCCTGGTTGGCGAGATGGTCGAACATCTGGGTTATCACGTCACCCATGCCGGCAGCGCTACCGACGCCCTGAACACGCTGGCCGACGGCTGCAAGGTGGACATCGTCTTCTCCGACGTGATGATGCCCGGGGGCATGAACGGCGTTGAGCTCGCCCGCGAGATTCGCACCCGCGCACTGGGTGTTCCCGTGTTGCTTACCAGCGGCTATGCCGAAGCGGCGCAACAATCGGCCACCGCCGAGGGTGTGCACGTGCTCGCCAAGCCCTATCGCCTTGAGGAACTGGCGTCCGCGCTGCGAGAGGCGATCGAAGGTGCAGCGGCAACGGCCAGTCGATATGGCTAGCGATATGCTCTTGCGGCAGGAAGTACGCAACGACCCGCTTCGCGCCTTCGCTTGACTCTGGCGCAATCCGACTTTCAGTCATCAGGTGCGTAAAGCACCAGCTGGCAGCCGCCCGACTGAACCCCTCTTGCCGGTCAGATCCAAGTCGATTAGCGCGGTCCCTGGCTTCTATGTGTCGCCTTTTGCCGATGTGCTACCGTCCGGAGGCGTCTATTTTCAATGGATCGAAACAGTCGAGGGATAGCGCCATGCAGCCGAAAGATCACTGGGAAAAGGTCTACTCCACCAAGGCCGCAGACGAGGTCAGCTGGTTTCAGGAACACGCCGAGCTGTCGCTGAAACTGATCCGCGATGCAGACGTCCACTCGGCAGCGTCGATCATCGATGTGGGTGGTGGTGCCTCGACGCTGGTCGACGACCTTCTGGCCAACGGTTATCGAAACCTGACGGTGCTCGATCTTTCCGCTGCGGCGCTGGTCACGGCCAAGACGAGACTCGGTGCCAATGCCGCGAGTGTCCGTTGGTTGGAGGCGAATGTCATCGAAGCCGCGCTACCCGAGCGCAGCTTCGATGTATGGCACGACAGGGCAGTTTTTCACTTTCTGACCAGCGAAGAAGACAGGCATGCCTATGTGCGTCAGGTGCTGCATGCGGTCAAGCCCGGCGGGCTGGTGATAGTGGCCACCTTCGCCGAGGATGGCCCGGAGAAATGCAGCGGCCTGCCGGTCATGCGCTATGGCGCCAGCGAGCTGCATGCCGAGTTCGGCGAGCCCTTTCTGCTGCTCGGCCATGAAAAGGAATCGCACCACACTCCCGGCGGGATCGAGCAGAAGTTCGTCTACTGCTTCTGCCGCAAACGGGTCCAATAGCAGGCAGCACTGACAACTGATTCCGTTCCGGGCCAACCACGACAAGTAGTGCTTCGCTGTTTGCCCTGCGCGACAAACGCGACCGCCCCGTCCTCACTGGCCGCGGTCTGCCCGGCCAGGCAAGAAAGAAAATTCCTCGCCCCTCGACACCTACTCCACGCCCCATAACAGTGCGAACGCCCCCTCTCCAGCCTCTCGCTCCTCCTCCCAGGCAACGCCCGCATGCTCTCGCCCAGCACCATTGCTGCCCACCTGACGCCTCTTAATGATGCAAGCGCCTCTGCTGCCGAAACGGCATCGGCTTGCTCGATATTCTCTGCTTCTGCGCACAGCAATGGCAGTCGGATACTGCACCCGCCGATCGCCATCCCGCGCTCGGCAGAGCAGGACTGACACATGCACGATGCCCTTTCCGCCCGCCATCTCGAAGCAGCCGCGCTGCCGCTGATCGATATCGCCGGGCTGTTTTCCCCCGACCTTGCCGAGCGCACAGCCGTGGCCGAACGCATCGGCGCCGCCTGTCGCGAGGTCGGCTTCTTCTGTATTGCCAATCATGGTGTCGACCCGGTGCTGCAGCAGGCGGTATTCGAGCAGGCGCGAGCCTTCTTCGCCCAGCCGGAAGCGAGCAAGCGCGCGCTGGACAAGGCTTTCTCGAAAGCCAATCGCGGATACGAGCCCTTGCGCGGACAGGTGCTGGAAGCCGGGACGCCGGCCGATCTCAAGGAGGGCTTCTATATCGGCGAAGAGCTGGCCGAGGACGACCCGCGTGTACTGGCCGGGCGCTTCAACCACGGTGCCAACCAATGGCCAGCCGAGCTCGCGGACTTTCGCCCGACCATGGAGCGCTATCGCGATGAGATGAATGCCCTCGCGGCACGGCTGATGGGTGCCATCGCGCTGTCGCTGCAACTGCCGGAGGAACATTTCGCCGGCTTCTGCCGCGACTCCATGAGCACCCTGCGCCTGCTGCATTACCCGCCGCAGCCGGCCAATGCCGCGCCCGGCGAGAAGGGATGCGGCGCACATACCGATTTCGGCGGCTTGACGCTCTTGCTGCAGGACGAGAATCCCGGCCTACAGGTCTGGGATCGCCACAGCAAGAGCTGGATTCACGCAGCGCCCGTACCCGGCACCTATGTGGTCAACCTGGGCGACATGATCGCCCGCTGGACCAACGATCAGTACCGCTCGACGCTTCACCGGGTGGTCAACATTTCCGGGCGCGAGCGCTACAGCGTGCCGTTCTTCTTCAGCGGCAACCCGGACCATCTGGTCGAGTGCCTGCCGACCTGCCTCGCGCCGGGTGAAGCCCCTCGCTATCCCGCCGTGACGGTGGAAGAACACCACCGCGAGATGTACCGGAGGACCTATGGCTGACATCGTCCTCATCCACGGTGCCTGGGCCGGTAGCTGGGTCTGGGATTCGCTGCAGGATGGCCTGCGCGATGCCGGACACAGACCCCACGCGGTTGATCTGCCGGGCAACGGCCATAACGACACGCCACTCACCGCGGTCTCGCTGCAGCGCTATGTCGAGCACGTCGGCGCATTGATCGAGACGCTGCCCGGTCCGATCCAGCTGGTCGCGCATTCCGGCGGCGGCGTCACTGCCACCGCCGTGGCCGAGGCTTATGCCGAGCGCGTCGCCGGGGTCGCCTATGTCGCCGGCATGATGCTGCCCAGCGGCATGGGCTTCGGCGAACTCTGCGCCGGACTGAGTAGCGACTTTCCCGAGGTTAGCGGCATCGGTCCCTATCTCGAAGCGGTGCCCGGTGGCAGCCGCGTACCAAGCGATGCCGCCTGTGCGGTGTTCTTCCACGATGCACCGGCACAGGCCGCCATCGCCGCAGCGCGCCGCCTGACGGTGCAGCCCGATGGCGGACGCGACATCGCCGCGCATTGGAGCGTCGAGCGTTTCGGTCGTCTGCCACGGTTGTATATCGAAGCCGCGCAGGACCGCTCCGTGCTGCCACTGGTGCAACAGCGCATGCAGCAGCTGGTGCCTGGCGCCGAGCGGGTGGTGCTCGATTGCGGCCATGCGCCGCAACTGGCCATGCCCGACGCGCTGCTCGCCGCCCTGGTGGATTTCTTCACTCGCCATCCTCAACCCGTGCACTGACCCGTTTATTGCATCGCGCTCATCACGCCGAACCTTCAAGGAGCTTCACCATGTTCAAGAAAACCCTGCTCGCGAGCGCACTGCTCGCGCTGTTCAGCCAAACCGCCCTGGCCGCCGACAAGGTGCGCTGGCTCAACGACTGGTTGCCAGCCGGCGACAAGGCCGCGATCTACCTCGGTGTCGAGCAGGGCCTGTTCGCCGCCGAAGGCATCGAAGTGGAAATCGCCAGTGCCCGCGGCGGTAGCGACGTGGTGACCAAGCTGGCCACCAACAGCGCGGACTTCGGTTCGGCCGGCCTGGCCTCGCTGCTGCAGGCCAAGGCCCAAGGCGAGGTGCCGGTGGTGGCCGTGGCGCCGATCTACAACAAGCAGCCGGACGCCTTCTTCACCACCGAAGGCTCGGGCATCGAGAGCTTCAAGGACATCGTCGGCAAGACGGTCGCCACGCCGACCTTCTCCGCCTCCAACGTGGTCTGGCCGCTGCTGCTGGAGCGCAACGGCATCGACCCGAACAGCGTCAAGCTGCTCAAGCTCGACCCCGGCGCACTGGCGCCGATGCTCGCCACCGGCAAGGTCGACGCCACCATCAACTGGCTGACCGTCGCGCCTGGCTTCGTCCGTGCCCTCGGCGAAGCGGACAAGACACTGAAGACCATCCCCTGGTCGGAGTACGGCTTCGAAGGCTACGGCCTGTCGCTGGTGGCGTCTCAGCGCTTCGTACAGCGCAATCCCGAGGTCGCGAAGAAGTTCGTCAAGGCCTACCAGCAGGCGCAGAAGAACGCCATCGCCAACCCGGCTGCCGCGGCCGCCGCACTGAAGAAGATGGTTGCCGAAGTCGACGAGCAACAGGCCGAGGAGCAGTTCGCCGCCTCGGTACCGCTGATGCAGAACGAGATCAGCAGTGCCGAGGGCACGGGCTTCGATGCCAAGCGCCTAGCCACCACCTGGGAGTGGGTCGCCAAGGCCCAGGGCATGGCCGTCGACAGCCTCGATCCGGCCAGCGCCATCGACACCAGCCTGAGCGAGTGAAGCCATGAACGCCGCCGTCCTGCCCGCCACGCCGCGCCCCAACATCAGCTTCGACCGGGTCAGTCAGGTCTTCACCTCCTCCGATGGCAGCGAGGTGGTGGCGCTGGACAACGCCAGTTTCGATATCGGCCGTCACGAGTTCATCGCGGTGCTCGGCCCTTCGGGCTGCGGCAAGTCCACGCTGCTGCGCATCCTCGCCGGGCTGGTGCGACCGACCCACGGCCAGGTCAGCATCTACGGCAGCCCGGTGGACGGCCCGCGCGACGAGATCGGCATCGTCTTCCAGCGACCGACCCTGCTGCCCTGGCTGAACATTCGCGACAACCTGACCTTCCCCATGCGCCACAAGTACGGCCGCGTCACCGCCCAGGAAATCACCCGCGGCGAAGAGTTGCTGGAACTGGTGGGGCTCAAGGACTTCGGCAACAAGCGCCCGGACGAACTCTCCGGCGGCATGCAGCAGCGCGCGGCGATTGCCCGGGCGCTGCTGCACGACCCGGAAATCCTGCTGATGGACGAACCCTTTTCGGCTCTCGACGCGCTGACCCGCGACGAGCTGAGCCTGGAGCTGCTGAACATCTGGACCCAGCGTCCGAAGACAGTGCTGTTCATCACCCACTCGATTCCCGAAGCGCTGCTGCTGGCCGACCGCATCCTGGTGATGTCGGCGCGCCCCGGCCGCGTGCAGGAAATCATCGATGTCGATCTGCCGCGCCCGCGGTCCATGGAAACCCTCACGGAGCCCCGTTTCAATGAGCTCGCCAACCATATCCGCCGCAAAGTCTTCTCGCGCCATGCCGCCCATTAAGCCCAGGGCGCTGCGCCTGAAGGCTCAGGCCGACCGCTTCGCGCCCTGGCTCGCGCTGCTCGTTCTGCTGCTGGTCTGGGAAGCGGCCTGCCGCCTGCTCAAGCTGCCGAGCTTCGTGCTGCCCTCGCCCAGCGCCATTCTCGCGGCAACGCAGAAGGTCGGTCTCGGTGCCTGGGCCGAGCATATCTTCGCCACCCTGCGGGTGACGCTGATGGGCTACGGCCTGTCGATTCTGATCGGCATCCCGCTGGCCATCGCCCTGGCCTCTTCACGGGTGATGTCGCGCACCCTCTATCCGCTGCTGGTGATCGTGCAGTCCACGCCCATCGTGGCGGTGGCACCAATCATCGTGGTGGTGATGGGCGCCGGCGACCTGCCGCGGGTGTTCATCACCTTCCTCATCGCCTTCTTCCCCATCGTGGTGTCCTGCGTCACTGGCCTCCTGGCGACGCCAGAGGAGCTGGTGGAGCTGTCACGCTCCCTCGGCGCTTCCAAAGCCCGTGAGTACCGCAACATCCGCCTGCCCTATGCGCTTCCGCACCTGTTCTCGGCGCTGCGCATCTCCATCACCCTGGCGGTGATCGGCGCAGTGGTGGCCGAGTTCGTCGCTGCGGAAAAAGGCCTGGGCTACTTCATCAACTTCTCCACCTCGATGTTCCAGGTGCCGCAAGCCTTCGCCGCGCTGCTGATGCTGGTGGTAATCAGCCTGGTGTTGTTCCACCTGATCGGGCTGCTGCAGAAGGTGTTCTTCCCCTGGAGTCTGCCCAAGGGTGGGCATTGAAGCCCACCACCTCTTCATCTCAGTCTGGATAACGCCATGTCTCTCGACGATCTCGCCCTGCTGCGCAAAAGCTTCGACGTCGCCCGCCGCGCACTGGAAAACGGCACCCATCCGTTCGGCGCCATCCTGGTCGGGCCGGACGGTGAAGTACTGCTGGAACAGGGCAACGCCTACATGCCCGACCACGACATGACCGGCCACGCCGAGCGCGTACTGATGACCCGCGCCTCGACCCGCTACACACCGGAATTCCTGTCGCGCTGCACCATGTACACCTCGGCCGAGCCCTGCGCCATGTGCGCCGGCGCCGCTTACTGGGTCGGGCTGGGCCGCGTGGTCTATGGGCTTTCCGAGCGCAGCCTGAAGGACATCACTGGCAACCATCCGGAAAACCCGACGCTGGACCTGCCCTGCCGCATCGTCTTCGAGGCCGGCCAGCGCAAGGTCGAAGTCGTCGGGCCGCTGCTGGAAGACGAGGCTGCTGCCCTGCACGAAGGCATCTGGTAAGCCCCGCCAGAATCAGGCAAGCGACCGGCAGGATCGCCATAACGCCGCAACCGTCCTCCATCGCAGTATTCGAACCACGGCGTCATCGACGTCGTCCGAATCCACCTGCGGAGGACTACCCCATGTCGAACATCACCGGCAAAATCGTACTCATCACCGGCGCCAGCAGCGGCATCGGCGAAGCCACGGCGCGCCTGCTGGCGGCCCAGGGCGCAACCGTCGTGCTGGGCGCGCGACGCCTGGATCGGCTGGAACGGCTGGTCGCCGAGATCGACGAAAGCGGTGGTATCGCCGCCTGCCGTGCGCTGGACGTCACCAGCCGCGAGGACACCCAGGCCTTCGTCGACTTCGCCGAGCAGCGCTTCGGCCGCGTCGACGTGATCGTCAACAACGCCGGGGTGATGCCGCTGTCACCGCTGGACGCGCTGAAGGTCGACGAGTGGAACCGGATGATCGACGTGAACATCCGCGGCGTACTGCATGGCATCGCCGCCGGCCTGCCACTGATGCAGCGCCAGCGCGCCGGCCAGTTCGTCAACATCGCCTCCATCGGTGCCTACGCGGTGAGCCCGACCGCGGCGGTGTACTGCGCCACCAAGTACGCGGTGCGCGCCATCTCCGAAGGCCTGCGCCAGGAGGTCGGCGGCGATATTCGCGTGACCCTGGTGTCGCCCGGCGTCACCGAATCGGAACTGGCCGAGAGCATTTCCGATGACAGCGCGCGCTCGGCCATGGACGACTTCCGTCGCATCGCCATTCCGGCCGAGGCCATCGCCCGCGCCATCGCCTATGCCATCGACCAGCCGGCCGATGTCGACGTCAGCGAGTTGGTGGTGCGCCCCACCGCCAGCCCCTACTGAGGACGCCGCCATGACCCTTCGTACAGGCAACACCCTGGCCGCGGCCTGCCTGGCCGTGTTCGGCTCGCTGACCTTCGCCTCGCTGGAAGCCGCCGGCAACGAGCGACACGAACGTGGCATCGAGGTGATGGATCACTTGTCCGGCGGCGCCGGGCAACCGGTGCTCGAAGCGTTGCGCGAGGACTATCCGTTTCTCGCCGAGGGCATCACCCAGTACGCCTTGGGCGATGTCTGGGGACGCAACGAGCTGGATGATCGCACCCGTCAGCTGGCGGTGATCGCCGCCTTCGCCGCGCAGGGCAATCTGCAGTACATGAAGGTCCACGCCGGTTACGCGCTGCGTCTGGGCGTCACCCGTGAGGAGCTGAAGGAGGTGGTCTACCTGACCACCGTAACCGCCGGCTTTCCCCGCGCCATCGATGCCGCCCAAGCATTGCGCGAGGTGCCGGACCCGGTGTCGCGCTGAATTAAGCGGTGCTGCGCAGCCGGGCTAAATCCTTCACCGGCGAGGCGCCGAACAGGCGGCTGTACTCGCGGCTGAACTGCGAGGGGCTTTCGTAGCCGACCCGGTAGCCGGCGCTGGACACATCGAGTCCCTCGGCGATCAGCAGCCGCCGCGCCTCCTGCAGGCGCAGCTGCTTCTGATATTGCAGCGGGCTCATCGCGGTGAGCGCCTTGAAGCGGTGATGCAGCGTCGAGCTGCTGAGGTTGACCCGCTGCGCCAGTTCCTCGATGCGCAGCGGCTCGACGTAGTTGCGGTTCAGCCATTCGATGGCGCGGGTGACGCGATGGCCCTGGCTGTCGCGCACCGCGATCTCGTGCAGGTGGCGGCCCTGCCGACCGCAAAGCAGGCGGTAGAAGATCTCGCGCATCGCCAGCGGCGCAAGCACCGGGATGTCCTGCGGGCTGGCGAGCAGTCGCACCAGACGTAGCGTGGCATCCAGCAACGGCGCATCGATGCGGTCCAGATAGACCCCCCGCGCCGGTCCTTCCACGGGCTGGCTCAACGGCGCGCTTTCGGCCACCAGGGTGGCGACCATTGCCGGGTCGATATCCAGGCGAATGCACAGGTACGGCTCGCCGGACGAGGCCTCCAGCACGCGACCGGCCACCGGCACGGTGACCGATACCACCAGGTAGTGCAGCGCATCGTAGGTGTACAGCTCATCGCCCAGCCGCACCTCCTTGCTGCCCTGCACGATGATGCACAGCGCCGGCTTGTGCAGCCCGTGCACCAGTTCGCTCGGCGCGCTGCAGCGGATCAGGTAGAGATCGTCAATCGCGGTGGGATGCATACCGTCGTCGCGCACGATGCCGTCGATCAGCCGCGCCAGGGAGGCACGCTGGGCAATCGTTTCCTCGGCGGAATGAAGGTCCATCTGGTTCATTGCAGGCAACCGGTGGGAGCGAAAAGGACGGTTAGCTTAGCAGCCAATCCGACCCGCGGTCGTCCCGCCCCACGGCAGTGCATCGGCAAGACAGTGTTACCGAGTGAAGCACCAAAGCGATGCACCGGCTAACATCGTCGCATGGCCAACCGGTGGCGCAGCTCCCGTGGCCACGTCGCACTTTCAATTCCTGACTGCCTGGCCAGCTTTTTGCTACACCCTGGTCATGAAAAACCCAGCGGACGCCTCCATGCCCGATTCCCAGACCGCGCGCCTCCAGCTCTGCGGCATAACCAAACAGTACCCAGGCTGCCTGGCCAACGACCGTATCGACCTGTCGATCCAGCCGGGCGAGATCCACGCCCTGCTCGGCGAGAACGGCGCCGGCAAGAGCACCCTGATGAAGATCATCTATGGCGTGACCCAGCCGGACGCTGGCGAAATCCACTGGCAGGGCGAACCGGTGACCATGCGCGATCCGGCCCAGGCCCGCGAACGCGGCATCGGCATGGTGTTCCAGCACTTCTCGCTGTTCGAGACGCTCTCGGTCGCTGAGAACATCGCGCTAGCGCTGGGTGCCAAGGCCGGTACGCCGAAACAGTTGGAGCCGAAGATCCGCGAGGTCTCGCAGCGTTACGGCATGCCGCTGGAGCCGCAACGGCTGGTGCACACCCTGTCCATCGGCGAGCGCCAGCGGGTGGAGATCATCCGCTGCCTGATGCAGGACATCCGCCTGCTGATCCTCGACGAGCCGACCTCGGTGCTTACCCCGCAGGAGGCCGACGAGCTGTTCGTGACCTTGCGCCGGTTGGCGGCCGAGGGCTGCAGCATCCTGTTCATCAGCCACAAGCTCAACGAGGTGCGCGCGCTGTGCCAGAGCGCCACGGTGCTGCGCGCCGGCCGCGTGTCCGGCGAGTGCGTGCCGGCAGAGTGCTCGGACCTGGAACTGGCGCGGCTGATGGTCGGCGATGCCGAGGGGCTGGAAGCCGAATACCCGAAGAGCGAGGGCCGCGCGCCATTCCTGCGGGTCGAGCGGCTGTCCTGGCACAACGCCGATCCGTTCGGCGTATCCCTCGAAGAGGTGGACCTGGAAGTGCGCGCCGGCGAGATCGTCGGCATCGCCGGGGTCGCCGGCAACGGCCAGGACGAACTGCTCGCCCTGCTCAGCGGCGAACAGCGCCTGCCTGCCACCCAGGCCATGCACATCCGCTTTCTCGGTGACGACGTCGCCCATCTGCGCCCCGACGCTCGCCGTCGCCACGGCATGGCCTTCGTGCCGGCCGAACGCCTCGGTCACGGCGCGGTGCCGAGCATGAGCCTGGCCGACAACGGCCTGCTCACCGCCTTCCAACAGACCGGCATGGTCGAGCAGGGCATGATCCGCCGCGGCAAGGTGCGCGCCTTCGCCGAACAGGTCATTCAGCGTTTCGCCGTGAAGACGCCGGACGCACAGACCCCGGCAGCGAGCCTGTCCGGCGGCAACCTGCAGAAATTCATCCTTGGTCGCGAAATCCTGCAGCAGCCGAAGCTGCTGATCGCCGCGCACCCGACCTGGGGCGTGGACGTCGGCGCGGCAGCAGCGATCCACCGCGCGCTGATCGAACTGCGCGATGCCGGCGCGGCGATCCTGGTGATCTCCGAAGACCTCGAGGAGTTGTTCCAGATCAGCGACCGCATCGCCGCCCTGAGCGACGGCCGGCTGTCGCCACAGCGCGCCACCGCCAGCACCTGCCCGGTCGAAGTCGGCCGCTGGATGGCCGGTCAGTTCGATACCAGCGACACCCCTGTTTCCACCTCTGCCGCCTGACGAGAATCCATCATGCTGTTATCCCTGCAACCCCGCGGCGAGGCCTCACGGGCCATGCTCTGGTTCTCGCCATTGCTGGCGGCACTGCTGACGCTGCTGAGTGGCGCCCTGCTGTTCGCGCTGCTCGGCCATCCGCCGCTGGAAACCCTCAAGGTGCTGCTGATCGACCCGCTCGGCGACCTCTACGGCGTCTCCGAACTGCTGGTCAAGGCGCTGCCGATCCTGCTTTGCGCCCTCGGCCTGGCGGTGGTCTACAACGCGCGCATCTGGAACATCGGCGCCGAAGGCCAGCTGCTCATCGGTGCCCTGGCCGGCAGTGCGCTGGCGGTCAACATCATCGACTGGGATTCGCGCTGGGCATTGGCGCTGACCCTACTGCTCGGCACCCTTGGCGGCGCCGCCTGGGCCGGGCTCTGCGCCTGGCTGAAGACGGCGTTCAACGCCAACGAAATCCTCACCAGCATCATGCTCAACTACATTGCGCTGAACCTGCTGCTGTTCGCCGTGCACGGCCCGCTGAAGGATCCGGAAGGCTTCAACTTCCCCGAATCGGCGATGTTCGGCGACGCCACCCGGCTGCCGGAGCTGATCGAAGGCCTGCGGGTGCATGCCGGTTTCTACTTCGCCCTGCTGGCGCTGGTGGTGGTCTGGGTGCTGCTGCAGAAGAGCTTTCTCGGCTTCCAGATCAAGGTGCTCGGCCTGGACAAGCGCGCCGCTGGCTTCGTTGGTTTCCGCGACAAGAAGCTGGTGTGGATCGCCCTGCTGATCAGCGGCGGCCTGGCCGGGCTGGCCGGTGTCGCCGAAGTCACCGGTCCGATCGGCCAGCTGGTACCGCAGGTGTCGCCGGGCTACGGCTACGCGGCGATCACCGTGGCTTTCCTCGGCCGCCTCAACCCTATCGGTATTGTCTTCGCCAGTCTGCTGATGGCGTTGCTCTACCTCGGCGGTGAGAACGCGCAGATGGCGGCCAACCTGCCGCAGTCCATCACCCAACTGTTCCAGGGCATGGTGCTGTTCTTCCTGCTCGCCTGCGACGTACTGATCCTCTACCGCCCGCGGCTGAAGCTGTGGGCACGCAAGCCCCAGCTCGTCAGCGCCAAAGAGGAGCCGGCCACATGATCGCGCTCGCCCGCTTGCTTACCCTTTCACCCGCTGCCTGCCGCTTGAAGTTCGAGGCCTGACCGATGGACATGGATCTACTGACCAATATCTTCTACGCCATGATCCGCACCGGCACCCCGCTGCTGCTGGTCGCCCTCGGCGAGCTGGTGTGCGAGAAGACCGGCGTACTCAACCTCGGCCAGGAGGGCATGATGCTGTTCGGCGCGGTGATCGGCTTTATCGTCGCCTTCGCCAGCGGCAACCTCTGGCTCGGCGTGCTGTTCGCCTGCCTGGCCGGCGTGCTGCTGTCGCTGCTGTTTGCCATGGTGGCGCTGGGTTTCAACGCCAATCAGGTGGCCACCGGTTTGGCGCTGACCATCTTCGGCGTCGGCCTGTCGTCCTTTGTCGGCGCCAGCTGGGTCGGCAAGCCGCTGGCCGGCTTCGAACCAATCGCCATACCGCTGCTCAGCGAAATCCCGGTGATCGGCCGCATGCTGTTCGCCCAGGACCTGCTGGTCTATTTGTCTTTCGCATTGTTCGCCCTGGTGGCCTGGGTGCTGCTGAAAAGCCGCATCGGGCTGATCATCCAGGCCGTCGGCGAAAACCCCAACGCCGCCAGCGCCATGGGCCTGCCGGTACTGCGCGTGCGCACCCTGGCGGTGATGTTCGGCGGCGCCATGGCCGGGCTTGCCGGCGGCTACATGTCGCTCGCCTATACGCCGATGTGGGCGGAAAACATGACCGCCGGCCGCGGCTGGATCGCCCTGGCCCTGGTGGTATTCGCCAGCTGGCGGGTGAGCCGGGTACTGCTCGGCGCCTACCTGTTCGGCCTGGCCAGCATCCTCCATCTGGTGGCCCAGGGTCTGGGCCTGGCGATCCCCGGCAACCTGCTGGCGATGCTGCCGTATGTGGCGACCATTCTGGTGCTGGTGCTGCTGTCGCGCGATGCGATCCGTACGCGGTTGTATGCGCCGGTGTCGCTGGGGCAGCCTTGGCAGCCGGGGCATTGAGGCTTTTTTCGGGCCGGCTACGCGGAACCAGGGCGGTTTGCGAGTTGGCTTGAGAGCCTGGTTTCGCCCTGCTGGGCGACTCACTTTATTCAAGCGTTTGCCGAGTGCTGTATCTGGTAGCGCGTGCTGCGCCCGCCGCCCGGCAGCCGGGCAAGGCAGCCCTTCTCGACAAGATCGCTAAGGTGGCGCGTGGCGGTGGCTTTCGAGACCTTGGCCACAGCCTGGTATTGCGCGGCGCTGATGCCGTTCTCGAAACCTCTCTCGCCGCCATCGAGCAGGCGGTTAAGCACTTTGATCTGCTCGGCAGACAGGGTTTGGCTGCGGTGAGCCTGCCAGAAGCGTGCCTTGACCAGCACGCGGTCGATACGAGCAAGGGCCTGTTCCAAGCTCTTGAGCAGCGTGGCGAGGAACCATTGCAGCCAGGCGGTGATATCCAGCGTGCCTTTCTGGCTGGCTTCGAGGATGCGGTAATAGCCGGCGCGGTCATCGAGGATGCTCGCCGACATGGCGTAAAAGCGGATGGCCTGCTGTTCTCCCTGCGCAAGTGCCAAGTCGGTGATGGCGCGCGTAAGGCGGCCGTTGCCGTCGTCGAAGGGGTGCAGGGTGACGAACCAGAAGTGCGCAATGCCGGCTCGTAGAAATGGGTCGAGGCCTGCATCGCTGCGGCTGCTCTCGAACCAGGCAAGGAAGTCGTCCAGTTGTTCTTCCAGCCCTGCGCGGGGTGGCGCTTCGAAATGCACGGTAGGGCGGTCGAGTCTCCCGGAAACCACCTGCATGGGCTCTTCGCCGCGCAGGATGCCGATGCGTAACGGGCGGGGCAGTAGGTGACCATCGCTGGGGAACAGCCAGCCATGCCAGGTGAACAGCCGCTGCAGATCGAGCGGCTGCTGATACGCGCGGGTGGCATCGAGCAGCAGTTCCGCCAGACCTTCGGAACGTGAGGTGATTCGCCCTTCTTCGTTCAGCCCCAGGCGCCGCGCCAGTGACGAGCGCACGGAGCCGACATCCAGCTGCTCACCCTCGATGGCTGATGAGGTGACGATGTTCTGCAGCATGGCATCCAGGGTGCTCTGCACCTCTGTGTCACTGCCAACGGCACCGAGCATCCCGAGCAAGCGACCCTGAGCCTGACTGCAGGTACGCAGCAGCGGGGCCAGTGCGTCTGCCTGCCAATTGAAGTGTGGCCAGTTGGGCTGCCGCCAGACCCAGAGCGGGTCATTCATGAGGGCTGGCTCCTCTGTGAGCCGATTAACGAGCTTATTCGGCTCATTTGGTGAGCCGATAATGCCGACTAATCGGCTCACTGTCTAACCTTTAAGCCATGGCTATCGGGCTTGAACTCGCCTGCGCAGTGCGGTTGATCCGCCTTGGCAGGCGGCTGGCGCTTCATTCAGAGACTCAAGCCCAATATCAATCCAACGTGTACTCAAACGTACTCACCACCCGCAGCCGTTTCCCCACGGTCCGCCCGCTGTCCATATCGCTGCCATCGTCATCGATAACCCGAATCACCCCCTGGTTGGCGTTCTTCAACCGCCCCAGCGTGGCGCCAGCATCATCGGCAAAACGAGTCGCCTGCTCACGGGCATTGCTGGTGGCCGCCTCCAGCAACTGCGGCTTGAGCTCATTGAACCCACGCAACTGATAACGCGGCCCGGCAAAACCATTCACCTCGGTATCCAGCTGCACACCGGCCAAGATCAGCGGATCGATGGCATTGGCCGCCTTGCCCACCGCATCCACGCGCTCGGACTTGACCAGCACCTGGCCCTGACCGTTGAAGCGCAGCGCCACATCACGCGAGGCCCATTCACGCGCCAGCAGATCCTGTACCTGCAACGGTCGCACTTCGATCTCCTCGTCGGTGAAGCCCTGCTCGCGGAGGAAATCCAGCACCAGCTGGCGATCCTCGCTCAGCCCCTTCTGCACCTCGGCGAACTGATCGCCACCACGGCGAAAGCCCAGCGTCCAAACCGCAAAGTCGCTCTTCACGTCCATCTCCGCCAGGCCCTTGACCGTCACCGTGCGGTCGGCCATGCGAAAACGCTCCACACCCTGCCCCACCGACCAGCCGGCGAAGGCCACTGCCGCAGCGATCAACGCCGCCGGCAGAAATCCGATTCGTGCTGTAGCCACCTGCTTCTCCCCTTAGGAATTGACCGAATGCGCATGCTACTCCAGCGCCGGGCGAACGCCAGCATCAGCGCTCAGCCGCGGCCCAGACGCTGCAACGCCTCCAGCCGAAAGGCTATGTGCTGCTCCAGCTCGCTCAGCTCGCGCTCCAGCCGCACGCGCTGCTGGGTATCGCTGCAGGCATCCAGCCGTTCGCGCAACGCGGCACGCTGCGCCAGCAATTCCACTTCCCGGGGCGGCACCCCGGCGCTCTTCAGCACCGAGAACGGCAAGCGCAGGCCCGGCGGCGTCTGCAGCCAGCCTTCGTCCATCACCAGCGGTTCGCCTTTTTCCTGCACGCCGCGCTGCCATCTGGCGATATCGCGGGCGATGCGTTGTTCGATGTCCTGATCGCTCATGACTTGCGCCTCTTCTACCTGCCCGGTCATGAAAACCCAGCAGCATGGCTTTGTCAGCGGCCGGCCGACGCCAGGTCGTTGGCACGTCGGTTGCGTCGCGTCTGTATGATTGCGCCGCGCGCGATGCGAACTTTTGCCGCTGCGTTCATTCTTTTGCTTAGCGCCACCGCTACCCGATCCGAGGAGCCACCCCTTGCCCAGTCTCAACCTGCAGATTCTTGTCGCGGCCTGCCTGGGTGTCGCCATCGGCTGGCTGACCGGCACGCTGCCGACCGACGCGCCCGTGCGCGAAGGCGTGCTCTACGCCAGTACCCTGGCCGGGAGCATCTTCATCGGCTTGCTGAAGATGGTGCTGATTCCGCTGATCTTCACCTCCATCGTGGTCGGCGTGGCCAACCTGCAGGCGCACCATCAGGTGCATCGGGTGTGGGGCGGCGCACTGGTCTACTTCACCCTCACCACCAGTGCGGCGATGCTGGTGGCGCTGGTCGCGGCGAACATCTTCAAGCCGGGCGCGGGGCTGTCGCTGGATCTGTTCGCCGAGGCCATGAACGACTTCGAGGCGCGTCAGCTGACACTGCCGGAGTTCTTTCTGCACTTCTTCGCCAACCTGTTCCAGAACCCCTTCGCCGCGCTGGCCAACGGCAGCATCCTGGCCGTCGTGGTATTCGCCATGTTCATTGGCATCGCCCTGGTGGCCGGCGGCGACCGCTACCGGAATATCCTCGTGGTGCTGCAGGAATTTCTCGAGCTGATGATGCGCATCATCAGCTGGATCATGCGTCTGGCGCCGCTGGGCATCCTCGCGCTGCTGATCAAGCTGGTGGCCGAGCAGGATGTGGCGCTGCTCAGCGCCGTCGGCGGCTTCATCGTGCTGGTGTTCGCCACCACGCTGTTTCACGGCATCGTGGTGCTGCCAGGCATTCTCTTCCTGGCCACCGGCAAATCGCCACTGTGGTTCTTCCGCGGTACCCGCGAGGCACTGATCACCGCGTTCGCCACCAGCTCCAGTGCGGCGACATTGCCGATCTCCCTGCGTTGCGCGGAGGACAACCTCAAAGTGCGCCCGGGCATCGCCGGTTTCGTGCTGCCGCTGGGCGCGACCATGAACATGGACGGCACCGCACTCTACGAAGCTGCAGCTGCGCTGTTCGTCGCCAACCTGATGGGTATCGAGTTGAGCCTGGCGCAGCAGGCGGTGGTGTTCTTCACTGCGATGATCGCCTCGACCGGCGCGCCGGGTATTCCCAGCGCCGGCATGGTGACCATGGTGATGGTGTTGCAGGCGGTCGGCCTGCCGGCCGAAGCGGTGGCGATCCTGCTGCCCATTGACCGCCTGCTGGACACAGTGCGCACGGCGGTCAACGTCGAGGGCGACATTATCGGCAGTGTGGTAGTGCAGCGTTTCGCCGATCGCGCCTAGCGCAGCATCAGGTCGACGACTCCTTGCGGGTCTTGGCGATCAGCTCCGGGTCGATGCCCCAGCATTCGTCCAGATACCAGTCCTCACCGAACATTTCCGCCGGATGCTGGGTGCGGCCCGCACCGTTGCCACAGGCCATCGAAGTTGCCGGGCAATAGCGGTCGCAGCCCCAGCACACACGTTCGGGGTGGGAAGGTTCGAGGGGAAATTTCTTGGCCATTGCGCGTGCCTTTTCTGGCGTTGTTGCAGTGGCCACAGGCTAAGCCTCCTCGCCGCCGCCAGACTTGATCATGCTCAAGAACGACCGGTATCGGCGCAAAACAACTGTATGCACATACAGATAAAGATTGCCTGCAGCGCCGTTTGTGCACATGCTTCGCGCCATCGACCGCTGCCGTCACAGCCTCCATGCAACTCTATCTCTGCGAAAAACCTTCCCAGGCCCGCGACATCGCCAAGGTGCTCGGCGCCAACCGGCGTGGCGACGGTTGCCTGCAGGGCGCCGGGGTGACGGTGACCTGGTGCATCGGCCATCTGCTGGAAACCGCCCCGCCGGACGCCTATGACCCGCGCTACAAGCGCTGGGTGCTGGCCGACCTGCCGATCGTGCCGGAGCGCTGGAAGATGCTGGTCAAGCCGAGGACCGCCAGCCAGTTCAAGGCGGTCAAGCGTCTACTTGGCGAATGCAGCGAACTGGTGATCGCCACCGATGCCGACCGCGAAGGCGAGATGATCGCCCGCGAGCTGGTCGAGCATTGCCGCTATCGCGGACCGATCCGCCGCCTGTGGCTCTCGGCGCTAGACGATGCCTCCATCCGCAAGGCGCTGGCTGCACTCAAGCCTGGCGCCGAGACCTTCAATCTCTACCATGCCGCCCTCGGCCGCTCGCGCGCCGACTGGCTGATCGGCATGAACATGAGCCGGCTGTTCACCCTGCTCGGCCGCCAGTCCGGCTACCAGGGCGTGCTGCCGGTGGGCCGCGTGCAGACGCCAACGCTGCGTCTGGTAGTGGACCGCGACCGCAGCATCGCCGACTTCATCCCAGTGCCGTTCTGGGCCATCGATGTGCAGCTGCTCGCCGATGGCGCCGCGTTCACCGCGCAGTGGCAGGCGCCGGATGACTATTGCGATGATCAGGGCCGCTGCCTCGATCAGGCCCGAGCACAACAGGCCGCGGATGCCATGCGCAACTCTGCCGGCGCCCGGCTGGTGAAACTGAATACCGAACGCCAGCGCGAGGCTGCGCCATTGCCGTTCGATCTCGGCACGCTGCAGGAAGTCTGCTCGAAGAAGCTCGGCCTCGGCGCCCAGGAAACCCTCGATATCGCCCAGGCGTTGTACGAAACCCACAAGCTGATCACCTACCCGCGCAGCGACTGCGGCTACCTGCCGCTGAGCCAGCACGGCGAAGCGCGGGCGATTGTCGCGGCGCTGGGGCAGGCCGATCCGACGCTCGCGGCGCTTGAGCCACATCTGGACCCGTCGCGCCGCTCGCGGGCCTGGAACGACGCCAAGGTCGGCGCTCACCACGGCATCACTCCCACGGCCGCGGCGCGTGGTCTGGAACGCCTGGCCGGCCGACAGCGTGCGGTTTATACGCTGATCCGCGCGCGCTATCTGGCGCAGTTCCTGCCCAACCACGAATACGACCGCACTCAAGCCGACTTCGACTGCGCCGGCCAGGCGCTGCGGGCGGTGGGCAAGCGGGTCGTCGAGCCCGGCTGGAAACGCGCCATGCCCGAAGCACTGGCGGCAGCACGGGGCAATCGCGAGGCGCCCGCGCCGCAAAGCCTGCCAGCCCTGCAACAGGGCGGGGATTACGCGGTGGGCGAGATCAACCTCAAGGACCAGCAGACCCAGCCGCCGAAACCCTTCACCGAAGGCGACCTGATCAAGGCGATGAAGAACGTCGCCAAGCTGGTGGATGACCCGCGGTTGAAACAGAAACTCAAGGACACCACCGGCATCGGCACCGAGGCGACCCGCGCCGGCATCATCCAGGGCCTGCTCGACCGTGGCTATCTGCTTCGCCAGGGCAAGGCACTGGCGGCGACGCCGGCGGCGTTCAGCCTGATCGACGCCGTGCCACGGCCGATCGCCGACCCCGGCACAACGGCGATCTGGGAGCAGGCGCTGGATATGGTGCAGAGCGGCGAGATGCCGCTGGAAGAATTCGTCGCCAAACAGTCGGCGTGGATGAGCAAGCTGGTCGAACGCTGCGCCGGGCTGCGCATGACCATCAGTGGCCCACCGGTGGCCGCCGGCCGCAACGGCAAACCGTGGAAGAAGAAACGCAGCGCCGCGGCGCGCAAGACAGCCGGCCCACGCACGAGAAAAGCACGTGCGGCGGATTGATGGGATGGACCGGGCGGGCCTCCTACAAAAGCACCAGCGACCGCACTGCCCCAGTGGGAGGCGCGCCCCCGCGGCGAATACGGCCACCGCTCCTGCCCAAAGATCAAAAGCTTCGCCCCGTGGGCGGGCCTCCCACAAAAGCATCAGCGACCCGCACCGGCCAGTGGCAGGTCCGTTATTGCACGTCCAGCACTGTGTACACCTGCGGCAGGGCGTTTACCCGAATGCCCACCTCATCACCCACCTGCCGTCCGAGCAGGCCTTGCCCTAGCGGTGAGCGAGGCGAGATCACCAGAATCTCCCGGCCTTCATGCTGCAGCTTCAGCCCAGCGGCATCCGGGCCAAGGAAGAACCAGCGTCCGGCGCCATCGTGTTCAAGACAAAGCAGCGCACCGACCCGCACGCACTCGTCCGAGCCGATAGTCGGCTGCAGGTTGCGGTAAGCGGCAAGTGCCGTCTCGATCTCATGCAGGCGTCGCCTTTGCCCGTCGGCGAGGTAGGCGGCTTCCAGGCCACGGGTGTCGTACTTGTTCTCGGCCTTGCTCTCGGCATGGGTGGCGGCCTCGTGGGTCGCGGCCAGCACGGCCTTGGCGACCTCGCGGTCGGCTTCGAGGGTGGCGATGATCTGTTGCTGAAGGGCGGTCTTGTTCATGGGCCAGGCTTATAGCCCGATGGCGTGCCGAAGGGAATGGCAGCGTCGCTGTTCGGCGCGGCACCCGCCTCGATGACCTCATCGGCCAGCCAGGGATTGCGGCCCTCGGCGATCCACTCCAGCGTCTCGCGCCAGAAACCGTTGCGGTGCCGGTCATGGAACAGGCCGAAATGGCCGATACGCTCGAAGCCCATCGCGCGTGGATTGAGCTGCACCAGCTGACGCGGGCTGTTGCGGAAATAGCCGAGCCCGCGGCGCATGGCCGCCGGGGTCGCGAATTCATCGTCGCTGGTGCTTACCGCCAGGATTGGCGCTCGAACCGCACCGAAACGGCTGAACAGCAGCTCGTGCTCGGCGGATGGATAACTGTCTTCCAGTCGCGCGCCGCGCCGGGACCATTCCAGCGAGACACCCGCCGGCAGGTCTTCCAGCCAGCCGAAGCGCCGTCCGGGAAAATAGCCAACCAGGCGGGTGACCGCGGGCATGAACAGGTGCCACTTGGCATACATGCGCAGACGCTGATCGGCGGCATAGTCGCGCCAATAGGCGTACTGCCCGGCCACGTTGAGGTAACGGTCCACCTCGCTGGCAGCAGCGGCAAAGCCCGGCATGAAGCCGCCGGCGCTATGCCCCACCGCCACCAGCAGCCCGTGCGGATTACGCGCACGCATGTAGCGCACCGCGGCATCGAAGTCGTATTCACCCCAGTCGCGCCAACGCATCTGCATGTCGCGCAGGCGCTGCGGTCGTGAGCCGCCGATGCCGCGAAAGTCGTAGGTCAGTGCAGTAAAACCGTGCTCAGTGAGAAAGCTCGCGTAGCGTGCGTAATAGCGCGACAGCACGCCGGTGGCGCAGCTGATGATCACCGCGCCACGTTCGGTACCTGCCGGCCGCCACAGCTGCGCGGCGAGGGTGTAACCATCTGTGCACTGCAGAGCAACGGACTCGGGCATGGCAGGGACCTTTCGAATTGTTATGCCGCCACCTTGCCCCGCAGCGTGAATTTTTGCCATAACCTGCCGGCACCTTTGCGCAGCGGCAGCAGTCTGTTTATGACAGCCGCATGACCACTGCAGGCAGGTGGGCTGCAGTGCATCACCTCATCGTGTTTCCACTGGCATTACCGCCCCGACTTACAGCGCCAATGTGCTGCGGATTCCTGGCGGCTCGGAGAAAAGTACATGACCGGCGAACAGCTGATCGTCTTTGGCGTACTGGCGGCAACGCTGGTGCTGTTCGTCTGGAATCGCTGGCGCTACGACCTGGTCGCCCTCGGCGCGCTGCTCGCCTGCGCACTGACCGGCGTCGTGCCGGCGGACGAGGTGTTCTCCGGCATCGGCCATCCCGCCGTGATCTCAGTGGCCGCGGTGCTGGTACTCAGCCGCGGACTGCTCAATGCCGGTGTGGTGGATTCCGTGGCGCGGCGGCTGATGCAGGTCGGCGAGCGGCCATGGGCGCAAGTGGCCGCGCTGACCGGAATCGTCGCGCTCAGCTCTGGCTTCATGAACAACGTCGGCGCGCTGGCGCTGTTCATGCCGGTGGCGATCTGGATGTCGCGCCAGAGCGGCCGCTCACCCTCGTATCTGCTGATGCCGCTCGCGTTCGGTTCGCTGCTTGGCGGTACCCTGACGCTGATCGGCACCCCGCCGAACCTGATCATCGCCGGTTACCGCGCCGAAGCCGGCGAGGCCCCGTTCGGCATGTTCGCCTTTCTTCCGGTGGGCGCTGCGGTGACGGTCGCCGGTGTGCTGTTCATCGCCCTGCTCGGCTGGCGGCTGGTGCCGCGGCGACAGGAACAGGAAGGCAACGGCGACTTGTTCGAGATCAGCGCCTACCTCACCGAAGTGCGGGTACCGGAAAGCTGCAAATATGCCGGGCGCACGCTGCACGCGCTGATCAATGCAGTGGAGGACGAAGCCGATGTGCAGGTGATCGCCCTGGTACGCGGCGATGAGCGCCAGCGCATGCCCTCGACCTACGAGGTGCTGCGCGAAGGCGACATCCTGCTGGTGGAGGCCGACTCGGACAGCCTCAAGGCGCTGCTCGACGTCACCGGCGTCGAGCTGGCGGCCAATGTCGACGAGCAGGAGGATGAGGCACGCGAGGAGCAGGAAGCGACCGAGCAGGCCGTCGAGGAAGAGAAGGCACGCAAGAGCCACAAGAGCCGCCACGGCGAGCTGACCCTGGCCGAAGCCATCGTCTCGCCGCGCTCCATGCTGGTAGGCACCAGCGCCAGCGGCCTCGACCTGCGCGAACGTCACGGCGTCAATGTGCTGGCCGTGGCCCGCCAGGGGCAGCGGCTGCGCCAGCGGCTCGGCAAGATCCGCTTTGCGTCCGGCGACATCCTGCTGCTGCAGGCCCGCGAGGACGCACTGCAGTCGAGCCTGAACAGTCTGGGCTGCCTGCCGCTGGCGTCCCGCGGGCTGAGCATCACCACCCCGCGCAACGTGCTGCTGGCCAGTGCCATCTTCGCCATCACCCTGGCGACAATCGCCTTTGGCCTGGTTCCCGCTGCCACAGCGCTGGTCACCGGGGCGCTGGTGATGATTCTGGTCGGGCTGATTCCTCTGGGCGGTATCTACGAAAGCATCGACATGCCGGTGATCGTACTGGTCGCGGCGATGCTGCCGGTTGGCCAGGCGCTGGAAAGCAGCGGGGGCTCGCAACTGATCGCCGAAGCCCTGCTGGAGCTAGGCCGGTCGCTGCCACCAGCCGGAACGCTGGCGCTGCTGATGGTGGCCGTGATGCTGATCTCCAACGTGGTCAACAACGCTGCCGCCGCGGTGCTCGCCGCCCCCGTGGCGATCAGCCTGGCGCGCGGCATGGACGCGTCGGTCGATCCGTTCCTGATGGCCGTGGCGATCGGCGCGTCCTGTGCCTTTCTCACGCCTATCGGCCATCAGTCCAACACGCTGGTGATGGCGCCGGGCGGATATCGCTTCGGTGACTACTGGCGGCTGGGACTGCCGCTGTCGATTCTGGTGGTGCTCTGCGCGGTGCCGGCAATTCTCTGGATCTGGCCGCTCTGAAGCAAAGCCGACGGCGCCAACTGGTGCCGTCGGCGGGCTGATGCTCAGCTCGCCTTGAAGCGGCTGACGTTGTCCAGCAGGGTGCCGGCCAGATCGCTCAGGCGGCTGGCAGTGTGGTGATTGGTGCCTACCGCTTCGCCGTTTTCCTCAGCCATGCGCGCGATGGTGGTCACCTGCTGAGCGATTTCCGCCGATGCCGCGCTCTGCTCGCGCAGCGCATTGGAAATCTCGGCGACGGTCGACAGCACCTGGTTCGCTGCCTCACGAATGCCACCCATGGCCTCGCCGGCCCGCTGCGCGCGGGCGACGCCCTCGTTGACCTTGGCGACGCCCTGCTCCATGCCCTGCACCGCACCCTCGGTGCCCTGCTGAATGGCTGAAACCATCTGCGCGATTTCCTTGGTGGAGTTGGCGGTACGCTCGGCCAGCTTGCGCACCTCGTCGGCCACCACCGCAAAACCACGCCCCTGATCACCGGCACGCGCCGCTTCGATCGCCGCGTTCAGCGCCAGCAGGTTGGTCTGTGCGGCGATATCGCCGATCACCCCGACGATGGCCGATATCTGCCCTGAGCGCTCGCCCAGCTCGGCGACGGTGCGCGCCGAGTCGCCGACGGACACGGCGATCTGACTGATTTCCTCGACCACTGCAGCGACGATCTCGCCCCCCTGGCGCGACAGTTCGCCGGAGCGATTGGCCAGCGCATCAGCCTCACCGGCGTTGCGCGCAATGCTCTCGATGCCGACGGTCATCTGCTCCACCGCTGCCGCCATGCTCGATGCCGCATCGCTCTGGCACTGCGAGGCGACATGAATCTGCCCCGAAGCGGTCGCCAGGCTGCGTGCCGAGTCGGCGACGTGGTCGGAGTTGCTCTTGATGCTGCCGATCAGCTGGCGCATGGCCTCGGCCATGCCGTTGAAACTGCCAGCGACATAACGCAGCTCGTCCCGCGCGGCCAGCTGGATATGCGCGGTGAGATCACCGGCGGCGAGTCGCTCGCTGCCTTCGCGCAGGCTGCGAATGCTGGTCATCACCGACAGGTAGGCGCCGACCGAGAGATAACCGATCACCGCCAGTACCACCAGCAGCATGGCGAGGTTGCCGTGCAACATCTGCCGCGCGTTGTCGATGCGCTGCTGCAGCAACTGGTCAAGATTCGGCAGCAGTACGTCGTACATCTGCGTGTAGGCGATGCTGATTGCTTCGGTGGTCATGTCGAAGAACTGCGCCGGCGAGGTGCTGCTGAAATCGCCGCGCAGCACCATGCCCTGCACCACGCTATCGACCGCTTCGCCGCGCTCACGCAGGGTCGCCACCGCGCGGTTGAGCTGAGGCTGCAGCTCCGGCCGCTGGGCGATGACCTTTTCCATGCTGCGTTCCATCTCCACCGTGGCCGAACGGATCTCCTCGGTCACCACGATCAGCGCCGTGCGTTGCTCATCGCTGATCTCACCCTTGGCTAGCATCGCCGATGCGCTACCGCGCAGACGACCCAAGCGCTCGATGAGAAACGGCAGGCGGTTGACTGCCGTGGTCATCAGGTAATAGGTCTGCGGTTCCGGATCGAAGGTCAGGCCGTAAGCATCGGAGAGCAGCGTCTGGAAGTTCAGCAGCTCACCGATCAGCGCGGTATGCGCCTGAAAGCTTTGCGGCTGCGACCAGCCCTGCACGCCCCGCTTGATCTCGTCCCAACCGCGGCTGATGTCCTGCCATTCGCGCATGCCGCGCCTGTCGTCGGCCAGCACGCGATTCATCTCGGCCACGGCAGCATCGACGCTGGTCTGCAGCGCGCTTCGGCGATCCGCCATTGCCGCGTTGCCACCCAGCAGCATCGCCGACACGCCGCGATGCTGCTGGGTCAGCTCGACCAGCTTGGACAGCGGCCGCGCCAGGTCGGATGCCACCAGCTCGTTCTCCGCACGCTCGATGGTGCGGTTGAGCTGGCTGGCGATGGTCCACATCAGGCTGGCGAAGGCGAGAAATACCAGCAGGCCGATCAGAGCGAACTTGCTCGGATAGTTGAGCCGGTTCATCAGCAGTTCGGCAGGGGCAAAGACGAGTTTCATGGGGCATTCCTGAACGGTACGAGGCACTACGCGAAGCTGATCGACATCGAGTTGCCCGGCGGTTGGCTGGGACGCTTTCAGCGGATCAGAACGAAATGAGATCTGCCGCGCAAAATACGGAGACGACTCCCGGGTCACCCTGACCAGAATCAAGATTGCAGGGCAAAAAAACGGCGCCAACAAACCGTCCATCCGAATGCCTGGCCCGCCGTTCCCCCTGCTAAAGGAATTGCTCTGTAGCGGGCGAACTCACGCGTGCCGATGCAATCCCACCACCCTGTGATCTCCTTCTTTGGCAGTCGGGCTTTACCTGAGCCCGCAAGCGTGAATAATGCCGCCCCTTTCGACGTGACGAGGTATCCATGACGGCGCCAGCCACCGCAGCGACTCCGCCCCTTTCCGCCCGCGCCGTGTTGCTGCTCGAGCTGGCGCTGGCCATGGGCGGCTTTGCCATCGGCACCGGCGAGTTCGCCATCATGGGTTTGATGCCCAATGTGGCCGAAGGGTTGGGCATCAGCGAGCCCCAGGTCGGCAACGTGATCAGCACCTACGCGCTGGGCGTGGTGGTAGGCGCACCGTTGCTGGCGATCCTCGGCTCACGGCTGTTCCGCCGACACCTGCTCTTGTTGCTGATGGGTTTCTTCGCCCTCGGCAACTTCGCCAGCGCCCTGGCACCGGACTATTCGACGCTGATGATCTTCCGCTTCATCACCGGCCTGCCCCACGGTGCCTATTTCGGTGTGGCGATGCTGGTGGCCGCCTCCATGGTGCCGCCGGACAAACGCGCCCAGGCAGTGGCCCGCGTGCTGATGGGGCTGACCGTGGCAATCCTGATCGGCAACCCGTTGGCCACCTGGCTCGGACAGTGGCTGAGCTGGCGCTATGCCTTTGCCCTGGTTGGCGCCATCGCCCTGCTGACGGTATTGCTGGTGGCGCTGTTCCTGCCGCTGAACCGCGACGAGCCGCGCAACAGCCCGTTGCACGAAATCCGCGCGTTCAACCGCCCGCAGGTCTGGCTGGCGCTGGCGATCAGCTCCATCGGTTTCGCCGGGATGTTCTGCGTGTTCAGCTACATGGCGCCGACGCTGCTGGAAGTCACCGGCGTCAGTGCCGGCTGGATTCCGTTTGCCCTCGCCGCCTTCGGCCTTGGCGGCATCGTCGGCAATCTGGTCGGCGGCTGGCTGTTCGATCGGCTGCGCTTCAAGGCGGTCGCCTGGCTCTTGCTGTGGAGCGCGCTGGTGTTGCTGGTATTTCCGCTGGCGGCGCACTCGGTATGGACGATCTTTCCGGCGGTGTTCGCCGTGGGCACCATGGTCTCGCTGTCGCCCGCGCTGCAGACCCATCTGATGGATGTCGCGGCGGATGCCCAGACCCTTGCCGCCGCCTCCAACCACGCCGCCTTCAATGTCGCCAACGCCCTCGGCCCCTGGCTCGGCGGCCTGGCGATCACGGCGGGCTTTGGCTGGACTTCCACCGGCTACATCGGCGCGGCTACCGCCGTTGGCGGCCTGCTGGTATTCGCCTGGGCATGGAAGATCGAGCGCGCGGTGCAGGACGCCGACGCCGGGCAGGCGACCTGCTGCTCCTGAGGCCGAAGCCGGCCGTCCGCTGGCCGCGACAGGGGCGCGCAACATGCAGTAATCAGTAAAGCGCAGGCCCGCCTTGCAGATCGTTCTGCAAGTGGGTCCTATCTGTAGCTCCTGATAGCGAGACCCTCACCTTGCAGCGCTTCTTCCTGTTCCGCAGCAAAGCCCGGCGGATTTGCCTGTTGCTGATTACCCTGTTCGCCGTCGGCCTTCCGGTGGGCTGTTCGGTGCTCGAACAGAAAGAGCGCGAGCTGGTGTTCCGTATCGAACCGGGCACCGCGTCCTGGTTCAGCGGGCTGCCGCGTGGCATCGAAGAGTTGCAGCTGACAGATTCGGCGTTCGGCGACCAGCAGAACATCCACGCCTGGTGGTGGCCGGCCGCCGACGCCGATGCGCCGGCGCTGCTCTATCTGCACGGCGTGCGCTGGAACCTCACCGGCCATCTGTTCCGCCTGGAGCAGCTGCGCGCGCTGGGATTCTCCGTGCTGGCCATCGACTACCGTGGCTTTGGCCAGAGCCTTGGCGACCTGCCATCGGAGCGCAGCGTCTATGCCGATGCCCGCATCGGTTGGGAGCGCCTGAAGGAACTGCAACCGGACGCCAACAAGCGCTTCATCTACGGCCATTCCCTCGGCGGCGCGGTGGCCGTCGACCTGGCAGCGGAGCTGGGCCAGCAGGCCGAACGCGACGATGCACCGGCCGAGGCGCGCGCGCTGATCATCGAGTCGACCTTCACCTCGCTGGCCGACGTGGCGACGGTGGTGTCCGACACCACGCTGCCGGTGCGCTGGCTGCTGTCGCAGAAATTCGACTCGGTGAACAAGATCGACCAGATCGGCATGCCCCTGCTGGTGGTGCACGGCACCGAAGACCGCTATGTGCCGCCACGCTTCAGCGAGCAGCTGTACCAGGCGGCGCGCCAGCCCAAGCAACTGCTGCTGGTCGAGGGCGCCACGCACAACAACAGCCTGCGCGTGGCGCTCGGTGCCTATGGCCGTGCGTTGCAGGCGCTGCTGGAATCCGGCGAGCAGCGCCTGGGTGCCGCGCAGCCGCCCCAGGCAAAAGCAGCGGAGCGCGGCTAGCCAGCCTTAGCGCTTGGCCTCCAACCCTTCGAGCAAGGCACGGTGAAACGCTTCCGGCGCCTCGACCTGGGGCGAATGCCCCAGATCGGGGAAGGCCACCAGCTTCGCCTGCGGAATCATCGCCGCTGCCTGACGGCCCAGCTCCGGATAGTTGCCCAGGCGCTTGGCAACATCATCCGGCGCACGATTGGCGCCCGGCGCGGTGCGATCCAGACCACCAATCAGCAACAGCGTCGGCGTGGCAATGCGTGGAAACTCATGGATGACCGGCTGAGTGAAGACCATCTCCGAGGTCTGCGCCTGGTTCCAGGCGACCTGCTCCTTGCCATCTCCGGCGTACATTCCGGCGAGCATTTCCACCCAACGGTCGTACTCCGGCTTCCAGTTGCCGTTGTAGTAGAACTTCTGCTGGTAGGCCTTGATGCTGTCGAAATCGGTCTTGAGTTCCGACTGATAGAGCTGATCGATCGAGGCGTAGGGCACACCCTCGGCCTGCCAGTCCTCCAGGCCGATGGGGTTGACCAGCACCAGCTGCTCGGCCCGCTGCGGGTAGTTCAGCGCCAGCCGCGCCGCCAGCATGCCGCCCATGGAATGGCCGATCACCGTCACCTGCTCGATGCTCTCCTGCTCCAGCAACTCCTGGGTGTTGTGCGCCAGCTGGGCGAAGCTGAACTGGTAACCCTCGGGCTTGCTCGAGCTGCAGAAACCGACCTGATCGGGAGCGATGACCCGGTAGCCGGCCTTGCTCAACACCTCGATGGTGCGCTCCCAGGTCGCCGCGCAGAAGTTCTTGCCATGCAGCAACAGCGCGGTGCGGCCGTTCGCCTTGCCCTGCGGCTCGACGTCCATGAAGGCCATCTGCAGCGCCTTGCCCTGGGACTCGAAACGGTAATGCTTGAGCGGATGCGGATAGCTGAAGCCTTCCAGCTGCGGACCGTAGGTCGTTCGACTTTCGGCCAGCAGCGGCAGGCTGAGGGATAGACCGGCGGCGAGCGCCAGGGCGGACACGGCTGTTTTCACGCGCGACTCCTTGTTCAGTACGGATCAGGGAAAGCCCGTACATAGGAATGCGCTGGTAGCGTCAGGTTCGCGGTCGGATTGCGACATCGCATGTCCCGACCGCGTCGCCTTTACAGACGGAAGCGCCCGACCAACTGGTTGAGCTGCGTTGCCAGGCGTGCCAGTTCGTCACTGGCCACCGAGGTCTGCTGCGCACCGGTGGCGCTCTGTTCGGAGATGTCGCGGATGGCCACCAGATTGCGATCCACTTCCCGCGCGACCTGTGCCTGTTCCTCGGCAGCGCTGGCGATCACCAGGTTCATCTCGTTGATCTGCCCGACGCGCTCGGCAATCAGCCCCAGCGCCTGATCCGCTTCGCCGGCCATGGTCTGGCTGCGCGAGGCGAATTCACTGCTCTGCTGCATGTCGCGCACCGATTGATCGGTCGCGCTCTGGATCGCGCCGATCATGCGCTCGATCTCCTGAGTCGAGCTCTGGGTGCGCTGCGCGAGGTTGCGCACCTCGTCGGCGACCACCGCAAATCCACGTCCGGCTTCGCCGGCCCGCGCCGCTTCGATGGCGGCGTTGAGCGCCAGCAGATTGGTCTGGTCGGCGATCGCACGGATCACATCCACCACCTGGCCGATGCTCGCCGCCTCCTCGGCCAGCCGGGTCACGGTTCCGGCGGTCTGCTGCAGCTTTTCGCTCAGTTGGTCGATGGTCTGCCGCGTGGCGGTCACCTGCCGGCGTCCATCGTCAGCGACCGTCTCGGCATCGCGCGAGGCATCCGAAGTGCGGTTGGCATTGCCGGCCACTTCGTCTACCGCGGCGGACATCTCGGTGACCGCGGTAGCGGCCATCTGCACTTCCTCGTTCTGCTGATGGATGCCCTGCGCGGTGTGCTGGGTAACCGCGTGCAGCTCTTCGGCAGCGGAAGCCAGCTGGGTCGCCGAGCCCTGAATGTCCTGCAGGGTATCGCGCAGGGTGTGCTGCATCTGCCGGATCGACTGCTGCACCTCGGTGATTTCGTCCTTGCCGCGGCATTCGATGGTGCGGCTCAGATCGCCGGCCGCGACCGATGCAGCGGCCTGCTTCAGCTCTTCCAGCGGGCGGCTGATGCTGCGTAGCAGCACCAGAGCAAACAGGCCGCCGCCGATCAGCAGCGCCAGCAACAGGCCGATATTCAGCACCCGGTTGCGCTCGTACAGCGCCACTGCCTGATCGTATTCGGCCTTGGCCTCGCCCAGCTGCAGATGAATCAGCTCGCTGAAGCCTTCGGAGATGGGGTCGATCAGCGGATACAGATCATTGATGACGAACGCAGCCAGGCGCTTCTCGCTGTGGCGATCGAAGATACGCTCAAGGTCATCGAGCGGGGTCTCGGCCTTCTGCATCAACGCCTCGATGCGCACCGATACCTGGCGTTCTGCGTCGATCAGCTTGGTGCTCATGAAATCGCCCCAGAGACGGCGGATCTCCGCACGTGCTGCTCGCACGTCGTCCCGCGCCTGTTGGTAGCTGAGCATCCCGCTGCGCGACTTGTGCGTGGCGTCGACGATCTTCACCGCGTAGAGATCGGCAATCAGCTTGAGGTCACGCAACGGCACCACGCGGTCGAGGTACACGGTATTCAGGCCGGCGACGCTGCGCTGCTGCGCGTTCAGACCGGTCAGGCCGATGACCAGGCAGGCGGTCAGCATCGCCCCGACCAGAATCAACAGGCGGGCTCGGATAGTCAGTTGCTGCATCATTCGTTCTTTCCATATGGCGTGCCGGCTCTGAGGGCGGCAATTGGCAAGTAAGGCATCAGTGTCGAATGGTTCGCGCCGACGTTGGGGCGTCGGTCTGTAGTCCCTTTGCGGAACCTGCAAGCAATGAGGTAGCGAGGCACATTGTTGTTGAATCCCCGAAACGCTTGGTCATCCGATAGAGGCCAGATGCCAGCGCCTATATCTATCGGCTGTGACAGCCGTCTCTTTAGCAAACGCCTGCTGCAATAGCCGTTCCAGAGCGGCTGCCAATACGACCAGCAGTCCGCCCGCGGTTTTCTGGCAGGCGCAACGCACGACGAATTGCAGGTTGCAATCTCCAAGAATCAGCCGATGCAGGCGTCCGGTATGCGACTAATGGCGCAGCGCAGACTGTGCGCTGCTGCACAACGTCCAGATCAACAGGTGGTACCTTCGCGCCCCACAATTTTCAGCTAGGGACCAGTCGTGAAAACGCTCATTCGGACCGCCATTCTGGCGCTGACCACCATCGTTGCCGGCCATGCTCTGGCCGACGCCCAGCCATCACGCAACCTGGCCGAGGCGGTAAAAAACTTTTCCGACTACAACAACCGCCTCGAACAGGCCATGGCGCAGGGCCTGACACCCGAGAGCATGGCGCAGATCCACGAGCTGACGTACACGCTGAAAGACGCGCTGGACAAGATCAACGAGGAGATGGGCGACCTGACCGACACCCTCGAGGAAATCCACATCGCCTCGGAAGCGAAGGATGCCGAAGAGGTCGAAAGCCACACCACCGACTACCTGAAAACCGCGCGGACGGTTATCAAGTAACCGCTATTCTCCCGGCGCTCACGGCTCCACCGGGATGATGTCGAAGCCGATGCGGTTGTCGCTGATGACACGAAACTCCAGCGTCTGCCCCGCTTGCACCTGCGCCAGTTTCTCGCGGCGCAGGCTCAGCTTGCCGCACAGCGTATCGTCCAGCGGATCGGTGCCGATGCTGACGATCCGCGCGCCGGCCGGCACCTGAAAACGCACCACCTCGCCGACATGGATGCGCGCAGCCAGCTCACGGTCGATCAGCACGGCGATATAGCAGCCGCCACCGCGCAAGCCGAAATCCCGCGTCACCACCACCTCACCGGCATTCTCCAGCGCCTGCTGGTAGGCCAGCACCCGCTCGGCCGTCACTGGAACGATGTCCTCGGCATCGGGCTGCCAGGATGAACAGCCAGCCAGCGAAAGCAGTGCGGCGAACGCAAGAATTGGGCGCATGTGAACTCCTTGTCCGGGAAGGGATGGCGAGCCGTGGCAATCGAGCATGCCAGAGCGACGGATGATTGCTAGAGTCAGGTTCCAGTTTTTGACCACGGCGCTCTTAACGTGAACGGTTCGGACGATAGCCAACCCCGCTTCTGGCGCGATGCCGCCCTGCCCTTCCTCGAGGCGCGTGCCGTCGCCGACGGGCGCAAGGTCTGCTATGCGCCGCATTGCCATGAGACCTTTTCGATCGGCGCGATCACCGCCGGCGCCAGCACCTACTTCAACGGCGACGCCCAGGAACGAATCGCCCGCGGCACGCTGGTGCTGATCAATCCACAGACCGTGCATGCCTGCAATCCTATCGATGGCCGACCCTGGTCATACCTGATGTTCTACGTCGACGTGTGCTGGCTGGGCGCGTTGCAGCATGAGCTGGGCGTCAGCAGCGACGGTCACTTCATTCCCTACGCGCCGATCCAGAGCCTCGACCAAACGCTGTTCAACGGGCTGACCCAGCTATACGCCACGCTGCTCGACCAGCAGGCGGACACGCTGCACAAGCAGAGCGCCGCGGTGGAATATTTCACGCTATTGCAGCAGACGCTGGCGCCCGCCCCGACTCAGCCATATGCCGAGCCGTTGCAGCAGCTGAGCCGCGCTGCCGAGTACATCGCCGAACATTGCACCGAGGCGCTGCGCCTGGAAGACATCTGCCAGGCCGCGGAGCTTTCGCCGTCCTACCTCATCCGCACGTTCAAGCAGCACTACGGCATGACCCCGCATGCCTATCTGCTCAACCGCCGCATCCAGCGCAGCCAGCACTGGCTGCGCCAAGGTCTGGACCTCGCCGAGGTCGCGCTGGCCGCAGGCTTTGCCGATCAGGCGCACTTCCAGCGCACCTTCAAGCGCCAGCTCGCCGCGACGCCCGGACAGTATCGCGACCGGGCTGCCCGCAACTAACCCAACACGAGATAAAGCGCGCTGCCGGCCAGCAATAGCGCCATCGTCCGGTTCAACCAGCGCACCCGCGCAGGCACCTGCAGGTAGCGACCGAGAAAGACACCCGCGCCGGCCCAGCAGGCAATCGACGCATAGCAGATGAGGAAGTACAGAGCGGCGAACAGCCAGACCCGCTGCACATCGCCGTTCGCCGCGAACAGGCCCATGCCGGCAACGGAGGCCAGCCAGGCCTTGGGGTTGAGCCACTGCATCAGCGCCCCATCGAGCAACGAGGGGCCACCGCTGGCGGCGGCGGGTTCCAGCCGACCATCATCCGCAGCCAGCCGCCAGGCCATATACAACAGGAAGGCCACGCCGCCCCACTGGATGCCGCGCATCATCATCGGCGCACGTTCCAGCAGCTCGTACAGGCCGAGGCCGATGAGCAGCAGCAACAAGGTGAAACCGATGGTTGCACCGGCGATGTGCCGCGCACTGGCGCGAAAGCCAAAACGCGCGCCGCAGTTGAGCGCCACCAGATTGACCGGCCCCGGGGTGATCGAAGAGGCCAGCGCGAACGCGGCCATCGAAAGATAGAGTTCCATAAGCACTGCTCGCCAATCGAAAGAGGCTGCAGGCTAGCGGCTCAGGCGAGTCGTCTTATTGAAGGAAATTGCCCTGCCTGAGCTACAGGTGATGGCTGCCGGGATACGGCCGCTCCTCCTCCACCTCACCGTCGCGACCAATGACTTCGACCGAGGCCGTACGCCCCTCCATGAAGGCATCGAGTGCGCTGTACATCTCGTCCTTGGTAAGGGTGCGCAACACGGTTTGCTGCGATTGCTGGTCTTGCAGCTCCCAGCCCATTTCGGTAGGCCTGACTTGATAGATGTTCATGACGATTTCTCTGGCATGGATAACCCGCTAACGGAGCGGGACCGAATGGATGACGACTAACCCGGTTGGCTGGAGCCATCGCGACCCTGAATATCCGGGTCGTCCGGCAGCACTTCGGGCTCGTCGGGGTCATCCTGTGGCGACGGTTGGTCGTCGAAGTCTGGGTCTTCATCAGGGTTCTTCTCACCGGCATCGGTCATGGTGATATCGGGCTCATCGTCCGCTTTCCGTTCATCCGGGTTCATGGCTGCCTCGAATCTCGCTGGTGGTTGGTATCGATTGGAGGGGGGAATCGACACCTCGTTCGTATCACGATGTGCCGGCGGTCCGATGCTTGCCGCCGACAGCGGATACCACCCGAACAAGTAAACGAGGGCCGTCTCGCCGGCTAAGCGCAAGGCGCGACCATCCAACCGATTGCACTGCCGGTTCCGCTCAACCACACTGCCCACTCACACCCAACCGCAGTCGGAGATTCCATGCAGACACTCACCCCACAATCCCGCGCGGCCATTCTCGAAAACCCGGAAGCCCTGGAATGCACCCTGTACCGCCCCGACGAATATGACGAGGAAGCGGAAGAGCAGGACCTGGGAGACGCGCGCATTATCATCAGCGGCCCCTTCGAGGCGCCCGCCGAATGGGATGCCAAGGACCGTGACGACTACTTCGACGGCACCGCGCCGGAAGCCTTCGTCGTCGCCCGCATCGCCTGCCAGGCAGCACCTGATTCCGGCGTTTACTTCACTGCCGTGCCCGGCGACTACGCCGCCGTCACGGAACGCCCGGGCCAGGTATCGATGTTCTATGTATGGGACTGCCTGAACGATGCCGAAGGCCAGTACGTGCTGATCCGCGAGGAAGAGGACGACGAGGTCTGATCCACCGCCGACGATCACACCGACCGGGCGAGCCCCGGTGGATGTGGCAGGCGACATCCACCCTACGGATCGGCAACATCCGTAGGGTGGCAACGGCGCAGCCTCGCCCATGCGAGCAATCTCACCGGCCTTATGCAAGCCGCCGAGCGGTTCCTCCGCAGGCGCACCTCACACCAGCCAGCCCGAACGTTTTCCGATCCGCTTCACTGCGCCTTGGACGCAAGCGCCGACCTCAGGGTCTTGCTTCACTGTCTACTCGGTAGACACTCCATTCGCCCACCATCAACGAGGACCTGCATGCGTTCCTTGATCAGCGCCTGGCAATCACCGGTTTCGCGCATGAAGCTGGTCGCCAGCCTTCTGTTGTTGCTGGCCGCCCTGCTCTACATCGTCGCGACGCGCTTCGAAGCCAGCCATCCGGCCTGGGGCTACGTCGCCTCATTCGCCGAAGCCGCGATGATCGGCGCAATTGCCGACTGGTTTGCCGTCACCGCGCTGTTTCGCCACCCGCTGGGCCTGCCGATCCCGCACACGGCGATCATCCCGCGCAGCAAGGCGCGCATTGGGCAGAACCTGTCCAGTTTTATCACCACGCATTTCCTCGCCACGCCACTGGTGCTGGCCAAGCTGCAGGAACTCGACATTGCCTCGCGCCTGGCCGGCTGGCTGCGCCATCCAAGCAATGCCGAGGCAGTCGGCCGCAGGCTCACCGGCGTCGCGCACTTCGGCATCGCCGCACTGCATGACGAGCGCGTGCGCGCCTTCGTCGAGGCCAAGGTGACCACGCGGCTGCGCAAATTCGACCTCTCCACACCGCTGGCCCAGGCGTTGCGCGTACTGACCAGCCAGGGTCGGCATCAGGCGATGCTCGACGAGCTGTTGATCCGCCTCGATTCGATCATGCAGGACGAGGAAACGCGCGCGCTGGTCGCCGATGCCATCAGCCGGGAAATCCGCACGCTGCGCTACCTCGGCCTGAGCCGGCCGGTGAGCGGCTGGTCGGCAAACAAGTTCGTCGATGGCCTGTCCGCATTGATCGCCGAGATCGCCGCCGACCCCGAGCACCTGATCCGCCAGCGCTTCGACGAGCACGTCAGTGAATACATCGAGCGCCTGGAGCAGGACCCGCAATACGCCCTGGAAGTCGAGCGCATCCTCGCGCAGCTCCTCGAGCACCCGGCCACCAGCGCCTATTTCGGCAACCTCTGGCAGGAACTCACGGCCTGGCTGGAAAACGATCTGGCCAGCGACGACTCACGCATCGGCCGACGCATCGTCAGCCTCTGTCGCGGCCTCGGCGACGGCCTGGCCGCTGACGATTCCATGCGCAACTGGATCAACGAGCAGCTGCTGGCCGCCGCGCCCAGCCTGCTGGAGCGCTATCGCGGGCAGATCGGCGCCTATATCGCCCAGCGGGTGGAGAACTGGGAAAGCCGCGAGCTGGTCGAGCAGCTGGAACAGAGCGTCGGCAAGGACCTGCAGTACATCCGCATCAACGGCACGCTGGTTGGCGGGCTGGTCGGCCTGGCGCTGCATGCGCTGACGCAGCTGCTGACCGGTTGAAAGCCGCTCAGGCGCTGCGCTGACGCTCGCTCAGCTGGCTGAGGTTGACGGCGCTGCCGGGCGGCTCATCGCTGCGCAATGTCGCCGGGGCGCCGCTCAGGTACCACAGGCGATTGGCCAGATCGTCGGCATCGCGCGGATCGTGGGTCACGCAGATCATCGCCATGTCCGGTTGCCGGTCCAGCAGGCGGGCGATCAGGCCGCGCAGCTCGGCGGCGCGCTCGGCATCCAGCGAGGCGAAGGGTTCGTCGAGCAGCAACAGATCCGGCTTGATCGCCAGGCAGCGCGCCAATGCCGCTCTGCGCGCCATGCCCAGCGAGAGCTGATCCGGCAGGCTGTCAGCCGCACCACTCAGCCCTACCTCGGCCAGCAGCCGCTCGATCTCCGCTGCGTCCGCGCCGACCAGCGCCAGGTTCTGCCGCACCGTGCGCCACGGCAGCAGACGATGCTCCTGAAACAGGTAGCCAACGCGCAATCCGGCGCGCTGCGCAATCATCGGCCGCACCTGCGGATCGAGTCCGGCGATACCGTTGAGCAGCGTGGTCTTGCCGACACCGGACGGCCCGAGCAGACAGATGCGATCGCCTTCGCGCACCTGCGCATCGATCACGCCCAGCACGGCGTGACGGCCATCCAGGCGCAGCTCAAGCATGGCGTACACCCGCTTCGCGCCAGGACGATGCGCGCCGCTCCAGCGGCTGCAACAGCGCCAGTTCGATCAGCTGGACTACGGCGATGAACGCCAGGCTGTAGGCGAGGATGCTCGCCACGTCGAACACCTGAAAGGCCATATGCAGTTGAAAGCCGATGCCATCCGAGCGCCCGAGCAGCTCGACCACCAGCACGATCTTCCAGATCAGCGCCAGCCCACCGCGGGTGGCGGCCATCAGGTAGGGAAACAGCTGCGGCAGCCAGACATGCCTGATCCGCTGCCAGCGGGTGAAGCGGTAGACCAGGGCCATCTGTTCCAGCTTGGGATCGATACTGCGGGCGCCCTCGCGCACGGTGACGGCCACGTTCGGCACCTTGTTGATCACCACCGCCAGCACCGCCGCGGCTTCGACCAGGCCGAACCAGACATAGAGCAGGATGATGGTGACCAGCGCCGGCAGGTTGAGAAACAGCACCAGCAGCGGATCGAGCACCGCATTGGCCAGCCGCGAGCGGCCCATCCACACGCCGAGCAACGTGCCCAGCGCCATCGCCAGCACGAAGGCGAACAGCACTCGGCGCAGGGTAACCAGCAGATGTTCCGGCAGCTCGCCGCTCCGTGTGGCCTGCCAGAAGGTGTCGAGCACGGCGGCCGGGCTCGGCAGCAGCGGCGTCTGCACCACCAGCGCAATCAGCGTCCAGAGCGCCACCGCGCATGGCAGGGCGATCCAGCAGGCCCAGCGCGAGCCGTTCATGGCGTGCTCCGGAACGACGCGGCCGGCATCAGCTTCGCCGGATCGGCACCGGTGAGGGTCAACAGTCGCTGCAGGTCGGCGATACGCGGTTCATCCAGCGGCTGCGGGATACCGGCGAGGAAACTGTCGCGCAGCGCGGCGAACACACCATCCTCGTCGGCACGCATCAGCGGGCGGAGCGCCTGCCAATGCGCCGGATCGCTGGCGAGCTGGCGCTTGGTCTGGCTCAGCGCCGTGGCGAAGCGCTGCAGCAGCTCTTCATGCTCGACGGCCCAGGCTTCCGGGAACAGATAGCCGAGCACCGGCAGGTGCGGATCAATCTCCAATGATCGGAGCAGATCATCGAGAGCGAACGCCACCTGCACGCCACCCTCGCCACGCATGCGCGCGGAGAAGTGCCAGAAGGTCAGCAGCGCATCTACCTGACCACGGCGCAGGGCCTGGCTGAGCAGGGGCGGCGCGGCGTATTGAACAGTCGCCTGTTTGGCCAGAACGATTCCGCTCTTGGCCGCGGCATGCTGCAGCAGCAGCCAGCCCAGCCCGTCCGGCCCGCCCGCGACGCCGATGCGCTTGCCGCGCAGGTCGGCCGGCGTGCGGATGGCGCTGCCTTCGGGCACCAGCACTTCGCCGATCTGCGAGGAAAACGGCAGGTAGCGATAGGCCGTGCCGGCCTGGTAACGCGCCTGCGCCCAGAGCAGATCGCTCACCGCGCCGTCGACGCTGCCGCTGGTCAATGCCAGCCGCGAGGCCGGCGCATCGGCCACCAGCCGCACCTTCAGCTCGAAGCCGTTGGCACGGTCCAGCCCCTGGCGCTTGAGATGCTCGAGTTCCCAGTGCGGCGTGCCGAACTGCAGCACGCTGAGGGTCAGCACCGGCAGCTCCTGCGCCTGCGCCCACAGGGGCAGCAACACAAGCGCCAGCAGCGCACGGCGAGTGCGCAGAATGAAGGGGATGAGGAAGGGCAATGAAAGCATCATGCCCGCAGGGTACGAAGCCCCCAGGCGGGCACGAATTGTACTTTGGTGTCTGTTGGCTGCTGCGATGGTCGCAGCGGGCTTGACCCCGCCACGACATCGCAGCCTGGCTCAGCCCTGCGCGGCGATACGCTGCTGCAGGCGCGCCTGAAGCTTTTCCAGCTCGGCCGGATCGGCCTTGCCGGCGGCGTGGATACCGAGCCCTTCGCCCGAGTAGCGCGGCACGATATGCACGTGGATGTGGAACACCGTCTGCCCGGCCGGCGCGCCATTGAACTGCGCGACCTGCACGCCATCCGGCTGCAGTTCGTCGACGATCACCCGGGTGAGCTTCTGCACTACGGCCATGACCTTGGCCAGCGCCCCGGTATCCACATCGAGGATGTTGCAGGCCGCCGAGCGTTTGGGAATCACCAGCGTGTGGCCGAAGGACTGCGGGAACAGGTCGAGGAAGGCCAGCACGTCATCATCCTCGTAGAGCTTGTAGCAAGGGGCATCGCCACGAATGATCTGGGCGAAGATGTTCTGCGGGTCATAGGGCGTGGTCAGGGACACCTGGAGTTCTCCGGCAAGTGGAAAAGGCAACCTTAGCATTCTCCGCGCGGCTGCGACCGGTGCAGCGATGCTTCGGAACGTTGCGGGCCTGGCGGCGCTCTCAAGCTCATCACCCCGTGATCCGAGGTTATTCCGATGCACGTACGCGCCGTCGCACCGATTGCAGCTGCAGTCGCGCTTTGCCTCTCTTCCCTGTCCGCCATCGCTGCCGAAATCAAGCCCACCGAACTGCTCGAGCAGGCCAAGGCCGAACAGAGCGCCTATATCGAGACCGTCAAGCAACTGGTCGCGGTGGATACCGGCACGGGGCAGGCGGCGGGCTTGGCCACGGTCAGCCAAATGCTGGTCGAACGCCTGCAGGCGCTGGGTGCCGAGGTCAGTACCAGTCCGGCGACGCCATCAGCCGGTGACAACATCGTCGGCACCCTGAAGGGCAACGGCAGCAAGGACTTCCTGCTGATGGTGCATTACGACACGGTGTTCGCCGAAGGCACCGCCGCGGAGCGCCCGTTCCGCATGGACGAGCAGCGCGCCTACGGCCCCGGCGTGGCCGATGCCAAGGGTGGCGTGGCGATGATCCTGCACGCGCTGGAGCTGCTCCAGGCGCAGCAGTTCGACGCCTACGGCACGATCACCGTGCTGTTCAATCCGGATGAGGAAATGGGCTCGGCCGGTTCGAAGAAGATCATCGCCGAACTGGCCCGCAAGCATGATTACGTCTTCTCCTACGAGCCGCCGGATCGCGATGCGGTGACCACCGCCACCAATGGCATCAATGCGGTGATGCTGGAGGTGAAGGGCAAATCTTCTCACGCCGGCTCCGCGCCAGAGGACGGTCGCAACGCCGTGATGGAGCTGGCGCATCAACTGGTGCAGCTCAAGGATCTGGGCGATCCGGACAAGGGCACCACGGTGAATTGGACCATGATTGCCGGCGGTGAGAAGCGGAACATCATCCCGAACAAGGCGACCGCCGAAGCGGACATGCGCTACTCCGACATCAGCGAGACCGAACGCGTGCTCGCCGATGCGCAGAAGATCATCGAGAACAAGCTGATCGACGACACCCGCGTCGAGCTGCGCGTCGACCAGGGCCGTCCACCGCTGGCGAAGAATCCGGCATCGGAGCGCCTGGCCGAGACCGCGCAACGCCTGTATGGCGAGATCGACCAACGCATCGAGCCGATCGCCATGCGCTTCGGCACCGATGCCGGTTACGCCTACGTGCCGGGTAGCGACAAGCCGGCCGTGCTGGAAACCATGGGCGTGGTCGGTGCCGGGCTGCACTCGGAAGACGAGTACATCGAGCTGTCGAGCATCGCGCCGCGGCTGTACCTGACGACGGCGATGATTCGCGCGCTGTCCGCCGAGCAGGCGCCCTGACCGACCAGTGCTATGCACGGAACGCACGGCCTCCCCTCCGATGCGGCACAATCGCGCCTTCGCGAGCCGTCATCCGGAGGGAGCATCATGCAGCTGGCCAGGATCGAACAATTGCTCATCGGCAAGGCCGTAGCCTATACCCGCCCCGGCAGCCGCAGCGCCATCGCCAAACAGCCGGTTGAAGGCGCCGTCGCGGTTGGCGTCGAGGGGCTGGCCGGCGACGAACAGGGGGATCGGCGGGTTCACGGCGGCCCGTACAAGGCGGTCCACCATTACCCGTTCGAGCACTATCGCAATTGGCGCGAACAACTCGGCGACTCGCCGCTGCTGCAGCAACCCGGCGCCTTCGGCGAAAACATCAGCACCCGTGGACTCGTCGAGGCCGATCTGTGCCTGGGTGATGTGCTGCGTTGTGGCGATGCGTTGCTGCAGGTCGCCCAGAGCCGGCAGCCGTGCTGGAAGCTCAACGATCGGTTCGGCGTCGCGGACATGTCCCTGCGCGTGCAGCAGAGCGGCATGACCGGCTGGTACTACCAGGTACTGCAGCCCGGCCAGTTGCAGGTCGGCCAGCCGCTGGTGCTGGAGCAGCGGCCGTTTCCGCGCTGGCCGCTGACGCGGGTAATGGATGTGCTTTACCGGCGCACACTCGAGCGGGACGCGCTGCTGGAACTGGCCGAGCTGCCGCTGGTGCCGAACTGGCGCACGCTGGTGGAGCGTCGGCTGCAAGCGAACACCGTCGAGGACTGGAACAAGCGCCTGTACGGCGCGACCGATGCCTGAGCAATAGCGACGTCATCAGCAACCCGAATCGCCGACCGTCCGGCTGCTATGCAGTAGGCGAAACGCCGTGCTGCGGGTATCTTCGCCACCTCTCATCACAGGACCACCCGCTCGATGCTTCGCCTTCTCACGCTCTGCGCACTGGCGCTGTTCGCCTGCACCGCCCACGCCAAGGTCGAGGTATTGCTGCTGGAGCATGAAGGCCAGGGGCAGGTGCTGGTCGCGCGGGTCACCGAGCAGATCGCGCCGGGTGACTACGAGGCGCTGCTCAAGGGCATCATGGCCCACCCTGGCAAACACGCGCGCAAGCTGCTGATCCTCGACAACATCGGCGGCAGCGCAGCGGAAGCCATGCGCATGGGCTATCTGCTGCGCGAGACGGGTTTCGACGCCCTGGTACCAGAGGCGGCGGTCTGCCAGGGCAGTTGCATCTACCTGCTGGCGGCCGGCCGCCAGCGCACCGTGCGCGGCCATGTCGGCCTGCACCGGCCCTACGTCGCCAACGGCGAGTCGGCACTGTCCATCGGACAGCGACCGCACCGCGCGCCGCGCATCTATTTTCGGGACATGGGCGTCAACACGCGGCTGGCGGACGACATGCAGCTGATCGAACCGTGGCGCATGCGCGTGCTCACGCAGCGAGAACTGGCGCGCTATCGGCTGCGCTGACGTGCGTCATGCACTGCACTACGGCACTCCCCTCCTCGCGCTGCTGGCGGGACTGGCAGCAGGATTGATCGATGCCTCCGCTGCGCTGGCGACTCTGGCATTTGCCGGGTGGCTGATAGTGCAGCCACGTCTGCCTGGACAGTTGTGGTTGTTCGGCGCACTGCTCGGCTCCCTGTTGCTCGCTGCGCATCTGCTGCCCGGCTTCACGCCATTGCCGATCGGGCCGCCGCAGGACCTCGGCGGCGCAGCGCCCTGGCAATTGCGCATCAGCCCGGACAAGGCGATGGTCGCCGCGCTGCTGCTGGCCTGGTGGCTGGACCAGCCGCGAACGGCTTGGCGCTCGATCAGCCTTACTGTGCTCGCCTCGGGCGCCAGCCTGATCTTCGTACCGCTGCTCGCGCTGGCCTTTGGCGTGCTGGACTGGCAGCCGAAATGGCCGGCGCTGTTCCTGCCTTGGCTGCTGATCAACCTGGGCATCACCTGCCTGGCCGAAGAGCTGATCTTTCGCAGCCTGCTGCAGCGTGAACTGGTCCGCCGCTTCGGTGCGGCCATCGGCATCGGCCTGGCGTCCGTCCTGTTCGGCGCCGCGCACCTGCCGGCCGGCGCGGGTTTCGCCGGACTCGCCACACTGGCAGGGCTCGGCTATGGCCTGGCCTTCCACTACGCCGGTGATCGGCTGTGGGTGGCGGTGCTGCTGCATGGTGCGGTCAACAGCCTGCATATCCTTCTGCTGACCTATCCGCTGCGCTGATACACAAAATTTTATCGCCCTGTCGATTTCCCCCGCGCCCGTTCGACCAGTGATCGGAGCCGGCGGAAATTGCCGTATGCCCGTCTAGGCTCTTTCCATTCCACTGAAGGAGTCCACCGATGCGTTTCATGGTGATGATCAAGGCCACCCCGCAAACCGAAGCCGGCGAGATGCCCAGCGAGGACGTTCTCATGGCGATGGGCCGCTACAACGAAGACCTGGCCAACGCCGGCGTACTGCTCGGCGGCGAGGGTCTGCAGCCAAGCCGCAAGGGCGCGCGGGTCCGTTTCAGCGACGGCCAGTGCAGCGTGGTCGACGGCCCGTTCGCCGAAACTCGCGAGCTGATTGCCGGCTACTGGCTGTTCCAGACCGCCTCGTTGCAGGAGACCATCGACTGGATCAAGCGCTGCCCGCAATCAGCCATCGGCGACGCGGAAATCGAGATTCGCCAGATATTCGAAGCGGAAGACTTCGGCGCCGAGTTCACCCCCGAACTGCGCGAGCAGGAAGAACGCCTGCGCGCACAACTCAACCACTGACTGCAAGGAGCAAGCCATGAAGATCACCACCTACCTGACCCTCGACGGCACTACCCGCGAGGCGTTCACCTTTTATAAAGACGTGCTGGGCGGCACGCTGAAAATGATGACCTTTGCCCAAGCACCCGATGCCGAGCAGTTTCCCGCCGAGTATCGCGAACGAATCATGCACGCCTGCCTGAACCTCGGCGACGGCGTGCTGATGGCTTCCGATACCTTGCCCGGTACCTGCGGCGGCGGACCGTATGAAGGCATCAAGGGTTGCTCGGTATCCCTGCATCCGACCAGCGTGGACGAAAGCGAAAAGCTGTTCGCTGCACTGGCCGAGGGTGGCACGGTGGTCATGCCGCTGGAGAAAACCTTCTGGGCCGAGCGCTTCGGCATGCTCACCGACCGCTTTGGCGTGTCGTGGATGATCAATTGCGAGCAGGGCTGAGACGATCGGCCTTTTTCACACAGAGTGACCATCGTGGTTGATTCGCGTTTGGAGAGGTAGCGACTTTTGTTATAACGTATCGCACCTTTCGGCGGGCGCAGCGAGTCTGCGCCCGCATTGCGATCATCCTGCTGTGAGCCGTTAATGCCCTCCCCCGATCTCACTTCGCCAGCCGCGGCGCGCCTGCAATCCATCGACGCGCTGCGCGGCCTGGTGATCCTGTTCATGCTGCTGGATCACGTTCGCGAAACCTTCCTGCTGCATATGCAGGTGCCCGACCCGATGGATGTGGCGGTCACCGAGCCGGCGCTATTCTTCAGCCGCACCCTGGCGCATCTCTGCGCGCCGGTATTCATCTTCCTCACCGGTCTGTCGGCCTTCCTTTATGGCGAAAAGCACCAGGACCGCCGCGCGGTATCGAGCTTTCTGCTCAAGCGCGGGCTGTTCCTGGTGGCCCTCGAGTTCACTCTGGTCAACTTCGCCTGGACGTTCCAGTTCCCGCCTCAGGTGATCTATCTGCAGGTGATCTGGGCGATCGGCCTGAGCATGCTGGCGCTCTCGGCGCTGCTCTGGTTGCCGCGTCCTGCGCTGATCGTGCTGGGACTGGTGATCATCGGCGGGCATAACCTGCTCGATCCGCTGCAGTTCGCCGCCGACTCTGCGCTTCACGTGCCATGGGCGATCCTGCACGACCGCGGCTGGATCGAGGTTTCGGAAAACCTGCGGCTGCGCACTTCCTATCCGCTGCTGCCGTGGATTGGCGTGATCGCCCTTGGCTACGCTGTCGGGCCCTGGTTCGCCAGGAACGCCGACCCCGAGCGACGCCAGCGCTACCTGGGCGGCTGGGCTCAAGGTGCCCTGCTGACCTTTGTTCTGCTGCGGCTGGTCAACAGCTACGGTGAGCAGCCTTGGGTCGTCGGCGAGGACGGCCTGCGTACGCTGATGAGCCTGTTCAACGTCACCAAATACCCGCCGTCGCTGCTGTTCCTCTGCCTGACGCTGGGTTGCGGCCTGCTGCTCCTGCGTTACTTCGAACGCAAGCAGGGCCGCGCCTGGCTGCGACCGCTCAGCGTGTTCGGTGCCGCACCGATGTTCTTCTACCTGCTGCACCTGTACGTGCTGAAGCTGCTCTACATCGCTGCCGTGGCGATCTGGGGTTTGAACCACGGCAATCACTTCGGCTTCGACGCCGTATGGCCGCTATGGCTGTGCACCGTGGCGCTGGCGGTGGTGCTGTTCCCGGCGGTGCGCTGGTTCGCCGAACTCAAGGCTCGCCGCCGGGATATCACCTGGCTCAAATACCTCTGACCCGGCCCCGCAAAACCGAGGGCGTCAGGAGCTTGCACTGGCAGAAGCACCCCGTCGGGTAGCCGTCGATCTGGGAAAATGTGAACAGCTTGGCAAAGTGCCATCATTGAATGATCATAGCCACTCTCACGTTTACCTCGGGGGAGTCGGCCGCACGCCATCGCCGCCTGCCCGGCCCGGTTCAGCACGGCCGGCCCGCCCCCAGCTACCTGATGGCACGAGAACACTATGTCGCCCTTTCGTCTCGCTGTTTGGCCATTCGCGCTGATCGCTGCCGTTTTCACGCCATTCGCCTGCGCACTCGGGCTGGGCGAGATCAGCCTGCATTCAGCGCTGGCCGAGCCGCTGAAGGCCGACATCGAGCTGCTCGATGCACGCAACCTGAACAGCGATGAAATCAAGGTACGCCTCGCCCCGAGTGATGTCTTCGCTCGCGCTGGCGTCGAGCGCCCAGCCTTTCTGGCAGGTTTGAGTTTCCTGCCGGTGCTCGAACAGGGCAGGCAACGCATCCGCGTGACTTCCACTGCCCCGGTGAAAGAGCCCTATCTGAATTTCATCGTCGAGCTGACGCTGCCGGGGGGCCAGCTGTTGCGCGAATACACACTGCTGCTCGATCCACCGCTGTACCAGCCGGAGCTGTCGGCACAGCCACAGGCCCAACCAGAGGCGCCGCGAATCGCACGCACTTCGCCCGCCAGGACAGAAGCCGCCGTGCCGCTGCCAGCCGCCGTGCAAGGCAAACGCTATCGGATCATGCCCGGCGACAGCCTGTGGAGCATTTCCGGCAGACTGGGAAATGCGGCCACGGTCTCCCGCGAAGCATTGATGGCCGATCTGTACGGGCTCAATCCCGCTGCATTCATCAATGGCGATCGCAATCGCCTGCGGGTTGGTAGTGAGTTGCTGCTGCCTGACAGCGTCGAGCCTGGTGAAGTCGTCGCGCTGCAACCAGCCGCACAAGCGCAAGCTCGCACCACGGCAGAGCCTGCGGCGCCACAGGCGGCATTGCCCGAAGCTCGGACCGAAGCGCCTGCGCTGCAGGATCAAGGCCTGATGAATGTACTCAGGCAACTGGAGGCCCAGGTGTTGAGCCTGCAGGCGCAGATGGATGAACAGAATCGCCTGCTGGCCGAAGCGCAGAGCACCCTTGCCCAGCGCCAGGCGGGCGCGTTGGCCGTTGATGCCCCGGCACAGGACGCAGAACCAATAGCCACAAATCAGGCCGAGCCGACCCGACAGGCAAAGCCGCAGGTGGTCCCTGTACAACCGCCAGCGATGACATCGCCAACGCAGGAAGAAAGTACCGGCAGTTCGTGGCTGGTTCCGTCCCTGGGATTGCTGGCATTGCTGGCATTGCTGGCAGGCTGGCTGCTGTATCGTCGTCGCGCCACAGCCGTGGTCGTCACGAACGAACCCCGTCCGGCCCAGGCGAAACGTGCCGCAGCGTCCTATCCGGACATCAACCCGTTCCAGCGCAACGTTCTGGATGTGACTGAGATGTCGCTCGACGAGTACCTTGATCGCTCACCCGCCACGCCTCCAGCCGTGACCCTCGTCGCAGCGCAGCCGCAATCTACGCCCCAACCGGTGCACTTGCTCGACGACATGATCGCCAGCCTGCCGGACGACCTCGATGCACTGACCGAGCCTGCTGCCGCAACGGAGGCCGACCTGCGAGAGCGTCTCGAAGAGGCGGCCGCCTGCATCGACCGCGGCGAGATCGAACAGGCAACTCGCGTGCTGGTCGCCCTGCTCGACCAGAGCGATCGGGATGACCGCCGCTTTATCAGCGAACAGCTGGCGCGGATCGCCTGACACCGGTCTGCTCCGCGCCGCCAGCGCTCCAGCAGGCCATGCCACCGTTCTTCTATTAGTCGCCCGGCGCTCCCGGCAACAGCGAACCAGGCGCCAGTCGCATGAGCTGACAAGGCGAGAACCGACGACAGGCCGGCGGCTGCCAGCCGTGGTGGTACGGCATACTAGCCAGCCCAACCAGGAGAACATGCCCCGTGGATCTTCTCTTTCTCGGCACCTCATCCGGCACGCCCACCCGGGCCCGCAACGTCACCGCCCTGGCCTTGCTGGAGGACACCGGCAAGAGCTGGTACCTGATCGACTGTGGCGAAGGCACCCAGCACCGGCTGCTGCGCACGCCGCTGTCGCTACATGACCTGCGCGCCATCTGCATCACCCATGTACATGGCGACCACTGCTACGGCTTGCCCGGTCTGCTCGCCAGCGCAGGGATGATGGGGCGCAAGGCCGCACTGACGATCATCGCGCCGCAGGGCATCGAAAGCTGGGTGCGCGCGACGCTGGAGATGAGCCAGAGCTGGCTGGGCTACGACCTCGAATTCCACGCGGTCGAATCGCTGGGCGAGTGGCGCAATCTGAACATGCGCATCGAGGCCACCGCCCTGTCCCACCGCGTGCCCTGCTACGGCTACAGCTTCACCGAGGCCCGCCCAGATCCGCGGCTGGACATCGAGCGCCTCGAACGCGACGGCGTGCCCCGCGGCCCGCTCTGGGGCCAGCTGGCGCGCGGCTTCGACATCGAGCACGAAGGCCGGATGCTGCGCAGCGCCGATTACCTGAGCTTCAGTCGTGCGCCGCAACGCATCGTCATCGGCGGCGACAATGATCGTCCCGAACTGCTTACCGACGCCTGCCGCGGCGCCCAGTTGCTGGTGCACGAGGCGACCTACACCGAAGCGGTGGCCAACGGCGCACGCAACGACTTCGGCCACAGCACCGCGGCATCGGTGGCGCGCTTTGCGCAAGCGGTCGGCCTGCCGAATCTGGTGCTGACCCACTTCAGCGCGCGCTATCAGAAGAACGCTGGGCGTGGCCACTCGATCAACGACCTGTGCGCCGAAGCCAGCGCCCTTTACGCCGGTAGGCTGCTGCTTGCCGAAGACTTCATGCGCCTGCACCTCGGCAAGGACGGCCAGCTGACGCCCGTCGAGCCACCCAGCCCGCGCCAGCCGCGCTGAGCACCGTAAAGTTCGTCAGCAAACGCGGCGTCTCCAGTCCGGGTGACTACACTGGCTGCTGCACCCGCTGTCAGCGCAAACACCCAGCATCGCTTTCGATACTCGACGGAGCCGCCGATGGAACGTCTTACCGCGAAAGACTTCGCCCCCGAACTGCTCGAGCTCTACGACTTCTACGTCCACGGCAAGCTCAGCCGCCGGGAATTCCTCGACCGCGCCGCGGCCTTCACGCTGTGCAGCATGACCGCCGTGGCGGTGCTCGATACGCTCACGCCCAACTACGCGCTGGCCCAGCAGGTCGCCTTCACCGATCCCGACATTGCCGCCGAATACATCAGTTACCCGTCACCCAACGGCCACGGTGAAGTGCGCGCCTATCTGGTCCGTCCGGCCAAGGCCGAGGGCAAGCTGCCAGGTGTTGTCGTCGTCCATGAAAACCGCGGCCTCAACCCGTACATCGAAGACGTGGCGCGGCGCGTGGCCAAAGCCGGTTTCATCGCCCTGGCGCCGGACGGCCTGAGTTCGGTCGGTGGTTATCCCGGCAATGACGACAAGGGCCGTGAACTGCAGGCCGCGGTCGACCCGCAAAAACTCATGAACGACTTCTTCGCCGCCATCGAATGGCTGATGGCCCATGAAGCCACCACCGACAAGGTCGGCATCACCGGCTTCTGCTACGGCGGTGGCGTCGCCAATGCGGCCGCGGTCGCATACCCGGAACTGGCGGCGGCAGTGCCGTTCTACGGCCGCCAGGCCAATCCGGCGGATGTGGAGAAGATTCAAGCACCGTTGCTGTTCCAGTTCGCCGAACACGACGAGCGCGTCAATGAAACCTGGCCCGCCTATGAAGCTTCGCTCAAGGCGGCCGGCAAGCACTACGAGGCCTACATCTACCCGGGCACCCAGCATGGCTTTCACAACGACAGCACCCCGCGCTACGACGAGCAGGCGGCTGAGCTGGCCTGGCAACGCACCATCGCCTGGTTCCAGCGTTATCTGAGTTGATGCGCTCCTGCCGTAGCGGGCCATGCCGCCAGGCTCCAACCCTGCGCTGACCTGATTTGCCTCCAGAACGCCCGCGCGTTGTGCCGCGCATCAGTGCGGCTTTCGGCTGCATTGCCTGCCCGAAGGCTGCAGCGCACTGCCGATACATCCGTCACTGCATGTTGACGTTTACGTAAAAGACCAGTACTGCTATGTGATCCGCACCGCTCAGGAAAGCCCCCCATGACCACTAGCGCAACGCTCGGCAACGCCCCGGCAGACCTCTGGGTACAGAGCACGCATGGGCAGATGTTCGTCCGCAGCTGGTTCCCCGACGCCGGCGCGCTGCGTCCGAACTGCGCACCGATCCTGCTGCTGCATGAGTCGCTCGGCTGCATCGAACAGTGGAAGGATTTCCCCGCCGCGCTCGCCCAGGCTACCGACCGCACGGTGGTCGCCTATGACCGGCTGGGCTTCGGTCGCTCCGACCGCTTGACCGCCCCGCCCGCGCCGACCTTCGTCGAGGATGAAGCGGCACAAGGCTTCACCCATGTACTGGAACATCTGGGTATCGAGCGCTTCGTGGTACTCGGTCACAGCGTCGGCGGCAGCATGGCGGTGCACTGCGCGGCGCAATATCCCGAAGCCTGCCAGGCGATGATCACGATGTCGGCGGTCACCTTCGTCGAACCACGTACCCTGGAAGGCATCCGCGAAGCCAAAAGCTGGTTCGCCGACCCTGCACAACTTCAGCGCCTGCGCCGCTACCACGGCGACCGAAGCGACTGGGTACTCAACGCCTGGACCGACACCTGGCTCGCGCCCGACTTCGCCTCCTGGACCCTCGCCCACGCCTTGCCTCGAGTCCGCTGCCCGGCACTGGCCATCCATGGCGACAACGATGAATTCGGCTCCGAACGCCACCCGCAACTGATCGCCCAGCACGCCGGCGGCCATGTCGAACAGGCGCTGCTGCCCGACGTCGGCCACGTGCCGCATCGCGAGCAGCCGGAAGAAGTGTTGAAGCGGGTTGGACGGTTTTTGCAGACGATGGGGTGAGGCGTTACGTTCCCCAAAATCTTATCGAAACAGAGCATTCGAAGAGGATGTATCTGGAAGGCCAGTCCGCAGCAGGACTGCATTGTCGAGCTAGGGAAGGATTAGCGGCTATCGAGCAAGAGCGGTCGGTCAGCAGCATCAGTACTGTGGTCTATCCTTGATTTTCCATTGGTGACTATATTGAACCTAACATTCAGGTTGGTGCCGCTGAGCGCGGTCCCGAGCGAGCGGCCTTGCTTGTTAGGCACGGGCATCGAGTAGGACGCAGGTAATGAAATACCGCATTGCGGCCAACCCGCAGCGGCCCTGCGGGCAGCTGATTCGTTTTGAATGGAGCCTCGATTGAGCGAGCAACAAAACAACGCGTAGCAATCAGGATCAGTCGACTTAATGCTTTTGCCTTAAACGCCAGCAGATCGCCGGTGGCTAGAGTGATGTCAAGAGCCTGCTTTACGCGTTGCATGACGCAAAAAGCCGCAAGGTGTGCAGCTGTAACGATCCTGCATCGACGTTCTTAATAGGGGAGTCCGATGAGCACGAACCATGACGAGCAACAAGCTGGCCCCGACCTGCAAGAACCCGAGGGATCAAGGATCGAGGCTTCGCGCCGGCAGTTTCTCAAGTTCTCAGCCGCCGCCTCGGCCGCTGCGGCGGGCGCCTTGGTCCCTTCTGCAGCCTTCGCTGATGACGACCTGCTCATGACGGGACGCAGCGATAGGCCCTCTTGGGCGCCCACGAAGTACCTGATCGATTGCCACGCCCACCTCGGCTCCGGACCGACTGTCGCAGAACTGGCGCCGAACATCCACAGCGCCGCGGACTGGGGTGCGCTTCGCACCAAGCAACCGGAAAAGTTTGCCAAGGCCGTGGGCGAAGATGCCGTGGACGATTCCGCGATTCTGCTGCGGGCCATGGATAAGTATGGCGTCACGCACGCGATTCTCCAGACCGCGCCCGGAAAAGGTACCAACAACCAGATGGTGCTCGACGCCGCCAGGAACAGCAACGGGCGATTCTTCCCGATCTACCGGCCCGAAGCCGTTTCGAATGCCGCCGCAAGGGGGACCCTGGGTGTGGACTATGGCGACGAGGTCAGCAAGGTTGTACGTCAAATCGCCGATGAACTGCAGAGCCCTGCCATGAGCGCCACGCGTGGGGTGGGTGAGGTAGTGCCGGTTACGACTGAAATCCATCCGGCCAAAATCGCCCGCGACATGGCGCCGATCATGGAAGTGCTCAAGGCGCGGGGCGACCTGCCCATCATGTTCCCAACCGGATATACGGGCTGGAAAGGCGTGCACTACTACGTTTTCTCTCCTATCTGGGTGGACGAGGTGGCCGCGAATTTCCCTACGGTGCCAATCGTCCTCACGAAGATGGGGCGGAGCATCCGCGCGTCCTTCGATGCGTGCCTGTCTGTGGCGATGCGCAACGCCAATGTTTACTTCGACATGACCGACACCTCGGCGGAGCACCTGCGTGAGGCGATCTCCATCATCGGCGCGCAACGGATCATGTACGGCAGCGACCTCAGCGCCATCTCGTCGAATCACTCGACAATGGACAACCTCAGAACCGCTATCGAGACCCGGCTGTCCGCCGAGGAGCGTGAGCAGATTGCCTGGAAGACAGCAAACCAGATTTACAAACTCGGTTTGAAGGGCTGATTCGAGCGGGGTACGTTGCGAAAGCAGGCTTGTTGCCGTGGCTTTGACGCAAGGTGCTGCGAGCGCTTTGAACTAATTGTTCCGTGTAAATATTTCGCAGACGGTTGACCATACTGCGCTTTGGCTGGAACAGCCTAAGATCATCCGTTTCCATGTTCTGGTCGCTGTGATTGGACAGCGTGGACGTTTAGCGCGTCGATACAAGACGCTGGCCAAAGCTAGCGCTCGACCAAATGCGGCTAGATCCAGCGCTTAGTGGCAACAGCCAGAAGCCTGTATTGCCACTACAGCGCCACATCGCTAGCCCTTGAACCCCTTCGCCACCAGATAGACCTCCCGCGAACGCGGGCGGGAAGCTTCCGGCTTGCGAATCGACACCTTCTCGAACGAGCTGCGCACGTCCTTGAGGAACTCGTCCGAGCCTTCGCCCTGGAACACTTTGACCACATAGTTGCCACCGGGCTTGAGCACCTGGCGAACCATGTCGAGGGTGAGTTCCACCAGGTACATCGAGGCGGCCTGGTCGGCGGCGGCGACGCCGCTGATGTTCGGCGCGATGTCGGAGACGATCAGGTCGGGCTGCCGGCCGTCGAGCATGTCGAGGATCTGCTGGAACACAGCATCCTCGGTGAAGTCGCCCTGCACGAAATCGACGTTATCCAACCCGCCCATCGGCAGGATGTCGGTGGCCAGCACCCTGCCCTTTTCACCGACGATACCGCCGGCCACCTGCGACCAGCCACCGGGGGCGGAGCCGAGGTCCATGACCAGCATGCCAGGGCGTATCAGTTTGTCCTTCTCGTTCAGCTCGATCAGCTTGTAGCTGGAGCGCGAGCGCAAGCCATCCTTCTGCGCGCGTTTTACGAAGGGATCGTTGACGTGTTCATCCAGCCAACGACGGCTGCTTTTGGATCGTTTCATGATAGAGCCAACCACGGAGAATCAAGGTAAGACGTGCGCCAACAGGCAGGACGCTGCGCAACTGTTGGGCAAATTGGCGGCGATTATAAGCCGATAATGCCGGCCCGCGGGCGCCGGGCGCAGCACCAACCCTGGGCGAACCGCGTAAGCGCCGCCTGACAGGCATGCGCGCCGCCGGTACAATCCGCGCCTCACGCCCCCTCAAGTTGCTTCCTCTGCCGGAGTCACCGGCCAGGATTACCTCCATGATTCGCATCACCGAACTGTCCCTGCCCCTCGATCATTCCGCCGATGAGTTGCGCCAGGCCATCGTCAAGCGCCTGAGCATCAGCGACGCCGACCTGCTGAACTTCACCGTGTTCAAGCGCAGCTACGATGCGCGCAAGAAGAACAGCATCATCCTGTTCATCTACATCGTCGACGTTGAGATTCGTGACGAGGCGGCGATCCTGACGCGTTTCGCCGACGACAACCACGTGCGTCCGGCGCCCGACACACGCTACTACCCGGTCGGCCAGGCCCCGGCCAATCTGACCGAGCGTCCGCTGGTGGTGGGCTTCGGCCCTTGCGGTCTGTTCGCCGCGCTGCTGCTCGCACAGATGGGTTTCAAACCCATCGTGCTCGAGCGCGGCAAGGATGTGCGCAGCCGCACCAAGGACACCTGGGCGCTGTGGCGCAAGAAAACCCTGACGCCGGAATCCAACGTGCAGTTCGGTGAGGGCGGTGCTGGGCTGTTCTCCGACGGCAAGCTCTACAGCCAGATCAAGGACCCCAAGTTCTACGCCCGCAAGGTGATGCACGAGTTCGTCCGCGCCGGCGCGCCCGAAGAGATCATGTATGTCAGCAAGCCGCACATCGGCACCTTCCGCCTTACCGGCGTGGTCGCGGCGATGCGCGAGGAAATCATCGCCCTTGGTGGCGAGGTGCGCTTCGAAAGCAAGGTGACCGATCTGCTGATCGACGATGGCCAGCTCGAAGGCGTAGTGCTGGCCAGTGGCGAGACACTGCGCAGCCGCCACGTAGTGCTGGCGCTGGGTCACAGCTCGCGCGATACCTTCCGTATGCTGCACCGCCAGGGCGTATATATCGAGGCCAAGCCATTTGCCATCGGTTTCCGCATCGAGCACCCGCAGGGCATGATCGACCAGGCCCGTCTGGGCAAGTACGCTGGCCATCCGGAGCTCGGCGCTGCGGACTACAAGCTGGTGTACCACGCCAAGAACGGCCGTGCCGTCTACAGCTTCTGCATGTGCCCCGGCGGCACCGTGGTGGCCGCCACGTCCGAGCCGGGACGCGTGGTGACCAACGGCATGAGCCAGTACTCGCGCAACGAGCGCAATGCCAACGCCGGCATCGTGGTGGGCATCAACCCCGAGCAGGACTTCCCCGGCGACGCGCTGGCCGGCGTGGAGCTGCAGGAGCGTCTGGAATCGCGCGCTTATGAGCTGGGCGGCAGCGACTACTGTGCGCCGGCACAGTTGGTGGGCGACTTCATTCGCGGCGTGCCCTCGACCGAGCTCGGAGAAGTCGAGCCCTCCTACAAGCCGGGCGTGCGACTCGGCGATCTGGCGCCGTCGCTGCCGGAGTATGCAATCGAAGCGATCCGCGAAGCGCTGCCGGCGTTCGGCAAGCAGATCCGCGGTTTCGATCGCGCTGACGCGGTGCTCACCGGCATCGAAACCCGCACCTCCTCGCCGGTGCGCATCACCCGCGACCATGAGACATTGCAGAGCCTGAACCTGCGCGGTCTTTATCCGGCCGGTGAAGGCGCGGGTTACGCCGGCGGCATTCTCTCGGCGGGCGTGGATGGCATCAAGGTCGCCGAAGCTTTGGCCAAGGCGATGCTGGCGGAAGCGGGACAGTCTGAAGTGCAGAGCAACTGAGCGCCGCCTTGATGAAATTCGACGACATCAAAAAGCTGCACCAGAAGAAATACCGGGCCGAGTTCGGACATTTCCTGGTGGAGGGCGAACACCTGCTGCTGGAGCTGCAGAAAGCGGCTCTGCACAACCCGCAACTGCAGCGCAGCGAGCTGTATGTGACCAGCGCCTACGAGCACTGGCCAAGCCCGTTCAAGACCCACCTGATCAGCGACCGCCAGATGGCGCAGATCGCCGACACCAAGACCCCGCAGGGCATCGTTGCGCTGGTACCGATGCCGGCGACAGGCGCGACGCTTGCTGCGCCCGTAGCGGGCGAGCGCGCCATCTACCTGCATGAAATCCAGGACCCGGGCAACCTCGGCACCATCCTGCGCACGCTGGCCTGGTTCGGCAATTTCCGCTGCCTGCTCAGCCCCGGCAGCGTTGACCCGTACAACCCGAAAGTCGTTCGATCGAGCATGGGCGCCATCTTCCATGCGCCGATGGAACTGGATGTCGCGCTGGATTCATTACGCACGCGCTTTGCCCGCATTGCCTGCCTGGATATGAATGGCGAGCCGGTCCAGTCGGCGAGTTTCAAGGGCTTCGACTGCTACCTGTTCGGCAACGAAGCCCGCGGCGTGCCACACGCACAGCTGACCACACTCAATGCCCAGCCATTCACGATTCCCGGCTGTGGTGCCATCGAATCACTGAACCTGGCAGCGACGGTCAATATGTGCGCGTACGAGCTCAGCAGGTAGCACATCAAAGACCGAAACCTCGATTAGATCGCTGCCCGCCAACTGCACCAACATCCCGCGCCGATCTGGCCCAGCCGCTACCGAGCTAACGAACCACCATGAAAGCAGCTCTCGCCGAGTAAAACTTCTGCGCCTTTGCACGAGTTAACAGTTTGGCGCTTGCTCCGACGCCAATCGATGACAGCCGCACAAGCCCAACGCATCATGCTCGCTCGATGTCGTGCCGCAGGGCCCTCGCATGCAACCTACCCTCTCTGAGTCATTGCTGGACTACGCTGGGCAAAGCTCGCCTGGTCGTAGGCGGAACCACAATGAGGATGCGCTGCTCGGTGCGCCGGAGCTGGGACTTTGGGCCATCGCCGATGGTATGGGCGGGCACCAATGCGGGGAGGTCGCGAGCAGTCTGGCACTGTCTGTGTTGCAGCAAGCAGTCGAAGACGGCGAGCCGTTGCAAGCAGCGGTCCAGCAGGCCAACCAGGCAGTATTGGACGCGGCAGTGGACGACGGCATGGGCACCACGCTGGTCGCAGCACATTTCAACGGTGCCGATTTCGAACTCACCTGGGTCGGCGACAGCCGCGCCTATCTGGCCACCGCCAACGGTATCGAGCAGCTGACCCGGGACCATAGCTGGGTGCAGATGATGATCGATGCCGGCGAGCTGAAGCCGGCCGAGGCCGAGGGCCACGCCTGGCGCAATATCATCCTGCGGTGCCTGGGCCGCGAAGCACCGCTGGAGGTAGGTATCCGCAATGGTACGCTGCAGCCTGGCGAGCTTCTGCTGCTGTGTAGTGACGGTCTGACCAACGAGCTGACCGACGCGCAGATCCATGCCAGCTGCACCTTCGCCGACACCCTCGAAAATCTGGTGGAACAGCTGATCGACCAGGCCAATGAGCATGGCGGCCGAGACAACATCTCCTGCATCGTTATCGGTCGCACCACTCCACCGCCTGCGACCGAGTCTCGCCGGCGGCGCTTCATCAACATGCTGTTAAAACCCCTCAAGTCGTAATCAGGCACGCGCTTTCATGACGCATCGGATGCTGGAAATACCGGGCTATCGCCTGCACAAGCGACTCGGAAAAGGCGGGATGGCCGAAGTCTACCTGGCCACGCAGCTGTCGCTGGATCGAGAGGTAGCCGTCAAGGTGCTGCTGCGCACCGAGGACGCGGCGTTCACCGAACGCTTTATCCAGGAAGGCCATATCGTCGCCTCGCTGCGTCACCCGGCCATCATCACCATTCACGACATCGGCCAGATCGCCGATGGCCGGCACTACCTGGCCATGGAGTACATCGGTGGTGGCGATCTGGCGCAGCACCGCGGCATCGTCTTCTCGCCCTCCCGCGCGCTGGATATCATCCGGCAGCTGGCCGGTGGCCTGGCAGTGGTGCACGACGGCGGACTGGTTCACCGCGACGTGAAACCGGCCAACATTCTCTTTCGTGACGATGGCAGCGTCGTGCTCACCGACTTCGGCGTCGCCAAGTCGGTCGAACTGGACAACGAACTCACACATTTCGGCATTGCCGTCGGCAGCCCGGCGTACAGCAGCCCGGAACAGGCCCAGTGCCAGCCGCTGGACGCGCGCAGCGACATATACAGCCTCGGCGTGATCCTCGCCGAGATGCTCACCGGTACCAATCCCTTCCGCGCCAGCAGCTATCCGCAGACGGTGCTCAACCACCTGCAGATGCCCATTCCCTTGCTGCCGCCCGCGCTGGCACCCTATCAGCCGCTGCTCGACCGCATGCTGGCCAAGCAGCCGGACGAGCGCTTCGGCAGTTGCCGTGAGCTGCTGGCCGCCATCGACACGCTCACCGAGCCGGACATGGATCAGACGCGCATCGCACCGGCACTGCTCATGGAACCCCCACCACAGCCCCGACGCCGGCGACAGCGTCGTAGCATTGGCCGCTGGGCGACGGTGGGTGCGCTGCTTGCTTTGGCAATAGCCGCGTTGGGCGTGGGTGGCTATCAATGGTTTCAGTACAGCCAGATCAGCGAGTTTCTCACCCGTGCCGAGTCGCGTCTGGGCGACGGACAGCTGACCGCACCGGCGTACGACAATGCCGACTACTACTTCCGCCAGGCCCTGCGCCTGGACTCGGACAATGCAGATGCCCTCGATGGCCTGCGCCGCGTCCTCGATGCCCGCATCGCCCAGGCTCTGGAACTGGCGGCGCAGCGACTGGCCGATGACCAACTGCTGGAACCGGCCGAGGACAGCGCCGTGCACTACTACCAGCAGGTGCTTGGCTGGCTGCCGGAGCACCAGGTGGCGCTCGACGGGTTGGCCCGGGTCAGCGAACGCTATGTCGAGCTCGCCGAAGCGGCATATGGCAGACGCGAGTACGCGTTGGCGCTGGAGTACATCGAGCAGGGGCTGGAAGCATCGCCGGAATACGCCCCCCTGCTCGCGCTCCACCAGGGCCATGCCCAGCGCGTAGCCAAGGCTCGTGCGCCACGGCCAGCACCACGTACCGCCGCCAGCACCTCGCGTACCGCGCCGGCTTCCACGCAGACCTCACAGGCGCCGGCCAACCCGGTCAAGCGTCTGTGGAATCGGATATTCAATTAGCAATCTCACCTGCTCGCCGGCTCAAGCGGCGAGCACGCCTCCCGCTCAAGGTATGCAGATAATGCTCAGGATCCACTTCACTGATAATCGCCAGAGCCCGGTCTGGCTTGCCGATGAACGCTTTACCCTTGGCTCTGACCGCAGCAACAGGCTGGTCGCCAGCGATACCGGGGTCGCGCCCTTTCATGCAGAGCTGCTGCTGGAAAACCGCTTCTATTACCTGACCGACCTCGGCACGCCAGGCGGCACCTACGTCAATGACGAAAAGATCGGCGAGCGCTATCAGATTCGCTCTGGCGACCGCGTGCGGCTGGGCGCACTGGAGCTGGAAATCGTCGATCCGGCCAAGGTTGGCGCCAAGGTGGCAGCTGCACCGCGCTGGCTGTTGCAGGTGGTCAAGGGCGAGAACCAGGGCCACAAGTATCACATCACCGGTTCGATGACCTTCGGCCGCTCGGTGAAATGCGAGCTTTGCTTCGCCGACGCGGAACTGTCCCGCCGCCACGCCGAGTTCTACCTCAAAGGTGATGTGCTGGAGGTGAAGGACCTCGCGTCGGCCAACGGCCTGCTGGTCAACCGGCAGAAGGTCTCCACCGCAGTCTTGCAGCCGGGTGACCAGATTCAGCTAGGCAGCACGACGCTGCTGGTGATCGGCCCGAAGGTCAGCACACCGGAAATCGTCGACGAAGACGCCACCGTATTTGTCCGCGCCGCTGACCTGCCTGCCACCGCAGCTCAACCGAAGCCTGCCCGGCCGCGACCCGGCACGCCGAATCCACTGCATACGCCTGCCCCCGCCACCGCCTCAGCGCCGGCGCTGGATATCCCGCGCAAATCGGGTCGGCGCCTGGTCCTGCTGCTCGGCATGCTGGGGCTGGCTATCGTCGCAGGGCTGGTTGCGCAGCAACTGATCTAGCAGCTTGCCGGTCTTGAGGCGGTGGAAAGCCTTCGCAGCATTCCACCCGATCTGCCGGCGCCTGCCCAACCGCTTTTTCGACCCATGCGTAACTGCTCAGGAACGCTAAGCTCGCCCCCTGCGCAGCGCGCGCGCCCCTTCAACGACCAGCACCAAAATCGCTGCCCAGATTGGGGCGTAGGTCAGCCATTGATCCGATGCGATGCTCTCGCCGAGCAGCAGCGAGACGACGACCAGCAGAACCGGCTCGACATAGCTGAGCAAGCCGAACAGCGCGAGATCCAGGTGCTTGCTGGCGACGATCATCAGCGCCAGAGCCAGCGCACTGAGCGCCCCCAGACCAATGATCAGAAGCAGCAGCGCCGGGCTCGCAGCGAGCTGCTGCAGGGTGCCCCGGTCGGAAAAGGCGAACAGCGCTGCGACCGGCAGACTGATGACCAGATCGACCCACAGACCACCGAGGCTGGCGATGCCAATCCAGCGGCGCAGGACGAAGTAGCAGGGATAACCGAGGGCAACGGCGAGTACCGGCCATGACAACGACGAAGCCAGCAGCAGCTGGTTGCCGACACCCACAGCCGCCAGCAAACAGGCCAGGCGTTGCAATCGACTGATCGCCTCGCCTAAGACCAGCCGCCCGGTAAGTACCAGCGTCAGCGGCAGCAGGAAGTAGCCAAGCGAGACGTCCAGCCCGTGGCCGTTGATCGGCGCCCACATGAACAGCCAGAGTTGCAGACCGACCAGCGCCGAGGACAGCGGTAGAGCGAACCACAGTCGCGCCTCTGCCGGTACGCGTACAAGGATCTCGCGAACCTCATGCCAGCGACCGATGGCGAGCAGCAGTAAAGCTAGGCAAGGCGCAGTCAGCAGAATGCGCCAGCCGTAAATCTGCTGGCCGCTCAACGGCTCGAGCAGCGAGGTGTAGTAGTACAGCGTGGCGAAGAGCATTGATGCGCCGAGCGAGCCGACGACGCCCGCCAGCCTGTTGCGAGTTTCCATGGGCTTCCTGCGATGACAATTCGTGGCGCCCCGCATCAGGGCTCGACCTGGCTCCACTGCTTGTTCAGACGCTTGTCCGATACCGCCATTTTCGTGCCGAGCTGCTGTGCCCAGAGCGAGACGCGGTATTCCTCGAGCATCCAGCGATACAGGGCAAGGTCGGCATCGCGCTTGCCTTCCTGCAGGTGCTTCTTCAGGCGCGCCTGATACTGCTCCCAATACCCAGCCAGCTCACCGGACCAGACACGATCACGCTGCAGCTGCGCACCGATCTTCTCGAAGCGTTGCTCGATGGCCTTGAGGTAGCGCGGATATTCCTTCAGCCACTCAGCGGGCGTCTCACGGACAAAGCCCGGATAGACCAGGTTGCCCAGCTGCGCCTTGATGTCGTTAAGCGCCACGGCCTGAGCCAGGTCGATCTTGCCCTTGAAGCGCTTCTGCAGGCCGTGCCAGTGCTTGAGGATTTCCAGCGTTAGGCGCGCCAAGCGCTCGGCATGCGCCGCCCAGTCGCCGCGCTTGCGCTCGGCCAGCGACGCCAGGGCTGCGCCATCACGCGGCAGCTGGGCTTCACCATCGAGGATGCAGCTGTCCAGGCTCGCCAGCAGGATGTCTTCGACCAGCCCGTCGACCTTGCCCATGTCGCGGTAGAGCAGGCCCAGCTCAGTGAGCCCCGGCAGCTTGTTGCGCAGGTATTTGGCCGGCTCCGCCAGTTGCTGCAGCAACAAGCGCTGCAACGCGCGACGGTGTTGCCAGTCAGCTTCGGCCTGAGTCGGGAAACGTCCTTCCTTGACCACCCCGCCCTCTTCCACCAGCGCCGGATAGACCGTCATCGACAGCCCGGCCATCTTCGCCTGGGCCTTTTCCGCGATCTGGGCGAAGCCCTTGGCTTCGACCGGCTGCTGTTCGGCTTTCTGCTGCGGCGGCGCCAGGGCGGCCTGGCTGGCCTCGGCGAAACGTGCAGTTAGCTCGGCCAGGTCACGACCTTCGCCGAGGAACTTGCCGCGGGCATCGACCACTTCGATGTTCATCTTCAGATGGTTTTCCAGCCCGGCGGCCGCTTCGGCCCACGCTTCGTCCGATACGCGCGCGCCGGTCATGCGCAGCAGCTCGCGGCCCAGCGCCTCGGGCAACGAGCCTTCACCGAAGCTGATCTTGGCCAGCGCCGCGCCAACGAAATCCGGCACCGGCACGAAGTTCTTGCGCAGTGCCTTGGGCAGGTTGCGCACCAGCGCCACCGCCTTGATTTCCAGCAGCCCCGGCACCAGCCAGTCGAGCCGCTCGCTGCGCAATTGCGGCAACAGCGGCGCCGGTACGCGCAAGGTCACGCCGTCGCTCGGATGGTTGGGTTCGAAATGGTATTCCAGCGGCAACTGCAGCTCGCCGATGCGCAGGTAATCCGGGTACTGCGCGGCGGTGACTTCGCTAGCCTCCCGCGCGAGCACGTCTTCCTCGCGCATGATCAGCAGCTGCGAGTCCTTCGCGCTTTCGCGCTTGTACCAGTTCTCGAAGCTGGCGGTCTGGTAGATGTCCGCCGGCAGGCGCGCATCGTAGTAGTCGAACAGCGTTTCCTCATCGGCGAGGATGTCGCGGCGCCGCGCCTTGGCTTCCAGTTCGTCGAGACGTTCGAGCAGTTCGCGATTGGCACTGAGGGCGCGCGCACGGCTGTGCATCTCGCCACGCACCAGCCCTTCGCGGATGAACAGCTCGCGAGCCGCCGGCGGATCGATCGGCCCGTAGTGCACTGGCCGGCGGCCGACGACGATCATGCCGTAGAGCGTCACCTGCTCGTAAGCCACCACCTGGCCGCGCTTCTTTTCCCAATGCGGCTCGAAGTGGTTCTTCTTGATCAGGTGCCCGGCCAGCGGCTCGATCCAGTCCGGCTCGATCTTGGCAACCATGCGCGCGAACAGCTTGGTGGTTTCCACCAGTTCCGCGGCCATCAGCCAGTTGGGCTTCTTGCGGCCGATCACGCTGGATGGATGCACCCAGAAGCGCCGCTGGCGCGCACCGAGGAAGTCGCCCTCCTCGGTCTTGTTGCCAACCTGGCTGAGCAGGCCAGCGAGAATCGCCTTGTGTACGGCCGCGTAGCTCTTGGCCTTCTGCGCCGCCTCGCTGGCTTCGGCCTGCTGGCGAAGGATGACGTTGACCTTTGTATCGGTGGTCGGTGCGGGTTGGGCGCTGGCACCGGCCGGACGCGTGGAAGAGGCTTCACCGTCTTCGACCCTACGTGCCTTGTCGGCATGCGGTGGTTGGTCGGAGCCATCCACCGGCCTGCCCGAACCGAGTTTGAGTTCACGGGCGATGAGCGTCAGCTGGCGATGGGCGTCGCGCCACTCGCGCAGGCGCAGATAGTTCAGGAAGTTCTTCCGGCACCAGGTACGCAATGGGTTGGAGCCCAACTCCTGGCGTTTTTCCTCGAACCCGCGCCAGATATTGATCAGCGCGGCGAAGTCCGAATCCGGGTCCTTCCACTGCGCATGGGCCTGATCGGCCGCCTGCTGGCGATCGGCCGGACGCTCGCGCACATCCTGCACCGACAGTGCACTGGCCACGATCAGCACCTCGGCCAGGCTGCCCTGCTGCGCGGCTTCGAGGAGCATGCGACCAAGCCGCGGGTCGATTGGCAGGCGCGCCAGCTGGCGGCCCAGCGGGGTCAGCTGGTTCTCGCGGTTGACCGCCGAGAGCTCCTGCAACAGGTTGAAGCCGTCGCTGATGGCCTTGCCATCCGGCGGCTCGATAAAGGGGAAATCCTGAATATCGCCCAGACGCAGATGCAGCATCTGCAGGATCACCGCGGCGAGGTTTGTGCGCAGAATCTCCGGATCGGTGAATTCCGACCGGCCGAGGAAATCCTCCTCGCTGTACAGGCGGATGCAGATACCCGGTTCGACCCGTCCGCAGCGACCCTTGCGCTGGTTGGCGCTGGCCTGTGACACCGCCTCGATCGGCAAGCGCTGAACCTTGGCGCGGTAGCTGTAGCGGCTGATGCGCGCGGTGCCGGAATCGATCACGTAGCGGATACCGGGCACGGTCAGCGACGTCTCGGCGACGTTGGTGGCCAGCACGATCTTGCGCCCCGGTCGCGGCTGGAAGATTTTCTGTTGCTCGGCCGGCGTCAGCCGCGCATACAGCGGCAGCACCTCGGTGAACTTCAGATTGGCCTTGCGCAGCACCTCGGCGGCGTCGCGAATCTCGCGTTCGCCGGGCAGGAACACCAGCACGTCGCCGGGGCGCTTGCCCACGCTCTGCTCGTGGGCAGTAATTTCGTCCAGCGCGGCGAGGATGCCCTGGTCGACGGTAAGGTCGTCCTCGACCCGATTGCCATCCTCGTCGATCTCGGCCGCCAGTGGCCGATACCAGGTCTCCACCGGGTAGGTACGCCCGGACACCTCGACGATGGGCGCGCCATCGAAGTGCTCGCTGAAACGCTGCAGATCGATGGTCGCCGACGTGATGATGACCTTCAGGTCCGGCCGGCGCGGCAGCAGGGTCTTGAGGAAGCCGAGCAGGAAATCGATATTCAGCGACCGTTCGTGGGCCTCGTCGACGATGATGGTGTCGTAACGCTCGAGGAAGCGATCGTGCTGCGTCTCGGCCAGCAGGATGCCATCGGTCATCAGCTTGATCAGCGAGCTGTCCTTGCTCTGATCCTCGAAGCGCACCTGATAACCCACCAGCTCGCCCAGTGGCGTGCCGATTTCCTCGGCCACCCGCGTGGCGACGCTGCGTGCCGCGAGCCGGCGCGGCTGGGTATGGCCGATCAGCCCGTGTACGCCCCGGCCGATTTCCAGGCAGATCTTCGGTAGCTGCGTGGTCTTGCCGGAGCCGGTCTCACCAGCGATCACCAGCACCTGGTGCTTTTCCAGCGCGGCCTTGATCTCGTCGCGCTTGGCGGCGATCGGCAGGCTGTCGTCGTAGCGAATGCGCGGCACACTCCGGCGGCGAGCCTCGACCTTGGCGACGGAGGCCTGAAAACGTTCCAGCCACTGGGCCAGCTTGACTTCGTCCGGCTTCTTTCTCAGCTCATGCAGCTGCCGGCGCAGACGATGGCGATCAGCGAACAGGGCCTGGTCGAGATTCTTCAGCAGGGTATCGATAGCGGGCGTTGCGTCGGTCATGGACAGCCGTGGGGCAATTCGAGAAGGGCGCGATTGTCGCAGATTTGCCCGGCCGGCCGAAGGGAAAGGGTTTGTGCAGGGACCGCGCCGGCATGCCGGCGCGGTGTTCAGCCGATCAACGGATCCAGTGACCCCAACGCGACTTCTCCTGCACTTGCTGAATGCGCATGGTGCCGATGCTCTGCTCGGCCGCTGCGGCGATCTCGTCATCGATCATCTTGGTCGACAACGAGAGCCAGCTGGTGGCGAAGGCTAGCGCGTCACCATGCAGCTCCAGGGCTTCGGTGGAAATGTTGCCGAGGTTGTCGCACGGCGAGTGGTAGCACTGATCGAACGACTCCCCGGCGATACCGCCATAACGCTGCGCCTGTTCTTCGGACTTGATGTCCTCGGCGCCGGTGAACAACCCGCCGAAGGCGATGCCGTCTTCGAAGAACTGTGCGTAGTCGGAGCGGAAATCGATCTCGGTGCCTTCCGACGGCGCATTGCGCAGCCTGAAGTAGGTGCGTAGCAGGCGTTCGATGGCAGCCGAGCCAGGCGGGCCCTGCAGACCGAAATCGGAGCCATCGCCGTCATAGATGAAGTTGGCGTAGTTCGGCGAACCGATCATGTCGACGTTCAGGTAAGCCTTGATGCGCTGCTTCTGCTCGTCCGGCAACTGGGTGACGTAGTAGGTCGAGCCCACCAGCCCCGACTCCTCCGCGCCCCACCAAGCAAAACGCACCTTGTTCTGCGGCTTGGCCTTACTCATCAGCAGCGCCATCTCCAACAGGGCAGCACTGCCGGAGCCGTTGTCGTTGATGCCAGCGCCTTCGAACACCGAATCCAGGTGCGCGCCGACCATGATCACGTTGCTCGGATCGCCGCGACGCGTCTCGGCCAGGAGGTTGTAGGTCTCGGTCTGCTCGCGCACCACATCGACGTTCATGCTCAGCTGCAGACCTGCGGTCTGCGACCAGGCCACGCCGTTGTCGTAGGTCGAGAACATCACCGGAATACCGCCGCTGTAATCCTCGCCCAGGGTCGCGACCAGCAGCCCCTTGCGGTCTTCGGTGTCGCCCTGGTTGAAGATGATCGCGCCAGCCGCACCGGCCGCAGCCGCATTGGTCGCCTTCTGCCCGAACGGACAGGTGCCGCGCTGCATCAGTGCGATGGCGCCAGCCGGGAAGCCGGCGAAATCTTCGGGCTCACAGCCGCTGGTGGAGGTATTGCCGGCGCCGAGCGCCAGGTCGACCGGCACCACCGGTGCGGTGACATTGCCAGGGTCGGTCTGGTCGGCATAGGAGAAGTCTTCTTCCCAGACATACTGCACCGGCTGCGGCGCTACGGCACTGAGTGTTCCGGGGCTCATCGGATAGAAGGCGAGGAAGGGAAACGCCTGTATCTCCACACGATAGCCAGCCCGCTGCAGACGGCTGCGCACGTAGTCGATCGAGGCCTGATAGCCAGGCTGACCGGACGCGCGATTGCCGTCATTCATCGTGGCAATATCCTGCAGCGCCTCAAGGTGCTTCATGACGTTGCTCGCCTGCATGCAACGCGGCAGGCCGACCGGCGTGCCAACCAGCAGCGGCGATCGGCAAAGCGCGGCGTTCGGCTTGTCCGGCGTCCAGAAGTCGTTGAATTGAGCGGTGTCTACCTGCGGCGCCGCGAAAGCGACACTGCCGGTAAGTAATGCGAGAGAAGCAACTACCCGAACAGCATTGTTTTTCTTGTGCATGGGTAACTCATCCTTGCAACGGATTGATGGGCAGGCCGCCAGTGGCTTGCGCCATCGTCCCCTACAGCATTAAGCGGACGCGGCCATAGGGAGCTAGACCGAGCGGCCGCCGCCTCGGTTCTGAGACAACCGCCCGCCGGTAGCACCGTTGATCGGGAAGAGGGAACTTCGTTCTCGAGACGCGCTAACGGGCCGCGGTGACGGCGCCGTTACTCGGTATGCGCAGAAAACTGAGAGAATGGCGGCACGCGTTGCACCTGCCGCTCACCACCGATCAGATACGGAACTGACCCACCAGCTTTTGCAAGCGCTCGGCCAGACCATTGAGTTCACGCGAGGTCTGCGCGCCCTGTGCGGCATCGCTTGCTACACCGTCCACGGCATCGGCGATGTGATGCACGCTGCGATTGATCTCCTCGGCCACGGCCGTCTGCTCTTCGGCCGCGGCGGCGATCTGTGCGTTCATCGAGTTGATCGTGCCGATCAGCGCGGATATCGCATCCAGCGATTCACCAGCCTGGTTCGCCTGGTCGCGGGTACTCTCGCCCTTTTCGCCCGCGCGCAACATGGTGGAGACGGTGTTCGAGGTCGCGCTCTGCAGGCGATCGATCATGCCCTGGATTTCACCAGTGCTCTGCTGTGTACGACTGGCCAGCGCGCGCACCTCGTCGGCGACCACGGCAAAACCACGCCCGGCCTCGCCGGCACGCGCCGCCTCTATGGCCGCGTTAAGTGCGAGCAGGTTGGTCTGTTCGGCAATGGCGCGGATTACATCAAGCACACCGACGATGCCCTTCACATCCTGCTGCAGGCCTTCCAGCGATTCACCGCTACCACGCAGCTCGCCCACCAATTCATGGATCTGACGGATGCTCTGGTCCACCACCTGCTTGGCGGCAACACCCTGCTGATCGGTCTCCCGCGCCGCTTCGGCGGCACGCTGGGCGCTCATCGCCACTTCATGGGCCGCAGCGGACATCTCGTTGATCGCCGTAGCGACCTGATCGGTCTCGCTGCGCTGATCGGCCATGGCCTGTTCGGAACGTTGCGCCTGGCTGGCTACCGCGCCGACCAGACCGCTGAGCTGAGTCGTGGTACCAGCGACCTGCTGCACCAGCGAGTGGATCTTCTCGACGAAACGGTTGAACGACATTGCCAGCTCGCCCAGCTCGTCCTGGCTCGTGATCGGCAGCCGCTGGGTCAGGTCACCATCACCCTGAGCCATATCGTCCAGGTTGCGCTTGATCAGCAACAGGGGGTTCAGCAAAGCGTTGCTCATGAAAATGGCCAGCAGCGCAATCAGCACCAGCAGTGCGAACGCCGAAACCAACATGATGGCCACCAGGCCATCGATGCGCTGCTGGAACTCCGCACGGGCAGCCTGCACATCGCGCTCGACACCATCCAGGTTCAACGAAGTACCGAAGACCATCTTCCACTTCGGCAAGAATTCGGAGTAGCCGACCTTGGGCACCACCACGCTGCTGTCGCCGAGCACGAAGCTGTAGTCGACGTAATGGCTGCCGTCCTGCCCGGCGCGGACCAGTTCGCGAATGGCATAGACGCCGTTGGGATCACGGTAGTCGTAGAAGCTCTGTCCAATCTTGTCCTTGGTGTTGCCCTGCAGGATGCGCACGGTCTGGGTATCGTAGCCCCAGAAATAGCCATCCTTGCCGTACGACATCCGCTCGAGAATGGCTACCGCCTGGTCACGCGCCTGCATGTCGCCCTCGGCGGAGCGCTCATAGATCGGCCCGATGGCGTTGCGCGCGAGTTCGACGTAGTGCTTGAGTTCGGCGCGCCGGTCCTGGATGAGGCTGTTGCGCGTATGTTCTTCCTGCTGTTCGGCAAGGCCCTGCAACTCATAGACGGCTATGCCGCTGAGCAGGATGGCAAGCAGGAGAATCGGGCCCAGCGCAAGCAGCAGCAACTTCATTCGCAGACGAAGATTGGAAAGCATTTGGTTCGATCCCGTAGGTACGTTGAGCAGCGATTAAAGCGACAGAAAACAGGCGCCACTTAAGCGCCATTAACTGTAGCTACCATTCATTTGTCGACCCTGGCAATCCTTTCTTTACCCCCAAGAACGGCGAAACCCTGCCAGGCAGGGTTCGCTAAGGTGCTTGCTAGAGCGCTTTCGGTCAGATGCGGAACTGACCCACCAGGCGCTGCAGCTGTTCGGCCAGGCCGTTCAGCTCGCGGGCCGTCTGTGCCCCCTGCGCGGCATCGCTGGCCACACCGTCTACCGCATCGGCGATGTGATGCACGCTACGGTTGATCTCCTCGGCCACCGCCGTCTGCTCTTCGGCCGCGGCGGCGATCTGTGCGTTCATTGAGTTGATGGTGCCAATCAACGCTGAGATGGCGTCCAGCGACTCGCCGGCCTGGTTGGCGTGATCCCGCGTGCTCTCGCCCTTTTCCCCGGCGCGCAACATGGTGCCGACCGTGTGAGAAGTTGCATTTTGCAGGCGATCGATCATGCCCTGGATTTCACCGGTGCTCTGCTGTGTACGACTGGCCAGCGCGCGCACCTCGTCGGCGACTACGGCAAAACCACGCCCGGCCTCGCCGGCACGCGCCGCCTCGATGGCAGCGTTGAGTGCGAGCAGGTTGGTCTGTTCGGCAATGGCCCGTATCACGTCGAGCACGCCGACGATGCCCTTCACATCCTGCTGCAGCCCTTCCAGCGATTCGCCGCTGCCGCGCAGCTCGCCCACCAGCTCGTGGATCTGGCGGATGCTCTGATCCACCACCTGCTTGGCGGCAACGCCCTGCTGATCCGTCTCGCGTGCCGCCTCGGCGGCACGCTGGGCACTCATGGCGACCTCATGGGCCGCAGCGGACATCTCGTTGATCGCCGTGGCGACCTGATCGGTCTCGCTGCGCTGATCGGCCATGGCTTGCTCGGAGCGCTGCGCCTGGCTGGCCACCGCACCAACCAGCCCGCTGAGCTGCGTAGTCGTTCCGGCGACCTGCTGCACCAGCGAGTGAATCTTTTCGACAAAAAGGTTGAACGAGGCCGCCAGTTCGCCCAGTTCGTCCCGGCTGGTGATTGGCAGCCGCTGGGTCAGGTCGCCATCACCCTGAGCCATATCGTCAAGATTCTGCTTGATCTGCAGCAGCGGTCGCAGGATAGCGTTGCTCATCAGCACGGCGAGCCCAGCCATCAGGATCAGCAGCAGCAACGCCGCGCCGAGCATGATCATGGTGAGGCTGTCGATACGCGCCTGGAACACCGCGCGAGCGTCGGCCACGTCGCGCTCGACGTCATCCAGATTCAGCGAGGTGCCGAATACCAGATTCCACTTCGGCAGATACTCGGCATAGCCAACCTTGGGAACCAGCGCATCGCTGCCCGGCACGGCGAAGCTGTAGTCAACGAAATGGCTGCCGTCCTGCCCGGCCTTGACCAGCTCGCGAATGGCAAAGACGCCGTTCGGGTCGCGGTAATCCGCAAAGCTCTCTCCGATACGCTCGCGCGTGGCGCCCTGGAAAACTCGACGCGACTGCCCGTCGTAACCCCAGAAATAGCCCTCGCTGCCGTAGCTCAGTAACTCGAGTACGGCTACTGCCTGGTTACGCGCCTGCATGTCACCCTCGGCGGCGCGCTCGTAAATCGGCCCGATGGCATTGCGTGCGAGTTCTACATAGTGCTTGAGTTCGGCGCGCCGGTCGCGAATCAGGCTGGCGCGGGTCTGCGCTTCCTGCTGATCGGCCAGATCCTGCAACTGGACTACCGAAACCCCGCTGAGCACCAGCGTCAGCAGCAGAATCGGACCAAGCGCAAGCAAGAGCAGCTTCGCCCGCAGGCGTAAGGACGACAGCATTTCGGAAAACCCCTATAAACAACATGGTTAAGTAGTCACATTGTGCCACCGACTACATAACTAGGAGAACGCGACCAAATGCCAATTCAAGGGAATTCCCGCGTGGCCGATGGCTGTCTTTCGCAGAAATAAAAAACCCCGCCGGAGCGGGGTTCTTTGCATGTGGCTGCGGCTATTTCTTGTGGCCGAGTTTGCGCAACTCCTCGTCACGCAGCTCACGCCGCAGGATCTTGCCGACGTTGGTAGTGGGCAGGCTGTCGCGAAACTCTACGGCTTTCGGCCGCTTGTAACCGGTCAGGTTGTCATGCATGTGCTGCATGACCTGCTCCTTGGTCAGGCTCTCGCCCGGCTTGACCACCACGAAAAGCTTGATCGCTTCGCCCGACTTCTCGTCCGGCACGCCGATAGCGGCGCACTGCAGCACGCCCGGCAGGCTGGCGAGCACGTCTTCCAGCTCGTTGGGATACACGTTGAAGCCGGACACCAGGATCATGTCCTTCTTGCGGTCGACGATGCGGATATAGCCGTCTTCCTGGATAACGCCAATGTCGCCAGTCTTGAACCAGCCTTGCGCATCGATCACCTCATCGGTGGCCTCAGGGCGCTGCCAGTAACCCTTCATCACCTGCGGGCCCTTGATGCACAGTTCGCCGATCTCGCCTTGGGCAAGGTCAAGGCCGTCATCGTTGATGACCTTGAACTGCGTCGACGGCACCGGAATACCAATTGAACCGAGCTGGATATGCTCGATCGGGTTGACCGAAGCCACCGGGCTGGTCTCAGTCAAGCCGTAGCCTTCGCAGATCGGGCAACCGGTCACCTGCTTCCAGCGCTCGGCCGTAGCCAGCTGCAGCGCCATGCCGCCCGACAGGGTGACCTTGAGCGCTGAGAAATCGAGTTTGCGGAAATCCTCGCTGTTGCACAGCGCGACGAACAGGGTGTTGAGCCCGACGAAGCCGCTGAAGCGGTACTTGGCCAGGTCCTTGATCATCGCCGGCAGGTCGCGCGGGTTGGAGATCAGAATGTTGTGGTTGCCGCTGAGCATCATCGCCATGCAATGAAAGGTGAAGGCGTAGATGTGGTAGAGCGGCAGCGGCGCGATCAGGACTTCGCTGCCATCATTGAGATTCGCGCCCATCAGCGCCTTGCACTGCAACATGTTGGCGACGATGTTGCGGTGGGTCAGCATGGCCCCCTTGGCGACGCCGGTGGTGCCGCCGGTGTACTGCAACACGGCGACGTCTTCGCTCTTCGGCGATGCTTCGCGCACCGCCTTGCCGCGGCCGAGTGCCAGCGCATCGTTAAGCTTGACGGCTTTCGGCAGGCTGTAGGGCGGCACCATCTTCTTCACGTGCTTGACCACGGCATTGATCAGCATGCGCTTAAGCGGCGGCAACATGTCGGCGACTTCGGTGATGACCACGTGCTTGATGCCGGTCTTGGGCAGCACTTCCTCGGCCAGGTGCGCCATGTTGGCCAGGCAAACCAGCGCCTTGGCGCCGGCGTCGTTGAACTGGTGCTCCATCTCCCGCGCGGTGTACAGCGGGTTGGTGTTGACCACGATGAGGCCGGCACGCATGGCACCGAAGACGACGATGGGGTACTGGATGAGATTGGGCAGCTGCACGGCGATGCGGTCACCGGGCTGCAAATCGGTGTTCTGCTGCAGGTAGGCAGCGAAGTCGCCGGACAGTTTGTACAGCTCACCGTAGGTCAGGGTCTTGCCGAGATTGCTGAACGCCGGCTTGTCCGCGAAGCGCTCGCATGACTGTTTGAGCACAGCCTGGATGTTCTGGTATTCGTCAGGGTTGATCTCGCTGGAGACCCCAACAGGATATTTATCCTTCCAGAAGTTTTCGGTCATGAACCCCACTCCTAAGCAACAGCTTTATCACTGCGCGATGGCAGCTGTTTTGTTGTGATTTGTTAACTTTTGTACCGCGTATCGGGCAAAAAGCGTTCCCGAGGTTAGCAGCTTTGCTTTGGAGCGAATAGAGCCCGAAGCAGCACCATTCGACATAAAGTGACCAGAACAAATATCCCGGTCACTTTCATTCAGCGTGCGTTCACGCCGTCGGCAGCCACCCGTCAGGCGATTTCGCGCAGCTCACGGCGTAATATCTTGCCCACCGGGGTCATCGGCAGCGAGTCACGGAACACGTAGTGCCGCGGCATCTTGTAGCCGGTAAAGTTCTCCCGGCAATAGGCATGCAGCTCTTCCTGAGTCAGGGCAGGATCACTTGGCACGACGAACAATTTGACCGCTTCGCCGGACTTCTCGTCTGCCACACCAATCGCTGCACAGGCGGCCACCTTCGGATGGGCCATGACCACGTCTTCGATCTCGTTGGGATAGACGTTGAAGCCAGACACGATGATCAGATCTTTCTTGCGATCGACAATGCTGACGAAGCCGTCAGCATCGATAACCGCGATGTCGCCGGTCTTCAGCCAACCCTCCTCGTCCAGCACCTCAGCTGTTGCATCCGGGCGTTGCCAATAGCCTTTCATGACCTGCGGACCCTTCACGCACAACTCGCCGCGTTCGCCAAGCGGGAGCGCGTTGCCCTCATCATCGATGACCTTCACCGTCGTGCCAGGCACCGGAAGCCCTACGGTGCCGAGGCGCGAATGCTCGCCGTGCGGGTTGGCACAGACGACCGGCGACGTCTCGGTCAAACCATAGCCTTCAACGACGGTGCAACCGGTCATACCCTTCCATCGTTCGGCTACCGCAGACACCAGGGCGGTGCCGCCCGAATTGGTTCCCTTGAGCCGGGAGAAGTCGATCTTCTTGAACTGCGGGTGGGCCATCAGCGCGACGAACAAGGTGTTGAGCCCCAGGAAGGCGGAAAACTGCCAGCGCTGCAACTCCTTGACGAAGCCGTTGATGTCCCGCGGATTGGTGATCAACACGTTGTGGTTGCCGGTGACCGTCATGCACATACAGTTCACCGTGAACGCATAGATGTGATACAGCGGCAGCGGCGCGATCATCACTTCCTGACCTTCACGGATCACCGGATGACCGTGCTCGTCGAGCTGCTGCATGTTAGCCCGCACCTGCTGCATGTTCGCTACGAGATTGCCATGGGTGAGCATCGCCCCCTTGGCTACGCCGGTCGTGCCGCCGGTGTATTGCAGTACCGCGACGTGGTCGAGGTCAAGCGCTGCAGGCTTGTGGTTATGCCGTGCACCGTCACGCAGCACATCCTTGAAGGGCACCGCTTGCGGCAGGCTGTAAGCCGGCACCATCTTCTTCAGATGCTTGACCGCGGCGTTGACCAGTGCGCCCTTCAGCGCCGGCAGCATGTCGCCGATCCGCACTTCGATCAGATGCTCGATCGAAGTGTCCGCCAACACGTCCTGCACATGGTTGCCAAAGGTATTGAGGTAGACCAGCGCCCGGGCGCCGGAATCCTGGAACTGGTGGCGCATTTCCCGCGCGGTGTACAGCGGGTTGGTATTGACCACGATGAGGCCAGCACGCAGCGCACCGAATACCGCGATGGGATACTGCAGCAGGTTGGGCATCTGGATCGCGATGCGGTCACCCGGCTGCAGGTCGGTGTTCTGCTGCAGCCATGCGGCGAACGCAGCGGAATAACGTTCCAGATCGGAATAGTTGAGGGTAACGCCCATGTTGCTGAAGGCCGGACGGTCCGCATGGGTCTTGCAGGCACGTTCGAACACTTCCACAACCGAGCGATAGGCGCCGAGGTCGATGTCGTTAGGCACGCCGGCAGGGCGTTTGTCATTCCAGAATTCAGGCTGCATTGTTATTGGCCTCTTTACCTGAGAGTGTCTGACCCACGCACAGCGGGCTCTGGCGAACTTATCAGGTCGACGTCGCTACGCAACAGCCCAAGCCGCACAAATCACTGATGTGAATCTTTCGTCACGGCACCGAACGCGCCCAGGCTCGGGACAAGTGTGGGACATGCCTCTAGAATGCTGCCCAGCGCGCAAATGGCCGGCTGTGTCGGTCAGCGCCGAACCAGATTCGACCCGTCGGGCGCAGCATTCGGCGCACCGCTCCATCTCAGAGGACAGTCCATGAGCACCATCAGCAACACGCCCTATGCCGAACTGGAAGTCGGCCAGCAAGCGAGCTTCGAAAAACACGTGGAAGAAAGGGATATCCAGCTGTTCGCCGCCATGTCCGGCGACCGCAACCCAGTGCATCTGGACGCCGATTTCGCTGCAAGCACGCTGTTCAAGGAGCGCATCGCTCATGGCATGTTCAGTGGAGCGCTGATCAGCGCCGCGGTGGCGTGCACCATGCCGGGGCCAGGCACCATCTATCTTGGCCAGACCATGAAATTCACCCGCCCAGTGAAGATCAACGACACGCTGAGCGTACGCTTGGAAATTCTTGAGAAGCTGCCGAAGAACCGCGTCCGCATTGCCACGCGGGTGTTCAACCAGAACGATGAACTGGTCGTGGATGGCGAAGCGGAAGTACTCGCCCCGCGCAAGCAGGAAACGGTTGAGCTGAAAGAACTGCCACCGATCAGCATCGGCTGATCAACTGGCCCGCGCCGCAAGGTGCGGGCACACCAGTCGCAAAAAAGAGAAAAAAGAGCAAAAAAAAGGCGACTATGAAGTCGCCTAAATGCCTTGCGTGCTCTTTGAGTCAGGCGGAATCAGCTCTTTTTCTTGTGAGCGTCCCGCCAAACGAAATATCCGAAACCTGCGAAGAAGGCGACCATCAGGCCGACCGTGACCACCCCTGCGAGCACCACATCATCGACAAACATGAGACCTACCTCCGAAACTTGATTCGCTGTTCGATGGGTTCAAGTTAAACCCGCTCCCCCCTAAAAAAATTGACCCGGGTCAATGGCCGCAAAGCGGCGCGCACAGCCGTGCGCAACGACTGATCCAAGTCAAGAAAACAGGGGTATTGGAGGCGAAAAACAGCGGGGCAGGAGCAAAAGCGCAGCGAGATCCGACCGGCTAATAGCGAATTGATCTGTGCGATATGGAGGAGGAAGCTGATTAACGCTTCTTTGGAGCGCGCTTTCCCTTTTTCTTCGCCTTGCCCAGCGGCAGGACCTGCTCGAAGGTCTTACGCATGTCTTCAAGACGCTTGTCGTTGAGGTCATGAATGCGCTTGGCGCGCTCTGCACTGAAGTCGATCAACTTCTCGTCGCTACTCATCTACTCGGCCTCGTCTGGATCAGGCGGAAAGTCAGATTCAGGCGCGGCTGCAGCACCTTGCTGGTCCGCGCGATCTGATGTTGCCAATGATGCTGCGTCGCGCCACTCATGACCAGTAGCGAGCCATGGTGAAGGAGGAACGAATGTTGAATCCGCCCGCTGCCCTTGCGTCGCAGGTCGAAGCGCCGCTCGGCGCCCAGGCTCAGCGAAGCGACCGTAGGGCAATCGCCCAGCTCAGGCTCATCGTCACTGTGCCAGCCCATGGCGTCGCGTCCGTCGCGATACAGGTTCAGCAACACGCCGTTGAAGCGGTGGCCGGTCTCCTTCTGCAGACGCTCACGGATGTCGTGCAACAGCGGCGTCCAGGCCAGAGGATCATGGCGTAGGCCGGAATAGCGATACCCGGCGTCCGCGTCGCCGTACCAGGCGACCATGCGTGGTACTGCAACCTGGCGGCCATAGATGCGAATTTCGGGTTGCGACCAGGGCGTGGCGCTGATGAGTTCCTCCAGCCAGGCATCGGCGGTTTCGCTGTCGGCCCACCCCGGTTGGTAGTCCAGTGCGGCATCCGGCAACTCGGTCGATGAAGCGTGGATCGGGTCGGTCGTGAACACCTCAGACCTCGACATCAACCCAGAGCCCCTGCCGCGGTAGCTCCTCAAGCTCGGCCTGGTCCTGCTCATCGGTCTCGCCGGTCGCTAGCTCCTCCGGGGTGTAACCCCGACGCTGACGCCGCCGCTGCTCGTCGCGCAACATCTGCTCGCTCTCTTGAGGGTGCCGGCGGTCGAGGCTGACTGCGCTTTCGCTGGAGCTCGGCTGCACGGGGGTCACCGGAGCAATTTCCGGACGAGGCTTGACCACGTCCTGCTGAGCGTTGACCGGAAATACGCCTGATGGGATGGGTGGCAGCATGCTCGTTACCCCTCTTTACCGATGAATCGGCGTGGCACCAGCCAACTTTAACAGGACCGCTACACTTCATGCGTCACGCAGTCGCCATCGGCCGTCGCTCTGATGGCGACGTTCCGTTACCATAGCCGGCTTTTTTCACAGAGGGAGGCAGCATGGCGCAGCAGTATCTACCGGGGCAACGCTGGATCAGCGACAGCGAGGCAGAACTCGGCCTCGGAACCATCCTGACCCAGGATGGACGGATGCTCACCGTGCTCTACCCGGCGACCGGCGAAACGCGCCAGTACGCCACTCGCAGCGCCCCATTGACGCGGGTGCGCTTCGTTCCCGGCGACGAGATCACCCATTTCGAAGGCTGGAAGATGACCGTGCGCGAGGTCGACGACGTCGACGGCCTGCTGATCTACCACGGTCTGACCGCACAGAACGAAGCCCGCACCCTGCCGGAAACCCAGCTGTCCAACTTCATCCAGTTCCGCCTGGCCAGCGACCGCCTGTTTGCCGGGCAGATCGACCCGCTCGCGTGGTTCAGCCTGCGCTACTACACCCTGCAACACCAGAGCGCCCAGTTGCAGTCTTCGCTGTGGGGCCTCGGCGGCGTGCGTGCGCAACCCATTGCGCACCAGCTGCACATCGCCAAGGAAGTCGCCGACCGCATCGCTCCGCGCGTGCTGCTGGCCGACGAAGTGGGCCTGGGCAAGACCATCGAAGCCGGCCTGATCATCCATCGCCAGTTGCTCTCCGGCCGCGCCAACCGGGTGCTGATCCTGGTTCCGGAAAACCTCCAGCACCAGTGGCTGGTGGAGATGCGCCGCCGCTTCAACCTGGAAGTCGCCCTGTTCGATGCCGAGCGCTTCATCGAAAGCGATGCCAGCAACCCGTTCGAGGACACCCAGCTGGCACTGGTTTCGCTGGAATGGCTGAAGGAAGACGAACGCGCCCAGGATGCCGCCTTTGCCGCCGGCTGGGACGTGCTGGTGGTGGACGAAGCGCACCATCTGGTCTGGCACCCGGAAGGTGCCAGCGCCGAATACAAACTGGTCGAACAGCTGGCCGAAGTGATCCCCGGGGTGCTGCTGCTGACTGCAACTCCGGAACAGCTCGGTCTGGACAGCCACTTCGCCCGTCTGCGCCTGCTCGACCCGAATCGCTTCCACGACCTCGAAGCCTTCCGCGCCGAAAGCTCCAGCTATCAGCCGGTGGCCGAAGCCGTGCAGGAGCTGCTCGACGAGGGCCGTCTCTCGCAGCAGGCACACCAGACCATTCACGATTTCCTCGGCGCCGAGGGCGAAGCCCTGCTCGCCGCCGCCACTGACGGCGACATCGAGGCCAGCAGCCGCCTGATCCGCGAACTGCTCGACCGTCACGGCACCGGCCGCCTGTTGTTCCGCAATACCCGTGCCGCCGTGCAGGGTTTCCCGGAGCGCCAGCTGCATCCGTATCCGCTGCCCTGCCCGGCCGAATACCTGGAGCTGCCGCTGGGCGAGCACGCCGAGCTGTATCCGGAAGTCGCCTTCCAGAGCCAGCAGGACGACGGCGAGGCGAGTAACCGCTGGTGGCAGTTCGATCCGCGTGTTGAATGGCTGATCGACACGCTGAAGATGCTGAAGAAGTTCAAGGTGCTGGTCATCTGCGCCCATGCCGAAACCGCCCTCGATCTGGAAGACGCGCTGCGCGTGCGCTCCGGCATTCCGGCCACGGTGTTCCACGAGGGCATGAGCATCCTCGAACGCGACCGCGCCGCGGCGTACTTCGCCGACGAGGAATTCGGCGCGCAGGTGCTGATCTGTTCGGAGATCGGCAGTGAAGGCCGCAACTTCCAGTTCAGCCACCATCTGGTGCTGTTCGACCTGCCGGCGCACCCGGACCTGCTCGAGCAGCGCATCGGCCGTCTCGACCGCATCGGCCAGCAGCACACCATCCAGCTGCACGTGCCGTACCTGGAAACCAGCCCGCAGGAACGCCTGTTCCAGTGGTATCACCAGGCCCTGAACGCCTTCCTCAACACCTGTCCGACCGGCAATGCACTGCAGCATCGCTTCGGTCCGCAGCTGCTGGCACAGCTGGAAGAAGGTGACGATGACACCTATCAGCAGCTGATCGACGAAGCACGCGCCGAGCGCGAGCGTCTGGAAGCCGAACTGCACAGCGGTCGCGATCGCCTGCTGGAGCTCAACTCCGGCGGCGGCGAACAAGGCAAGGCGCTGGTCGAAGCGATCGAGGAGCAGGACGACCAGTTCGCTCTGCCGATCTACATGGAGCAGCTATTCGACGCGTTCGGTATCGACAGCGAGGACCACTCGGAAAACGCCTTGATACTGCGCCCCAGCGAGAAAATGCTGGATGCCAGTTTCCCGTTGGGTGACGACGAGGCAGTGACCATCACCTATGACCGCGAGCAGGCCCTGGCCCGTGAAGACATGCAGTTCCTCACCTGGGAACACCCCATGGTGCAGGGCGGCATGGACCTGGTGCTGTCCGGCTCCATGGGCAACACCGCGGTCGCGCTGATCAAGAACAAGGCGCTCAAGCCGGGCACCGTGCTGCTGGAGCTGCTGTTCGTCAGTGAAGTGGTGGCGCCGCGCGCGCTGCAACTGAGCCGCTTCCTGCCGCCGCTGGCGCTGCGCTGCCTGCTGGACGGCAACGGCAATGACCTGGCCTCGAAGGTGGCCTTCGATACGCTCAACGATCAGCTGGAAAGCGTGCCGCGGGCCAGCGCCAACAAGTTCGTTCAGGCCCAGCGCGACGTGCTGGCGACGCAGATCGCCGCCGCCGAAGCCAAGATTGCACCGCGTCACAGCGAGCGCGTTGCCGAGGCGCAACGCAAGCTCAAGGCCGGCCTGGACGAGGAACTGGCGCGCCTGGTAGCCCTGCAGGCGGTCAATCCAAGCGTGCGCGACAGCGAGATCGAAGCCCTGCGTCGGCAGCGCGAAGATGGCCAGGCGGCACTGGAAAAGGCGGCCTTGCGGTTGGAAGCGATACGAGTGCTGGTCGCCGGTTGAGCCGGCAGCGCTTTGCCCCGTATGTTCTGAAGGTGGGCTAAAACCCACCCGTTCAGGTCAACACGCCCGCACTGGACTGCCTCGTTCTCGACCTGAACGAGGCGGGCCGATACTGCCAGGGCGGAGTCGTAAAGGCGTAGGTCGCCTACTCCTGTTCTTTACGCGCGATACGCCAGTACGCCCCGACCCGCTCCGCCAGTGCTTTTGGCCGTTCGGCATACAAGCGACGACCGAGGCGCAACGCGCGCTGCTGCAATTGCCCCCGCCGCTGCTCGATGCTGCGCTGCAATGCTTCACGTGTTTCCGGCGTACCGAACAGCTCCGGCTCGCCCTGCATCAGCTCAGTCATCACCGCCAGGTCGTGATCGTCACCCAGCGCGTCGGCGACCTGCTTGAGCTGTTCCGCACGGCTTTCCAGCGCATCCGGCCAGCACGGAGACAGCAGCTGGCAGTGATACCAGTGGTCCTTCACCCGTTTGCGCCACTCGTGGAGCAACTCGTCCGAGTCCGCCTTCTGCGCTCGCGCGAGATCTCGCACGCCGTCGGCGTAGGTCCGCCGAAAACCCGCGGCCAGCAAGCCAAAGCCCTTGCCCGGCAATTTCCAATGCCGCACCTGCTGAGTCAGCGAGCGCAGCTCACCCAGCACCTGCGTCACCTCGACATCGAAGCCGGTATGCACCTCGCCATCCGGCGCAGCGCGCTGCTGCAAGCGCAGACGGATCTGCCGGAACGCATCGCTGACGAACAATGGCTGATCAGTGCGCGCCAAGGCGTCCCAGCTCTCCAGCATGGCGGCGGCATCGCGCGACTCGGCCAGGCGTCGCCCGGCATCGCGCAGGCGGCGATTATCGATATTGAATCGCGCACCCAGCGGTTCACGCACCAACCGCAGCAGCGCGCGCAATTCCTTGAAGCGCTTGCGGGCCTGGTGGACGCCCTCGGCACGCTCGGACGGTTCGACACAGAGCGCCTGGATTGCCTTGTTGATGCGCCCCAGCGCAGCCTTGCGCACCTCTTTGGCAGCATTGCGCGCCGGGCGTATTCGATAGGCCATTTGCGTTTTCCTCAATGACACGCTCCGCTGGAGCATCCGTATTGAGACCCGCACGCCAATCCGGGTGTTATCCCGGCAATGTGAAGATTTGTGTCGGCGGCACGGAGGTTCCCGCCTCAACCGTAGCGCTTGCGCGCCTCGATGGCCAATCCGCTGCCGATACTGCCGAAGCGATTGCCTTCCACATGCCGTGCACGGGGCAACAGCCCGGCAACGCTGTCGCGCAATGCCGGAATGGCGCTGGAGCCACCGGTGAAGAACACCGTATCGACCTCATCGTGGCGCACGCCGGCATCCGCCAGCAGCTGCGCGATGCTGCCACCGATACGGTCAAGCAGTGCGGCGATGGCGCTTTCGAAACCCTGGCGCGTCAGCTCGGCCTGCAATTGCGGTTCGATACGCTGGAAATCGATGGCGAAACGCTCCGCCTCGGTCAGCTCGATCTTGCCCTGCTCCACCTGCATGGCCAGCCAGTGCCCGGCACGCTGTTCGATCAGGCGGTACAACCGATCAATGCCGGTGGGGTCGACGATGTCGTAGCGCATGCTCTGCAACGCCCGTAGCGAGGCCGGCGCGTAGACTGCATTGATGGTGTGCCAGGTGGCCAGGTTGAGGTGCGTACTGGTCGGCATCGGTGCGTCGCTCTTCATCCGGCTGCCATAGCCGAACAGCGGCATCACCCCGCTCAGGCTGAGCTGCTTGTCGAAGTCGGTTCCGCCGATGTGCACGCCGCCAGTAGCAAGAATGTCCGCCTGGCGATCATCGACAGACCGGCGCTCGGGCGATAGCCGCACCAGCGAGAAGTCGGAGGTACCACCGCCGATATCCACGATCAGCACGCGCTCTTCACATTCGATACGCGACTCGTAATCGAAAGCAGCGGCGATCGGCTCGTACTGGAAGGACACGTCCTTGAAGCCGATCTTGCGGGCGGCAGCGGCCAGGGTGTCGGCCGCCTCCCGGTCGGCCTGCGGGTCGTCATCGACGAAAAACACCGGCCGCCCCAGCACGACCTGCTCGAATGGCCGGCCCGCAGCCGTCTCAGCGCGCTGCTTGAGGGTGCCGAGGAACAGGCCGAGGATTTCCTTGAACGGCATGGCGCTGCCAAGCACCGTGGTTTCGCTTTTCAACAGCTTCGAGCCGAGCAGGCTCTTGAGCGAGCGCATCAGGCGCCCTTCGTAGCCTTCGAGGTATTCGCTCAACGCTTGGCGACCATAGACCGGCCGGCGCTCCTCGAGGTTGAAGAACACTACCGAAGGCAAGGTCGGCTGCTCGCCCTCCAGCGCGATCAGCGGGTCCATGTCCGGGCGCCACCAACCAACCGTGGAGTTGGAAGTACCGAAGTCGATGCCGCAGGCGCGGGCGGATGAGGCGTTGAGCATGGCGTGTTCCACGGGTACTGAAAAAACGGCCGCGCAGTGTAAAGGAGGCGGCCCGCCGATGCAGGCCTATCGTCGGTTGGCCACTCGATGGCTTTCTCCAGACGAAAAAAAAAATGCCCGGCCATCGATGGTCCGGGCACAAACCCCATAACGCAACGCCGTATCAGGCGGGCACTGCCTCCGCGCCGGGCGCATCGGCCGTCATCCCGGCAGTCATGCGCTTGGCATCGGCACAGAAGGTCCGCGACGCCTGGAAGAGGAACAACATGGTCAGCAGCAACGAGGCGGGTATCAGGTACATCGCCCCGTGCAGCCCCTCGGCGCGGAAGGCCTCGGCCATCTCGCTGGCGCCCGCGGCGAGCATGGCCGCTTCGGCGAAATGGTCCGAAAGCAGACCGACCACTACCGTCCCCATACCGCCACCGAGCAGATACAGCCCGGCGAAGAACAGCGCCATGGCCGTGGCCCGCAGACGCGGCTCGACCACGTCCTGAATTGCCGTGTAGACGCAGGTATAGAAGTTGTAGGAGAACAGCCAGCCGATGCTGAAGACCGCAACGAACAGGCCCACGTCGATCCGCCCGGCGAGCAGCGCGTAGCCGGTCGCGAGCGTGGCAATCAGCATGCTCACCGCCGCGAAGATCAGGCGACCGCGGGCGAAGCGCTGGTGAATGCGATCGGCAACCCAGCCACCCAGCGTCAGCCCGAACAGACCGGTCAAGCCGACGATCACGCCGGTGGCGACAGACGCCTGGACCAGCGAAACACCGTGATAGCGCATCAGCAGCGGCACCATGAAGGCGTTGCACGCATAGGTGGCGAAGTTGAATGCCAGGCCGGCCAGCACCAGCCACCAGAAGGTGCGAATCGACAACACTTTGCGCATCGGCTGCTTCACCGGCTCCTGGGATACCTTGACAGTCTCGGCGGCGCCACGCTTGGGCTCTTTGATGAAGAAGATAAACAGCGCCAGTACCAGGCCTGGCACGGCAGCGATAAAGAAAGGCGCACGCCAGCTGCCGAACGCTTCGACCATCGAGCCGATGGTGAAAAAAGCCAGCAGCAGCCCCAGCGGCAGGCCGAGCATGAAGATGCCCATGGCCCGCGCGCGTTTGTGCGCCGGGAACAGGTCGCCGATCAGCGAGTTAGCGGCGGGCGCGTAACTGGCCTCGCCGATGCCGATGCCCATGCGCACCAGCAGGAAACTCCAAAAGTTCCAGGCCAGCCCGTTGACCGCGGTCAGGCCGCTCCAGGCGGTGAGCCCCCAACCCATGATCTTGCGTCGCGAACCGAGATCGGCCATGCGCCCCAGGGGCAGCCCGGCAATGGCGTAGACGATGGTGAAGGCGGTGCCGATGAGGCCGAGCTGGAAGTCGTTGAGGCTCCACTCCAGGCGGATCGGCTCGGCGATGATCGCCGGAATGGTGCGATCGAAGAAGTTGAACAGGTTCGCCAGGAACAGCAGAAACAGCACGCGCCAGGCGTTGGATGCTTGGGTGGAAGGCTGCATGACGTCGGTCTCGATTGTTCTTATATTTCCGGCCGCAGACCAGCCGGGACTCGACGATGACTCTAGAGTCTGTGCCTGCTCCTGTCTCCGAACATCACCTTCGCTTATGCCGCGCGATGGCTCACCGCTCGCGCCAATCGGCCAGCCAGCCCAGGCTGGCATCGGTGCCCTGCTCGCCCGGTTTGTACTCGGCGCTCAGCCAGCCCTGGTAGCCGGCGGCCTGCAAGGCTTGCAGCGCTGCGCTGAAGTCCAGCTCACCGCTACCGGGCGCGCCGCGGCCCGGGCAATCGGCGAACTGCACATGACCGATGCGCTCACCCAACTGGGCGATGCAGTTGGGCAGGTCCAGCTGTTGGCGGGCCATATGGTAGAAATCCAGCTGCGCCATGCAGTTGGGGTGATCGACCCGCCCCAGCAGCGTCTCCAGATCCGCCGCGCTGTTGATCAGAAAGCCTGGCATGTCGAGCGGGTTGATCGCTTCGCAGAGCACACGGATGCCGAGCATGTCGAAGGCGTCGGCGGTCTTCCACAGGTTGTGCTCGAGCGTCTCCAGCGCCAGCTCTCGGTCGACGCCCTCGGCGAGGCGACCCGGCAGCACGTTGACGCTGGCAGGGCGAACCATCAACGCATAGGTCAGCGCCTCCTGTAGCGCAGCGTCGAAGGCCTCCTGCCGATCCGGCACTGCCGCCAGACCAGGACCGCCCTGCAGCAGATCGCCGGCGGGCAGATTGATCAGCACCAGTGGCATGCCGGCACGCTCGAGCTGTTCTTTCAAGCGAATGGCCGGCACTTCATAGGGAAACTGGATCTCCACCCCATCGAAACCGGCGACGCGGGCGGCAAGAACGCGTTCGGTTAGCGGCAGCTCGGTGAACAGCAGCGACAGATTGGCGGCGATCTTCATTGGTCGTCCTCCCGGTACATCTGCACCAGCGTGGCGGGATCGCGCTCCAGATTGCCCTGGCTGCCGTGCAGACGCATCAGCTGTGCCGCCAGTCCGCTCAATGGCGTTGCCGAGCCCTGCTCGCGGGACAGCTTCACCGCGGTGTCGAGATCTTTGAGCAAGGTGCGCACATGCCACTTCACTGGCTCGAACTCACTCGCCGCCATCTGTGGAGCGAGGATCTGCAGCGGCTTGGAGTCGGCGAAGCCTCCAGCCAGTGCCGGTGCCAGCAAACTTGCATCGACCCCGGCACGTTCGGCCAAGGCCACCACCTCGGCGATCACCAGCGCGTTGCAGGCAACAATCATCTGGTTGCAGACCTTCGTCACCTGGCCGGCGCCAACCTCGCCCATATGGGTCAGGCGCTGGCCGAGATTCATCAGCACAGGGCGCACCCGCTCGACGTCCTCGACGCGCCCGCCTGCCATGATCACCAGGCTGCCGGCCTCCGCGCCCGCCGTGCCTCCGGATACCGGGGCATCGACCCAGCGCATACCGCTGCGAAACTCCAGCTCCGCGGCCATATCACGCGTCGCAGTCGGCTCCAGGCTGGAGTGATCAACCAGCAGCTTGCCGGCCTTGCCACCTTCGGCGATACCGCCCTTGCCGAACAGCACCTCGCGCACAGCGGCAGTGTCAGCCAGGCAAAGCAGGACGATGTCCGCCTCCGCGCAGAGTTCGGCGGGTGTGGCCACCGCCCGAGCGCCCAGTTCGATCAGCGGCTCGCACTTCTCCGGCGAACGATTCCACACCACCAGACGATAACCCGCGGCAAGCAGCCGTCGGCACATCGGCAAGCCCATCAGGCCGATACCGGCAAAGGCGAGGGTTGGCAGGTCGGACATGGGGCAACTCCTTGGCGAACGAGGCTCTGATTCTAGCGCCGCAGCGCAGTCGGCAGCCATGCTGCCTTGCTGGCGCTCCAGCAGAACCCGTTACCTGGCCATCACTTGATGTCACAATGCCGCGCCTGCCAATCCAGCAAATTGCCCGACCAATCGGAACGATCCGCTTTTGAGCGCCTCTGAAGGAGGCCCCGGGGCTTCACCCCGTACAGATCCATCCGCTCAACGTACGTCCGCCTCGGCGATACGCGTGCATCAAAAGAAATCGCAGGAAACAAACAATGGATTTACTTCAGATCATCGTCCTGGCCATCGTGCAGGGGCTTACCGAGTTCTTGCCGGTATCAAGCTCGGCTCATCTGATCCTCTTCCCGCATCTGGCGGGTTGGGAAGACCAGGGATTGGCTTTCGATGTGGCCGTGCACCTCGGCACCCTGTTCGCCGTGGTCTGGTACTTCCGCCAGGAAGTGTTCGGCATGACCCGCGACTGGTTCGCTTCGCTGGCGAAGCGTGAGCGCGTGGGTGACAGCCGACTGGCTTGGGCCGTGATCATCGGGACGATTCCGGCCGGCATCGCCGGGCTGCTGTTCAAGGGTTTTATCGAAGAGCAGATGCGCTCGCCGCTGGTGATCGCCTGGGCGACCATAGGCTTCGGCCTGTTGCTGTGGTGGTCGGATGTGGTCAGTCGGAAAACGCCGCAGCCGCGCGATGAGCACAGCCTCAGCTGGAAAGACATCCTGTTGATCGGCTGCGCTCAGGCCCTGGCGCTGATTCCCGGCACCTCGCGCTCGGGCGTCACCATGACCGCCGGCCTGCTACTGGGTCTATCGCGCTCAGGGGCGGCGCGCTTCTCCTTCCTGTTGTCGATCCCGATCATCGTGCTCGCCAGTGCACTGAGCACGCTCGACCTGGTGGAAGGTGGCATAGCCGTGGACTGGACGGCGATGGGCCTGGGTGTGGTGCTGTCGGCGGTGAGCGCCTACCTGTGCATCCACTTCTTCCTGAAGCTGTTGGAGCGCGTCGGCATGCTGCCGTTCGTGATCTACCGTTTGATCCTTGGCGTGGTGCTGCTGGTGCTATTCAGCGACGCCTGAGCACGACTGATACGGTGAACACCTTGCCGCGGTTCGCGATCCCTCGCTTCCGCGGCGCCGGCCGGAGCTCCATGCGCTATCAGCCCTGGGGCAGGTCGATCAGCAATGGGCCAAGCAGGACAGCTGCGATACGTGCTTCGGTGAACATTTTCTCGGTCAAAGGCACGCTACGTACTTCGGCGCTGCCAACGGGTTGCGCCTGAATTCTCGCTACCTCTCTGAATGAGTGACCATCTGCCCAGACCATGGTGGACCGACACTTCTTATCGCACTTCACATTCGCTTCCTTTGCCTGCGGGGTGGCACATTGCATTTATTCGGCCACTACAGATCACTTAGGTTTGGGGCCTGAAAAAAGTTCGTCGTGTTACACGATATTTCTGCACTGAACTGCACGACGAATGCTCCGAGCGCCCTGCTCAGCTTTCGCTTGGCGTCGCACGCCTCCCGCGCTTTATAATCCGCGCGCTTTTTCCGCTATTGAACCGGAGAACCCTCAATGCTGAAGCGCTCCCTGGCAGCCGTTGCCGGCTTTGCCCTGTCCCTGTCTATTGCCACCACCCACGCCGCTGAAGCCCTGCGGGTTTCCGCCATCCCCGACGAAGCCCCGACCGAGCTGATCCGCAAGTTCAAGCCGCTGGGCGAATACCTGGAGCAACAGCTGGGCATGCCGGTGAAGTTCACCCCGGTATCGGACTATGCCGCTGTCGTCGAATCCCTGGCCTCCGACCGTCTCGATCTCGCCTGGCTGGGCGGCTTCACCTTCGTCCAGACCCGTCTGAAGACCGGCAATGCAATCCCACTGGTGCAGCGCGAGCAGGATGAGCAGTTCACCAGCAAGTTCATCACCGCCGATCCTGCGGTGAAGTCACTGGCCGACCTCAAGGGCAAGACCTTCGCCTTCGGCTCGGTGTCGTCGACCTCAGGCAGCCTGATGCCGCGCTACTTCATGCTCAAGGACGGCATCCAGCCGGAGCAGTTCTTCAAGCGCATCGCCTACTCAGGCGCTCACGACGCCACCGCCGCCTGGGTCGAAGCCGGCAAGGCCGACGCCGGCGTGCTCAATGCCTCGGTATGGGACAAGCTGGTCGCGGCCGGCAAGGTCGACACCGCCAAGGTCCGCGTGATCTCCACCACGCCTCCCTACTACGACTACAACTGGACGGTGCGTGGCAATCTCGACCCGGCTCTGGTCGAGAAGATCAAGGCAGCGTTCCTCGCCCTCGACCCGGCCAACCCCGAGCACAAGGCGATCCTTGACCTGCAGGCCGCCAGCCGCTTCATCGAGACCAAGCCGGAAAACTACGCCGGCATCGAAGAAGCCGCGCGGGCGGCCGGACTGCTGAAGTGACGTTGCGCGTTTCACGCACATGAGCACCTTGCAGGCGCCGCCAATGCCAGACTGCGCGGCCGAACCCGAACCAATGGTGAAGCTGGCCGGCGTGGGGCATACCCACGCCGGCGGCCAGGTTGCCTTGCGCGGAATCGATCTGCAGATCGCCCAAGGTGAGCGCGTCGCGATCATCGGGCCATCCGGGGCTGGCAAGACCACGCTGCTGCGTCTTCTGGCCACCTCGCTCAAGCCCGACCAGGGCGAGCTCGATTTGCTCGGCAAGCAGCCCTGGACGCTTGCCGCCACCGCCCGGCAACGACTGCGTACGCGGATCGGCCTGATTCACCAGGCGCCGCCGCTACCCGCAAGGCAGCGCGTGGTCACTGCGGTGCTGGCCGGTCGGCTTGGTCAGTGGTCGCTGTTCAAGAGCCTGTTCAGCCTGATCTTTCCACTGGACCGTCAGGGCGCCGCCGATGCGCTCGGGCGTCTCGATCTTGCCGACAAGCTGTACATGCGCTGTGACCAGCTATCGGGCGGTCAGCTGCAGCGAGTCGGAATCGCCCGGGTGCTTTATCAGGCCCCGGATCTGATTCTCGCCGATGAACCGGTGTCGGCCATGGACCCGGTGCTCGCCAGCCACACGCTGGACGTGCTCAGCCGCGAAGCGCAGCGCCGCAACGCCACACTGCTGGCCAGCCTGCACGCAGTGGAGTTGGCGCTGGAGCACTTCCCGCGCATCGTCGGCGTGCGTGACGGTTGCATCCTGTTCGACAAACCCGCCACTGCAATCGGTCACGACGAGCTGACCGCGTTGTACGCCAACGAGCAACTCGAGCATGCCCCGTCGCCACCCGCTGCGCCGCCCCCGCTGCTGAACATTCCGCGATGCTGAACCCCGCGCTGGTCCGCCACGACCCCGCTACCGCTTCACGCCTGATGCTGACATTGCTGGTGGTGGCGTTGCTGTGGCCCGGGCTGAAACTGAGCGAGCTGGACCTTGGCGTGCTGTTCGACGGCAGCAATGCCGACACCATGGGCACCTTTGTCTCGGCGTTCTGGCCGCCTGAGCACAGCGGCGAGTTTCTCGAGCTACTCTGGCAGGCCACGCTGGAGACCCTGGCCATCGCCACCGCCGGCATGGCCCTGGCGTTGGGTGTCGCCCTCCCCTGCGCTCTGCTTGCGACCCGCGCAATGTCCCTGTCCGCGCTCAGCCGCGGCGGCCGTCCGGCCTGGTGGGCACAGGCCTTGCGCTGGCCGGTGCGCGGATTGCTGATCGTTTTGCGCAGCATCCCGGAAATCGTCTGGGCCCTGCTGTTCGTTCGCGCCGTGGGGCTGGGCCCGACCGCCGGCGTGCTGGCCATCGCCATCACATACGCCGGCATGCTCGGCAAGGTCTACGCGGAAATCTTCGAGTCGGTCGACCCGCTGCCCGCCCGTGCCCTGCTGGGCGCCGGTGCTTCGCGACTGCAGGCATTCCTCTATGGAGTACTGCCGCAAGCCACGGGCGAGATGCTCTCGTACAGCGTTTACCGCTGGGAGTGCGCGATCCGCGCCTCGGTGGTGATGGGCTTCGTCGGCGCCGGCGGGCTGGGCCAGCAAATGGATCTGTCGATGCGCATGTTTGCCGGCGGTGAAGTCGCCAGCATGCTGCTGACGTTTCTCATGCTAGTGCTGCTGGCCGATCTGCTGAGCCGCCTGCTGCGCTGGAGGTTCGCATGAGACTGCTGTCGCGCCTGCTGATCCCGGCCGGGCTGGTCGCCGCCGTCGTGGCCGCCTTCAACTTTCTGCAACTGGAAAGCGCGGCCCTGTTCAGTCGCGACGGACTCGCGCAGATGGCCACTTACGCTTCGGGATTCATGGCACCGGACCTGTCGCCCGAACACCTGCAGGCGATCGCCCAAGGCACGCTGGAAACACTGGCGATGTCCGCCATCGGCACATTGCTCGCAGCCCTGTTCGGCTTGCTGCTGGCACTCCCTGCCGCCGGACGTTTCGGTCTGCTCCCGCAGGCAGCGTCGCGCCTGCTGCTCAATGCGCTGCGGGCGATACCGGAACTGGTGTGGGCAGCGCTGATGGTGCTCGCCGCCGGCCTCGGTCCGAATGCAGGAACCCTGGCGCTGGCCCTGCATACCACCGGGGTGCTTGGCCGCCTATTCGCCGAAGCGCTCGAGAACACCCCAGCGCAACCCGGCGACGCCCTGCGGTTGGCCGGTAGCGGACGCATTGCTGCGTTCTGCTACGGCACCCTGCCCTCGCTCTGGCCGCAGTTGGTGGCCTACACGCTGTACCGCTGGGAAAACAATATCCGCATGGCCAGCGTGCTCGGTTTCGTCGGCGCCGGCGGACTGGGCCAGATGCTCTATATGAGCCTCAGTCTATTTCAGGAAGCCCAGGCCTCGACGGTCATCCTGGCAATGCTTCTGATGGTGCTGGCGGTAGACAGCCTCAGCGCCTGGGCCAGGCAGCGCTGGGTACGCAGCTGATCAAAGGCGGCGAGACGTCACCGCCCTGTTTCAGTGCACGACGGATGGTTGTTCGCGCTCCTGCACCAGCACCCAAGGTGCGACCACCACAGCCCATAGGTCAGGGTCGCGCTGCTGCCAATCCTGCGCCTGCTCGGCCTGCATCTTAGACAGCTGCCCAGCATTCAGCCACGCGGCCACCTTGGCCTGATCGTCCTCGGCGACGGCCTGCGCCACTGCAACCAGATCGGCATCCCCCGCCACCTGCAACAGCGCACCACGGGCGAAGAACGGCTGTAGTTCCTGCCAAGTGATCGCTGCAGTTTCGCCCAGCAGCTTGGCATAAAGAGTGCTTGCGTCGTCGGCCATGGGACTCACCAGATACGAAAAGGGCGCAATGATACCCGCGCCCAGATTCCCATCAAACGGTTGAATCTGCCGGCTGTGCAAACGAAGGAGACACTTCTACACTGTGCCGGTACAGTTGCCGGAGCGTTTCGGGATGTTCGCCTCTTAACGGCGCTCCGGCCCGCAGGATTCAAACAATAACGATGCAAGTGGAGCACTTATGAAGACCAAACAGCGTCTTTCGAAAATTTTCCTGGCAATGGCACTGACCGGCGCAGCCAGCTACACCCTGGCCGCCGACACCATCCGCATCGGATTGGCAGGGCCGGTAACCGGGCCGGTGGCGCAGTACGGGGACATGCAGTTCATCGGGGCCGAAATGGCCATCGAGCAGATCAATAAGGCCGGCGGGGTGAACGGCGCGCAACTGAAGGGTGTTCGCTACGACGACGCCTGCGATCCGAAACAGGCCGTGGCGGTGGCCAACAAGATCGTCAACGATAACGTCAAGTTCGTGGTCGGCCACCTCTGCTCCAGCTCCACGCAACCCGCGTCCGACATCTACGAGGACGAAGGCATCCTGATGATCACTGCGGCTTCCACCAGCCCGGACATCACCTCCCGCGGTTATGAACTGATCTTCCGCACCATCGGCCTCGACAGCTTGCAGGGCCCGACCGCCGGCAACTTCATCGCCGACCACGTCAAACCGAAGAACGTCGCCGTCATCCACGACAAGCAGCAGTACGGCGAAGGCATCGCGACTGCGGTCAAGCAGACCCTGGAAGGCAAGAACATCAAGGTCGGCCTGTTCGAAGGCATCAATGCCGGCGACAAGGACTTCTCCTCGCTGATCGCCAAGCTCAAGCGTGAAGGCGTGGACTTCGTCTATTACGGCGGCTACCACCCGGAACTGGGCCTGCTGCTGCGTCAGTCCAAGGAAAAAGGCCTGAACGTGCGCTTCATGGGCCCGGAAGGCGTCGGCAACTCGGAAATCTCCGCCATCGCCGGCCCGGCCTCCGAAGGAATGTACGTAACGCTGCCGAAATCCTTCGACCAGGACCCGCGCAACAAGGAGCTGGTTGACGGCTTCAAGGCCAAGAAACAAGACCCGAGCGGCCCGTTCGTGTTCCCGGCCTACGCGGCGGTTCAGGTTATCGCCGAAGGCATCGAAAAAGCCGGCAGCACCGACACCGACAAGGTGGCCGAAGCGCTGCGCAGCAATACCTTCGACACCCCGACCGGCATGCTCTCGTTCGATGAGAAAGGCGACCTGAAGGACTTCAATTTCGTCGTCTACGAATGGCACCAGGACGGCACCAAGACCGAAGCCAAGTAATTTCCATCAGCCTGACAAAGCCCACACTCGCTTGTGGGCTTTGTTTTAGCGGGCGGTCCTGCCACAAGCATCGGGCCGCCTCGCCGTACCTGTAATCCGACGAGCGGCCTGAACAGCAGGCCCGCCTCGAACCGGCGCCGTGCGTGATCCGCCAGGCACCGTACCGCAGTGGCACCGCGCCAGGTTGCGCGGTGTGTTCGAAGTGGGCAGCGCAGCCGGAGCGAAATGGAATTGCAGGGACTTCGGGAGAGCAGTGATGCCTGAGCTTTACCACTACCTACAACAGCTGATCAACGGACTTACCGTGGGCAGCACCTACGCGCTGATCGCCATCGGTTACACGATGGTGTACGGCATCATCGGCATGATCAACTTCGCCCACGGCGAGGTGTACATGATCGGTTCGTATGTCACCTTCATCGCGATCGTCGGCCTGTCCATGATGGGCCTGGACGCACTGCCGATCCTGATGATCGGCGCATTCGTGGCCGCCATGATCGTCACCAGCGCCTACGGTTACAGCATCGAACGGGTCGCCTATCGCCCACTTCGCGGCAGTAACCGGCTGATCCCGCTGATCTCCGCGATCGGCATGTCGATCTTCCTGCAGAACGTCGTCCTGCTGGCCCAGGACTCCAAGGACAAGGCGATCCCCAACCTGATGCCGGGCAACCTGGTCATAGGCGAAAGCGCCATGAACGGCGTGGTGATCTCCTACATGCAGATCCTGATCTTCGTGGTCACCTTCGTCGCAATGTACGGCCTGACCCTGTTCATCTCGCGGTCACGTCTGGGTCGCGCCTGTCGCGCCTGCGCCGAAGACCTGAAGATGGCCAACCTGCTGGGCATCAACACCAACAGCATCATCGCCCTGACCTTCGTCATCGGCGCTGCGCTGGCCGCCGTCGCGGCGGTGCTGATCAGCATGCAGTACGGGGTGATCAACCCGCACATCGGCTTCCTTGCCGGTATCAAGGCATTCACCGCGGCAGTGCTAGGCGGTATCGGCAGTATCCCGGGTGCCATGCTCGGCGGGCTGGTGCTTGGCGTCGCGGAAGCCTTCGGTGCGGACATCTTCGGTGACCAGTACAAGGATGTCGTCGCGTTCAGCCTGCTCATCCTCGTTCTGCTGTTCCGCCCCACCGGCATCCTCGGCCGCCCGGAGGTGGAAAAGGTATGAGCGGCAATCTCCGTACAGCCTTCTTCAGCGCCTTGCTGGTCATCGCCGTGGCGGTACCGGTGTTCGGCCTGAAGCTCACCACCGTCGGCATCCGCGTCGAGGTGCATGGTGCCGATATCGGCACCTTCTGGATCATCGCCGCCTGCGCAGTGGCCATGTTCGTCTGGCAGCTGTTCCGCACGCACCTGGCCGCTGGCTGGGCCGCAAGCCCCAGCTTGCCAAGCGTGCCTGCCGGCGCCGGCAACTTCCTCACGCTGCCCTCGACCCAACGCTGGATCATCCTGGCGCTGGTACTGGTTGCGCTGGTCTGGCCGTTCTACGGCTCGCGTGGCGCAGTGGACATCGCCACGCTGATCCTGATCTACGTGATGCTCGGCCTCGGCCTGAACATCGTTGTGGGCCTGGCCGGCCTGCTCGATCTGGGTTACGTCGGCTTCTACGCCGTCGGTGCCTACACCTATGCGCTACTCTCGCACTACTACGGTGTCGGGTTCTGGACCGCCTTGCCCATCGCCGGCGCGATGGCAGCCCTGTTCGGCTTCCTGCTGGGCTTCCCGGTGCTGCGCTTGCGCGGTGACTACCTGGCGATCGTGACGCTCGGCTTCGGCGAGATCATTCGCATCCTGCTGCGCAACATGACCAGCGTGACCGGCGGCCCGAACGGTATCAGCGGCATCGACAAACCGACGCTGTTCGGCCTGTCCTTCGACCGCCGTGCCGCCGAAGGCATGCAGACGTTCCACGAATATTTCGGGGTGGCCTACAACTCGGTGAACAAGGTGATCTTCCTCTACCTGATCGCCCTGCTGCTAGTACTGCTGACGCTGTTCGTGATCAACCGGCTGCTGCGCATGCCGATCGGGCGCGCATGGGAAGCCCTGCGCGAAGACGAGATCGCCTGCCGCGCATTGGGCATGAACCCCACCGTGATCAAGCTTTCGGCGTTCACCCTGGGCGCGACCTTCGCCGGTTTCGCCGGCAGCTTCTTCGCCGCCCGTCAGGGGCTGGTATCACCGGAATCCTTCACCTTCATCGAGTCGGCGATCATCCTCGCCATCGTGGTGCTGGGTGGTATGGGCTCGCAGCTCGGGGTGATCCTCGCGGCGATCGTAATGATCCTGCTGCCCGAGCTGATGCGCGAATTCAGTGAATACCGCATGTTGATGTTCGGCGCCCTGATGGTGCTGATGATGATTTGGCGCCCGCAAGGTCTGCTGCCGATGCAGCGCCCACACCTGGAGCTGAAGCAATGAGCCGCCCGATTCTAGAAGTACGCGGCCTGATGATGCGTTTTGGCGGCCTGCTAGCCGTCAACGAGGTGGGGCTGACGGTACATGACAAGCAAGTGGTCTCGATGATCGGCCCCAACGGCGCCGGCAAGACCACCGTATTCAACTGCCTGACCGGCTTCTACCAGCCGACTGCCGGGGAAATCCTGCTCGACGGTACGCCGATTCACGGTCTACCCGGCCACAAGATCGCTCGTCAGGGCGTGGTACGCACCTTCCAGAATGTCCGCCTGTTCAAGGACATGACGGCGGTGGAAAACCTGCTGGTGGCACAGCATCGCCATCTGAACACCAACTTCCTCGCCGGCCTACTGAAGACTCCGGGGTTTCGCAAGAGCGAGCGCACGGCGATGGATTTCGCCGCGCATTGGCTGGAGCAGGTGAATCTGACCGACGTCGCCAACCGTCCGGCTGGCACCCTCGCCTATGGCCAGCAGCGCCGCCTGGAAATCGCCCGTTGCATGATGACGCGCCCGCGCATCCTCATGCTCGACGAGCCGGCGGCCGGCCTCAATCCGAAGGAAACCGAAGACCTCAAGGCGCTGATCGCCATGCTGCGCGACGAGCATGGCGTCACGGTGCTGCTGATCGAACACGACATGAAGCTGGTCATGAGCATCTCCGACCACATCTATGTGATCAATCAGGGAACGCCGCTGGCCGATGGTTCGCCCGAACAGGTGCGCAACAATCCGGACGTGATCAAAGCCTATCTGGGGGAGGCGTAAGCATGCTGACTTTCGAAAACGTCTCGACCTTTTACGGCAAGATCCAGGCGCTACACGACATCAATGTGCAAGTGGAGCAAGGCGAAATCGTCACCCTGATCGGCGCCAACGGTGCCGGCAAGTCGACCCTGCTGATGACCCTATGCGGCTCGCCGCAGGCGGCCAGCGGCAGCATTCGCTTCCAGGGCGAGGAGCTGGTTGGCCGGCAGACCTGCGACATCATGCGCAAGGCGATCGCCGTGGTACCCGAAGGGCGGCGGATCTTCGCCCGTCTGACGGTTGAAGAGAACCTGTCCATGGGCGGTTTCTTTACTGGCAAGACGGACTTCCAGGAGCAGCTGGACAAGGTGCTCGGCCTGTTCCCGCGGCTCAAGGAACGCTATCAGCAGCGGGGCGGCACCATGTCCGGTGGCGAGCAGCAGATGCTCGCCATCGCCCGCGCACTGATGAGCAAGCCCAAGCTGCTGTTGCTCGACGAGCCGTCACTCGGTCTGGCACCGATCATCATCCAGCAGATCTTCGAGATCATCGAACAGCTGCGCGAGGACGGTGTAACAGTGTTCCTGGTCGAGCAGAACGCCAACCAGGCACTCAAACTGGCCGACCGCGGTTACGTGCTGGAGAACGGGCACATCGTCATGCAGGGCAGCGGCGAGGACCTGCTGACCGATCCGAAGGTACGTGACGCCTACCTGGGAGGTTGACGCCAGCCATTCCCGTGGAAGAAAAGCCCCGCCGCTCGGCGGGGCTTTTTTATTCGCGGCACATACGCGTCCCGCCAGCCCGGCAATTCCAGCTGCTGCGCACGCACTCGAAGAACCGCTATTCTTCGTCTAACCCCCTTCGCCAAGATACCGATCATCAAGGAGACCTCACGATGCGCCACTGCCTGTTCGGCCTGCTCATGGCTGCCAGCGTCACTGCGAATGCCGCGATTCAGACGCAGGAAATCCCCTACACCGCTGCCGACGGCACCGAGATGATCGGCTACTACGCCTACGACGACGCCATCGAGGGCAAGCGCCCCGGCATCGTCGTGGTCCACGAATGGTGGGGGCTGAACGACTATGCCAAGCAGCGCGCCCGGGACCTCGCCGAGCTGGGCTACAGCGCCCTGGCCATCGACATGTACGGTGAAGGCAAGAATACCGACCACCCGAAAGACGCCATGGGCTTCATGCAGGCGGCGCTGAAGGACGCCGATGCGGCCAAAGCGCGCTTCAATGCCGGCCTCGACCTGCTCAAGGAACAGGCGCAGACCGATACCGCCAAACTCGGCGCGGTCGGCTACTGCTTCGGCGGCAAGGTCGTGCTGGATATGGCCCGCCAGGGTGTTCCGCTGGATGGTGTGGTCAGCTTTCATGGCGCACTGGCCACCGAGACACGCGCCGCTCCGGGCAGCGTCAAGGCGCGCGTGCTGGTCGAACATGGCAGCGAAGACAGCATGATCAGCACCGACGACATCGCCGCACTGAACGTCGAGATGGTCAAGGCCGGCGCCGACTACCAATTCGTCAGCCTGCCAGGTGCCAAACATGGCTTTACCAATCCAGGCGCCGACGCCCACCAAGCGCATGGCCTCGATGTGGCCTATCAGAAAGCCGCGGACGAACGCTCCTGGCGCGATATGCAGCGCTTCTTCGAAGAGACGTTCGGCTCACCGGCAGCCGCCCAGGCGCAGTGACGACCGCTCCTCTCGGAAGTGATTCGTCCCGGCGGCACGCCTGCCGCCGGGGCGCGTGCTAGCATTGCACGCACAACTCACCGTCGAACACGAGTCATGGCCGAACACGATTTCCGCTACACCCTGCTCAACCCCGCGCACACCCTCACCGAATGCCGCGCCTTGGCGCCGGGCCGCTACCAGGTCACCGGAAATGGCGGCTCGATTCGCAGCGGCGATGTACTGATCGTCACCCTCAAGGGCAGCCGCGACCTGTCCCAGCGCCTGACGGTGGAGAAAGTGCGTCACCTGATCAACCCGCCTGGGCAATGGATGGCGGTGGCTAGCGGGCCGGTGTTCCGCGAACTGGAAATCCTCAACTGGCAGGTCGCTTGCGATAGCTGCGGCAAGCAGCTGGACTTCGAGTTCGCCGTCGACGCCAAGCTCGGCGAAGCCGCTCGCAAACCTGCCGCGCAGATCCGTGTCGCCGAGCAGGGCTGGTCAGACGTAAATGGCCAACACCTCTGCCCTGACTGTCAGAAGGAGAAACAGGCATGACTTTGCGTATGTTGCCTTTGGTCACGGCGCTTGGCCTGGCGGGTTGTGCGACAGAGCCTCTTGAGCTGCAGCGCGACGTTACCTATATCGCCGAGTGGATTGGCGACGAGCCCGTGATTGGCCGCACCGCAGTATCTCTCACGCTCAGCGAAGGGCGTGCGTATGGGAATGCCGGCTGCAATCACTGGTTCGGCAGCTACGAACAGAGCGGCCAGCAGATTCGCTTCGGCAACCTGGGTAGCACGCGGAAACTCTGCCCGGAAGAAATCATGGAGCAGGAACATCACTTCCTTGACCTGCTCAGCCGAGTCGAGCGCTGGGACGTTTCCAACATCGACCAGCTGCGGCTATGGCCCGCCGAAGGCACCCCGCTACGTCTTTGGCCCGAGCAGGAGTAATCGCGCCAAATGTGCGCATGCAACAGCGCCTGCGCACTCTGATCAGGCACCAGCCGCTCGCGCCCTCCGCCAGCATCGGCCACAGCGCTTGAGCCTCGGACAGTCCGAAAGCAGCCAAAGCCCGGTATTCCTTAGCTAAGCTACCCAAAGCAACCTCCTGCACCTGCGTTTAACGAAACTGGCATATCCAGTGCATAGACTGGTTTAGCCAGTTTCGGGGACCCTGGTACAGGCAGGCCAGGGATTCCCCTCTTTTATCTGCAACCACACGAAGCCGCTCCTCAGAGCGGCTTCGTGCTTCCGGGAGCGAGCGCTGCAAGGCGGGCCTCAGAACAGCCTCAGCTGCTCGAAGCCACCACGCAGATCGACCAAGCGTACGCCGACACCGATCAAGCGAACCGGCCGGGCGCCGCGAGCGAAAGCGGTGGCGAGCAGATCAGAATAGTCGTCCAACTCAAGCCCAGCGCCTGCTTGCTCTAAAGTGGTCTGGGTAAAGTCATGGAATTTGAGCTTTACGAAGGGCTTGCCGGGCCGATAACCGCTATCCAGCCGAGCCAAGCGGGTAGCGAGTTGCTGCAGCAGCTCCGGCAGTCGCTCGAGACAGGCAGTCAGATCGGGCAAATCCCGATCATAGGTTTGCTCAACACTCACCGACTGTCGGCGACTCTCGACCTGTACCGGCCGCTCGTCGATCCCACGCGCCAGGCCCCAGAGTCGCTCGCCGAACGCACCAAACTCGCGAACCAGTTCCAGTCTTCCCCACTCACGCAGGTCGCTGCAGGTGCGAATTCCAAGCCGCCCAAGCTTCTCAGCGGTGACGCGCCCTACCCCATGCAGCCGCTTGACCTCGAGCGCCTGCACGAACTCATCGACTTGCGCCGGCGTGATGACGTACAGGCCGTCAGGCTTGTTCCATTCGCTGGCGATCTTGGCGAGAAACTTGTTCGGCGCCACCCCCGCCGACACCGTAATGCGCAGCTGCTGCCAGACCCGCCGGCGGATGTCCTCGGCGATACGCGTGGCGCTGCCGGAAAAGTGCTCGCAGGCGGTGACATCCAGGTAGGCCTCGTCCAGCGACAGCGGCTCGATCTGTTCGGTATAGGTGCGGAAGATATTCTGAATCTCGCGCGATGCCTCCCGATAGGCGTCCATCCGCGGGCGCAGGATGAGCAGATCGGGACATAGCTTCAATGCGTGACCCGAAGCCATGGCCGAGCGCACCCCGTACGCACGCGCCTCGTAGTTGCATGTGGCGATGACCCCGCGCCGATCTGCAGCCCCACCCACGGCAATTGGCCGCCGAGCCAAGCTGGGATCGTCGCGCATCTCGATTGCGGCATAAAAGCAGTCGCAGTCGATATGGATGATTTTTCGAAGGCTGGACTGACTCACGAAAAACAGGGCACCGGGCAGGAGTGAACGAATCTTCAGCGCGACGGGTCGGTTATCGAGATGGTAAGTCCTTTACCGCCCCGATAGTCGGAGGTTCAGATGAAAATCTTGTACGCAGGCATCATCACGCTGGGCAGCTTGTTTGCCACAGTTGCGACGGCCGATCAGGACATGATGAATACGCAGCCGCAAGGCACCAATATTCAGCAGGAGAAGGAAGGCGAGGCCCGGGTTCGCGACAACGAAGATCGCGGCGCCGATCCGAAGATGAAAGAGCAGATCCAGGAGGATTGGCGCGACGACGCGGAGAAGCGTCGCGAGAGCGACGTTATGAAGCCCGAGCAGCGCGGATAACCGGCCCGGTTACAGCTCCAGCGGGTAAGGTTGCACCAGTGCCTTGCCGTAGCCGTCGATAAACTCTGGCGGCATGCGCTTGGGTTTCCCGCTGGAGAGCTCGATACAAACGAAAGTGGTCTGCGCGCGCAGCAGGGTCGCGCCATCGGCCGGCCTGATGAGCTGGAAGCATCGCTTCATTTTCAAACGCTGATCCGACTCGGATATCCAGGTTCCGAGCTGCAGCACGTCCCCCTCATAGGCTGCAGCAAGATAGTCGATCTCGTGTCGCAGCACCGCCATGGCTCGATCCAGGCGACGGTAGTCGTCGATTCCCAGTCCGAGACTTTGTGAATGCTGCCAGGCGCACCGCTCGAGCCAGGTCACGTAGACGGCATTGTTGGCGTGCCCGAGCTCGTCGATATGCTCAGGCTGCACCTGCAGGTCGATGATGAACGCTTGTGCCTGATCCCAGCTCATTCGTCAGATGCCTCGATGGCGGATTTGCGATGACCTATGAAAGCGCAGCGAAGGCGGCGAGTCACGCATGTCGCCGTGCGCAATGATGCGACATTCAGCAGCAAACCGCTCTATGTTGCTTTTCGACCGCACAAAACAAAAAGGGCCATCTCATGAAAGATGACCCCTTGAAGCCCAAAACGGGCAATAAAAATGGCGTCCCCTAGGGGACTCGAACCCCTGTTACCGCCGTGAAAGGGCGGTGTCCTAGGCCACTAGACGAAGGGGACGAAACCTTCGCAAACCTGCCGATGAACTGCTTATCGACAAGCCGTGATTGGTGGAGCTAGACGGGATCGAACCGTCGACCTCTTGCATGCCATGCAAGCGCTCTCCCAGCTGAGCTATAGCCCCGGATTTATCGTCTCTCGACGCGCGATAGCAACATCGCTGAATAATGGCGTCCCCTAGGGGACTCGAACCCCTGTTACCGCCGTGAAAGGGCGGTGTCCTAGGCCACTAGACGAAGGGGACGCAAACCCTTCAAGCGCAGCCCGTATTCGTCATGTTGCAAATACAGGCTGGTGGCAAATTCTGCTCTTCGAGATTGGTGGAGCTAGACGGGATCGAACCGTCGACCTCTTGCATGCCATGCAAGCGCTCTCCCAGCTGAGCTATAGCCCCATCTCGAGGACGGGGCGCATATTAGGGGCGCCCCCAGGTAGTGTCAACAACAATTTCGAAGGTGTCGAAGATTTTTTGGCATTAGGAACAACTACTTACCACCGACGGGCGGTAACGAACCGCCCTACGGCGAGACTGACCGGTTAAGTCGCCTCTGCTCAAACTGGTCAGACGATAGACGCCAACAGCTTTTCCCACTCCTTGGCTTCCTTCTTCGAGGCACCTCCGAGCAGCTCGAGCGCATTGCGCAGACGGAAGCGCGTCAGATCCGGGCCTATGATTTCCATGGCGTCCAGCACCGACACCGAACTGGCCTGCCCAGTGACGGCTGCGAACATCAGCGGCATCACATCGCGCAGTTTGAAGCCAAGGTGTTCGGCCACCTGAGTGATGCATGCGGTGATGCGCTCCTTCTCCCACTGGCGCAGCGCCTCCAGCTTCCACAGGATCAGCTGCATGACCTGGCGCACCTGCGTCGCGTCGAGTTTCTTGTGGGCGAACAGTGCCGGGTCGAGCGGCAGCGCACCGGAGAAAAAAAAGCCGGCCAGCGGCGCGATCTGGCTGAAGGTTTCCACCCGCTGCTGCACGTGGGGGGCGATCTGCATCATGTACTGCGGATTGAATGCCCACTTCTGCACTTCGGCAGCGAACTGCTCGACCGGCAGCTCGCGCAGCCACTGGCCGTTGAGCCAGGACAGCTTCTCCAGATCGAAGATCGGCCCACCGAGCGAGACACGATTGATGTCGAAGTGCTCGATCATCTCGTTCAGCGCGAATTTCTCGCGCTCGTCAGGCATCGACCAGCCCATGCGCCCGAGATAATTGAGCATCGCCTGCGGCAGAAAACCCATGCGCTCGTAGAAGGTCACCGAGGTCGGGTTCTTGCGCTTGGACAGCTTGCTCTTGTCGGGATTGCGCAGCAGCGGCATGTAGCACAGCTGCGGCTGCTCCCAGCCGAAGTACTCGTACAGTTTGATCAGCTTGGGCGCCGACGGCAGCCACTCCTCGCCTCGCAGCACATGGGTGATGCCCATCAGGTGATCGTCGACCACATTGGCGAGGAAGTAGGTCGGCAGGCCGTCGGCCTTCATCAGCACCTGCATGTCCATACGATCCCAGCCGATCTCGACGGTGCCACGCAGCATGTCCTGGACCTGGCACACGCCTTCGCTCGGCACCTTCATGCGGATCACATGGGATTCACCAGCAGCGATGCGACGCTGAGCTTCGGCCGGGTCGATGTGCATGCAATGCCCGTCATAACGCGGCGTTTCCTTGTTTGCCATCTGCTCGGCGCGCACCTGATCCAAGCGTTCGCTGCTGCAGAAGCACGGGAATGCATGGCCCTTGCTGACCAATTCGTCCGAGTATTTCTTGTAGATCTCACCGCGCTCGCTTTGCCGGTAGGGACCATGCGGGCCACCAACGTCGGGGCCCTCGTCCCACTCGATACCCAGCCAGCGCAGCGCATCATAGATCTGCTGCTCGGACTCACGAGTCGAGCGCACCTGATCGGTATCCTCGATGCGCAGGATGAACTGACCGCCGTGCTGTCGGGCGAAGCACAGGTTGAACAGCGCGATATAGGCAGTTCCAACGTGGGGATCACCGGTGGGAGATGGCGCGATACGGGTGCGGACGGTGGTCATGGAGGCTCTCGAACGAATAGGACGAACAGAAAATCAGAAGGGCCGAATGTTAACAGGCGAGGTGCAGCCGGCTCCAGCCGGACACCGACTGGAGCACTTTGCTATGCAGAAGCGAACGTACAGCCGCCTTAGGGCCACCGTAGAAGGATGGCCCTGAGGCCAAACAAGCACAGGAGCTTCAGACCTGCAGCAGGCGTTCGCGCAGCTTGTGGATTTCGTCGCGCGCCTCGGCAGCCGCCTCGAACTCCAGATCGCGCGCCAGACTCAGCATCTTCTCTTCCAGCTGACGAATCCGTTTGGTGATCTCGCTCGGTGAACGCAGTTCGTTCTCGTAACGCGCACTCTCCTCCGCCGCCTTCGCCTCTCCACGCCGCTTCTTGCTACGCGAGCCCGGCACTGTGGCGCCTTCGAGAATGTCCCGCACGTCCTTCTTCACACCCTGCGGCACGATGCCGTTAGCTTCGTTGAAGGCAATCTGCTTATTACGCCGCCGCTCGGTTTCATCCATGGCGCGCTGCATGGACCCGGTGATGTTGTCGGCATACAAAATCGCGCGGCCATTGAGGTTGCGCGCCGCGCGGCCGATGGTCTGGATCAGCGAGCGCTCTGAACGCAGGAAGCCTTCCTTGTCCGCATCGAGGATCGCCACCAGCGACACCTCGGGCATGTCCAGGCCTTCGCGCAGCAGGTTGATGCCCACCAGCACGTCGAAAGTGCCCAGCCGCAGGTCGCGGATGATCTCGACCCGCTCCACGGTATCGATGTCCGAATGCAGGTAGCGCACGCGCACGTCATGGTCGCTCAGATAGTCAGTGAGGTCCTCGGCCATGCGCTTGGTCAGCGTGGTGACCAGCACTCGCTCTTCCTTGACCACGCACTTGCGGATCTCCGACAGCAGGTCGTCGACCTGCGTCAGTGCCGGACGCACTTCAATCTGTGGATCGACCAGACCCGTCGGGCGCACCACCTGCTCGACCACGCGGCCAGCATGCTCGGCCTCGTAAGGGCCGGGCGTCGCGGAAACGAAGATGGTCTGCGGGCAGATCGCCTCCCATTCATCGAATCGCATCGGCCGGTTGTCCAGCGCCGATGGCAGACGGAAGCCGTACTCCACCAGGGTTTCCTTGCGCGAGCGGTCACCCTTGTACATAGCGCCGACCTGCGGCACCGAAACGTGGGACTCGTCGATCACCAGCAGCGCATCGGCGGGCAGATAGTCGAACAGCGTCGGCGGCGGCTCACCCGAATCGCGCCCAGAGAGGTAGCGCGAGTAGTTCTCGATGCCGTTGCAGTAGCCGAGCTCCATGATCATTTCCAGATCGAAGCGGGTACGCTGCTCCAGCCGCTGCGCCTCCACCAGCTTGTTCTGGCTACGCAGGTAGTCGAGGCGCTCGCGCAGCTCGTCCTTGATCTTCTCGATGGCGTCGAGCAGCGTCTCCCGCGGCGTCACGTAATGGCTCTTGGGATAGAAGGTAAAGCGCGGCAGTTTGCGGATTACCTCCCCCGTCAGCGGGTCGAAGGCCGACAGGCTCTCCACCTCGTCGTCGAACAACTCGATGCGCACGGCTTCGAGGTCCGATTCGGCGGGAAAGATGTCGATCACATCGCCGCGTACACGGAAGGTTGCACGGGCAAAATCCATGTCGTTGCGCGTGTACTGCAGGCCGGTCAGCCGGCGCAGCAGTTCGCGCTGGTCGAGCCGATCGCCGCGATCCACATGCAACACCATCTTCAGATAGGACTGCGGATCACCCAGACCGTAGATACACGACACCGTGGTGACGATGATCGCATCCGATCGCTCCAGCAACGCTTTGGTTGCCGACAGCCGCATCTGCTCGATGTGATCGTTGATCGATGCGTCCTTCTCGATGAAGGTGTCCGAAGACGGCACATAGGCTTCCGGCTGGTAGTAGTCGTAGTAGGAGACGAAATACTCCACCGCATTGTTCGGGAAAAACGCCTTGAATTCGCCATAGAGCTGCGCGGCCAGCGTCTTGTTCGGCGCCAGCACCAGCGTGGGGCGCTGCACATGAGCGATGACATTGGCGATGCTGAAGGTCTTGCCGGAGCCAGTCACGCCCAGCAGCGTCTGGTGCGACAGCCCCGCTTCGATGCCTTCGATCATCTGCCGAATGGCCTCCGGCTGATCGCCGGCCGGCTTGAAACGGGTGACCAGTTCGAACTTGGACATTTCGCCTCTCTAGGTAACGTTTGCCTGCTTGCCAGCCGGACCTTAGACAGCCATCCAGCGGTTTGGCGCGACGGCGGGCGCATCTCGACATCTGCCGGAGGCGATGGGCGCGCAAAGCTGAGAAACCGCCCATCTTTCCAGCATGCGAAACGCACCAATAATGCTCAGAAAAGCTCAGTAGCATATCGCAGGCCACAGGCATGATCGCTATACTACCGCCCCGTTTGCGCATCACCCTGCGCGCCGACGCGAGGGTGGTGAATCTAGTCACTCTTCTCTTTCGAGCCCCCTCACCATGAGTTTGTTCTCTGCTGTCGAAATGGCGCCGCGCGATCCTATCCTCGGCCTCAATGAAGCCTTCAACGCCGACACGCGGCCGAACAAGGTCAATCTCGGTGTCGGCGTCTACTACAACGAAGAAGGTCGCATTCCGCTGCTGCGCGCCGTGGTCGAGGCCGAGCATGCCCGCATCGCCACCCACGCACCGCGAGGCTACCTGCCGATCGAAGGCATCGCCGCCTACGACGCGGCCGTACAGAAGCTGCTGTTTGGTGAAGATTCCCCGCTGATCGCCGAAGGCCGGGTGGTGACTACCCAGGCGCTCGGTGGAACCGGCGCACTCAAGGTCGGGGCAGATTTCCTCAAGCGCCTGCTGCCTGACGCCGTGGTTGCCATCAGCAACCCGAGCTGGGAAAACCATCGCGCACTGTTCGAATCGGCCGGCTTTCCAGTACAGAACTATAGCTACTACGACGCAACCAACCACGGCATCGACCGTGCCGGCTTGCTGGAGGACCTGAAGAACCTGCCGCCCCGCTCCATCGTCGTGCTGCACGCCTGCTGCCACAACCCGACCGGTGTCGACCTGAACCTGGATGACTGGAAGCAGATCCTCGACGTGCTGCGCGCCCAGGATCACGTCCCGTTCATCGACATCGCCTACCAGGGTTTCGGCGACAGCATCGAAGAAGACGCCGCCGCCGTACGCCTGTTCGCCGAGTCGGGCATGACCTTCTTTGTTTCCAGCTCGTTCTCCAAGTCCTTCTCGCTGTACGGCGAGCGCGTCGGCGCGCTGTCGATGGTCACCCAGAGTCGCGAGGAGTCTGCGCGCGTACTCTCGCAGGTCAAGCGCGTAATCCGCACCAACTACTCCAACCCGCCGACCCATGGCGCCACAATCGTCTCCGCGGTGCTCAACAGCCCGGAACTGCGTGCCATGTGGGAAGCCGAGCTAGGCGAGATGCGCAGCCGCATCCGCGAGCTGCGGCTAAGCATGGTCGAGCAGCTGGCGGCTAAAGGCGCGAAGACCGATTTCAGCTTCGTTGCTGCCCAGCGCGGCATGTTCTCCTACTCCGGCCTCACAGCCGAGCAGGTCGAGCGGCTGCGTGTCGAGTTCGGCGTTTACGCCATCAGCACCGGTCGAATCTGCGCCGCCGCACTGAACCGCAACAACATTGGTCACGTCACTGACGCCATCGTCCAGGTGCTCTGATTCGATCCACCCCGGGGCTGTTTCAGGCCCCGGGCGTGGCATCCTCCCTGCCGGCGCGAAGGGTTGACTTCTCTTTTGCAAACAGTAGGATACGCACCGTTGTTCCGCGATAGCTCAGTCGGTAGAGCAAATGACTGTTAATCATTGGGTCCCTGGTTCGAGTCCAGGTCGCGGAGCCAAATTCGAAAGCCTCGGTTAATACCGGGGCTTTTTTATTGCCACTGGACTCTCACCAGGGACTACGTCCCAGGTTATTCGCTTCGCTCACCCCTTCGGGGCCGGGCTAAAGCGCGTTCTGCTAGCGCAGTCGAGTCCAGGTCGCGGAGCCAAATTCGAAAGCCTCGGTTGATACCGGGGCTTTTTTATTGCCACTGGACTCTCACCAAGGACTGCGCCCCAGGTTATTCGCTTCGCTCACCCCTTCGGGGCCGGGCTAAAGCGCGTTCTGCTGACGCAGTAGAGCCCAGGCTACGGAGTCACTCCGGCAGCGGTTCGCCTAGCCGCTGGCGCCACCAGCCCTGCGCCAGCATGGAACAACCCCAGCCCAACAGAACGCCAAGCACGTTAGCCAGCATGTCCCAGCGGGATGCAGTGCGATGCGGCAGCAAGCCCTGGCCCAGCTCGATCAGCAGCGCCGCGCAGACGGTCAGACAAAGCCCCCAGGTGAACGGTATGCGAGGAAAGCTCAGGCGCAGCGTGAACGCCAGCGCCGCAAAGCCCAGCAAATGGTGCAGTTTGTCCTGCTGATCGAACAGCTGCGGCACCGGCTCCGGCTTCAAACCATTGAAGAGCACGATCGCCAGCACGATCAGAAAAGGCAACACTCGCAGATAGGGCATAAGGGAAGGGTCTCTCACTCGAAGGCGCAATGCGTAAAAGAGGACGGTGCCCTCAACGCGACCTATGACCCACGAAAAGCGGTAAAGATCACTGAAAGCTGCTGCCCTTTCTTTACTTCATGTCTCGATCACAAACAAAAATGCCCGCATCACTTGATGCGGGCATACGCAAAGCATCTACGACTGGCGCCGTATTTATGCTTCGGCCTTGCCGACAGCGGACTTGATCAGAGTCTGCAGCTCACCCTTTTCGAACATCTCGAGGATGATGTCGCTGCCACCGACCAGCTCACCGCTCACCCACAGCTGCGGGAAGGTCGGCCAGTTGGCATAGGTCGGCAGGCTGGCACGAATTTCCGGGTTCTGCAGGATGTCGACATAAGCGAACTTCTCGCCACAGCCCATTACCGCCTGGGTCGCACGGGCAGAAAAGCCGCACTGTGGGGCGTTCGGCGAGCCCTTCATGTAAAGCAGCACCGGGTTGTTGGCGATCTGTTCTTTGATGGTTTCGATGATATCCATGGAGTACCTCGGCTAGACACGGTTGCCGCGCATTGTAACGGAAAACGCGCGGGAAAGCCGAGCGGAGGACTCGGCTTTGTGGTGGCGCAAAGGCCGTCAATACTGCGATTCAGCCCACCACAGGCCGTGGGTAGAGGATTTGCGCCTGCGCTCGCTTTCTGGATAAGATCGCGCCTTTCCCGTTTCGTCGCTCCCCGTGCGACCCCCAGTCGTCGGTCCCCTTTTTCTGTCGAAAAGCACTGGATCGCGCTGCGGCAATAAAGGTAGTTGATATGAGCGCAAGGCATTTTCTCTCACTGATGGACTGCACGCCCCAGGAGCTGAACAGCCTGGTCCGCCGCGGCATCGAGCTGAAGGATCTGCGCGAGCGCGGCGTCCTGTTCGAACCCCTGAAGAATCGCGTGCTGGGCATGATCTTCGAGAAAGCCTCGACCCGCACCCGACTGTCATTCGAAGCTGGCATGATCCAGCTCGGCGGCCAAGCGATCTTTCTTTCGCCGCGCGATACCCAGCTCGGCCGCGGCGAACCGATCAGCGATTCGGCCATCGTCATGTCACGCATGCTCGATGCCGTGATGATCCGCACCTTCGCCCATTCGACACTCACCGAATTCGCCGCCAATTCCAGCGTCCCAGTCATCAACGGCCTGTCCGATGACCTGCACCCCTGCCAGTTGATGGCCGATATGCAGACCTTCCATGAGCACCGCGGCAGCATCGCCGGCAAGACGGTGGCGTGGATCGGCGACGGCAACAACATGTGCAATACCTATATAGAAGCTGCCATCCAGTTCGACTTCCAGCTCAAGGTCGCTTGCCCCGAGGGCTACGAGCCCAACGCCGAGCTGATGGCACGCGCCGGTGATCGCGTGCAGATTCTGCGTGATCCGCGCGAGGCGGCCGCAGGCGCGCATCTGATCAGCACCGACGTCTGGGCCTCCATGGGCCAGGAAGACGAAGCCGCCGCGCGCCTAGCCACGTTCCGCCCCTATCAGGTCGACCGAGCACTGCTCGATTGCGCTGCCGCAAACGTGCTGTTCATGCACTGCCTGCCAGCCCACCGCGGTGAGGAAATCAGCCACGACCTGCTCGACGATCCGCGCTCCGTAGCCTGGGACCAGGCCGAAAACCGTCTGCATGTACAGAAGGCCCTGCTTGAGTTCCTCGTCGAGCCGGCCTATCACCACGCATGAAAAATGATCCGCCGCTGCTGCAATTGCGCGATCTGGCCTGCGGCTACGGCGAGCAGAGCATTGTTCAGCACCTCAACCTGCACCTGAACCGCGGTGATATCGGCTGCCTGCTGGGCCCATCCGGTTGCGGCAAGACCACTACGCTACGCGCCATCGCTGGGTTCGAGCCGGTACACCAGGGCGAAATCCAGCTGGAGGACACGGTCATTTCCCGCTCAGGCTTCACCCTGGCGCCGGAGAAGCGCCGCATCGGCATGGTGTTTCAGGACTACGCGCTGTTCCCCCATCTGACCGTGGCGGAGAACATCGCCTTCGGCATCCGCAAGCAGTCCGACTGTTCGCGAATCGTGTCGGAAATGCTCGAACTGGTGCACCTGTCCGCCTTGGGCAAACGCTACCCGCACGAACTTTCCGGTGGCCAACAACAGCGTGTGGCATTGGCCCGCGCCTTGGCGCCTGAGCCTGCGCTGTTGCTGCTGGACGAGCCCTTCTCTAACCTCGACGTCGAACTGCGTCGGCGTCTCAGCCATGAAGTGCGCGAGATCCTCAAGGCGCGCAACACCAGCGCCATTCTGGTCACCCACGACCAGGAAGAGGCCTTCGCCGTCAGCGATCAGGTCGGCGTATTCAAAGATGGTCGTCTGGAACAGTGGGACACCCCTTTCAACCTCTACCATGAACCGCTGACGCCCTTCGTCGCGAGCTTCATCGGACAGGGTTACTTCATTCGCGGGCAGCTGCTCGACCCGGAAACCGTGCAGACCGAGCTCGGCATTATTCGTGGCAATCGGGCCTACACCTGGCCGGCAGGCAGTTCGGTGGATGTGCTGCTACGCCCCGATGACATCGTCTACAAGCCGGACAGCCCGCTACGTGCGCTGATCGTTGGCAAAACCTTCCTCGGTGCGTCGACGCTGTACCGGCTGCAGCTGCCCACCGGCAATCAACTGGTGGCGATCTTCACCAGCCATGCGGACTACCCCACTGGGCAAGAAGTCGGCATCGCCATAGCCGCCGACCATCTGGTGGTCTTTCCGGCGCAGGGCAGCGTCGCCGCCCATGAAACGCTGCAGCCGACAACGGCAGCGCGCTAACCCTTCTGCCGGCGCTGGCGGAAGAATTCGCTGAGCTCCTTACCACACTCCTCGGCCAGCACGCCGCCCTCGACCAGCACCCGGTGGTTGAGAAAGCCCTGATCGAAAAACTGGCCGCGACTGACAACCACGCCGGCCTTCGGCTCGGTGGCGCCATAGACGACGCGCTGGATCCGCGAATGCACGATCAGACCGGCGCACATGCTGCAGGGCTCCAGCGTCACATAGAGTGTGCTACCGGGTAGCCGATAATTTTGTACTGCCAGCGCCGCGTCGCGCACCGCGACCATTTCCGCATGGGCACTGGGGTCGTGCCGGGAAATCGGACAGTTATAGCCGCGCCCGATGATCAGCCCGTCCTGCACCAGCACGGCGCCCACTGGCACCTCGCCCAGCGCCGCACCCTGCGCCGCCAGTGCCAGGGCTTCACGCATGAAGTGCTCGTCCTGGCTGCGGTCGATGATCAACGGTCTCCTCACTGCTGCGCCCTGCCCTTTCTCATACCACCTCGATCGCCGCCATCAGACCGGTTTCCATGTGGTCGATGACATGACAATGGAACATCCAGACACCGGGATTATCGGCGACCAGAGCGATACGCGCCGTCTCGTTCTTGCCCAGCAGGTAGGTATCGGTGAACCACGGATCGATCTTGCGGCGATTGGAGGAAATCACCTTGAAGGTCATGCCGTGCAGGTGAATCGGATGCTGGTACTGACTGAGGTTGCGCAGCTCGAAGATGTAATGGCCATCCTTTTTCAGCGTCGCAATCGGGCGATCGGCACAGGTCTTGTCGTTGATGTCCCAGGCCTGGCCGTTGATCTGCCAGAAGGTATAGGCGCCGCCCTGCTCGACGTCCGCCGACAGGTGGCCGGCCCATTCGAAGTTGAAGCGCAGTGTTTCCGCACGCTGCAGATCCGGCTCTGCCACCGGATTGGCCGGCAGCGCTGGCGGCCAGTCGCCAGCAGCGCCCTCGTACGCCACAGAACGCAGTGTCGCCAGTCGCAGCGGGCCATTGCGCAAGGATAGCTCCGTACCGATCTCCGGCACCTTCAGCGCCAGGTCGATGCGCATACCCGGTCCGAGCCAGTACTCCTTGCCCAGCGGCATCGGTACGACCGGATGGCCATCGAGCGCATAGATGCGCGCCTCGCCCTCCGGCAGGTTCAGCCGATAGGTCAGCGTATTGTCCAAGTTCAACACCCGTAGCCGCACGACCTGCCCGGCCGGCAGGTCAAGCGTGGGCGCATGTGTGCCATTCACCGTCGACAGCACGCCTGGCGTGCCACCTCGAGCAGCCTCGCGAGGCACGCTGAACTCGGTGAAAGCGCCCTGTTTATCGACATGCCAGCTTTTCAGATTGAGTGTGCGCTCGTGCCTGAAACCGCTCGGTTCGCGCTCCTCGACGATCAACGGACCGACCAGCCCACGGCCCAACTGGGCGGCACTGCTGGTATGCGGGTGATACCAGAAGCTGCCGGCATCGTGCAGCTGGAAGCGATAGTCGAAGAACTCACCGGGCAATACCGGCAACTGCGATACGTAGGGAACGCCATCCATTTCCAGCGGCAGACGAATGCCATGCCAGTGGATGGTGGTGGGCTCCGGCAGGTTGTTGATGAAGCGCACCCGCAGCCAGTCGCCCTGCCGGCCGCGCAATTCCAGGCCAGGTGCCTGCCCGCCATAGGCCCAGGCAGGCGTGACATGACCGGGCACCAGCTCTACGTCCAGCGGGGCGGCAATCAACTCATAGTCATGGGTGGTGATGTCGGCCGGGCGGCCAAGCCAGTAGCGCGCGCCACTGCCGGCAAGGCCGACCACGCCAAGACCGGCCAGGCCGGTGAGAATCTGTCTACGGGTAAAGGACATGCATGGGCTCCAGCCAGTCCGAATACATGGGCCCATCAGGCTCGACGCGCCCCTCTGGGGAGGCTGCGCATAGCATGAGGGCAGCCTGGGCTGCCCTCATTGCTTCAGATCACTCCCACTCGATGGTGGCGGGCGGCTTGCTCGACACGTCATAGGTGACGCGGGAGATGCCTTCGATTTCGTTGATGATGCGGTTGGACACCTTCTCCAGCAGCTCGTAAGGCAGGTGCGCCCAACGTGCAGTCATGAAGTCGATGGTTTCCACCGCGCGCAGCGCAACGACCCAGGCGTAGCGACGGCCGTCGCCGACCACACCGACCGACTTGACCGGCTGGAACACCACGAAGGCCTGGCTGGTCTTGTGGTACCAGTCGAAGTTGCGCAGCTCTTCGATGAAGATATGGTCGGCACGACGCAGCAGGTCAGCGTATTCCTTTTTCACTTCACCGAGGATGCGCACACCCAGACCCGGGCCAGGGAATGGGTGACGGTAGACCATGTCGTAGGGCAGGCCGAGTTCCAGGCCGATCTTGCGCACTTCGTCCTTGAACAGCTCACGCAGCGGCTCGACTAGCTTGAGGTTCATTTCCTCCGGCAGGCCGCCGACGTTGTGGTGCGACTTGATTACGTGTGCCTTGCCGCTCTTGGCGCCGGCCGACTCGATCACGTCGGGGTAGATGGTGCCTTGGGCGAGGAACTGGATGTTGTCCAGCTTGCTGGCCTCTGCATCGAACACGTCGATAAAGGTACGGCCGATGATCTTGCGCTTCTTCTCCGGGTCCGCCTCACCTTCGAGGTTACCGAGGAACTGTGCCTCGGCGTCGGCACGAATCACCTTGACGCCCATGTTCTCGGCGAACATGGCCATCACCTGGTCGCCCTCGTGCAGGCGCAGCAGGCCGTTGTCGACGAAGACACAGGTCAGCTGGTCGCCGATCGCCTTGTGCAGCAGCGCCGCAACCACCGACGAATCGACGCCACCGGAGAGGCCGAGCAGTACGTTGGCATCACCGACCTGGGCACGCACCTGGGCGATGGCATCTTCGACGATGTTGGACGGCGTCCACAGTGCTTCGCAGCCGCAGATGTCGAGGATGAAGCGGGAAAGGATGCGCCCGCCCTGGCGGGTGTGGGTCACTTCCGGGTGGAACTGCACGCCGTAGTAACCGCGGGAATCATCGCCCATGGCGGCTATGGGGCAGCTCGGGGTGCTGGCGAGAATGTGGAAACCAGCCGGAATCTCGGTGACCTTGTCGCCGTGGCTCATCCAGACATCGAGGCCGAACATACCGTCGTCATCCATGTGGTCTTCGATGCCGTCGAACAGCTTCGATTTGCCGACCAGGTCGACGCGGGCATAACCAAACTCGCGGACATCCGAGCCCTGTACCTTGCCGCCCAGCTGCTCGGACATAGTCTGCATGCCATAGCAGATGCCAAACAGCGGCACACCAAGATCGAACACAGCCTGCGGCGCGCGCGGGCTGCCCACCTCATGAACCGATTCCGGACCACCGGCGAGAATGATGCCGCGCGGGGCGAAGGCACGGATGTCGTCCTCGCTCATATCCCACGGATGCAATTCGCAGTAGACGCCAATCTCACGCACGCGGCGGGCAATCAGCTGGGTGTACTGGGAACCGAAGTCGAGGATCAGGATGCGGTGGGCGTGGATGTCAGGATGAGCCATGTGGGGCATCTCTCGTGGTAGTCACAAATGACACGGGGCTGATCGAACAGCCCCGTTGTTCATGCATTCCAAAAATCGGGTTGCCGCTTCGCGAGCAACGGACAGGCAATGCGCAGAGCAACGAGAAAGCGGAGTCTGCCGAAACAAATGAGGCATCGACTCGCTTCGTTCGCCCTCCGGGCCGTCCTGTCGGACGTTCGCTGGCAAGCCAGCGCCAAGTTTCCTCCAACGCAGCATGACCTAGCGCAGCTGCGTCAAATCGATCTTCAGCCGACGCGGTAGTTCGGAGCTTCCTTGGTGATCTGCACATCATGCACGTGCGACTCGGCCATGCCGGCGCCGGTAATGCGCACGAACTGCGGCTTGCTGCGCATCTCGTCGACGGTGGCGCTGCCGGTGTAACCCATGGAAGCACGCAGACCGCCCATCAGCTGGTGGATGATCGCTGCCAGCGAGCCCTTGTACGGCACACGGCCTTCGATACCTTCCGGCACCAGCTTCTCGGCGCCAGCGGCGGAATCCTGGAAGTAGCGATCCGAGGAGCCTTGCGCCTGGGACATGGCACCCAGCGAGCCCATGCCGCGATAGGCCTTGTAGGAACGCCCCTGGAACAGCTCTATCTCACCCGGCGCTTCTTCGGTACCGGCGAACATCGAACCCATCATCACGGCGTTGGCGCCGGCGACGATGGCCTTGGACAGGTCACCGGAGAAGCGGATGCCACCGTCGGCGATCATCGGCACGCCGGTGCCTTCCAGCGCGGCGGAGACGTTGGCAATGGCAGAGATCTGCGGCACGCCAACACCGGCAACGATACGGGTGGTGCAGATCGAGCCCGGGCCGATACCGACCTTGACCGCGTCGGCGCCGGCCTTGACCAGGTCCAGCGCCGCTTCGGCAGTGGCGATGTTGCCGCCGATCACCTGCACCTGCGGGAAGTTCTCCTTCACCCAGCGCACGCGGTCGATCACACCGCGGGAATGACCATGCGCGGTATCCACCACCACCACGTCGACACCGGCAGCGGCCAGCGCCTCGACGCGATCACCGGTATCAGCGCCAGTACCGACTGCTGCACCGACGCGCAGACGACCCTGGCCGTCCTTGGACGCCAGCGGATAGGTCTTGGCCTTCTCGATGTCGCGGAAAGTCACCAGACCGCGCAGGTGGAAATTGCCGTCTACCACCAGCATCTTCTCGATGCGGTGCTTGTAGAGTTCGGTTTTGATTTCTTCCAGGCCGGTGCCTTCGAGCACGGTCACCAGCTTGTCTTTGGGCGTCATGATTGCCGCGACGGAATCGCCGGCGTTGGGCGTGAAGCGCAAGTCGCGGCCAGTGACGATACCGACCAGCTCTTTGCCGGAGACCACCGGGAAGCCGGAGAAGCCCAGCTCATGTGCCTTGCGCAGCAGCTCGCTGATCTTGGTTTCCGGGGTGACGGTGACCGGATCGTGAACGATGGCGGTCTCGTGACGCTTGACCTTGCGCACCTCGGCAGCCTGCTGCTCGATGCTCATATTCTTGTGAATGATACCGATGCCGCCTTCCTGGGCCATAGCGATGGCCAGGCGCGCTTCGGTGACGGTGTCCATGGCCGCGGAAACCAGCGGAATGTTCAGCTCGATTTCGCGGGTCAGACGGGTCTTCAGACTGACATCCTTCGGCAAAACCTCGGAATATCCCGGGATCAGGAGAACATCATCGAAAGTCAGGGCTTCTTGGCTGATACGCAGCATGGCGGGGGCTCCCAGGCGGGAAAAAGGAAGCGCGGCATTATACCCACGCACTCCCTCACGCTCAATGCGGATGTGAGGCGCGGCGCGCGCACCAAAAAGCGTGGCATTGCTGAAATGACTGAATGGTCACGGGCGATCAACCACCAGCGCTACTTTGAAACCCAGGCGTTCGGCGAATTCGTCGAGAAATGACGGCTTGAAGCCCGCCTCGCCCCAGCCGTTGAAGATGAAGCCCAGATTAGAAAAGCCGCAGGCCGGGATGAACAGAAAGCCGTTGATATCATCCTCGAAGCCACATTCCGGACAGGTGAAATTATCGGTCTGGCGAGGCATCCACTCGTCCAGGCTCTCGAACAGCGCCTCGCCGATCTCGCGGCGGCACTCGGGACACCCAGCCTCCTCGGGAAAGTCGCGAGTAGGTGTATAGATGCAGCGCTTGGTCACAACTTCAAGGCCGTTGATGGCTTCTGCAAAGGGCAAGCGTTCCGGATGCATCACGACGTTTCGCGCGCCTGGAGCAATCGCGTAGCCCATGCCGCCAACACCGCGGCCGCAGGTGGTCGGCAGCGCCTCGACGATGTGCCGCTCGGCCAGCCAGCGCAGGATCATCCGCGCCTTGGCTTCGTGCCCTGGTAACGTGGAAATGCGCGGCACGATGATCGCTTGGCTTTGGCTCATGGATACTCGGAGCGTGAGATGGACGGAGGTCGCGCAGCTTAGCGCCATGCCCGAACCGGTCAAGGCCAGGCAGACCAGTGCCGTGCAGTTTCGGTTTGCGCAGGGTCGCGCCCGGCTTATCATCGCCGCCATGCTCAAAGATCCCTTCCAGCGTCTCAATCTCGATCGCGAAGTGCTGACTGTCAGTCAGCTCAACGGTCGCGCCCGCCTGCTGCTCGAGGACGTATTCGCCCAGGTCTGGGTCGAAGGCGAGATTTCCAACCTCGCCCGCCCGGCTTCCGGCCACATCTATTTCACCCTCAAGGACAAGAACGCCCAGGTGCGTTGTGCGCTGTTCCGGCAGAACGCGGCGCGGGTTCGCCAGGCCCTACGTGATGGCCTGGCGGTACGGGTGCGCGGCAAGGTCTCGCTGTTCGAGGGACGCGGCGACTATCAGCTGATTCTCGACACGCTGGAGCCGGCCGGCGACGGCGCGCTGCGCCTGGCGTTCGAAGCACTGAAAGAAAAGCTCAGCGCCGAAGGCCTGTTCGCCGCCGAACGCAAGGCCGCCCTGCCCGCCCATCCACGACGCATTGGCATCGTCAGCTCGCCGACCGGCGCAGTGATCCGCGACATCATTTCGGTGTTCAAACGCCGCGCGCCGCAGGTCGAGCTGACGCTGATCCCGACCGCGGTACAAGGCCGCGAAGCCACCGGGCAGATCGTCCGAGCGCTGCAGCTAGCCGACGCTCAGGGCTTCGATGCGCTGATCCTGGCCCGCGGCGGCGGTTCGCTCGAAGACCTCTGGTGCTTCAACGAAGAAGCCGTGGCACGCGCGGTGGACGCCTGCGTCACGCCGATCGTCAGCGCGGTGGGCCACGAAACCGATGTCTCGATAGCCGATTTCGTCGCCGATGTTCGCGCGCCGACGCCATCCGCGGCTGCCGAGTTGCTGGCACCAAGCAGCGCCGACCTGCAACACCGGCTGAGCGGGCTGCAACAGCGCCTGGTACTGCGCATGCGCGACCGCCTGCACCGTGATGCCATGCGCCTGGAAGGTCTGACCCGCCGCCTGCGCCATCCCGGCGAACGGCTGCAACAGCAGGCACAGCGTATCGATGATCTCGAGCAGCGCCTGCTGCGCGCGGTCGACCGTCGCCTGTGCAGCAGCCAGGAGCGCCTGGCTCGGCTGGAAACGCGCCTGGCCTCACAACATCCGGGCCGTTCGCTGAATCTGTTGCGCCAGCGCCTCGACCACCTTTCCTCGCGACTGCCGCGGGCGATGCAGGCCAGTCTGAAAGGCCGCCGTCAACAGCTTCAGGGGCTCGTCCAGACGCTCAATGTGGTGAGCCCGCTGGCCACACTCAGCCGCGGCTACAGCATCCTGCTCGACGAGCGCGGCCAGGCGATCCGCAGCGCCAGCCAGACCCAACCCGGGCAACGTCTCAAGGCTCGACTCGGCGAGGGCGAACTCCAGGTGCGGGTGGAAGACAATCATCTGGAGCCAGTAACGCTGCCGTTGCTGTAGACCCTGCGGCAGCCGCTTGGCCGGAAACGTTCTGACATCCCTGGGTCTTTCTCTATTCCAGCGTTTACGCGAGGATGGGCCGTTTCCTGCAACGGACCCACCCATGCCTCGCGTCTTCGCCCTGCTGTTCGCCCTCACCCTTGCCCTCCCCGCCCATGCCGAGGGATTCATCACCCGCCTGCTCAACAAACCCGTACCCGGCGGCGTAGCCGTGATCGAACTCGGCAACGGCCCGAGTGCGCCGCAGGCCCGCTACCAGGGCAAGCCGACGCTGGTGGTACGCGAGGATGGCCAGCGCTGGATCGCTATCGTTGGTATCCCGCTTTCGGTGAAGCCGGGCGCGCAGCAGTTGGAGATCGATGGTCGCGCGCAAGCCTTCCAGGTCGAAAGCCGTGAATATCGCGCACAGCACATCACCCTGAAAAATCAGCGCCAGGTCAATCCCAACCCGGCCGACCTCAAGCGCATCGAACGTGAGCTGGACGAGCAGAACCGCGCCTATCGCCAGTTCAGCGCTAACCAGCCGAGCAATCTGCTGTTCGATCGCCCGGTCGACGGCCCGCTGTCATCGCCCTTCGGCCTGCGCCGTTTCTTCAACGGCGAGGAACGCAACCCGCATTCCGGCCTGGATTTCGCCGCCAAGACCGGCACGCCAATCAAGGCACCGGCAGCCGGCAAGGTCATACTCACCGGTGACTACTTCTTCAATGGCAAGACGGTATTCGTCGATCACGGCCAGGGGCTGATCAGCATGTTCTGCCATCTTTCCGAGATCGGCGTGAAAGTCGGCGAGCAACTGGCGCGGGGTCAGGAACTGGGCAAGGTCGGCGCAACCGGACGCGCAACCGGTCCGCACCTGCACTGGAACGTGAGCCTGAACGACGCGCGGGTCGACCCAGCCATCTTCATCGGCGCGTATAAGCCTTGAACACATCACGAGGAACGACAGCGATGCGCATCAAAGCAACGGATTCCACCCTGCTGATCATCGACATCCAGGAGCGCCTGTTCCCGGTCATTCTCGAAAGTGAAGCCATGGCCGAGCACACTGCCTGGCTGCAGCAGGTAGCACAGCGAGTAGGCGTGCCGGTGCTGCTGACCGAGCAGTACAGCAAGGGCCTCGGCCCGACCATCGCCGCCCTGCGTGACGGCGTCGACGAGGCCGCCATTCTGGAGAAGCTGCACTTCTCCGCGGCTGGCGACGGCGAGCTGTTCCAGCGCCCCGGCGGCGAACGCCGGCAGTTCGTCATCTGCGGCTGCGAGACTCACGTGTGCGTGCTGCAGACCGTGCTCGACCTGCGCGCCCGCGGCAACGAAGTTTTCGTCGTCGAAGAAGGCGTCAGCTCGCGGCGGGCCAGCGACAAGGCGCTCGCGCTGGCGCGGATGCGTCAGGCTGGTGCGGTGATCGTCTCGCGGGAGATGGTCGCCTTCGAATGGATGGAACGCGCCGGCACCGAACTGTTCAAGAGTATCAGCCGCGAATTTATCCGCTGACCAAGCCACATCGACAAGCCGGGCAGCGACCAAGGCGATTTGCCAAGGCCGCGCCCTCACCTCTCAATGGAGATTCACATGTCTGACGATCTGGCCGGCTGGCTGGACTGGCTCAGAGCCCACCCCGAACTGCAGACGCTGCTCGCCAGTGCCACGCTGATCTTCGCCGCCTGGCTGTCTAACTGGATCGTCAAACGCATCCTGGTGCGTGGCCTTTACCGTTTACTGCGCCACACCCGCGATGGCGAACTGCAGGATTTCGGCATCATCAAGCGGCTGTCGAACATCGTCCCCGCACTGGTGCTGTCGCTTGGCGTGACGACCGTACCGGGCCTGCCGGAAGCCGCGGTGACCGTGGTGCAGAACGTCTGCGGCGGCTTCATCGTGCTGACCATCGCGCTGGCCCTGGGCGCGGTGCTGGACATCGTCAACCTCATCTACCAGCGCCGTCCGGATTCCCGCCTGCACCCGATCAAGGGTTATCTGCAGGTGGTGAAGATCGTCGTCTACGCCATCGCGACGATTCTGATCATCGCCACGCTGATCGACCGTTCACCGCTGATCCTGCTGTCCGGCCTGGGTGCCATGGCGGCGGTGCTGATGCTGATTTTTCAGGACACCCTGCTCTCGCTGGTGGCCAGCGTGCAGATCACCTCCAACGACCTGATTCGCGTCGGTGACTGGGTAGAGATGCCGCAGCTCAACGCTGACGGCGACGTGATCGACATCGCCCTGCATACCGTCAAGATTCAGAACTGGGACAAGACGATCACCAGCATCCCGACCAAGCGCTTCATTTCCGATTCGTTCAAGAACTGGCGCGGCATGCAGGAAAGTGGTGGCCGGCGCATCAAGCGCAGCCTGTATCTGGATCAGCAGAGCGTGCATTTCCTAGACGCCGACGAGCGCAAGCGGCTCTATCGCTTCAGCCTGCTGGAGGATTACCTGGTCAACAAGCGCAAGGAAATTGATGAGTGGAACGCCAAGCTCGCCGAGCGCGGGCAGGACCCGGTCAATACCCGCCGGGTCACCAATCTGGGGACGTTCCGCGCCTATGTTGAACGCTATCTGCGCGCCCATCCCGGCGTGCACCAGCAGATGACGCTGATCGTACGGCAGCTGAGCCCAACCGCCGACGGTCTGCCGCTGGAGATCTACTGTTTCACTAACACGGTAGCCTGGACGCAGTACGAAGCGATCCAGTCGGACATCTTCGATCACTTGCTGGCGATCCTGCCGGAATTCGGCTTGCGCGTGTTCCAGCACCCGAGCGGCGCCGACATGCGCAACTGGGGCGAGTCGCTGATGCCCCGCGGCGCACCAGTACTGGCGGCGCGTGAGGAACATTCGACCGAAGATGATGGCAAGGACTTGCCGGGCGCATTCCAGCAAAGATAGACAAGAACGGTGACGATGCTGACCGAGCAGCCAGGCATGCGGCATCGACTAATCGGAGGTTGGCGCTGAGGCACGAAGCAGATGGCGCAGCCTTGAGCACTGCCCATTGCGTCCTCCCTGACGCCAGCGCCGCGGGCCACACCTTCAAACCCCGCGCCTCAGCGCCAACCTACGTCCGGAGCGAGGGAACGCCTCGCTCCTTTACCGCCGTTATTTCCTTCAGAAGCTCATGTCGACCCGCGCCCAATAGGTGCGGCCCGGCTCGTTGACCCGACTGGTGGGTTCGAGTCCGTAATCGGCGAAGCCCGCACTGCCAGCGAGATTGAGGTGCTCGCTATAGTTCTTGTCCAGCAGGTTGTCGACGCCCGCGCTGAGCTTGAAGTTCTTGTTCAGCCGGTAGGCGCCATTGACCGCCAGCACGCCGAAACCGGCGCTCTCGTCGAAGTCCTTGCCGACCACGGTGCCCTGGTTCTCGGCAACGCGGTTCTGCGCAGCGACGACCCGCCACAAGCCACTGGTGCTCCAGTTGTCGCGCTCATAGGTCAACCCAAGACGCCCTTCCAATGGCGGAATCTGCGGCATGGCGCGGTCATCGCTGCGGTTCTTGCCCCAGGCGTAAGCCAGGCTCGCATCACCCTTCCAGTTGCTAGTGAAACGGTAACTTGCGCCCATCTCGGCACCGGCGATGGTGGCGTCGATGTTGCTGACTTCGGCGCGAAGCATGCCGGGCATCACGCCGGGCACATAGCTGAACAGGATGTAGTCCTCGACAAGGCCGGCATAGGCTGAAACCCAGGCTTCCAGCGGCCCCTTGGCGTATTGCAGGCCGATGTCGAGCTGGGTGGTCTTCTCCGGGCGTACCGAATCGAACGGCTGCACCGTGCCGACCGGACCGGGGTTGGAAACGAACAGCTCCCAGTAGTCAGGGAAGCGCTGTGCATGACCGAGGCCGGCGTACCAGGTCGCCGGCAGGCTGACCAGCTCTTCCTCGTAGCGCACGAAGCCGCTGTACAGCGTATCGCGACGGGTTTCGCCGGCGGTGGGGTTGTCCCAGTCCTGACTGACGGGCATACCCATCCCGTTCTTGAGCGTCGGATGGTGGCTGTTGAAGTAGTCGCGCTCATCGGTCGCCTCATGCAGATCCAGACGCAGACCGCTGATCAGCTTCTCGCGCTCGCTTAGCTGCCAGGTCAACTCGCCAAAGACGCCGTAGCTGTGCAGCATCGCGTCCGGCACCCAGGGCAATGCATCGCTACCAGCCGCAGCAACCATCTGGTTCACGTGCAGATTCGGATTCATCACCTTGCGATGCTCGCTGCGCTGCGCATCGACGCCGGCCTTGAGTTCGACATCGGTCCACTGCCAGGTGCCGACCAGCCGGCCCCCTAGGGTGCGACGATCCACGCGCGACAGTGTCGGCACCTTCATCATCGAGGTCGGCACGAAGTCACGCAGGCTGTAGTTGTCCATGATGTGATCGGCGTAGTTGTAGTAGACCTGCGCCTCCAACCCATAGAACGTCTCGCCGATATTGCTCTTCTCGAAGCGCAACCCCAGGCTTTCGCGCTGGAACTGACTGCCGTCCATGCCGCGCCCGGCATAGCGTGCGAAGCCGTCACCACGGCCGGCGGTCAGCTCGACCAGCGTGTCTTCATCCGGAGTCCACCCCAGCGCCACATCGGTGTTCCACTTGTCGTAACGCGACGGCACGGTATCGCCGTTGCCATCGGCGTAATCATCAGCCTGGGAGCTGTTGGCCATCAGTCGTGCATAGCCCTGACTGTTGCCGGCGGCGGCATCCAGGTTGCGGTCGAAGCGACCGTTGGAGGCGATCAGCAGACTGCCGTTGATGCGGTAATCCGGCTCGCTGAACTGCTCCGGCTCGCGTTCGAAGAGCACCGTGGCGGCCGACGCTCCTGGCCCCCAGAGCACTGTTTGCGGGCCCTTGATGACGGTCAGCTTGTCGAAGGTATCCGGGCTGATATAGGAACTCGGCGAATCCATGCGGTTGGGGCAGGCGCCGAGCATTTCACCGCCATTGGAGAGCAGCTTCAGCCGCGAGCCGAACATGCCACGGAACACCGGATCGCCGTTCACCCCGCCGTTACGTACCGCGGAGAAACCGGGAATGGTCTTCAAGTAGTCGGCGCCATCGCTGGCCGGCATCGGCTGCCGTGGAATCTTGGGATCGGTCACCACGGTGAGTGGGGATTGCTGGCTAACGCCGGTGATGATCATCGGCGCCAGCTCGACGGCATCGGACTGCTCTGCATGAGCGGAGTGGTCGGCTTCGGCCAGCGCGCTGCCGGCGAGCATTCCCAGCAGGGCGGCATGGGCGAACTGCCAGCGCAGGCGGGATGGTTGAATCGAAAAACGCTCAGACAGGCGCGCACGCGCCTTACAGCCATGAGTAATGCGGGACATAGGAACTTCCACTTCTGCATGTAATTAGGCCGCACGAGGCGGCTGATGACGGTCAGCTGTGGAAATGCGGAGGGGCGCGAGGATGGCCGCTGCTGCGGCGCAGCGCTGGCGGCAAGGGCTGTTCGGGAAGTGACTGGAAATAGCCCGGCTCGTGCCGCGGCAGAACCAGGTGAACGGACAGGCTGAGTGGCGGATTGACCGTCAGCAGCTCGCAATAACCGCAGAGTTCGAGTGCCGTCAGCCAGGCGGGTTCGCCTGCGCGCGCGCGGCCATGATGACCGTGAGCGGAGGATTCATGCTCGGCGTGGTGATGATGTTCGCTGACCTGCGCGACTTCGGCGGCTTGGGCGGCCTGCACCGCCGAGTACAACGGGCCGACATGGATCATCAGCATGGCGAACAGGCCAAGCCAGATGCTCATTGTCGAATACCGTTTGCGTGTCACCAGCGTGTCCTTCGTGACATGACCCTATGAAGTGGCGGGATGATCGCACAGCCTTTTCGCCCCGTCCGCTGCGACATGAGGCCGCAACAGAGTCGAGCAATCAATCTTCTCTTTTTACCTGCGAACCAGCACAAATCACCGGAAGGCTTTTAATACAGCAATAAATCATCAACTTTATATCACGACTTGCAATAGCCAACCATTAAGCAATAGCTTTGCACCATAAACCACTGCCCGTACTGGGCAAACAAGTTGCTAGCTCAAGCTTCACCTGGGGAAACGCCATGACCATGCTCAAGAACCCGTCGAAAAAATATCGCGCCTTTCCGGCCATCGACATCCCGGATCGCACCTGGCCGTCCAAGTCGATTACCCAGGCGCCGATCTGGCTGAGCTCCGATCTGCGCGACGGCAACCAGTCGCTGATCGAGCCAATGGACGCGGCGAAGAAGATGCGTTTCTTCAAGACGCTGGTTCAGGTCGGTATTAAGGAAATCGAGGTCGGCTTCCCCTCCGCCTCGCAGACCGATTTCGACTTCGTCCGCGAGCTGATCGAAGGCGGCCACATCCCCGACGACGTCACCATCCAGGTGCTGACCCAGGCCCGCGAGGATCTGATCACTCGCACCTTCGAGTCGCTGAAGGGCGCCAAGCAAGCCATCGTCCATTACTACAACGCCACCGCGCCGAGCTTTCGCCGCATCGTTTTCAACCAAGACAAAGCCGGCGTGGTGAAGATTGCGGTCAACGCAGCGCAGATCATCAAGCGCCTGGCCGCGCAGAATCCGGAAACCGCCTGGCGCTTCGAGTACTCGCCGGAGATCTTCAGCTCCACCGAGCCGGAATTCGCTGTCGAGGTGTGCAACGCCGTGATCGAGGTGTTCCAGCCGACGCCCGAGCAGAAGCTGATCCTCAATCTGCCGGCCACCGTAGAAGCCGCCACGCCGAACATCTATGCCGACCAGATCGAGTGGTTCTGCCGCCACGTCAACCGTCGCGACAGCGTGCTGGTCAGCCTGCACACCCACAACGACCGCGGCACCGGCGTGGCCGCCACCGAACTGGGCCTGATGGCCGGCGCCGATCGCGTCGAAGGCTGCCTGTTCGGCAATGGCGAGCGCACCGGCAACGTAGACCTGGTGACCGTGGCACTGAACATGTACACCCAGGGCATCGACCCACAACTGGACTTCTCCGACATTGACGCCGTGCGCAAGGTGGTTGAGGAATGCAACCAGCTGCCGGTACACCCACGCCATCCCTACGTCGGCGACCTGGTGCATACCGCGTTCTCCGGCTCGCACCAGGATGCGATCCGCAAGGGCTTTTCCCAGCAGGACCCGGAAGGCGTCTGGGAGGTGCCGTATCTGCCGATCGACCCGGCCGATATCGGCCGCAGCTACGAGGCAGTGATTCGCGTCAACAGCCAGTCCGGCAAGGGCGGCATCACCTTCCTGCTTGAGCAGGAGTACGGCATCAGCCTGCCACGCCGCATGCAGATCGAGTTCAGCCAGGTGGTGCAGAAGGAAACCGATCGCCTCGGCCTGGAGATGAGTGCCAAGCAGATCTACGCCCTGCTGGAAGCCGAATACCTGCAGGCAACCGCGCCCTATACGCTCAAGGGGCATCGCCTGCAGGAAGAGAACGGCACCAGCGCGGTGGACGTGGAAGTCGCGACCGATGGCGAGATCGCTCACTGGCGCGGCATCGGCAAGGGGCCGCTGGAGGCGCTGGTAGCTGCGTTGCCAGTGAAGCTGGAGATCATGGACTACCACGAGCATTCCATCGGCGCCGGCAGCAATGCCAAGGCCGCTGCCTATATCGAGGTGCGTCTGGACGGTGAGCGGCCGCTGCACGGTATCGGCATCGACGAGAACATCACCACTGCCAGCATCCGCGCCCTGTTCAGCGCCATGAACCGCGCCCTGCGCGAGGCCCAGGACAAGGCAGCCTGAGCCTGAACGGCGGGCCCGCATCCGGGCCCGCCTTCGTTTCACCCTGCGGCCTATCGCACGGCCCGCCTTCCCCGCCCGCTATCCGCCATCAGTGGCAACCTCCAAACAGCGATGAGCGACTGAACTGTTCGTCACTGAACGCCTCCCAACTCAGTCTGCGCTAACAGCCCTGGCGACCATTGCGGCAGAAACGCACCAGCCTTCGGCAGGATTGTGCAAACGCAGCCGACTTCGCCGCCATTAGGCTTGGCCTCTGTAAATTCCGAACACACAAAGGAGCCGTCATGAGCAACAGCATCGGTTACGCCGCACTCGATCCAAGCGCCCCGCTCGCCCCCTACTCCTTTTCGCGCCGCGAAGTAGGACCAAACGATGTGCGCATTGAAATTCTCTTCTGCGGCGTTTGCCATTCGGACCTGCACACCGCACGCAACGAGTGGAACAACACCCTGTATCCCTCAGTGCCCGGCCACGAGATCGCTGGCCGTGTGAGCGCGGTCGGCGCGAACGTCAGCAAATTCAAGGCGGGCGATATCGCCGGCGTCGGCTGCCTGGTCGACAGCTGCCGCACCTGCTCGTCCTGTGGCGAAGGGCTGGAGCAGTATTGCGAGAACGGTTTCGTCGGCACCTACAACGGTCCGGCCTTCGGCGGTGGCGAGAACACCCTCGGCGGCTATTCCGACAACATCGTGGTGGACGAAAAGTACGTGCTGCGCATCAACCACACCGACAACCTCGCCGCCGTCGCGCCGCTGCTTTGCGCGGGCATCACCACCTACTCGCCGCTGCGCCAGTGGAAGGTCGGCCCGGGGCAGAAGGTCGGTGTGGTCGGCCTCGGCGGTCTCGGCCATATGGCGGTGAAGATCGCCAACGCCATGGGCGCGAAGGTCGTGCTGTTCACCACCTCGCCAGACAAGCGGGAAGATGCCCTGCGCCTCGGCGCCTCGGAGGTGGTGGTGTCGAAGAACAAGGAGGAGATGGCTGCACACGTCAACAGCTTCGACTTCATCCTCAACACCGTTGCCGCGCCGCACAACCTCGACGCCTTCGTCAATCTGCTCAAGCGCGACGCCACCATGACCCTGGTTGGCGCACCGGCTTCGCCGCACCCGTCGCCGAGCGTGTTCGGCCTGATCTTCAAGCGTCGCCGCATCGCCGGCTCGCTGATCGGCGGCATCGCCGAAACCCAGGAGATGCTCGACTTCTGCGCCGAGCACGGCATCGTCTCGGACATCGAGATGATCCGCATGCAGGACATCAACGAAGCCTACGAGCGCATGCTCAAGAGCGACGTGAAGTACCGCTTCGTCATCGACATGGCCACCCTGAAGCAGGCCTGATCGTTCGGCTGGCGAGCCCAGTGGGCGCGCCGGCCCTTCCCTCTTTCATGCGCAGCCGCTAAGGTCGCCGGCCTTCGTCGTGGAGGCGGCATGCGCTATCTGATCTTCGTCACCCTGCTCTGGGCCTTTTCCTTCAACCTGATCGGCGTTTACCTGGCCGGCCAGGTGGACAGCTATTTCGCCGTGCTGACGCGGGTGATTCTCGCCGGCCTGGTGTTCCTGCCATTTACCCGCTGGCGCGGCGTGGCGCCCGGCTTCATCGCTGGCGTGACCCTGGTCGGCGCGCTGCAATTCGGCGTCACCTACCTGTGCCTGTACATGAGTTTCAACGTGCTCACGGTCGCCGAAGTGCTGCTGTTCACCGTGCTCACCCCGTTGCACGTGACACTGATCGACGATGCGCTCAATCGGCGCTTCAACCCCTGGGCGCTGGTTGCGGCAGCCGTGGCGGTGTTCGGCGCCGGCCTTATCCGTTACGACGGCGTCTCCGGCGACTTTCTCGGTGGCTTCCTGCTGATGCAGCTGGCCAACTTCACCTTCGCTGCCGGCCAGGTGTTCTACAAGCACTTGGCGCAGCGCTACCCCTCCGACGTGCCGTTACATCGACGCTTCGGCTACTTCTTCCTCGGCGCACTGGTGATCGTGCTGCCGGCGTGGCTGCTGTTCGGTAATGCGGAAAAACTGCCGACCACCACGACGCAATGGGCGGTGCTGATCTGGATGGGCGTGCTGGCCACCGCCGTCGGCCAGTTCTGCTGGAACAAGGGCGCGACACTGGTGGATGCCGGCACCCTGGCGGTGATGAACAACATGGCGGTGCCGGTGGGTCTGGTACTCAATCTGCTGTTCTGGGGCACCACGACCAATCTGCTAATGCTCGCGGTGGGTGGGGCGATCATCCTCGCCTCGCTATGGCTCAATCGACTGGGGCAAATGAAGGCCCAGTGATATCACGCAAGTTATTGTTTTATATGGCTTTTAATAGCCAGGACGGTAGAATGCCGGCCCTTCGCATGGATGCGACACTCGTTCAGTTGTCGAGAGCCCCATGCGCCGCTTCAGCCTTTTCCTGCTTGCCCTGTTCTGCTGCTCCATTACCTATGCCGATGCACCTCGCACCTTCCGCGAAGCGAAGAAGGTTGCCTGGACGATCTATGCCGAACGACCAGTGGATTTCTACTGCGGCTGCAGTTTCAAAGGCAATCGCATCGACCTGAGCAGCTGCGGCTACATTCCACGCAAACAGCCCAAGCGAGCCGAACGGGTGGAGTGGGAGCACATCGTGCCGGCCTGGGTCATCGGCCACCAGCGCCAGTGCTGGCAACAGGGCGGACGCAAGCAGTGCACCGCCAAGGACCCCGTTTTCAGCCTGGCCGAGGCCGACCTGCACAACCTGGTCCCGGTGGTCGGTGAGGTCAACGGCGACCGCAGCAATTTCGGCTTCGGCATGCTCAGCGAAAAGCCCAGCCAGTACGGCGCCTGTCCCTTCGTGGTCAACTTCAAGCAGCGCACGGCGATGCCGCCCGAATACAGCCGCGGCGCCATTGCCCGCACCTATCTGTACATGAGCGAGCGCTACAAGCTGCGCCTGTCGAAGCAGGACCGGCGTCTGTACGACATCTGGAACCGCCAGTACCCGGTCAGCGAATGGGAGCGCTGGCGCAACCAGCGCATCGCCTGCGTACAGGGCAACGCCAACGACCATGTCGGCAGCGTTGACCGGCGAAGTTGCAGCAAGGCCCCGTCGGTCGCTGCGCGCTGACGCTCCAAGCGACCGCTTGCCGTAGTTGCAACGCAGCGCCATGCTAGCGCCAGTATTCGCCCAAGGCAGACCCTATGCAGCGAACCTCCGTCAATGTTGCGCTGGTGGGCGCCGTCCTGCTGGCGCTGATCGTTTCCGGGATAGCTCCCTACGATAGGCCGACCTGGCTACTGGAGGTCGCGCCGGTGCTGATCGCGGCGCCGATACTGCTCTGTACCTACCAACGGGCGCCGCTTACACAGCTGCTGTACGTACTGATCGCGGCCCATGCGCTGGTACTCATTCTCGGCGGCGCCTATACCTACGCGCGGGTGCCATTGGGCTTCTGGGTGCAAGACTTCTTCGAACTCAGTCGTAACCCATATGACAAGCTGGGGCATTTCATGCAGGGGCTGGTGCCGGCGCTGATCGCCCGGGAAATTCTGCTGCGCGGCGGCTATCTGGCCAGGGGCTGGATGCTCAATCTACTGGTGGTCTGCGTAGCGCTGGCGATCAGCGCCTTCTACGAGCTGATCGAGTGGTGGGTGGCGCTGATCGCCGGCCAGGGCGCCATCGAATTTCTCGGCACCCAGGGAGACCCGTGGGATACCCAGTCGGACATGCTCCTGGCATTGATCGGCGCCCTGAGTGGCCTGTTGCTGTTCACAAAGCTGCAGGACCGCCAGCTTGCCGAGCTGCCCGGTGCCCGTCCCGCCAGGTCATCGCCATGATCTACCGCGTTGCAGCGGACGGGTTGCTGCTTCTGCACCTTGCCTTCGTGCTGTTCGCTCTGCTGGGCGGCCTCCTTTGCCTGTGGCGCCCAAGCATGATGCTATGGCATTTGCCGGCGGCGGCCTGGGCTATATTCGTCGAAATAGCCGACCGTGGATGCCCACTGACACGTTGGGAGCAGCTGCTGCGTCTACGTGCGGGCGACGCTGGCTACAGCGAAGGCTTCGTCGAGCACTATCTGATGCCGCTGATCTACCCAGACTGGCTGACCCTGCCGGCGCAATACGTGCTGGCCGCGGTGGTGCTGCTGGTCAATGTGGGCATCTATGGCTGGGTATGGCTACGCCGCCGCTCAACGCATCTTTGAAGCGAGCTGGATTTCCTTTCCGGCCAGCATGAACTTGCCGTAGCCCCGATGATGCAGCGTACGTGGCGCAGTGACGGAAGGATCGATCCACGCCTGCACCACCTGCAGGATGAAGAAGTTGTAGCGATCCACCAGCTGCCGATCCACCACGCGGCATTCCAGATTCGCATAGCACTCCTCCACTCGCGGCACCGCCACCTCTGCCGAGGGCAACGGGGTAAGCCCGAAACAGGCGAACTTGTCGCACTGATCGCCATGACAATTGCCGCAACCAACCAGTTGCCGAGCGAGTGACTCGGTCGGGACGTTGATCACGCATTCGCCGGTGGCCTGCAGGGCGCTGAACGAATGGTTTCCAGCGCTGACCACGCAGCCGACCAGTGGTGGCGCAAACTCCATCATGCAATGCCATGACAGCGGCATAAGATTGGCCCGCCCGCCCAGCGCGGTGCCAAGCAACACCACCGGGCCCGGCTCGAGAATGGCATAGACTTCGCTGAGCTGAAGAAGGCTCTTCACCGGACACCTCCCAGGTGGCTGGACTTCCGAATGGTGGCTTGCTGCTCAGGGGAAGCCAATGAATACGCAGCGATCAGCGGCCCAGCGACCCAGCTGGGTTCTTTACCGGATCGACGATAACGGCAACGAAGTGGAAATGCGGCGTTTCCATGATCGCGCCAGCGCCGAGCGGTGGATGGAAACCTACCAGCGACGCGGACACAAGCAGACCTATCTGGTCACGCGGACCGCTGAACAGCGCTGATCGGCATTCCGTCAGAGTTTCAGCTCGAACTCGTCGCCATCGTGATAGGCCGGGAAACGCTCTCGGAACGCCGCCAGGTCGCGCGCGCGCAATGTGCAGCGCAATACGGCGTCGCGATCTTCGCCGTTCAGCAGCGTGTCGCCCTTGAAGTCGAGCACCTGGCTGTCGCCGCTGTACGGGTAGCCCTTGCCGTCCTCGCCGACCCGGTTGACCGCGGCCACGTAGCACAGATTTTCGATGGCACGCGCCGGCAGCAGGCGATTCCAGGCATCGCGACGCGCGGCTGGCCAGTTTGCCGTGTAGAGCAGCAGGTCGGTGCCGTGCGGGTCGCGACTCCAAACAGGGAAGCGCAGGTCGTAGCAGATCAGCGGGCGCACGCGCCAGCCGTTCAGCTCGAACAACGCCTGCTGCTGCCCGGGGGTGTAGTGCTTGTGCTCTCCAGCCATGCGGAACAGGTGGCGCTTGTCATAGTGCAGCACCTCACCATCCGGACGCGCCCAGAGCAGGCGGTTGCGGTGACTGCCGTCCGCCGCCTCGATGATCACGCTGCCGGTGATCACCGCTTCCAGCCGTGCGGCCTGGGTGCGCAACCAGGCATAGGTAGCGCCCTCCTCCGGCTCGGCGAGCGCGGAAGATTCCATGGAGAAGCCGGTGGTGAACATTTCCGGCAGCACGATCAGATCCGCGCCGCTGGCCTGATCCAGCAGCGTGGCGAAGCGTTCGTGATTGGCGGCAGCGTCCTGCCAGATCAGGCTGGTCTGGACCAGCGCCAGTTCCAGGTCGGGCAGATTGTTTAAATCGCGCATAGTCGTTCCGCCGCTTGTCGCAGCGTCTCCTCTCGTTTGGCAAAGCAGAAGCGCACCAGCCTGAGATCGGCCGGCGGGTTCTGGTAGAAAACCGATATCGGAATGCATGCAACGCCGTGCTCGCGGGTCAGCCACTCGGCCATGGCGACGTCGTCGAGATCAGGGCGAATCGCCGAATAATCGGCCAGCTGGAAGTAGGTGCCGGCAGCACGGGTAAAGCTGAAGCGGGAACCGGCCAGCAGATCGCAGAACAGATCGCGCTTGGCCTGGTAGAACGCCGGCAATTCGGTGATGTGCTCGGGATGCGCCGCCATGAAATCGGCCAAGGCCCACTGCAGCGGCGTCACGCCGGTGAAACTGACGTACTGATGCACCTTGCGCAGCTCGACGCTGAGCATCGGCGGCGCAACGACGTATCCGGTTTTCCAGCCGGTGACGTGGTACGTCTTGCCAAAGGAACTGATGACGAATGCACGCTGGTAGAGCTCATCATGGCGGAGCACGCTGGCATGCTCGCGGCCGTCGAACAGCAGGTGTTCATAGACCTCGTCGCTAAGCAGGTAGATATCGCGCTCGCGAATCAGCGCAGCCAGCCGATCGAGATCATCGGCATCGATCAATGCGCCGCTGGGATTGTGTGGCGTGTTCAGCACGATCATCCGCGTGCGCGGTGTGATGGCGTCAGCCAGGCGCTGCCAGTCGATGCGGAAATCCGACAGGCTCAGCTGCTGGTGGATGCAGACGCCACCAGCCAGCTGGACCGATGGCTCGTAACTGTCGTAGCAGGGGTCGAATACGATGACCTCGTCACCGGGGCGGATCGCCGCCTGGATCGCGCAGAAAATGGCCTGGGTAGCGCCGGGGGTGATGGTGACCTCGGCGGCGGCATCCACATCGCGCCTATATAAGTCAGCGACCTTCGCCGCGACCTGCTCACGCAACGCCGGCAGACCGGTCATCGGCGCGTACTGGTTGTGTCCCGCCATGACGTGGCGCGCGACGGCTTCGCGCAATGCCTCAGGGCCGTCGAAATCGGGAAAGCCCTGGGACAGGTTCAACGCCCCCGTGTCCGCAGCCAGCTGCGACATGGTGGTGAAAATGGTGGTGCCAACGTTGGGCAGTTTACTGATGAGCATGACGGCCTTCCGACAAGCCTGCCGCATGGGGGACGGCAGGAAGGCAAACAGAATAGCCGATGACGACTGCCCGATACGAGGCCGCCACAGCAGCCGCTGTCGGACTGCTACAGTTGCAGCCAACGGGCATCACTCGTATCGAACATAAGGAATTTCCCATGCCGAGCCATTCCGTCAGCGCTTTGTGGAACGACCTGCGCAATCAGGCGCAACATGCACTGGATACGGAGCCGACGCTGGCCACGGTGTTTCGCCAGGCCGTCCTCGATCGTCCCGACTTCGGCTGTGCGCTGGCGTATCGCATCGGCCATGCGCTGGCCGAAAACGCCGACCAGAGCCACACGTTGGCCGATCGCTTCGCCGGCATACACCACCACGCCCCACAGCTCGCCGAGGCGGCGTGCAGCGACTTGCAGGCAATCGTCAGCCGCGATCCGGCGTTCGATACGGCACTGGAAGTCTTTCTGTTTTCAAAAGGCTTTCTTGCCCTGCAGGCCTATCGCGTCGGGCACGACCTGCAAGCCCGGGGCGAGCGTCTGCTGGCGATGTTCATCCAGGCGCGCTGCAACGAACGCCTCGGTATCGATATCAACCCGGCCAGCCGCATCGGTAGTGGCATCATGCTCGACCACGGCACCGGCATCGTCATTGGCGAGACCGCGGTGGTAGGCGATGACGTGTCGATTTTGCAGGGCGTTACCCTGGGCGGCACCGGCAAGGAAGGCGGCGACCGTCATCCGAAGGTTCGCAGCGGGGTGATGATCGGCGCAGGCGCGAAGATTCTCGGCAATATCGAGATTGGCGAGGGGGCCAAGGTGGGTGCCGGCAGCATCGTGCTGCATCCCGTTGCGCCACATACCACGGTGGTCGGCAACCCGGCGCGCCAGGCCGGCACGCCGCGCCACGCACGACCGGCCCTGGATATGGACCAGTCGTTCGACGGAGATCGCTGAGCAGTCAGCGCTTGTCGCGGCGCTTCTTCTCGGCCTTCTTGTGGTGCGACATGAGACGGCGCTTCTTGTTGACCTGGCGGTCGGTAAGCGTGTTTTTCTTGCCCTCGTAAGGGTTTTCTCCGCCCTTGTACTCGATCCGGATGGGCGTACCGACCAGCTTCAAAACACGCCGATAGGTGTTCTCCAGATAGCGCGTATACGACTTGGGTATCGAATCCACCTGGTTTCCGTGAATCACGATCAGTGGCGGATTGGCGCCACCCAGGTGCGCATAACGGAGCTTGATCCGACGGCTGGCAACCATCGGTGGTGCGTGTTCGCGCACCGCGTCCTCGAGGATCTGCGTAAGGCGGCTGGTCGGCCAGCGGGTAATGGCCGACTTGAATGCAGCCTGTACCGACTTGTACAGATGGCCCACGCCGGTGCCGTGCTTGGCTGAGATGAAGTGGATATCGGCGAAATCGACGAAGAACAGCCGGCGCTCCAGCTCGGTCTTCACATAGTCGCGCTCGCCCGGCTCCATGCCGTCCCACTTGTTCAGGGCGATGACCAGCGCGCGACCGGTTTCCAGCACGAAGCCCAGCAGATTGAGGTCGTGCTCGACGACCCCTTCGCGGGCATCCATGACGAAGATGACCACGTTGGCATCCTGGATAGCCTGTAGCGTTTTGACTACCGAGAACTTTTCCACCGCCTCGAAGATCTTGCCGCGACGACGTACGCCTGCGGTGTCGATCAGGGTGTATTTCTCGTCGTCACGCTCGAAGGGGATGTAGATGCTGTCCCGGGTGGTGCCGGCCTGGTCGTAGACGATGACCCGCTCCTCGCCGAGCATGCGGTTGACCAGCGTCGACTTGCCGACATTGGGGCGACCGATGATGGCGATCTTGATGCCGTCTTTCTCGCTGGGCCCGGGGATGCGCTTGGGCTCCTGGCCCTCGGCGACGACTTCCTCACCGTCGATCAACTCGGCAGCGTCGACGCCTTCGGCGTCCTCGGCATTGTCCTTGGGGAAAATGCCCAGCGCTTCTTCGAGCATGTGACTGATGCCACGGCCGTGAGCGGCGGCGATCGGTAGCGCATCACCCAGACCCAGCGGACTGAATTCCGCGCGGGCGATGTCCGGGTCGACGCTGTCGACCTTGTTCGCCACCAGGAAGCAGCGCTTGTTTCGCTTGCGCAGATGCTCGCCGATCATCTGGTCCGCCGCGGTCATTCCGGCGCGGGCATCGACCATGAACAGCACGGCATCGGCCTCTTCGATGGCCTGCAGTGATTGCTCGGCCATCTTGGCATCAATGCCCTCTTCGTCACCGGAAATACCGCCAGTGTCGATCACGATATAGGTCCGCCCCTGCCACTTGGCCTCGCCGTACTGGCGGTCACGGGTCAGACCGGCGTATTCGGCAACGATGGCGTCGCGGCTCTTGGTCAGGCGGTTGAACAGGGTGGACTTGCCGACGTTCGGGCGGCCCACCAGGGCGATTACGGGAACCATGCGGCTCTCCACTGCGATATTTCAGAAAACACGAAGGCCGCTGCAAGGCAGCGGCCGAATATTCATGGCTCCGCCAGGCGGAGCCGTAGGCACAACCTGCGGTCAGTCGGCCTGACGAATCGTCAGCGCCACCAGCTTGCCGTCGTTGCCGAATGCGTACAGCCAGTCACCTTCGACTACTGGCCGTGCACGTACGCCGGAGCTGTCGATACGCTCGCGGGCGACGAAACGACCATCGACCTGGCTCAGCAGATGCAGATAGCCTTCGATGTCGCCCACCACAACATAGCTGGAAAACACGGCGGGAGCCGAAAGCTGGCGACGGGCCAAGGAATCGTTACGCCACAAGGCAGTGGTGGAGCGCTCATCGATGCCTTCGACGGTGCCGTCGGCAAGGCTCAGATAAACACTGCCATAACCCAGCGCGGCGCCCGAATAACTGGAGGCATCGCGCTGCCAGAGGATACGACCACTCTCCAGTTCCAGCGCTGCGGCACGGCCCTGATAGCTTGCGACGTAAAGCGTGCCGCCGGACAGCAGCAGACCACCGTCGATATCAACGACCCGATCGAGCTCCGAACGACCTTGCGGAATGGCTACGCGCTGCTCCCAAACCGGAAGTCCGCGGCGGGTATCCAGCGCAACGACCTTGCCACTCGAAAGACCGGCGATGGCCAGCTGATTGGTCAGCAGTGGCGCGCCAGTGCCGCGCAACGTCAGCACGGCAGGCGAACTTTCATAGCTCCAGCGCTGCGCGCCGGTGTCCATTTCCAGGGCGATCAGGCGATCATCCTGGGTCTGGACCAGCACGATGTCACCGTTGACGGCCGGAGCGGCCAGCACTTCACTGCTGACCTGACTGCGCCAGCGCTCCTCGCCCGTACTGACGTCCAGTGCCAGCACTTCCCCGCGCAGGGTGCCGACCAGTACGAGACCGTATCCGGCACCGACTGCGCCGGATACCGGCTTGTCGAGCTTCTTCTTCCAGTTGACCTTGCCGGTCAGGCGGTCCATGGAAACCACCAGCCCTTCGACATCGGCGGCATAGATCTGATCGCCGTATACCACTGGCGTCAGCAGATTATAGGTCTTGCCCTGGCCTTCGCCGATTGAGCGGCTCCATTCCTTTTTCAAGGAAATTTCAGCCTTGAACTTGACCAGTTCTGCCGGCTCCGGCTGTTTGGTGTCCTTGCTGCTGCAACCTGCGGCCAGTACGGCCAAGGTCAGCAACGCTGCAGTCTTCCAGCGCATTGTTTACGCCTCCCCTCGGGCCAGATCATCCAGCTTCATTTGCAGGCCACCAATGGCGGCATCCTGGGACAGCGATTCCTTGGCCTTGGTGTAAGCGGCATGAGCGTCGTCGTTGCGGCCAAGCTGCACCAGCAGATCGCCCTTGAGTTCTTCGCGGCTGGCGGCGAATGGCTGATCGACCTTGCCATCCAGCAGCTTGAGCGCCTCCTCAGCCTTGTCCTGTGCCGCCAGCACGCGCGCCAGTCGCTGACGCGCCAACTCGTCCAGCGTCTTATCAGCCGGTTTGTCGACAACGGCGCGCAGCTCGCTCGCCGCCTCGTCCAACCGGCCCGACTCCACGGCCACCTTGGCTACGAACAGACTGCCGTACTGCGCATAATGCGTGCCGGCGAAATCTTTCTTCAGTAGATTGCCCAGTCGCGAAACTTCCGCTGCATCCGCTTCGCCGTCTTCCAGCGCCGCGCCGAGCAGCTGCTGATAAACCACCGAGGCATTCTGCGCCTGGTTGACCTGATGGTTCTGCCAGAACTGCCAGCCGAACACCAACACCAGGGCAAGCACAGCACCCAACAGAAGGGGCTTGCCGTTGCGCTGCCACCAGTCTTTGATCTGCGCCAGTGTTTCTTCTTCGGTACCCGAGGTCACGCTGTCACTCCTTTCATTCGCTTAGTCTCAGACCTGCTCGAGGCAGGCAGCCAGACGCTCGGGCAGAGCATCCCAGGCAATGCTTTGTTGCTCGCTGTCGTCGCGCAGCGGCTTGCAACCTACCACGCGCCCTGCCAGTTCGTCCTCACCCAGGATCAGCGCAAAGCGCGCGCCGCTCTTGTCAGCCTTTTTGAATTGGCTTTTGAAGCTGCCGCCACCGGCGTTCACCAGCAGGCGCAGGCACGGCAGCGCATCACGCAGGCGCTCGGCCAGAGCTAGCGCAGCCAGCTCGGCAGGCTCACCGAACGCGCAGATATAGGCATGCGGTACCGGGCTCAAGGCATCCGGCACCAGACCAAGGGTTTCCAGCAGCAGCACCAGGCGTTCTACGCCCATGGCGAAGCCGACACCCGGAGTAGGCTTGCCGCCAAACTGGCTGATCAAGCCATCGTAACGGCCGCCGGCGCAGACCGTGCCCTGCGCGCCCAGTTTGTCGGTAACCCACTCGAACACCGTGCGCCCGTAGTAATCCAGGCCACGCACCAGCTTGGGATTGATTTCGTAGGCGATGCCGACAGCATCGAGACGTGCCTTCAGGCCTTCGAAATGCACGCGCGACTCTTCGTCGAGGTAATCATGCAGCGTCGGCGCATCGGCCAGCAGCGCCTGGGTCTGGGCATTCTTGCTGTCAAGAATACGCAGTGGATTGGTCGTCAGACGCCGCTGGCTGTCCTCGTCGAGCTGATCAAAACGCTGCTGCAGGTAGGCCACCAGCGCATCGCGGTAGCGCGCACGGGCTTCGCTGGAACCCAGGCTGTTGAGCTGCAGCGTCACGGCGCTGGCGAGACCTAGCTGCTTCCACAGACGCGCGGTCAGCACGATCAGTTCGGCGTCGACGTCCGGCCCGGGCTGATTGAAGACTTCCACCCCGATCTGGTGGAACTGCCGATAGCGGCCCTTCTGCGGTTTCTCGTAACGGAACATCGGCCCGGTGTACCAGAGCTTCTGCACCTGGCCGCCGCCGGTCATACCATGCTCGAGCACGGCCCGCACACAGCCGGCAGTGCCTTCAGGACGCAGGGTCAGCGACTCTTCGTTGCGATCGAGGAAGGTATACATCTCTTTGTCGACCACGTCGGTGCCTTCACCGATGCCGCGAGCGAACAGATCGGTGAACTCCAGGATGGGCAGGCGAATCTCGCTGTAGCCGTAGCTGTCGAGCAGTTGCGCGAAGGTGCTTTCCAGATAACGCCAGATCGGGGTCTGCGCAGGCAGGATGTCGTTCATGCCACGAATGGCTTGCAGGGACTTGCTCAATGGGATTCCTTAAAGATCAGCTGCGCGCGATGACCGCCGCGTCGGCCGCAAGCTTCTCGGCGGCCTTGCGTCGGATGAGCTGCTCCAGCTCATCGACGAGATTTTCGTTGTTCAGTTTCTGCGCCGGCTTGCCGTCGATGTAGACAAGATTGTTCGGGCTGCCGCCGGTAAGGCCAACGTGCGCCTCCTTGGCCTCCCCCGGGCCGTTCACCACGCAGCCGATCACGGCGACGTCTATCGGCACCAGCAGGTCTTCAACCCGGGTTTCCAGCTCGTTCATGGTCTTGACCACATCGAAGTTCTGCCGCGAGCAGCTCGGGCAGGCGATGAAGTTGATGCCACGCGAACGCAGACGCAGAGACTTGAGGATATCGAAGCCGACCTTGATCTCCTCGACAGGATCTGCCGCCAGCGACACGCGAATGGTGTCACCGATGCCTTCGGCCAGCAGCATGCCCAGCCCGACGGCAGACTTCACCGTGCCGGAACGCAGGCCACCCGCCTCGGTAATGCCCAGGTGCAGCGGCTGCTCGATCTGCCCGGCCAGCAATCGATAGGCCTCGACCGCCATGAACACGTCGGACGCCTTGACGCTGACCTTGAAGTCCTGGAAGTCCAGGCGATCGAGGTGATCGACGTGGCGCAGGGCGGACTCCACCAGCGCCTGCGGCGTCGGCTCGCCGTACTTCTTCTGCAGGTCCTTTTCCAGCGAACCGGCATTCACCCCGATGCGGATCGGGATGCCCTTGTCACGAGCAGCATCGACCACGGCGCGCACGCGATCCTCGCGGCCGATGTTGCCTGGATTGATCCGCAGGCAATCCACGCCGAGCTCTGCTACTCGCAGCGCAATCTGATAATCGAAGTGGATATCGGCTACCAGGGGCAACTGCACCAGTCGCTTGATGCGGCCAAAGGCCTCGGCTGCCTCCATCGAAGGCACCGAAACCCTGACGATATCGGCCCCGGCATTGGCCAGACGCTGGATCTGCGCAACCGTTGCCTCGACGTCGCAGGTTTCGGTATTGGTCATGCTCTGTACGGAAATCGGCGCATCGCCGCCGACCGGAACGCTGCCCACCCAGATTTTTCGGGATTGGCGGCGCTTGATAGGAGATTCGGAATGCATGGTCAACTTACTGTCCGAGCTTGAGGCGAGCTGTCTCGCCGCGCATGTGAGGAGCGAGGTTCACGGCTTCGCCGTTGTAGCTAAGCTGTGCGCCGCGAGCGTAGCCCAGGTGCACATCCAGCGGCGCCTTGCCGCTGACCGTAGTGCTGGTACCTGCCTTGGCCAACGCGCTGAAGAGCATACGTCCTTCGGCATCGCTCACCCGAGTCCAGCAATCGGCGGTAAAGCGCAACTCCAACTGAGCCTCACCGGGGACTGGAGCAACGGTGCTGGGAGAAGGTGTCGCAACTGGGGCCGCAGCCTCGGCGGGCGCGGCAGGGCTTTCGGGCGCAACTTCAGTCAACGCCAGCGGCAATGACTGCGACGCATCCCCAGCTGACGCGCTGGCACTGCTCGACTCAGCGGGAGCTGGCGATGCCTCGCCGGATTCCGGATTTAGGCCTTCGCTAGGATCGGCAATCGGCGTCGATTGTTCGGCTTGTTGCTCGGCAGCCTCGTCGGCACGGTCGAGCAGATGAATCTCGGTGGTGCCGTCAGCACCTTGCACCTCAATCCGCTCCAGCGCCGAGACCGGAGGCGGTGTGGCCTCACGCGCCGCTCGCTCCTGCCACCAGTACCAGGCCACAGCGGCCAGAACCAAAAGCAAGGCAAAACCGAAGAAGCGCATGAAGGTTCGCGACAGACGGCCAGGCTCTTCGATACGCCCGAGGCTGTTGACATTGCTGCCAGAGGCATTAGTGCCGGTGTGCTGGTCGAACTCCTGGACCAGGCGGGTCTGGTCCAGACCCAGCAACTTGGCATAAGCGCGTACATAACCACGGGCAAAGGTATGCCCCGGCAGCTGACTGAAGTCGCCAGCCTCGATACGGGCCAGCGAGCGCTCGGTGAGGTTCAACTGCTGCGCAACTGCAGCCAGCGTCCAGCCCTTGTCTTCACGGGCTTTACGCAGCGTTTCGCCGGGATTGTTGCCCATCGGTGCAGCGGATTCTTGGTGCGGCGCGGTCATCGTTGCTCCGAAAGATATTGCTTGTACTCATCCGTACCGGGATACAACCGCCTCAGCTGCAGCCCCAGGCTGGCAGCCGTATCGCGGTCCTGATGGATGTTGGCCAGGCGAATACCTAGCAGCAGACTACGTGCATTCTGCTCGGATACCTGGCTGAAGCTATCGTAGTAACGCTTTGCGGGAACGTACTGCTTGTCGTCGAAGGCCATGAGCGCGAGCTCGAGCAATGCGCGAGGCTGACGGCTGTCGAGGCGCAGCGAACGGGTGAAATGAAGCTCGGCCTCCTCACGCTGCCCCAACTGCAAAGCAGTCATGCCGAGATTCTGAAATACCCGCGCCCGCTCTGGATACATGTTGTCCTCAGCTGCCTGACGAAAACGCTCCATGGCCTCTGGGTAACGTTTTTGCTCGAACAGAAAACTGCCGTAGTTGTTCAAAATGCGAGCGTCCTTGCGGCTGGACAGCGCCTCGCGGTAATGCTTATCCGCCAGGTCGTTCTCCATCTCGGTCTGGAACACAAGGGCAAGCGCGGCGTGCGCGTCCGCACTGCGCGGATCAATCTCCAGCGCCTTGCGCAAAGGTGTCTTGGCGCGCGCGGCGGCGCCCTGCTGCAGGTAACCGATGCCCAACTGAATATAGGCGTCACGCGCCTGCTGACGTCCCTCGTCAGTTCTCAGCGGATCGACGGTTCCCGAAGACACACAACCGGCCAAAAGGCCGGTCAGTAGAAGCAGCAGCGCAGCGCGCAGAATCATCAGCATCCCCCTCAGGATCGGTTCGAAGCAACGTGCGCCGCACCGGGCTCGCTCTGTAGCTCACGCACAGCGATGTATCTCTCGCTTCGACGCGTCCGGTCCAGAACCTGGCCGACGAGCTGACCGCAAGCCGCGTCGATGTCTTCGCCGCGGGTGGTACGCACCGTCACATTGTGCCCACCTTTATGCAGGATGTCCTGAAAACGGCGGATGGCATTGTTGCTCGGCCGCTCATATCCGGAATGAGGGAATGGATTGAACGGAATCAAATTAATCTTGCAGGGAATGTCCGCCAGCAGAGCAATCATTTGCTCGGCATGTTCAGGCTGGTCATTGATGCCCTTGAGCAGCGTGTATTCGACGGTCAGCACGCGTTTCTCGCCAAGCTGCGAGATGTAACGCTTGCAGGCCGCTAGCAACATATCCAGCGGATACTTCTTGTTGATCGGTACCAGCTGATCGCGCAGCGCATCGTTTGGCGCATGCAGCGACAATGCCAGGGACACGTCGATGACCTTGGCCAGCTCATCGATCATCGGCACGACGCCGGAGGTCGACAGCGTTACCTTGCGCTTGGAGATGCCGTAACCGAGGTCGTCCATCATGATCTGCATGGCAGCGACGACGTTGTCGAAATTCAACAGTGGCTCGCCCATCCCCATCATCACCACGTTGGTAATCGCACGATCGATTTTCGCTGGGATGGAGCCGAATGATTTGTTGGCAATCCAGACTTGGCCGATTACCTCGGCGGCTGTCAGGTTACTGTTGAAGCCTTGCTTACCAGTGGAACAGAAGCTGCAATCCAGCGCACAACCGGCCTGCGAGGAGACGCACAGCGTTCCACGTCCGCCCTGCGGGATATACACGGTTTCCACACAGCTGCCCGATGCGACACGAACGACCCATTTACGGGTGCCGTCGCTGGAGATGTCTTCGCTGACGATCTCCGGGCCGCGAATCTCGGCGCAGGCCTTGAGCTTTTCGCGCAAGGCCTTGCCGAGATTGCTCATGGCGTCGAAATCATCGACGCCAAAATGATGAATCCACTTCATGACCTGACCGGCGCGAAAACGCTTCTCCCCGATCGAGTCGAAGAAGCTCTCCAGTTGCGACTGGGTAAGCCCGAGCAGATTCACTTTACCGGTGGTGGCAATCATTGAATTCACCTTCGCTCAATCAGCGAATGCGTGCGCACACTTCGGTGGCAGCGAAGAAGTAAGCGATTTCACGAGCAGCGGAAGCTTCCGAATCGGAACCGTGCACAGCGTTCTCGTCAATGGAAACAGCGAAATCGGCGCGAATGGTGCCGGCAGCAGCTTCTTTCGGGTTGGTAGCACCCATCAGCTCACGGTTCTTGGCAATGGCGTCTTCGCCTTCCAGAACCTGAACGATGACCGGACCGGAAGTCATGAAAGCAACCAGGTCCTTGAAGAAGCCACGCTCGCTGTGCTCGGCGTAGAAGCCGGCAGCTTCGCGCTCGGACAGCTGAACCATCTTGGAAGCGACGACGCGCAGGCCGGCCTTCTCGAAACGGGTGGTGATTTCGCCAATGACGTTCTTGGCGACAGCGTCAGGCTTGATGATGGAGAAGGTGCGTTGCAGGGCCATGTAGGACTCCAAAACTGATGGGTTAAAGCGAACGAGTAAACCCGCGGATTATACGCGGGTTCATGTCAAAACATAAGGGTAGAGGGTGGAACCCTGGAAGACGCAATTGACCGCCGAACGGCTCCGACATGCCCAACTGGAAGAGAACCGACAGCTTATAACCGCCCTATTCGGCCTCTTCGATCCAGGCCGCCTGAATAGCTTCGAGAACCTTCTCTCCACCGCGATTGGGTTCGTCGGCAAAATCCGATAGCTCCAGCACCCACCGGTGCAAGTCAACGAAATTCACGTAGCGCGGATCGACATCGGGCCTGCGCTCGGCTAGCTCGATGGCAATTTCCTGCACATCACCCCATTTAAGCTGCATGACTGCCCTCAATGCCCTTCGGAAACCTGGTTGATGGTGTACTTCGGTATCTCCACGACGAGGTCGGCGTCAGCCACCACCGCCTGGCAGGACAACCGCGAATTGGGCTCCAGCCCCCAGGCCTTGTCTAGCATGTCGTCTTCCAATTCATCGGAGGCTCCCAACGACTGAAAGCCTTCGCGCACTACTACGTGGCAGGTTGTACAGGCACAGGATTTTTCGCACGCGTGCTCGATATCGATGCCATTGCGCAGCGCGGCATCCAGCACCGTCTCACCGGTTTGCGCCTCAATAACGGCGCCTTCAGGGCAATGGTCGGCATTGGGCAGGAAAATGATCTGCGGCATCTGGGTCAATCCTCGATATCGTTTAGCCGCCGCCCGGCCAGCGCGGCCTTGACGGTGGAATCCAGCCGGCGCGCAGCGAAGGCGTCGGTGATCTGGCTCAGGCGTTTGGTCTGGCGCTCGATGACTACAACATCCTGACTGTCCAGCAGCCCGCGCAATTCGGCGACCTGGGAGTCGATCGCCACGCGCTCTTCAGCGGACAGCAAGCGCTCACCATCGGCGACCAGCGCAGCCTCGACCGCCTCAAGCAGACGCTGAGCATCAACCAGCTGCTCACGCAGGGCACGGGCGTCACGGTCCTCGTCTGCCTTACGGAAGGAGTCCTCTAGCATCCTGGCGATTTCGCCATCGGTGAGGCCGTAAGAAGGCTTGACCTGAATACTCGCTTCGACGCCGGATGCCAACTCACGCGCGGACACACTGAGCAAGCCATCAGCATCGACCTGGAAAGTGACGCGAATCTTTGCCGCCCCGGCGACCATCGGCGGAATGCCACGCAACTCGAATCGAGCCAGCGAACGGCAGTCGGAGATCAGCTCGCGCTCGCCCTGCAGCACATGAATCATCATGGCCGACTGGCCGTCTTTGTACGTGGTGAAGTCCTGCGCACGCGCCACCGGAATCGTGGTATTGCGCGGAATGATCTTCTCCATCAGACCGCCCATGGTCTCCAGCCCGAGAGACAGCGGGATCACATCGAGCAGAAGCAGCTCTTCACCATCGCGATTGTTGCCCGCCAACGTCTCGGCTTGAATCGCCGCACCAATGGCTACAACCTCGTCAGGGTCGATGTCCGTCAGCGGATCGCGACCGAACAGCTGCCCTACTGCCGAGCGTACTCTCGGCACTCGGGTCGAACCGCCGACCATGACCACGGCAGTGATCTCTTCCAGCTCCACACCCGAGTCACGCACAGCGCGCCGACACGACTTGAGACTGCGCGCAATCATCGGCTCGATCAGCGCATCGAAGGTCTCGCGATGCAGCACACCCGACCAGCCGGCGTACGCGATATTCACGCTATCGACATCGCTGAGACGCTCCTTGGCGTCACAGGCAATCTTCAGCAATTCACGCTGCGCGCCCGGCTCAAGATCGCCGGAAACACCAGCACGCTCGAGAATCCAGTCCGCTATGGCATGATCGAAGTCATCACCACCGAGCGCCGTGTCGCCGCCAGTCGCCAACACCTCAAAGACGCCCTTGGTCAGACGCAGAATAGAGATATCGAAAGTGCCGCCACCAAGATCATAAATGGCGACAACCCCTTCTGCCTGTCGGTCCAGACCGTAAGCAACAGCAGCCGCGGTGGGCTCGTTGAGCAGACGCAGCACATTGAGGCCGGCGAGCCGCGCAGCGTCCTTGGTCGCCTGACGCTGGGCATCGTCGAAATAGGCCGGAACGGTAATCACCGCCCCAACCAGCTCACCGCCCAAGGTCGCCTCGGCACGCTGGCGGAGTATGCGAAGGATTTCCGCCGAGACCTCCACGGGACTTTTGGCACCCTGCACCGTCTCGATGAAGGGCATCTGCGATTCAGCCTGACGGAAGCGATAAGGCAGCTGCTCACCCAACTGCTTCACGTCGGCTAGACCGCGCCCCATCAGCCGCTTGACGGAGCTGATGGTATTGAACGGGTCAACCGCGGCAGCAAGCTTGGCTTGCGCACCAACCTCGACGCGGTCAGCGTGATAGCGCACTACCGACGGCAGGATCACCTGCCCATCGGCATCGGCCAGCGGCGCCGTGACACCGCTGCGCAATGCAGCTACGAGTGAATTCGTTGTCCCCAGGTCTATCCCGACAGCCAGGCGCCGCTGATGAGGCTGTGGGGTTTGTCCGGGCTCAGCAATCTGAAGTAAGGCCATGTCTGTCTGATATCGGGCGCAGCGCTGAGCGCTGCGCGGGGTTAATCGTCGAGGCGCTCTTCGAGTTGGCGCACTTCCTGAGTCAGCTTGTCGAGAAACTGCATGCGTCGAACCAGGCGCTCGGCATCGGCGCGCCGCTCAGGAACCCGCCAGATCTGGGCAAAATCATCGTTGAGACCTTGCTGCGCCTGCTTCAAGCGCGATTTGAACGCCGCAACCCCGTCGAGATCGGCCTGCTCCTGAAGCTCTTCGAGCTCCTCACGCCAGTGCATCTGCTGCATGAGAAAGGCCGGATCCTGAACAGTCGCTTCCAGCGGAACCTCATGTCCCTCGATGGCCAGCAGATACCTTGCCCGACGGCTCGGACTCTTGAGCGTCTGGTAGGCCTCATTGAGGTTGGCGGAACGTTCCAACGCTTGGCGTTGCTCGCTTTCGCCAGCGTCGGCGAAGCGGTCCGGGTGAACCTGACGAGCAAGCTCTCGATACCGATCCGCGAGATGCGCAAGATCCAGCTCGAACTCGGGCTTCAACTCGAACAGTGCAAAATGACAGGGAGTACCCACGGCGTCCTCAGATATTGAAGCTCTCGCCGCAGCCACATTCGCCACGCACGTTCGGATTGTTGAACTTGAAGCCCTCGTTGAGCCCTTCGCGAACGAAATCGAGCTCGGTGCCGTCGAGGTATACGAGGCTTTTGGGATCAATGATCACCTTGACCCCGTGACTCTCGAACACCGAATCCTCGGCTGCCGCTTCGTCGACGAACTCGAGAACGTACGCCAAGCCGGAGCAGCCGGTCGTACGCACCCCAAGCCTCACACCTACACCCTTGCCACGCCCGTCCAGCGAGCGCCGAACATGCTGGGCTGCTGCGGGCGTCATGGTGATAGCCATTGCAACCTCCCTTAGAGCAGACCTTTCTTCTCGCGGTAATCACGCACCGCCGCCTTGATCGCGTCTTCGGCGAGCACGGAGCAGTGAATCTTCACCGGCGGCAGAGCCAGCTCCTCGGCCAGCTGAGTATTCTTGATGGTCTCCGCTTCTTCCAGAGTCTTGCCCTTCATCCACTCAGTGGCGAGGGAGCTGGAGGCGATCGCCGAGCCACAACCGTAGGTCTTGAACTTGGCATCTTCGATGACGCCCTCTTCATTGACCTTGATCTGCAGGCGCATCACGTCGCCGCAGGCCGGTGCGCCAACCATGCCGGTACCGATGCTCGGGTCTTCAGCGTCGAACTTGCCGACGTTGCGCGGGTTTTCGTAGTGGTCGATGACCTTATCGCTGTATGCCATGGTGCAATCCTCTTAGATCAGGCTGTGCGGCGCTTGACGCCGGTCAGTGGGCTTGCCACTCGACCTTGGAAATGTCGACGCCGTCTTTGAACATGTCCCACAGGGGCGAAAGCTCGCGCAGCTTGGTGACGGCCTCACACACCTTCTGCGCTGCGTAGTCGATTTCTTCTTCGGTCGTGAATCGGCCAAAGGTGAAACGGATGGAGCTGTGCGCCAGCTCATCGTTGCGACCCAAGGCACGCAGCACGTAGGAGGGTTCCAGGGAAGCGGAGGTGCAGGCGGAACCGGACGATACAGCCAGGTCCTTGAGCGCCATGATCAGCGATTCGCCCTCAACATAATTGAAGCTGAGATTCAGGTTGTGCGGCACGCGAGCCGTCATACTACCGTTCACGTACAGCTCTTCGAGATGCTCGACCTGCTTGTAGAAGCGATCACGCAACGAGCGGATACGCTCGTTTTCCTGAACCATCTCTTCCTTCGCGATACGGAAGGCTTCACCCATGCCAACCAGCTGATGTGTCGCCAGGGTGCCGGAGCGCATGCCGCGCTCATGACCGCCGCCGTGCATCTGCGCTTCCAGACGGACGCGTGGCTTACGGCGGACATACAGCGCACCAACGCCTTTCGGACCATAGGTCTTGTGCGCAGAGAAGGACATAAGGTCGACCTTCATCTTCTCGAGATCAATCTCGACCTTACCTGTGGATTGGGCTGCATCGACATGGAACAGAATGCCGCGGGAGCGCGTCAACTCACCAATAGCAGTAATGTCATTGATAGTGCCAATCTCGTTGTTCACGTGCATGACCGACACCAGAATGGTGTCGTCACGCAGCGCAGCCTCGACCATGGCAGGAGTGACGATGCCGTCCTCACCGGGTTCGATATAGGTTACTTCGAAGCCTTCGCGCTCGAGTTGGCGAGTGGTATCCAGCACCGCCTTGTGTTCGATCTTCGTGGTGACGATGTGCTTGCCCTTGGATGCGTAGAAATGCGCAACACCCTTGATCGCCAGGTTGTCGGATTCGGTTGCACCGGAGGTCCAGACGATTTCGCGCGGGTCAGCATTTACCAGCTCGGCGACCTGGCGACGAGCATTCTCTACAGCTTCCTCGGCCTTCCAGCCAAACGCGTGAGAGCGCGACGCCGGATTGCCAAAGTTGCCTTCGTTGGTGAGGCACTCGATCATCTTGGCGGCAACACGCGGATCCACAGGAGTGGTCGCGGAGTAGTCCAGGTAAATCGGCAATTTCATTCAGATATCTCCTATCAGGCAGTCGCCCTGCTCATTCGATGGCGGACGTTTCTATCTTGTCCATCTGCGGCGAAGTGCCACTAGCCTTGCGCATGTCCTGCCGCAGGGCGACCTGCTGCACGTCCTGGCGCTTGACCAGATCGGCCAGGCTGATGCCGCTGAGGAATTCATGAATCTGCTGGCTGAGGTCACACCATAGATGGTGGGTAAGACAGGTATCGCCAGAGTGGCAGCCGCCCAGACCTTGGCAGCGCGTGGCATCGACCGACTCATTGACAGCGTCGATGACCTGGGCGACCTGAATACCGGCCATGTCGCGAGAAAGTTGATAGCCGCCGCCGGGGCCTCGCACGCTGGTCACCAGGCTGCCGCGGCGCAGCTTCGCGAAAAGCTGCTCGAGATAGGAAAGGGAAATACCCTGCCGCTCGGAAATATCGGCCAGGGAGACCGGCCCATGCTGCGCATGCAGCGCCAGATCAAGCATGGCGGTCACGGCATAACGGCCTTTGGTGGTTAATCGCATCGGTCTGCACCAAGCATTACGGTTTGGCGCAATTATGCAATTCCCGAGTATTTGAGTCAACTATAAGACCTATTAATTCAGTAGGTCTTTAGTCTGGAAGCCACATCTGGCTAGAGGCAGCGGGCCGGCATGATACCAGCTGCAACCGGCCTGCGCACTTCAGGTGCGGCCGTCGCCGGCATCCGACTTCACCTCAACGAAGTCTTCCTCTCGCAGCTCAGGGAGTTCCTTGGCGCAATAGTCGCTACCAAGCGCCTTGAGGGCTCCGCACATGCCTTCCAGACGCTCTTCAACTGCCTGCACGTGATCGAGCAGCTGACCAATCGCCCGCGCTACCGGATCCGGCATATCCTCGCTGACGCCATAGGCGTCGAAGCCAATCTTCTCAGCAATGGCCTTGCGCCGCGCCTCCTGCTCATCACTGGATTTGACGATTACCCGCCCCGGAATCCCCACCGCAGTTGCACCCGGCGGGACTTCTCGAGTAACCACCGCATTGGAGCCGATCTTCGCTCCCGCACCGACAGTGAACGGGCCGAGAATCTTGGCGCCCGCCCCGACGATCACGCCATCCTCGAGCGTAGGATGACGCTTACCCTTGTTCCAGCTGGTGCCGCCGAGCGTGACACCATGGTAGAGCGTCACGTCATCGCCAATCTCGGCAGTTTCGCCAATGACGATACCCATGCCGTGGTCGATGAAGAAACGCCGCCCGATCCTGGCCCCTGGGTGTATTTCAACCCCCGTCAGCCAGCGTCCGAGATTCGATGACATGCGCGCGAGCCATTTCCACTCGTGCACCCACAGCCAATGGGAAAGCCGATGCATCCAAATGGCATGCAGCCCCGGGTAGCAGGTCAGGATTTCGAATGCATTGCGTGCCGCCGGGTCGCGATGAAAAACACTCTGAATGTCTTCGCGCATGCGTTCGAACATCATTCACTTCTCCGCTTATGAGGCTCGCCGCGGGCAGCCTTTTGTGTCTCGGTGAGGATACCGCGCAGGATATTCATTTCCAGCTTGCTGATACCGCTGCGCCCATATAGACGCCGTAACCGCGGCATCAGATGCCTCGGCTTGGCCGGATCCAGGAAACCAATATCCACCAAGGTCTGCTCGAGATGCCCGAAGTAATTCTCCAACTCATCGACCGTTACCGGCTGAGCGTCCAGCATTGCCGTGGTTTCAAGCTTCTCGACTTTCGTCGGACGGCCTTCGGCCGCCAGCCATGCCATGCGCACCTCATAGGTGAGCACCTGTACCGCGGCGGCAAGATTCAACGAACTGAACTGCGGGTCGGACGGGATATGAACGTGATACTGGCAGCGCTGCAGCTCTTCATTGGTCAGGCCGGCGTACTCGCGCCCGAAAACCAACGCCACATCGCTTCCGCAAGCCGCCTGCTCCACGGAAACCGTTGCGCACTCTCGCGGATCCAACAGCGGCCACGGAATGCGCCGATCACGCGCGCTGGTCCCCAACACCAGACTGCAACCGACCAGCGCCTCCTCCAGCGTACCGACAACCTGCGCGGCATCGAGAATATCGGTTGCGCCGGACGCCCTAGCTACAGCATCGGGACTCGGAAAATCTTCCGGCTCGACCAACACCAGACGCGACAGGCCCATGTTCTTCATGGCGCGAGCTGCGCCACCGATGTTGCCAGCGTGGCTGGTGTTGACCAGCACCACACGAATATTCTGCAGCGACACGATGATTCTCTGCTTGAAAGCGAGCGGAAAGCTTACAGGAAGCAGCTCGTGATCCGCCATCTGCGGGACCTGGCCGCAGCACCCGTGACGCTACATGCACCGGCGCTTTCCTGATAGAATTCCGCGCTTTCTTTAACGACCAGGTAATTGATCCATGCAGCCCATGCTGAATATCGCGCTGCGCGCCGCCCGCAGCGCCGGCGAACTGATTGTCCGTTCCACCGATCGCCTGGATGCAATCTCGGTCAACGAGAAAGAAGCGAAGGATTACGTTACCGAGATCGACAAGGCCGCCGAGCAGTGCATCGTCAACGCGCTGCGCAAGGCCTATCCGAATCACGGGATCCTCGGCGAGGAAGGCGGACTGCTCGAAGGCAGCGGCGACGGCGCTGATTACCTGTGGATCATCGACCCGCTGGATGGCACCACCAACTTCGTTCGCGGCATTCCTCACTATGCCGTCAGCATTGCCTGCAAATACCGCGGACGCCTGGAGCACGCGGTCGTTCTGGACCCGGTGCGCCAGGAAGAGTTCACCGCCAGCCGCGGTCGCGGCGCAGCAGTGAACGGTCGCCGCCTACGAGTCAGCACACGCAAGAGCCTAGAAGGCGCACTGCTCGGTACCGGCTTTCCGTTCAAAGACGGCCAGATGGACAACCTGGACGCCTATCTGAACATGTTTCGCAGCCTGGTCGGCCAGACCTCGGGCCTGCGTCGTGCGGGTGCCGCCAGCCTGGACCTCGCTTATGTTGCCGCCGGCCGCTTCGATGCGTTCTGGGAATTCGGCCTCTCGGAATGGGACATGGCCGCTGGCGCCCTGCTGATTCAGGAAGCAGGCGGCCTGGTCAGTGACTTCAGCGGCGGCCACGATTTCCTGGAAAAAGGGCAGATCGTTGCCGGCAACACCAAGTGCTTCAAGGCCGTACTGACTGCTATCCAACCGCACCTCACGCCGTCACTCAAACGCTGAGGAAGCAAAAAAAACGCCCCAACGGGGCGTTTTTTTCGTCTGCGCTTTACCGCTCAGATCACTGCTGCGACAGCATCAGCTGCCCATCCTGCACCGGAATCTGGCCGCCTGGATCACGATCCATACGCACGCGGCCAACCTTCCCTGCGAGGTCGTATTGGACGTCGTAACCGACGACTTTGTCGTGCGTATCGGTAACCGTACTGCAACGTGTTTCGGTGGTTGTATAGGTGCTGTTGGCCTGCATCCGGCCCTGCACCTGATTACCAGCGTAACCGCCACCAACCGCACCGGCGACAGTCGCGATCTTCTTGCCGTTGCCTCCGCCGACCTGATTGCCGAGCAGACCGCCGACCACGGCACCTACCGCAGTACCCGCGATGCGGTGCTCGTCCTGCACGGGCTTCTGGCGAGTCACAGTGACATCCTTGCAGACCTCGCGGGGCGTCCGGATGGTTTCCTTGATGGGCTCGACAGCCAGCACCTCGGCAAACTTTGGCCCGCGATCAACCAGACTATAAGTAGCGAAAGCGCCGCCAGCGGTGGCGACAACCACGCCAAGTGCCGTACCGACCAACATGGATTTGTTCACAGTGACTTCCTCTTTCCTTCGGGCTTCGCCCGTTCCGCAGCCTTGGACCTCGCCAGACTGCGGAAGTTCGAAGAAGTCAGGGACGCTCGTCGACTTCCTCTTCCACCACTGGCGGAATCAAGTCATCGCGGGTGAGCTTGAGCCACACGAGCAACATACCTGCAACGTAAACCGACGAGTAGGTCCCTGCACCGACGCCGATCAACAGCGCCAGCGAGAAACCCCACAGGTTCTCACCACCGAACACCATTAGTGAGCCAACTGCCAGCAAGGTGGACACGGAAGTCGCCACGGTGCGCAGCAGCGTTTGCGTGGTGGAGATGTTGATATTCTCCAGCAGCTCCGCCTTGCGCAGCATGCGGAAGTTCTCGCGAATCCGGTCGAAGATGACAATGGTGTCGTTCAGCGAATAGCCGATTACCGCCAGCACAGCTGCCAGCACCGTAAGATCGAACGAAATCTGGAAGAACGAGAACACCCCGAGCACCAGGATAACGTCGTGAAAAAGCGACAGCACAGCGCCTAGGCCGAACTTCCACTGGAACCGGAACGCCACGTAAACCAGGATACCGCCCAGCGCGAGCAACATGCCCAGCCCCCCCTGATCACGCAGCTCCTCGCCCACTGCCGGCCCGACGAACTCGACGCGCTTCACGCTCACCGAGTTGCCGCTGTCGGCGCTGCGCAACGCACTGGCGACGCGCTCGCCGAGTTGCGGATCGTCACCAGGCATACGCACCAGCACATCGGTGGTCGCGCCAAAGCTCTGGACCACCGCCTCGGCGAAACCGGACTGCACCAACTGCCCACGAACCTGCTCGAGCTCGACTGGGCGCTCGTAGCCCAGCTCGATCAACGTGCCTCCAGTGAAATCCAGGCCGAAGTTGAGCCCTTTGACCACCAGACTAGCCAGCGAAGCAACCGTCAGCAGCACGGTAAGGGCAAAGGCCACATGGCGAACGCCCATGAAATTGATTACGCGCTTCATCGTGCTAGCCCCTTAAATCCACAGCTTCTTGAGATCGCGGCCACCATAGATCAGGTTGACCATGCCACGCGTCACGATGATTGCAGTGAACATCGACGTCAGGATCCCGATCGACAAGGTCACCGCAAAGCCCTTGATCGGGCCGGTACCCATGGCGAACAGAATGCCGCCGACCAGCAAGGTAGTGAGGTTGCCATCGACGATCGCCGAGAAAGCCCGATCAAAACCTTCATGGATGGCACGCTGAATCGACATGCCATTGGCAATCTCCTCACGGATCCGCGAGAAGATCAGCACGTTGGCATCGACCGCCATACCCATGGTGAGCACGATGCCGGCAATACCCGGCAGGGTCAGCGTGGCATTGAGCATCGACATCAGGGCGGTCAGAACTACCATGTTGAACAGCAGCGCAATGGTCGCCAGCACACCAAAGAATTTGTAGATCAGCACCATGAAGATGGCGACGAACAGAAAGCCCCACATGGCAGCCTGGACACCTAACTTGATGTTCTCCGCGCCGAGGCTAGGGCCGATAGTACGCTCCTCGGCGAAATACATCGGCGCAGCCAGGCCGCCGGCGCGTAGCAGCAGCGCCAGCTCGGACGACTCACCCTGACCGTCGAGACCGGTGATGCGGAACTGGCTGCCGAGCGGCGACTGGATGGTCGCCAGGCTGATGATCTTCTTCTCTTCCTGAAAGGTTTCGACCCGTACTTCCTGCTCCACGCCGTCAACCATCTGCCGCACATAGCGGGTCATCGGCCGCTGCTCGATGAAGATCACCGCCATGCTGCGACCTACATTGTTACGCGTAGCGCGATTCATCAGATCGCCGCCATGCCCATCGAGACGGATATTGACCTGTGGGCGACCGTTCTCGTCGTAGCTGGCCTGGGCATCGGTCACCTGATCACCGGTGATGATCAGTGTGCGCTCCAACTGGACCGGCGGACGGCCTTCCTGGCGGAACTCGAACGCCTCGGTAGAAGCGCGTGATGCGTCGGCATCGGCCGCCAGACGGAATTCCAGATTCGCTGTCTTGCCGAGAATGCGCTTGGCTTCGGCGGTATCCTGCACGCCCGGCAGCTCCACGACGATCCGATTGGCGCCCTGGCGCTGTACCAGCGGCTCAGCCACGCCAAGCTCGTTCACTCGATTGCGCACCGTCGTCAGGTTTTGCTTGATCGAGTATTCGCGGATTTCCGCCAACTTGGCTTCGGTAAGCGTCAGGCGCAGCACGTACTGGCCGTTACGCTCAGCGGAAGTCAATTCGAAATCGGTGAAGTTCTTGCGGATAACTGACTGAGCCGTGCTCAGCGTCGCTTCATCGGCGAAGCCTAGCTGCACAGCGTCTTTCAGGTTCGGCAGACTGCGGTAGCGCACGCGCTCCTTGCGCAGCAGGCTCTTGACCTCGCCCTCGGAAACGTTCAGCCGCGTTTCAATGGCCTTCTCCATGTCGACTTCCAAAAGGAAGTGCACGCCACCGGAAAGGTCGAGACCCAGCTTCATTGGGCTGGCGCCCAGGCTGCGCAGCCAGTCGGGTGTGGTAGGCGCCAGATTGAGGGCAACGACATAGGCGTCGCCAAGCGTACGCCGAACGATATCTTTCGCCGGCAACTGATCATCCTGCCGCTCCAGGCGCACCAGGCCGCCGCGACCCTGCTCGTCCAGCGAAGCAGACTTGACAGCAATACCGCCATCCAAGAGCGCCTTACTGATCCGCTCAAGGTCCGCGGTACCGATTTCCTGTGCCGTACTGGCGCCAGTAACCTGGATAGCCGGGTCGTCCGGATAGAGATTTGGTGCCGAATAAACGAAGGCGATGGCGAGCACTGCCAGAATCAGCAGGTATTTCCAGAGAGGGAATCTATTGAGCATGACGCAGCCCGTTTAATGAACGCGGGGCGCCTTGCGCGCCCCGTCGGTGTTGAATGAAGTCAGCTCAGATGGCTTTCAGTGTGCCCTTGGGCAACGTTGCGGCGATTGCCACTTTCTGGAACTTCAGCTCAACGTTATCGGACACCTCGATTACCACAAAGTCATCGGCAACCTTGGTGACCTTGCCAGCGATACCGCCGGAAGTGACCACTTCGTCGCCCTTCTGCAGGCCGGCGATCAGGTTCTTGTGTTCCTTGGCACGCTTGGACTGGGGGCGCCAGATCATCAGGTAGAAGATGACCAGAAAACCGACCAGGAAAACCCACTCGAAACCAGTGCCGGCAGGACCAGCGGCAGCCTCCTGGGCATAGGCGGCGGGAATCAGAAAGCTCATGTAGCACTCCTGTTGCAGAAAGGATTGTTTTGTTCTGGCACGTCACGCAAGCGGCGGCGTTGGCAGACCGCGCTTGGCATAAAAGGCGTCGACAAAGGCCGCCAATGTACCCTGTTGAATGGCGTCGCGTAAACCAGCCATAACCCGCTGGTAATGCCGCAGGTTATGGATGGTATTCAACATGCTACCGAGCATTTCGCCGCATTTATCCAGATGATGTAGATAAGCGCGGGAGAAATGTTTGCAGGTGTAACAATCACAGCTCGGATCCAGCGGCGAATCGTCGTGTTTGTGCACCGCGTTACGAATTTTGATCACGCCGGTATCGGTAAACAAATGACCGTTGCGCGCATTGCGGGTCGGCATCACGCAATCGAACATGTCGACACCACGCCGCACGCCTTCGACCAGATCCTCCGGCTTGCCCACGCCCATCAGGTAACGTGGCTTGTCGGCAGGCATCTGCGGCGGCAGGAAGTCGAGGACGCGAATCATCTCTTCCTTCGGCTCGCCGACCGAGAGCCCACCAATCGCCAGGCCATCGAAGCCGATCTCGCACAGCCCCTCCAGCGATCGCATGCGCAGCGACTCGTGCATGCCACCCTGAACGATGCCGAACAGCGCCGATGGACTGTCGCCATGAGCGACTTTGGAACGCTTCGCCCAGCGCAGCGACAGCTCCATCGAACGCCGCGCGACGTCTTCGTCAGCCGGATAAGGCGTACATTCGTCAAAGATCATCACGATATCCGAACCGAGGTCGCGCTGGACCTGCATGGACTCTTCCGGCCCCATGAACACCTTGGCGCCATCGACCGGGGAAGCGAAATAGACACCCTCCTCCTTGATCTTGCGCATCGCGCCGAGGCTGAACACCTGGAAGCCACCAGAGTCGGTGAGTATCGGCCCCTGCCACTGCATGAAATCATGCAGATCACCGTGACGCTTGATCACTTCCGTTCCCGGGCGCAGCCACAGGTGGAAGGTGTTGCCGAGAATGATCTGCGCCCCGATCGCCTCAATGTCACGCGGCAGCATGCCCTTGACGGTGCCGTAGGTGCCTACCGGCATGAACGCCGGCGTCTCGACGGTACCACGGGGAAAGGTCAAACGCCCTCGACGCGCCTTACCATCGGTGGCAAGCAGCTCGAAGGACATATGGCAGGTGCGAGTCATTGGGTTTCCTCGGGGCCGCGCGGCGCGGGATTGCGGGTGATGAACATGGCATCACCGTAACTGAAGAAGCGATAGCGCTGAGCCACAGCCTCGGCGTAAGCCGCCATGGTTTCCGGATAGCCGGCAAAGGCGGAGACCAGCATCAGCAGGGTTGATTCGGGCAAATGGAAATTGGTCACCAGCGCATCGACGACATGAAAGGTCTTGCCTGGATAGATGAAGATATCGGTATCGCCACTGAACGGTTTGAGCTTGCCGTCGTTACGGGCAGCCGTTTCCAGCGAGCGAACACTGGTAGTCCCTACTGCGATCACCCGACCGCCGCGCGCGCGACAAGCCGCAACCGCATCGACCACTTCCTGCGTCACTTCCAGCCACTCGCGGTGCATGTGGTGTTCCTCGATGCGCTCCACGCGCACCGGCTGGAAGGTACCGGCACCGACATGCAGGGTGACGTAGGCGGTCTCGACCTCGGCAGCTCGTAACCCCTCCAACATGGGCTCATCGAAATGCAGCCCGGCGGTGGGAGCCGCCACGGCGCCGGCGCGCTGTGCATAGACGGTCTGATAGCGCTCGCGATCGGCGGCATCGTCTGGCCTGTCTATATAAGGAGGCAATGGCATGTGGCCGATGCGCTCGAGCAGCGGCAACACATCCTCCTCGAAGACAAGTTCGAACAGGGCATCATGCCGGGCGACCATTTCGGCAGTACCACCGCCGTCGAGCAGGATCTTCGAGCCAGGCTTGGGCGACTTGCTTGAACGGATATGCGCCAGAACGCTGCGACCGCCCAGCACCCGTTCGACGAGAATCTCCAACTTGCCGCCAGTAGCTTTCTGGCCAAAAAGTCGCGCCGGAATCACCCGGGTGTTGTTGAACACCATCAAGTCGCCAGGACGCACGTAATCCAGCAGGTCAGCGAAGTTGCGGTGCGAAAGATTCCCGGTTTCGCCATCAAGCACAAGCAGACGACTTGCGCGCCGCTCTGCCAAGGGATGCGTTGCGATCAGGGCGTCGGGCAGCTGGAAGTAGAAATCAGCGACTTGCATGGACAGGTTTCAGGACGCGGAAAGAGCGCAAATCTTATCCGAAAGGTGTCTATCTGGCCACGCCAAACGATTGACCACCGCACTTTGCATCCCTATACTGCGCGCCCACTGTGCCTCGATGGCGGAATCGGTAGACGCAGCGGATTCAAAATCCGCCGTTGGTAACAACGTGAGAGTTCGAGTCTCTCTCGAGGCACCATCAGTGAATCGCTACACGCAGCCACACCGCAAACTCCGCGAGCGGTAACCGAAAGCCGGCGTAGCGAAGCTTCAAAAGCATCAAGCCGTACGCGACCATCTGAACAGCATGGCCCTGCAGTACAGCAAGCAACATGGCGATACTGCTTCCCCCACACAGACTGACACCCGCATCGATTCGGTCAGCTTGTGGCATGACTCTCCCACGCCAGTGGATACAGCGAGTCGAGTTCACTTCAAAAGTGCCGAAAAGGCGCTGCCTGGACAGGCAAATTCTATGGCTCCGAGGGGTTGGCTTTCCCTGGCGAGTTATCGTAGAGTGTGCCCACTGTGTTTGCATGGGTCGCTGTTGAATCGTGACCTGGTGCAGTAGATCTTCAGATCCGCTACTCCGCTCGACTCTCTTACTCCTTGCAACCAGTTCCAGCTTCCCGCTTTGCGGGGGCAATTCTACTTTTGAGTTTCAAGGATACAAAGACATGTCGAATCGTCAGAACGGTACCGTCAAGTGGTTTAACGACGAAAAAGGTTTTGGTTTCATCACTCCTGAGAGCGGTCCGGATCTGTTTGTGCACTTCCGCGCAATCGAAGGTAATGGCTTCAAGAGCCTGAAAGAAGGCCAGAAAGTCAGCTTCGTCGCAGTGCAAGGTCAAAAGGGCATGCAGGCTGACCAGGTTCAAATCCAGGAATAAGCCACGCTCCGAAAGCCCCTGATGGCAACATCAGGGGCTTTTTTATGCGCGCAATTCCGTAGAATGCGCCACCGCCACTTTATCGAGACACGTAATGCGCAGACATCTGCTCAGCCCGCAGGGCCAGTTTCCCGCCGCCGGCCTGGCGCGCCGACTGGCAGCAATGTTCTATGACAGCCTGCTATGTATCGCGCTGATGATGGTCGTCACACTGCTCTATCAGCAGGTATTACTGCGTCTGCTCTACGGCAGCGAACAGTTGCAGATGCTTGCCGACGCCGGCCGCCTGGATATCGACCCGCTGCTCTCCACCCTTCTGCTGTTCAGCCTGTTCGGCTTCTTTGCCAAGTTCTGGACCCACAACGGCCAGACGCTGGGCATGCAGGTATGGGGTATTCGAATCCAGAACGCGGACGGGCGAGCCATCGACCTATGGCAGGCGCTGTTGCGCTTTTTGATCGCACTGGTTTCGCTGCTGTGCCTGGGAATGGGCTACTGGTGGATGCTGATCGACAAGCAAAAGCGCACCTGGCCCGACATCTATTCCGATAGTCAGGCCGTCCAGTTACCGAAGAACATCCACAAGAAGTAAGCGCAACTTACCCTTCCTCGACAGCAAGCCTTCGGCGCCACTGCTCCGAAGGCATCCTCTGCTACCCCGCCCTACGCAGCAGCCACGCCCCGATCAGCGCACAGATGCTTGCCGGAAGTACCACTGCAAGCAATGGCGAAAAGCCGAACACCTGGCTTGCAGGACCGAGCAGGTCCTGGATGATGCGGAACACGAAGCCGACGACCACACCGGTAAAGATGCGCTGGCCGAGCGTGACCGAACGTAGAGGCCCGAAGATGAACGAGATTGCCAGCAGGACCAGCGCCACCGTGACAACCGGCTGCAGGACCTTTGTCCAGAATGCCAGCCAGTAACGACCATTATTCAACCCCTGATCGCCGAGGTAGTGGATATAGCGCCACAGGCCGGTGATCGACAGCGCTTCCGGCTCCATCACCACGGTACCAAGCAGCTGAGGGGTCAACTGGACATCCCAGCGCTCTTCGGGCGTGCGCAGCACCTCGGTGTGGTCACCACGGAAATGCGTCGTCGAAATGTTCTCGAGCTTCCAGTGATCCCCCTGATAGCTGGCACGACGAGCGAAACTTGAAGACTGCAGCCGGCGTTCGTCGTCGAAACGATAGCGCGTCACGCCTACCAGAACCCCACCGGGCTGCACCGCATTGACGTGCACAAACTCGTTTTCCTGCCGATGCCACAATCCGCGCTTGCTGCTTTGCGCTTCACCTGCGCCTTGCGCCAGGGAGCGCCGAGCCTGCGCGACATCCTCGGTCGCGGGCGCGACGTACTCACCGATCAGGATGCCGGCGACAAGCAGCACCAGCATCGGCTTCATCACGGCCGTCACGATACGCCCCAGCGAGACGCCCGCCGCACGCATGATGGTCAGTTCGCTGCTGCTGGCCAGAGTACCCAGACCGATAAGGCAACCGATCAGGGCCGCCATCGGCAGCATTTCATACAGCCGACGCGGCGAGGTAAGCAGCACGTACTGCAAAGCATCACCCAGACCATAGCCGCCTTGGACATCACCCAGCTCATCGATGAAAGCGAACAGCAGCGCCAACCCGACGATGATGCCGAGCACGGTCAGAATGGCGAGGAAGACATGGATACCGATATAGCGATCGAGCTTAACCATGGGCCACCTCCCGCCGCACATGGCGCTTCTTCATTCGCAGCCTGATTGGTTCCCAGAACAGCATCAGCAGGCCGATGGCCAGGAACACCCCGTGCACCCACCAAAGCCCCAGCGCTATCGGGATACGGCCCTTGTCCAGCGCACCCCGCACGGCGATCAACAAGGCTAGATAGGTCATATAGAGCAGGATGGCGGGCAGCAGCTTGAGGAAGCGTCCCTGCCGCGGGTTGACCTTCGCCAGCGGCACAGCCAGCACCGTGACAACGAACACCAGCAGCGGCAGAGATAGCCGCCACTGCAGCTCAGTCTGATGGCGCACATTGTCGCTACCCAGCAGCTCCCGAGTCGGCATAGCCTCGCGCTCGCTCAGCTCCATGCTCACCTCAGGCTTGGGAAGCAGCACGCCGTAGGTATCGTATTGAATCGCGCGATAGTCGGCCTGCCCCGGATTGCCGTCGTAGCGATAACCGTTTTCCAGGATCAGGTAGCGACTGCCGTCAGGCTGGATCTCCTGCCGGCCGCTTTCGGCAACCAACACCGACAGCCCGCTTTCCTTGCCGGTCTGACGCGATACGTTGGTTTCCGAAATGAACACCCCACCCAGCTCACTGCGGTCAGCCGAAAGCTCGCGGGTGTAGGTTACCCGCGAGCCCCCACGCAGCGTCTGGAAGCGCCCTGGGACCAGCGTGTCGAACTCGGTCAGCGAATCCTGCTGATTGAAGATGCGATCCACCTCGGCAATACCTTGCGGCGCCAGACCCAGACTCAGCCAACCCACCAGCGCCGCAACCAGTGCGGCCGGCGCCATGCTGTAGGCCAGCAAACGGCGCTGGCTCATGCCGGTCGCCGACAGTACGGTCATTTCGCTTTCCAGATAGAGGCGGCCGTAGGCCAGCAGAATGCCGAGGAACAGCCCAAGAGGAAGGATCAGCTGAAGGAAGCCGGGCAGACGAAAGCCCATGATCAGCAACAGCACGCCGGGATCGAGCACCCCCTGCGCAGCCTGCGCCAGATACTTGATGAAGCGGCCGCTCATGATGATTACCAGCAGCACGGCACTGACCGCGCTCATGGTGACCAGCAGTTCTCGGGACAGGTAACGAAAGACGATCAAACCAGACACTCCAGGGTTGTCAGGCTCTGGCGGCAACGCTCAAACTAGCCGCCAGTTGCCGGCCCGCCGCAGCAGACCGTTGGAAATAGGTAATGGCACACCGACCGGACGCGGATCGCCGCGCCGAGGCAATCGCCGAAGCACGGTCGATTGCAACGTTTCTAGCCTAGCGCAGTCGTTAGCAACGACCGTACAGGCGAACCACCGGAAAAATAAGCCCGGCATTATCCTGCAAACCCGACTCTTTGTCTTGGGGACACCACGTCATGGAATTTGTTGTCAAAAGCGCCAAAGCCTCCACCCAGAAGACCGCCACCCTGATTCTGCCGCTAGGCGAGGATTGCGTCCTCGGCAGCGTCGCGCAGAGCGTGGACAGCGCCAGCGGCGGCGCGCTCAGTGCCGCGCTCAAGCGTGGTGACATTCAGGGCAAGTCGGGACAGACACTGCTGCTGCACAGCCTGCCGGGACTCAAGGCCGAACGCGTACTGCTGGTCGGCATCGGCAAGGCGGACGACCTCGACAGTCGTCAATGGCGCAAGGTGGTCAACGCCGCATTGGCTGTGATCAAGAACCTCGGCGGCGGCGACGCGGCTTTCGCCATGCAGGACGTGCAGGTCAAGGGCCGCGACAGCTACGCGCGCACTCGCCTGCTGGTGGAGATCGTCGCCGACGGCCAGTACGTGTTCGACAGCTTCAAGAGCAAGAAAGCCGAACCGCGCGCACTGCAAAAGATCACCCTGCTCTGCGACAAGACCGAACAGCCAGCAGTGGAGCGCGCCGCGCGCGAAGCCTCGGCGATCGCCAGCGGCATGGCCTTCACCCGCGACCTCGGCAATCTGCCGCCGAATGTCTGCCACCCGACCTACATCGCCGAGCAGGCCAAGCAGATGAGCAAGGCTTACAAGGGCCTGAATGTCGACGTTCTGGATGAGAAGAAGCTGAGGGATCTCGGCGCCGGCGCTTTCCTCGCGGTATCCCAGGGTAGCGATCAGCCCGGCTGCATCATCGTCATGCAGTACAACGGCGGCAACAAAGGCGACAAACCTTATGCCCTGGTAGGCAAAGGCATCACCTTCGATACCGGCGGCATCAGCCTCAAGCCGGGCCAGGGCATGGACGAGATGAAGTACGACATGGGCGGTGCCGCCTGCGTACTCGGCACGCTCAAGGCCGTACTGGAGCTGCAGCTGCCGATTAACCTGGTCTGCCTGCTGGCCTGCGCCGAGAACATGCCCAGCGGCGGTGCGACTCGCCCGGGCGACATCGTCACCACCATGAGCGGCCAGACTGTGGAAATCCTCAATACCGACGCTGAAGGCCGTCTGGTGCTGTGCGATACCCTCACCTACGCCGAACGCTTCGAGCCACGCGCAGTAATTGACGTGGCCACCCTGACCGGCGCCTGTATCGTCGCGCTGGGCAGCAACACCTCGGGGCTGCTGGGCAACAACGACGAACTGGTGCAGCAGCTGCTGCAGGCAGGCGAAAGTGCCGCTGACCGCGCCTGGCAACTGCCGCTGTTCGACGAGTATCAGGAGCAGCTGGACAGCCCCTTCGCCGATATCGCCAACATTGGCGGCCCCAAGGCCGGCACCATTACTGCCGCCTGCTTCCTCTCGCGCTTCACCAAGAAATACGCCTGGGCGCATCTGGATATCGCCGGTACGGCCTGGACCAGTGGCGGCAAGGAAAAAGGCGCTACCGGTCGTCCCGTGCCGCTGCTGACCCAATACCTGTTGGACCGGGCAAACTGACGATGCCGACCGCCGCGCATAGAGCCTCGGGCCGGAGCCGTCTCACATCGGCCGGCCCGGACGGAGCACGGCCATGACCCGGATCGAGTTCTATGTACTGCCGGATGACAACCCGCTCGGCCGCTTGCGGGCGGCCTGCCAACTGGCAGCCAAGGGTTGGCAGCACGGCATGCAGGTATTCATCCGCTGCGTGGACGAGGAGCAATCGAACCAGTTGGATGAGTTGCTCTGGAGCTTTCGCGCCGAGCGCTTCATCCCCCACGAGCAGGACGCCGATGACCCGCAGGCACCGGTGGTCGTCGGTATCGACCAGGCGCCGCCGTTCGCCCAGGGACTGCTGATCAACCTGGCGTCGACGCTTTCGTCGCACCTTGACCAGTTCAGCCGGATCATCGAGATCGTCAATCAGGAGCCGCAGCTGCTGACCGCCTGCCGGGAGAATTTCCGCCTGTATCGCCGTCAGGGCTATGATCCGCAACGGGTCGAACTCTAGAACCCTCCATACGACAGCAAGGGACAACCCCTGGCAGCAGCCGGGATGCTGCAGCCTCCGGAACCTCTGAGATGACACCGAAAGCCCCGAACAAACCCGCCGAGCTGCTGAGCGATCTCGAGTCCATTCGCGCCCTGCTCGGTGACGACTTCCCTGACAACCCGCCGAACAGCGAAGCGCTTGATCCAGACAGCATCCCCTTGCTGTCCGATATCGTCGAGCCGGCCCCAGCTGTAACCTCCGGCGACCCGAGTGACGACGAGCCACGGGAAACCAGTGTACGCAGCGCGTTCCGCTCCCTGGCTGAGCGGCACATTGATCACGAGCTGCGCACCGCCGCCAACCTGATCCTGCAGGAAGTGATCGACGACTTCGTGCCGCAGATCGAAGCGGAGCTCAAGCGCCGCCTGGAAACACGCCTCGAGCGCCTGGTTCGTACACCGCGCCCCTGAAGCGTCGCAACCGCGCTTTCTCCGCGCTAATCCGCAGTTAATCCCGCACGGCCGCGAAACCTCGCGGCCGTTTGCCTTTATACTTGCCCGTTTTTCCGACCAGCCGTTTTAAGGGTCCCGCCGCATGGACAAGACCTACCAGCCGCACGCCATCGAGACTTCCTGGTACCAGACCTGGGAATCGAACAACTATTTCGCCCCGCAAGGTTCCGGCGAGCCCTACACCATCATGATCCCGCCGCCGAACGTCACCGGCAGCCTGCACATGGGTCACGGCTTCAACAACGCGATCATGGACGCGCTGATCCGCTGGCGCCGCATGCAGGGCCGCAACACCCTGTGGCAGCCGGGCACCGACCATGCAGGTATCGCCACGCAGATGGTGGTCGAGCGCCAATTGGCCGCCCAGGGCGCCAGCCGTCATGACCTGGGCCGCGAGAAGTTTCTCGAGAAGGTCTGGCAGTGGAAGGAAGAATCCGGCGGCACCATTACCCGGCAGATCCGTCGCCTGGGCTCCTCGGTGGACTGGTCACGCGAGCGCTTCACCATGGACGATGGTCTCTCCGAGGCGGTCAAGGAAGCCTTCGTGCGCCTGCATGAGGACGGCCTGATCTATCGCGGCAAGCGCCTGGTCAACTGGGATACCAAGCTGCACACCGCCATTTCCGATCTGGAAGTGGAGAACCACGACGAGAAGGGTCACCTCTGGCACCTGCGTTATCCGCTGGCCGACGGCTGCAAGACCGCCGATGGCCTGGATTACCTGGTGGTCGCCACTACCCGCCCGGAAACCATGCTCGGTGACGCCGCCATTGCGGTGCATCCTGAAGACGAGCGTTACAAGAGCCTGATCGGCCGCCACGTCATGCTGCCGCTGGTCAACCGCCTGATCCCCATCGTTGCCGACGACTACGTCGACCTCGAGTTCGGCACCGGCTGCGTGAAGATCACCCCGGCGCATGACTTCAACGACTACGAGGTCGGCAAGCGCCATCACCTGCCGCTGATCAACATCTTCGACCAGAACGCCTGCATCCTGGCCCGCGCCCAGGTGTTCAACATCGATGGCTCGGTGAACGACAAAATCGACGGCAGCCTGCCGGACGGCTATGCGCACATGGACCGCTTCGATGCACGCAAGGCCATCGTCGCCGAATTCGACGCCATGAGCCTGCTGGAGAAGATCGACGATCACGCGCTGAAAGTGCCTCGCGGCGATCGCTCCGGCACCATCATCGAGCCCTGGCTGACGGATCAGTGGTACGTGTCCACCAAGCCGCTCGCCGAGAAGGCCATCGCCGCCGTCGAGAGTGGCGAGATCCAGTTCGTGCCCAAGCAGTACGAGAACATGTACTTCAGCTGGATGCGCGACATCCAGGACTGGTGCATCAGTCGTCAGCTCTGGTGGGGCCACCGCATTCCGGCCTGGTACGACGAAGCCGGCAACGTCTACGTTGGCCGCCATGAAGTGGAAGTGCGCAGCAAGTACAACCTCTGCAACAACGTCGAGCTGCGTCAGGACGAGGACGTGCTGGACACCTGGTTCAGCTCCGGGCTGTGGACCTTCTCCACCCTCGGCTGGCCGCAGCAGACCGATTTCCTCAAGACCTTCCATCCCACCGACGTGCTGGTCACCGGCTTTGACATCATTTTCTTCTGGGTTGCCCGGATGATCATGCTGTCCACCCACCTGACCGGGCAGATTCCGTTCAAGACCGTGTATGTGCACGGCTTGGTACGCGATGGCCAGGGGCAGAAGATGTCCAAGTCCAAGGGCAACGTGCTCGACCCGCTGGACATCGTCGATGGCATCACCCTCGATGAGCTACTGACCAAGCGCACCAGCGGCATGATGCAGCCCAAGCTCGCCGAGAAGATCGCCAAGCAGACCCGCGCCGAATTCCCCGAAGGTATCGCCAGCTACGGTACCGACGCCCTGCGCTTCACCTTCTGCTCGCTGGCCTCCACCGGTCGTGACATCAAGTTCGACATGGGTCGCGTCGAGGGATATCGCAACTTCTGCAACAAGATCTGGAACGCCGCCAACTTCGTCTTCGAGAATACCGAAGGCAAGGACACCGGCGCCAACGACGAACCGGTGGAGCTGTCCTCGGTTGACCGCTGGATCATCTCCGCCCTGCAGCGCACCGAAGCCGAAGTGACCCGCCAGCTCGAGGCCTTCCGCTTCGACCTGGCAGCCCAAGCGCTGTACGAATTCATCTGGGATGAGTACTGCGCCTGGTACCTGGAGCTGGTCAAGCCGCTGTTGTGGGACGAAACCGCCAGCGCCGAGCGCCAGCGCGGCACCCGCCGGACCCTGGTGCGCGTACTGGAAACCGCGCTGCGCCTGGCGCATCCGTTCATGCCGTTCATCACCGAGGAAATCTGGCAACGCGTTGCACCGCTGGCCGGTAAGTCCGGTCCGACGCTGATGCTGCAGCCCTGGCCGGAGTTCAATCCGGAGCGCATCGACGAGGCCGCCGAAGGCGATATCGAGTGGGTCAAGGCCTTCATGCTGGGCATTCGCCAGATCCGAGGCGAGATGAACATCTCCATGGCCAAGCGTGTCGACGTGGTCCTGGGCAACGCCTCAACCGAGGACCAGCGCCGCCTGGCCGACAACGAGCCGCTGCTGAAGAAGCTGGCCAAGCTGGAAAGCGTGCGCCTGCTCGGCGACGGTGAAGAAGCCCCCCTGTCGGCCATCGCGCTGGTCGGTGACATGCAGGTGCTGGTACCGATGGCCGGCCTGATTGACAAGGATGCCGAACTGGCACGCCTGGACAAGGAGATCGCGCGACTGGACGGCGAAGTCAAACGTGTCGGCGGCAAGCTGTCGAACGCCGGCTTCGTCGACAAGGCGCCAGCCGAGGTGATCGACAAGGAACGCGCCAAACTGGCCGAGGCAGAACAGGCCAAAGCCCGGTTGCAGGAGCAGCGCGACCGAATCGCCACCCTCTGATCATCTGATCATCTGATCATCGCGTTAAACGAGAAGGCCAGCCCGAAAGGTGCTGGCCTTTTTGCTTAAGGAGGTCATCTTGATTGATGACAAGTTATTACCGGTAACGCTGATACACTATGTCGCACATGAAACACCCCTTTACAAACTGGCAGGCCGTTAAAGCCAAGACGAACAGCTCGACGATGTGAAATGAGCCCTCTGCAGCGAGGCCCGATGTCTTCCCGCATCGAGCTGTACGCGCAACCGTTTACCAGCGGCAGGCAACTGCCTCGCACCCGCGGTTCCCGACTTGTCTCACCTCCGATAGCCGATCGCCGCCTGCCAGCCGCTGAGGCTGCGTCGCCACGTCCGCATGCCCGGCAAGGTTCCTCAAGATGGAGTCCCTCCGATGTATGCACTCATGGCTGTCGTGTTCGTCATAGGCTATCTATGCATAGCCTTTGAACATCCCCTGAAAATAGACAAGGCCGCCGCGGCAATCCTCACCGCGGTGTTGACCTGGACCATTCTGGTGCTAGGCGCCGACCAGATCCTTCCGCTGCTGCAGCCTGGCAGCCATGACCCGGCGGACTCGTCTGCCGTAGTGGTCGAAGCGCTGCGTCACCATCTGGGCGAAGTGTCAGAGATTCTCTTCTTCCTGCTCGGGGCGATGACCATCGTCGAGCTGATCGACTCGCACGAAGGCTTCAAGGCGATCACCGACCGCATCCAGACCCGCAAGCGCGTGCACCTGCTGTGGATCATCGGTTTCCTGACCTTCTTCCTCTCTGCTGCACTGGACAACCTGACTACCACCATCGTCATGGTATCGCTGCTGCGCAAGCTCATCCGCGGCCGCCCCGAGCGCTGGTTGTTCGTCGGTGTCGTGGTGATCGCCGCCAACTCCGGTGGCGCCTGGTCGCCGATCGGTGACGTGACCACCACCATGCTCTGGATCGGCAACCAGATCACCGCCTCGGGCGTGATCGTCAACCTGTTCCTACCGAGCCTGGTGTGCCTGCTGGTGCCGCTGATCATCCTCAGCTTCACCCTGCGCGGCGAAGCCCCGCGGCCGCGGCCGCGCGCCCACTTGGCCGAGAAGCACCCGCCTAGCACCAGTGTGTTCGAGCGCAATCTGGTGCTTGGTCTTGGCCTCGCCGCCCTGCTGTTCGTCCCGGTATTCAAGACAGTCACCCACCTGCCCCCGTACATGGGCATCCTCTTCGGCCTGGGCGTACTCTGGGTGGCTACCGAGATCATCCACCGCAACAAGAATGCCGAAGACAAGCACCCGCTCTCTGTAGTCGGCGTCCTGCGCAAGGTGGATACCCCAAGCGTGCTGTTCTTCCTCGGCATCCTGCTGGCGGTCTCCAGCCTTGCCACCGCCGGCCATCTCACCCAGGTCGCCACGGCGCTGCGCGAATCGCTCGGCCATATCTACGCGATCAACTACGCCATCGGCCTGCTCTCCGCAGTCGTCGATAACGTGCCGCTGGTAGCCGGCGCGATGAAGATGTACCCACTAGTCAGCGAGAAGATGCTCGCGGCTACCGCCGCAGAAGAGCTCGGCTGGATGTCGCAGTTCGTCATCGACGGCAACTTCTGGGAAATGCTCGCCTATTGCGCGGGCACCGGCGGCAGCACGCTGATCATCGGCTCGGCTGCAGGCGTTGCAGCCATGGGCATGGAAAAGATCAGCTTCACCTGGTATATCAAGCGCGTCAGCGTGCTGGCTTTCCTCGGTTACACTGCGGGCGCCGCGACCTACATCGGCATGCTCGCCCTGCGCTGAGCCATCGCCCTGCCAGGTCGTTGCCGCCAAAGGCGCCATCAACGACCTGGCCAGGGACCACGCATGACCGTCAGCAAGACCAAAACCAGTTTCTACCGCCGACTCTACGTCGCCTGGCTGATCGACAGCGGCAGCGCCACCAGCGTCCCGGCGCTGATGGCAGCCACCGGCATGCCGCGCCGCACCGCCCAGGACACCCTTGCCGCGCTCGCGGACCTGGATATCGAATGCACGTTCGAGCAGGACGATGGTGAACGGCATAACGCCGGCCACTACGCCATCCGCGACTGGGGCGCGATCGACAAAGGCTGGATCGAGCGAAACCTGAAGCACATCAGGTCCGTCCTTGATTACCCCTGATCGTCCATGAACACCGATTTGCTGCTGGTCCTCGCGCTGCTGGCGGGCTGCGTCGGCCTGTTCGCGCTGAACAAGCCGCGCATGGACGTAGTCGCGGTGCTGGCGATGGTAGCCCTGCCGCTGACCGGCGTGCTCAGCGTGCAAGAGGCGCTGGCCGGTTTTAGCGATCCGAGCGTAGTGCTAATTGCCACGCTGTTCGTCATCGGCGACGGCCTGGTGCGTACCGGCATCGCCTATCGCCTGGGCGACTGGCTGATGCGCGCTGCTGGCAACAGTGAAACTCGTCTGCTGATTCTGCTGATGCTGGCCGTCGCCGGGCTCGGCTCGGTGATGAGCTCGACTGGCGTGGTGGCGATATTCATCCCCGTTGTGCTCGGCATCGCCAATCGCATGAAGGTATCGCCGCGGCGGTTGATGATGCCGCTGGCATTTGCCGGGCTGATCAGCGGCATGCTGACCCTGGTGGCGACGCCGCCAAATCTGGTGGTCAACAGCGAGCTGCGTCGCGCCGGCCTCGAAGGTTTCGCCTTCTTTGCTTTCACCCCGATCGGTCTGGCGATCCTGTTGCTCGGGATCGGCTACATGCTGCTGGCGCGTCGCTGGCTGGGTATCGACAAGCACAGCGAAACGCTGGAGCCACGGCATACCCTGGCCGACCTTGCGCAGAGCTACCGGCTGGACGAACGCGAGCGGCGACTGCGGATCTTGCCGGGGTCGGTCCTGGCCAACCAGGCACTCGATGCGCTGCAACTACGCAGCCAGTACGGCATCAACGTGATCGCGGTGGAACGCCACGAGCGCCTGCGCAACCTGCTGTTGATGGCCACCGGCAACACCGAACTGTTTGTCGGTGATGTGCTGCTGGTCGATCTCGCCAGCCCGGCCATCGGCCTGCTCGGCGCCTACCAGGAACTCGGCCTGGAACCGTTGCAGCTCAGCACGTCCTACTACGCCGACCATGCACGCGAGCTGGGCCTGGCGGAGGTCGCACTGCCGCCGGATTCGCGCCTGCCGGGCAAGACCATCCAGCAGCTCGGGTTTCGCAGCCGCCACAAGCTCAACGTTGTCGGTCTGAGGCGCAACCGCGAGGCGCTGCAAGGGCTCCTGGTGGATGAGAAGCTCAAGCCGGCCGACACCCTGCTGGTCGCCGGCAGCTGGAAGCACATCCACCGGCTGCAGGGGCTAAGCCGCGACTTCCTGGTGTTGAGCCTGCCGGCGGAAGTGGACGACGTCGCTCCGGCCGCCAACCAGGCCCCCTTCGCGCTGCTCGGGTTGGCGGTGATGATCGTGCTGATGGTCGGCGGTGTGGTGCCCAATGTGCTCGCCGCGCTGATCGGTTGCCTGGTCATGGGCCTGTTCCGCTGCATCGACATGGACAGCGCCTACAAGGCGATCCACTGGCAAAGCCTGATACTGATCGTCGGCATGCTGCCGTTCGCGCTGGCGCTGCAGAAGACCGGCGGCATCGCCCTGGCGACCTCCGGGCTGGTCGGCCTGCTCGGCGACGCCGGCCCGCATGCGCTGCTTGCCTGCCTATTCCTGCTCACCGCGCTGATCGGGCTGTTCATCTCCAATACGGCGACAGCTGTGCTGATGGCGCCCGTCGCGCTTTCCACCGCCGAACAGCTGGGCGCCTCGCCCTACCCGTTCGCCATGATCGTCGCCCTGGCCGCCTCGGCCGCGTTCATGACACCGATTTCCTCACCGGTGAACACCCTGGTGCTCGGCCCAGGACAGTATCGCTTCGCTGATTTCGTACGCATCGGTGTGCCCTTCACACTTCTGGTGATGGCGGTTTCCGTGGCGCTGGTTCCGCTGCTGTTCCCGCTTTGATCTAACTGGCAGCGGATCGCCGGCACATGTGTCGCTGTAGAAAAGTGGCATGGCGGCGGTAAGGTCCAGCCGTTAAGCTCCAGCTCTCATTCTAAGAAGAACAGATTCCATGCCTCAGCGTGTCGCCCTGTTTCCGGTCCTGCTGGCCGGTGCCGTTCTGTTGTTGGTCGTCCATGGCCTTGGCCGCTTCGTCTATACCCCGCTGCTGCCCTGGCTGGTGGAGGACGGTCTGCTCAGCGTGCAGGAAGGCGCCAGCATCGCCAGCTGGAACTACCTCGGCTATCTGATCGGCGCCCTGCTCGCGGTGCGCTGGCATCGCGTCGCACAGATCCGCCGCACGTTGCCTTGGGCGCTAGGGCTGCACGTGTTGAGCAGCCTGCTACAGACCCAGGCCGAATCCGCCGATGCCCTGGCTGCCTTGCGCCTGGCCAACGGAATCAGCAACGGCCTGGTGTTCGTCCAGGCGCCCTCGCTGATCCTCGAATGGCTGGCACGCCAGCAGCGCGTGTCCTCCAGCGGCCTGGTCTATCTCGGCGTCTGCGTCGGCCTGATTCTCTCCAGCCTACTGGTGAGCCTGAGCGATGGGTATCTGCTCGGTGCCGAGCGCTGGTGGCCGGCGGCGCTGCTGTCGATACCGCTGGCCTGGTGGGGCTGGCGCCAGCTGTCGCGGCTGGACGTGCCCGACGAGGAAAAGGCTCATCCTTCGGCGGAGCCACCCAGCGGCAAGCTGCTCGATCGCTCCAGCACGCCACTGTTTCTTTCTTACGCCGGTGCTGGGATGGGCTACATCCTGCCGATGACGTTTCTGCCGATGGTCGCGCGCTTGCAGGTCGAGCCAGGGGATTTCCTGATTGGTGGCAGCTGGCTGGTCGTCGCACTGGCAACGCTGCCGTCGCCCTGGCTTTGGAATCGCCTCGGCGTGCGCATGGGCGACGACATCGCCTTGCGCCTGAGCTATCTCACCCAGCTGCTCGGCGTGCTCGCCGCGCTGCTGCTGCCCGGGGCCGTCGGCATCCTGCTCTGTGCGGTGCTGGTCGGCGGGACCTTCCTCGGTACGGTACTGCTGACCCAGCGTCTGGCGCGGGCGCTGCATCCACACCAGGGACCGCGGCTATCAGCGGCGCTGATCGCACTCTACGGCCTGACCCAGCTCGCCGCACCCTGGCTGACGAGTATCTGGATGGGCATGGGCGGCAGCCTGCACAGTGCCTTCTGGCTCGGCGCGGGTGCGCTGCTCTGGGGGCTGTTCTGGATGCTGATGGTGCCCCGTCGCCGCTAGCATCAAGCCTATCCGTCAGCAGCGGTTGTGGGACAATGCGCGCCCCAGCCGCCAACCTCCGCCGATCAAATGCCGCGCAAAGCCACCCCCCCGCCTTCGCAGCCCGTCCGTGCCGAACCCGGCAAGGCCGTATTGCATCCACGCAATCGCCATACCGGCCGCTACGACTTCCCGGCGCTGATCGCCGGCTGCCCGGAGTTGGCCGAGTACGTCATCCTCAATCCCTACGGCAAGCAGAGCATCGACTTCGCCAACCCCGATGCGGTGCGGGTGTTCAATCGCGCGCTGCTCAGGCAGTTCTACGGAATCCAGCACTGGGACATTCCGCCAGGCTACCTGTGCCCGCCGGTGCCAGGGCGCGCTGATTACCTGCACGGACTGGCCGATCTGCTCGCGCAGAACGATGCCAGCGCCATTCCCCGCGGCACCGCCATTCACGCGCTGGACATCGGCACCGGCGCCAACTGCATCTACCCGCTGATCGGCCATCGCGAATACGGCTGGCGCTTCACCGGCAGTGATATCGATGCTACGGCTCTGGCCTCGGCACGCACCATCGTCTCGGCCAATGGCCTCGCCTGGGCCATCGAACTAAGACAGCAGACCGCGCCGAAGCACATCTTCAAGGGCATGGTGTTGCCGGAGGATCGCTTCGACCTGACGTTGTGCAACCCGCCCTTCCATGCGTCGCAGGCCGAAGCCAGCAGTGGCAGCCAGCGCAAGTGGCGCAACCTTGGCAAGCTTGATCCCAGCCGCAAACTACCCGCGCTCAATTTCGGCGGTCAGGCGGCGGAGCTCTGGTGCGAAGGTGGCGAAGCGGCCTTTGTCGCGCGCATGGCGGAGGAAAGCGTCGCGTTCGCCGGACAGGTCTACTGGTTCAGCACATTGGTATCGAAGGGCGCCAACGTGGCGCCACTGGAGGCGCGGCTCAAGCGCCTCGGTGCCCGGCAGGTGCGCACGCTGGACATGGCTCAGGGACAGAAGAAGAGCCGCTTCGTCGCCTGGACGTTTCTGACCGAAGCTGAGCAGACGAACTGGCGCGCCGAGCGCTGGCCGAAAGGGTGAAATTCAGGCAGGCGCCAACGGAGGGCGTTAGACCGCCACGTCCCAGAGCTGCTTGTTCTTCAGCGCCATGGTCTGGATATAGCGCGGTTCACCGTTGATCTCTTCCAGTTCGGTCATCCCGGCCAGCTCGCCTACCACGCGATAACGCTTGCCTACACGCTTGTCCTTCAACGGATAGAGCTTGGCGATTTGTTGGGCGAGTTCGGTAAGGGTGGACATTGCTTGTTGCTCCATTGACTGCGTGCCGCAGGTATTTACCAACTGTTGATGACGGTTATGCGACAGCCGAGCCGTAGAACAGGGTTGCAGGGCTGCCACTTGATCGCAGGCGTACACGCACAAAAGCCGGTAGGTTGCTGCTAAGAACCGGCGATTTGTTCTTAATTTCTTCTACGCCGCTTCGCTTTGGAGCGATGAATACCGAATTGATTCCGTCACGTTCGTCGCCGCTCGCGGACTACAGACGTGGGTACCTGAGCGGTAATCGCTGGCAGTGCGGCCAGACATGCCGGCCACGCTAAAAAGAAGGAATCAGGAGATCGAGCAGGAGCTGCTTCAGCAGGTGCCCAGGCCCATCTGTAGGAGCGCCAGGCCGCCGCGCTGCCAGCCCCACCAGGCAAGCGCCAGCAGGCCCAGCAGCAGCGCGCCGGCCAGACCCAGCCAGAGCGGCTTCATCAGTTGACCTGCGCCTCGCGCAAGCGCTCGACCGGCTGCTCACGAATCGGCCAGTTGAGCACCGCTGCCATCAGGCTCAGCGCGATTGCGATCTGCCAGACCAGGTCGTAGCTGCCAGTGCGGTCGTACAGCCAACCGCCAAGCCAGCCGCCGAAGAACGAGCCCAGCTGATGGAAGAGAAAGGCGATGCCGCCAAGCATCGACAGGTTGCGCACGCCGAACATAGTCGCCACGGTGCCGTTGGTCAGCGGCACCGTGGACAGCCAGAGCAAGCCCATGGCAATACCGAATGCATAGGCGCTCCAGACACTCAATGGTGCCAGCAGGAAGATACTGATCACCACGCCGCGAATCAGGTACAACCCGGCCAGCAGCTTCGGTTTCGAATAGCAGCTGCCCAGCCAACCGGCGGTATAGGTGCCGACCACATTGAACAGCCCAACCAGTGCCAAAACAGTGGTGCCGACCTGCGCCGGCAGGTGCTTATCGACCAGATAGGCCGGCAGGTGCAGGCCGATGAAGACCACCTGGAAGCCGCAGACGAAGAAGCCCAGGGCCAGCAGACGGAACCCGGAATGCCCGGCTGCCTCGCGCAGCGCCTCGCCCAGTGACTGCTGCGTGCCGGGTGCCGCGGGCGCCTGCGCCGGACTGCGCATCATCCCCGCAAGCGGCACGATCAGCGCCACCAGCAAGCCAAGCGCCATAAGCGCCGAGGACCACCCCAGCCACTCGATGAGACCCAGGCTGCCCGGCAGCATGATGAACTGGCCGAAGGAGCCGGCGGCACTGGCGATGCCCATCGCCATGCTGCGCTTCTCCGGCGGCACCGCCCGCCCCACTGCACCGAGGATGACTGAGAACGAGGTACCTGACAGCCCCAGCCCGATCAGCAGCCCGGCACTCAACGTCAGCGTCGTCGGTGAATCGGACACCGCCATCAACGCCAGGCCCACGGCGTAGAGAATGCCGCCGATCAGCACCGCACGGGCCACGCCGAAGCGATCCGCCAACGCGCCGGTGACCGGTTGCACCAGCCCCCAGATCAGGTTCTGTATCGCAATGGCGAACGCGAACACCTCACGGCCCCAGCCGAACTCGGCACTCATAGGCGGCAGGAACAGACCGAACCCGTGGCGCACGCCGAGGGAAATCGCAAGGATCAGCGAGCCACCAGCGAGAATCCAGGCAGAGTTGCGCCATGCAGCGGTCATGGGTGTCATTCCTCGAAGAAAAGGCGACCAGTTTACTCAGTTAAGCCTTTCTTTCGTCACCCCATGTGTCCGATCGGGTGCCCTCCGCTCTCGTGGAACGCTAAAGCGCCATCAACCCTACGGCCATCAACAGCGGGGTCGCTACGCTGATCGCGGCGTTCAGCCCCAATGCCGGCAGCAGGCGTTGCGCCTGCAGCGGTTCGCGACGCAGCAACCAGGCCGCCCGCAGAGCCAGCGGCAAGGTCAACAGGCCGAGTGCGCCACCGGCCAGACCTGGCTGCGCCAGCACAGCCAGGAGTACACCGTAGGCCAGCAACCACTGCGCAAGCGCCACGCGCACGGCGTTGCCGCAGCCGATATGCATCGGCAGGGTACGCCGGCCGACAGCGCGGTCGGCATCAATGTCCGGAAACTGGCCGAGCAACAGCAGGTTGTTGCAGAGCAGCAGAGGAGTCAGGATCAACCACAGATCGCCAAGATCCGGGGCGCCGCCGAGAACGATGCGCGTACCCAGCACCATCAGCGCGAATCCCAGGCCCGGCGCGAACAGGCACAGCCAAGGGTGGCGGGTCAGCCAGGGCGTGTAAAGCAGCACCAGCAGCAGCCCCACCAGACCAACCGGCGCCAGACTGAGCAACAGCGGCGGCTGGCGCAGCAGGAAGAACAGGCCGATCAGCGCGCAGGTCAGCAGGCTGCCGAGACCGAGCAGCAATGTGCGACCCAGCAGATGCGGATGGGTCACCAAGGTGCCGCTGCCACCGCTGAACGCCGTGCGGCGGGTCTGCAGGTCCAGGCCACTGCGGTAATCACCCCATTCGTTGAGCGCATTGACTGCCACATGGGCGGCCAGGGCGCCGAGCATCACCAGCAGTGCATCACTGTAGGGCATCGCTTCCGCGCTCCCGCGCGCTGCTAAGGCCAGCCCGAGCGCCACGCAGCTCAGCGTGAGCAGCAGAAAACGACCGCGCGCCACACCCAGCCAGTCCAAGGTTCCGCTCATCTGTGCCTCCCGCTATCGTCCTGTGTACGGCAGGCTAACCCCAACGCCGCGAGGCGTCCTTGACACAGATCGACTCCGCCAGACCGCAGCTTCGGCTGCAGGCACGCACCACCCGCTCTCGGGTAAACTGCCCAACCTGTTGCATTCCAGCCGTGAGACCACCATGCCCATCCGCCACTGCATCGTCCATCTGATCGAGAAAAAGCCGGACGGCACCCCCGCCGTGCTTCATGCCCGTGACTCGGAGCTGGGCAACTCCCAGGCCATCGAAAACCTGCTGGCCGATCTCAACGAGAGCTACAACGCCAAGCAGGGCAAGGCCTGGGGCTTCTTTCACGAGGAGTCCGGCGCTTATCCGTTCAGCGGCTGGCTCGCGCAGTACATGGAAGGCAATCAGGACTTCACCGCATTCAGCCGCCAGGCAGTCGAGCACCTGCAGAAGCTGATGGAGGAATCCAACCTGTCCACCGGTGGTCACGTGCTGTTCGCCCACTACCAGCAGGGCATGACCGATTACCTGGCCATCGCCCTGCTGCACCACAGCAACGGCGTCACCGTTACCGACTCGCTGGACGTGACCGAAGCCCGGCACCTGGACCTCGGCCAGCTGCACCTGGCGACGCGGATCAACATCTCCGAGTGGCAGAACAACAAGCAGTCCAAGCAGTACATCTCCTTCATCAAGGGCAAGAACGGCAAGAAGGTGTCCGAGTACTTCCGCGACTTCATCGGCTGCCAGGAAGGCGTCGACGGCCCGGGCGAGACGCGCACGCTGCTCAAGGCCTTCAGCGACTACGTCGAAAGCGAGGACCTGCCCGAAGAAAAAGCGCGGGAGAAGACCAGCGCGCTGGTCGGCTACGCCAGCAGCCAGGCGAAGATCGGCGAGCCGATGTCGCTGGAGGAGCTGTCCGGGGTGATCGATGAGGAAAACCCACGCGCGTTCTACGAGCACATCCGCAACAAGGACTACGGCCTGTCGCCAGAGATTCCGGCCGACAAGCGCACGCTCAACCAGTTTCAGCGCTTCACCGGGCGCGCCGAAGGGCTGTCGATCAGCTTCGAGTCGCATCTGCTGGGCTCGAAGGTCGAGTACGACGAGGCGCGCGACATGCTGATCATCCGCCAGCTGCCAACCCAGCTGAAGGACCAGCTCAAGCGGCGCAAGGACTGACCGCGCCATGCGCCTGGCGGACGCCATTCTCGATGACTGCCTGTGCGACCCGGCGGCACCGCTGGCGCGCGATCCGGCACGCGGTTACGGCCTCGACAAAGCACAGGCACAGGTGCAGCTGGCAAGCCTGAAAGACTGGCTACGGGTACAGCAGACCATGCTCTGGGCCAATCGCCGCGATGCCTTGCTACTCGTGCTGCAGGGCCCGGACTGCTCCGGCAAGAACGGCGTAATCCGCCGCGTGCTCGCAGGCCTCGACCCACTGGGCCTTTCTCCGCACAGTTTCCAGGCGCCAAGCGAGGAGGAACGTCAGCATGACTTCCTCTGGCGCTACCGAGCGTGTCTGCCCAGGCCCGGCATGCTCGGCGCATTCAACCGCAGCTACTACGAGGCGCTGGTCAGCGATCTACGCGATAGCCTGTGCACACCCGCCGACATCCCGCTGCGTCGGGCCGCGATCGAGTCTTTCGAACGCCAGCTGCCAGCCCATGGAATCCACCCGCTCAAGTGCTACCTGCAACTGTCCGTTGACGAGCAGAAACAGCGTTTGCATCGACGCCTGGAGCAGCCGGAGAAGCGCTGGAAGCTGACCCTCGGCGATCTGCAGGACCACCGCAACTTCGCCCGGCAGCAGACGCAATGGGCCGAAGTGCTGCGCCACAGCCACAGCGATACGGTGCCCTGGTACGTGATACCGGCCGACCACCGCTGGCTGCGCGACCTGCTCGTGGCCAGCCTGCTCGCCCGCGAATTCGAGCGCCTGGCGCTCACCTGGCCGACACGCCCGGCGCCATTCACCCATGCCGATCTGGACAGCACGCCATGAAGCTTCTCGCTCTGCTGCCGCTGCTTCTGCCGCTGTTGGCGCACGCGCAGCAAGGCGACCCGGCAGCGGAACTGTCGGTGGACGAGGTCCGCTTCACGGTCGCCAATTCCGAATTCACCCTGATGCATGAGATGGGGCACCTGCTGATCAGCGAACTGCAACTGCCGGTACTGGGCCGTGAGGAAGATGCTGCTGACCAGCTGGGTTTCATGGGCCTGTTCCTGCTGCAGCAGGAACAACACCGCGACGACTTCTACGCCAAGCTGATGGACGTCGCCGATTACTGGCGTCTGGAATGGCAAAACGCGGAGCGCAACGGCGCACAGGTGCCCGTCTGGGACAGCCATGCGCTGGATGCGCAACGCTTCTACAACATCGCCTGCCTGGCCTACGGCAGCGATCCGGACCGGCTCGACTGGGTGCTGGAGGTCAGTGGGTTACCGGTGGAACGTGCGCTGTACTGTCCCGAGGAATACGCGCAGGCAGCTCACGCGGTGGAGTGGTTTCGCGAGCATTTCGGCCGCAGCGACGAGCAACCGGCGCGGCACCGTATTCAGGTGATCTACGACACACCACCCGGGCATCTGCCCGGTGGTGCCGAATTGCTGGAAAAGATTCGCGCCAGCGGCGAACTCGAAGCGGTCGCGGCCAAGGCCAGCGATGCCTTCGACCTGCCCCGCGATCTGACCTTGCGCATGAGCACCTGCGGCGCTCCGGACGCCTGGTTCAACCGCATCAGCGGCGAACTCACCCTGTGCTACGAGCGCATCGCCTACTTCCGCGACCTGGCTGCGGAACTGCCGCGGCTGCGCAGCGCTGCAGCCGCGCCGCACTAAACTTCAGCGCGCCTCGATCCGATAGCCCACACGCGGGAAGTGCACGTGCACGACACCGGTTCGATCATCGCTACGGCGCAGGATCAGCTCCTCCATACCGGCAAATACCAGTTCGCCCTCGACCGGGTCGGCGCCGTAATCCACCGCCGCGATAGCGACTTGCTGACCTTCGTGGAAGCCGTTGGGCTCTGCGAAATCCTCGTCCGGCAGCGCGGCCGGCTCGGCCTCCAGAGCGATACGCAGAGCATCTTCAGCGGACAGCTCGCTGCTTGAGCCATGTCCCACGCCGAGCACCTTGCCCAGCCAGGCCCGGACCTCCGGATAGTCATCTACCAGCGGCGCGGTGACCGGCGTTGCGCGCAGAAACCACAGGCAATGTGCGACGGCGAAGTCGGCGATCGACGGCGCCCCACCCAGCAGGAATTCACCCTCCTCGCGCGCCAGTTGCTGTTGCAGCCGCGTCATGAAGGTCGGCCAGTCGTTCTTCGCCTGCTCAAGCGGAACGCGACTGACCGAGCCATTGGCGAATAGCTGCGCGCGGTCCTTGCTGAAGGTCTGGACGAAGTCCTTGGGCACCTGGGCAAATCGCAAAGCCATTGATTCCGGCTGAAACACCAGACTCACCGCATTCAGGAACAATACTGAATCGGCCCACTTGGCCAGTGTCGCGGCTGCAAATTCCTGCCCCTCCGGAAACAGCGCCGGAGTGGCCTTCTCCGCTTCGAGGCGACGCGCGATCAACGCTGTATCGCAATACACATCGGCACCGACTTGCAGCACCGGCGTGCGCCGATAACCACCGGTCAGCGCGGTGAGATCGGGCTTGGGCATGACCGGCGGAATCATCACCGAGCGCCAGGACAACTGCTTGAAACCCAGCATCAGACGCGCCTTTTCGGCAAAGGGCGAGGTGGGATAGTGGTGCAGGATCAGCTCGTGCATAGCAGGCTCCGCCAGATGAATGGGTGAGTTAGAGGAACATCAGCTTAGACGCTCCGCCCAAGCCAGCCTACCGGCTGATTAACGCATCATTCACGCGACCGGAGCGGCGAGGGCCACCAAGCGCTCCTTGGCACGCTTGTCCAACCGCTTGATGGCGATCTCCCGCCGCAGCGCATCGCTCTTGCTGGCGCAGGCCTCGACGTAAACCAGCGCCTGCGCCGGGCTGGAGTGAAAGAACCGCGCGCCACGCCCACGCTGATGCTCGGCAAAGCGCCGCTGCGCGTCGTCGCTGATACCGCAGTACAACGCACCGTTAGCGGCACGGACCAGGTAGACGAACCAGGGTTTGAGCATCACCTCGGTCATGAAAAAGAACGCCTCGATGCAAGGGCAGGTCGGGCGGGCATTATGCCCAACTCGCCCGCAGCTTCCAGTTGCCAGCGGTCTTGCATCATCGCTTGCGTTGCCCGCTTAGCAGAGTGCCAGTTAGCTGTCCAGATATGGTGGCGGTTCGCCTTTGCGTATACTGCGCCGATGTTTGCCCAAACCGTGTTCCGCAAGCGCTGCGCCACCTGGCTGTTGGCGACCGGACTCTTCCTGATGCTCAGCAGCTGCGCCGAAAAGCCCAGCGAGCTGGAGCGTATACAGGAGGAAGGCGTACTGCGCGTGATCACCCGCAACAGCCCTTCCACCTATTTCCAGGATCGCAACGGCGAGGCCGGCTTCGAGTACGAGCTGGTCAAGCGTTTCGCCAACAATCTCGGTGTCGAGCTGCAGATTGAAACCGCGGACAACATCGACGAAATCTTCAACCGCCTGAACCGCCCTGGCGGCCCCGCGCTGGCCGCAGCTGGCCTGGTCGCCAGCGAAAGTCGGCTGGAACTGGCACGCTTCACCCGCTCCTATCTCGACGTCACCACCCAGGTGGTCTACCGCAGCGGCCAGCGCCGGCCGACCAGCCCGCAGGACCTGATCGGCAAGCGCATCCTGGTGCTCAAGGGCAGCAGCCAGGCGGAAAAACTCGCCTCGCTGCAGCTGGAGTATCCGGAGCTGCGCTACGAGGAATCGGATGCGGTGGAAGTGGTCGACCTGCTGCGCATGGTCGATGAAGGACAGATCGACCTGACCCTGGTGGAATCCAACGAGATGTCCATGAACCAGGTGTATTTCACCAACATCCGCGCCGGTTTCGATGTGGGCGAGCAGAACAGCCTCGCCTGGATCGTCGCCAAGGGCGAGGACGACAGCCTGCTCAAGGCCGCCAACGCCTTCCTCGAACAGGCTCAGCAGAACGGCACGCTGCAGCGGCTGCGCGAGCGCTACTACGGCCATGTCGACGTGCTCGGTTACGTCGGCGCCTACGCCTTCGCCAAGCACCTGCAGCAACGGCTGCCGCGTTACGAAAAGGCCTTCCGCGACACGGCCAAGCAACATGGCATCGACTGGCGTCTGCTCGCCGCGATCGGCTACCAGGAGTCCCACTGGCAACCGGAGGCCACCTCCAAGACCGGCGTGCGCGGCCTGATGATGCTGACCTTGCGCACCGCGAATGCGATGGGCGTGACCAACCGCCTCGACCCGGTGCAGAGTATCCAGGGCGGCGGCAAGTACCTGGTCAAGATCCATGCGGGCCTGCCGGAGAGCATCGAAGAGCCGGATCGCACCTGGTTCGCCCTCGCCGCCTACAACGTCGGTGGTGGTCATCTGGAAGATGCGCGCAAGCTGGCCGAAGCCGAAGGGCTCGACCCCAACAAATGGCTGGACGTGAAACAGATGCTGCCGCGTCTGTCGCAGAAGCAGTGGTACAGCAAGACCCGTTATGGTTACGCCCGCGGCGGCGAGCCCGTGCACTTCGTGGCCAACATCCGCCGCTATTACGACATCCTTACCTGGGTGACCCAGCCGCAGATGGAAGGCCAGCAGCTCGCCAAGAGCGACCTGCACATCCCTGGCATCTATGCCACTGACCTGATGGAAGAACTGCCGCCGCTCTGACTGCCAGGCGGCCAGACTGCCTCACGGCCCAGCCCCGACGCGACGCAGCAACGCCTTCTCGATTTCCAGAATCACCAGCACCGCCACCCCGGCGAGCACCACCAGTACGCCGGTGGTCAACGACAGCGCCTCGGAGGCGAACAGCGACTGCATGAATGGCGCGTAGGTGAACAGCAACTGCAGCGCGAACACGCCGAACACCGCCACCAGCACCCGTGGCGTGCCCTTCACGCCTTGCACGGTGAAGGACGGCGCCTTCAGGTAACGCACGCTGAACAGATAGAACACCTCCATGCAGACCAGTGTATTCACCGCTACCGTGCGCGCCGCCTCGACCGTCGCGCCCTGAGACAGCATCCACTGGTACATGCCGAAGATGCCGGCGAGAAACAGCGCCGAGACGAAGAAGATCCGCCAGATGACGAAGCGTGACAGCATGGGCTCGTCCGGTCGCCGGGGCGGTCGCTGCATCACATCCGCCTCGGTCGGCTCGAAGGCCAGCACCAGCGCCAGCGCCACCGAGCTGACCATGTTGACCCAGAGCACCTGCACCGGGGTGATCGGCAATGCGATGCCAAGCAGCACGGCGAGCAGCAGCGACAACGACTCGCCACCGTTGATCGGCAGCAGGAAGGTCACGGTCTTGCGCAGGTTGTCGTAGACCGTCCGCCCCTCTTCCACTGCGTGGGCGATGGAGGCGAAATTGTCGTCCGCCAGCACGATCGCGCCAGCCTGTTTGGCTGCCTCGGTGCCTTTCATGCCCATGGCCACGCCGACGTCCGCCTGCTTCAGCGCCGGCGCATCGTTGACGCCGTCGCCGGTCATGGCGACCACCTCGCCGTTGGCCTGCAGCGCGCGCACCAGACGCAGCTTGTGTTCCGGGCTGGCGCGGGCGAACACGCGGGCCTCGGCGACGGCCTCGCGCATGGCCGCTTCGTCCATCAGCTCCAGCTCGGGCCCGGTAATCGCTTTAATGTCATCGCCCATACCAAGCTGCCGGGCGATGGCGCTGGCGGTCACCCCGTGGTCACCGGTGATCATCACCACGCGAATGCCGGCAGCACGGCACTGCGCCACGGCGGTTATCGCCTCGTCGCGTGGCGGATCGATGATGCCGACCAAACCGAGCAGCGTAAGGCCACCGGCGACATCCGCATGGTCGAGATGCTCCTTGCCGGCGGCCAGCCTGCGCCGGGCCAGAGCCAACACGCGTCGACCGGCACGCGCCTGCGCCTCGATCTGCTCGTGCCAGTGCGCTTCGTCCAGCGCCTGCTCCTTGCCATCGGCTTCGAGCTGGTAGGAACACATCGCCAGCACGCGTTCCGGCGCGCCCTTGAGCAGCACTTCACGCGCGCCTTCGCAGGCATGCAGCGTCGCCATGAAACGGTGCTCGGACTCGAAGGGAATCACGTCCAGCCGCGGCCGATCGACCTGCAGGGCTGTCGGCGACAACCCCGCCTTCATCGCCAGGGTCAGCAATGCGCCTTCGGTGGGGTCGCCGGCCAACACCCAGGCCTGATCCTTCTCGTGCAAGCTGGCGTCATTGCACAGTGCCGCCGCCTCCACCAGGGCACGAGCCGCCGGGGAGCGCCCCTGCAACACGGCCGGTTCGACTGCTGAACCTTCGAACAGGAACGCACCCTGCGGCGCGTAACCAGCACCTTCGACTTCCAGCGACTGGCCGGCGCAGATCACCTGCTGCACGGTCATCTCATTGCGAGTCAGCGTGCCGGTCTTGTCCGAGCAGATCACCGTCACCGAACCCAGGGTCTCCACCGCCGGCAGGCGCCGGATCACCGCGTTGCGGGTGGCCATGCGCTGTACGCCGATGGCCAGGGTGATGGTCATGATCGCTGGCAAGCCCTCCGGAATCGCCGCAACCGACAGCCCAACCGCCGCCATGAACATCTCGCCGACGCCCATACCGCGCACCAGCGTGCCGAAGAGAAACAGCAACGCGCCGGTCGCCAGGATGACCACGGTCAGGATGCGGCCGAATTCCTCCATCTTGCGCAGTAGCGGTGTGGTGCCCTGCTCCACCGACTCCAGCATGCGGCCGATGCGGCCCATCTCGGTGGCACCACCGGTGGCGACCACCACAGCGCGTGCCTGGCCCTGGGTCACCAGCGTACCGGCATAACCCATGCAGAGGCGATCACCGATAGAGGCATCATCGGCCACGGCGTCGACCTGCTTGTCGACGGGGACCGATTCACCGGTCAGGGCGGCCTCGTCGACGCGCAGGTTGCGTGCCTGCAGCAAACGCACATCGGCCGGCAGGCTATCGCCCGACGCCAGCAGCACAATATCGCCGGGCACCAGCTCGGCGGCATCGATGTCCTGCTGGCGACCGTCACGCAGCACCACCGCCCGGGGCGCAAGCAGATGACGGATCGCCTGCAGCGCCTTCTCGGCCTTGCCTTCCTGAACGAAACCAATCACCACGTTAAGTACCACCACCGCCAGAATGACGAAGGTATCGACCCAATGCCCCATCAATGCAGTGACCAGTGCCGCGGCGATCAGCACGTAAAGCAGCACGTTGTTCACATGGCGCAGCAGTCGCTGCCAGATGCTCGCAGGCTTGGCCTCGTCGAGCCGATTGGGACCGTACTTGAGCAGCCGCTGCTGGGCCTGCTCGTCGGTTAGGCCGGCGCTCGAAGACTCCAGCGCAAGCAATGCCTCATCGGTCTGGCGCGCGTGCCAGCGGTTCGACTGGGTTTGCTGTTCGGGCATCGGATCCCCCTGATCGTTGATTCGGTGCTTCCGGGCGCACCGGCAGAGCTAGCCCATAAGAGCCGAAACAGAGCCTTCGGCGCCATCGCCGGGAAACGGCTTGCAACACTCGTGCAGCGGTCGAACGCCGCACGCCGCCTTTACGCCGGAAAAGTTTCCGCCGCGCTATGCTTGCCGGCCTGTCATGAATTCCGAGGACGCACCATGCAAAAAACCGTACTCATCATCGGCGCTTCCCGCGGTCTGGGCCTCGGCCTGGCCAAGCAGTTCTCCAGCGCAGGCTGGCAGGTGATCGCCACGGTACGCGATCCGCAGCACGCCGACACGCTGCGCCAGATACCGCAGGTGCGCGTCGAAACGCTGGATATGGACGATGCAAGCAGCGTAGACGAACTGGCCAAACGCTTGTCCGGCACCCGGCTCGACGTGCTGTTCGTCAATGCCGGCGTTGCCGGCCCGCAGGACAAACCGGCCACGCAAGCCACGCAAACGGAAGTCGGCCAGCTGTTCTACACCAACGCGGTCGCCCCAGTGCGCCTGGCCGAGCGGTTGTTGCCGCTGGTCGATCCTCAGCAGGGCATGATCGTCTTCATGAGTTCGATCCTCGGCAGCGTCGAAACCGGTCCAGGCATGGGCATGGACCTGTACGGCGCGAGCAAGGCCGCGCTGAATCACATGACGCGCACCTTTGTTGCTGGGTTGGGCGAAACGAAGCTGACCGTGCTGTCGATGCATCCGGGTTGGGTCAAGACCGACATGGGTGGCGACCAGGCACCGCTGGATGTCGAGACCAGCACGCGGGGGATGGTTGAGCAGGTTACCCGGGCGATTGGTCAGGGCGGGCATTGGTATCTGGATTACCAGGGCGATCCGCTGCCCTGGTAATCGCTGCGAGCGCGTCCATGGGGGCTTGTCTGCGAAAGACTAGGGTCGGTGCCGGATTCATTCGCGGTCAAGACCGCTCCCACGAACCAGCCCTTGGCAGCCCCTGTGACATCCCTTATCTTTCGACCCGCGGCAGAGACACCACCCCTGCCCCCTGGATCAGCAGACAGGGCATAACTGAGCTGGCTACTCTGAACTCAACCCTTCAGGAGAAAGCCGGCCATGCCTGCTCATCGAATTTGGATCAAGAATCCCCTCGCTCTGTTCACCGCAAACGACCACCGTGCCCCTGGCGGGCTGGTGGTCGAGAACGGCGTCATTGTCGAAATGCTCGCCGCTGGGGCCTCGCCCTCACTGCCGGTGGACGAGACCTTCGACGCCCGCGAGCACGTGGTGCTTCCGGGGCTGGTCAACACCCATCACCATTTCTACCAGACCCTTACCCGCGCCTGGGGGCCGGTGGTCAACGAGCCACTGTTCAACTGGCTGCTGACGCTCTACCCGGTCTGGGCGCGACTCACTCCAGAGGCATTGCAGCTGGCGAGCAAGGTGGCGCTTGCCGAATTGTTGCTGTCCGGCTGCACCACGGCGGCGGACCACCACTACCTGTTTCCGGGCGGGCTCGAGGACGCCATCGACATCCAGGTCGAGGCCGTCCGCGAGCTGGGCATGCGCGCCATGCTCACCCGCGGTTCGATGAACCTGTCCAAGGAAAACGGCGGCCTGCCCTGCAAAAGCGTGGTGCAGGACGCCGAGACCATTCTTGCCGACAGCGAGCGGCTGATCGACCGCTACCACGAGCGCGGCGACGGTGCGCAGATACAGATCGCCCTGGCGCCCTGCTCGCCGTTCTCGGTCACCACCGACATCATGCGCACCTGCGCGGAGCTGGCCGAAGCGCGCGATGTGCGTCTGCACACCCACCTGGCCGAAACGTTGGACGAGCAAGAGTTCTGCGCGAAACGCTTCGGCATGCGCACCGTGGACTACCTGCAGAGCGTCGGCTGGCTCGGCCCGCGAACCTGGCTGGCCCATGGCATTCACTTCAATCAGGTGGAGATTCACCGCCTGGGTGCAGCCGCGGTCGGCATCTGCCATTGCCCGAGTTCCAACATGCGCCTGGCCTCCGGCATCTGCCACACGCTTGAGCTGGAGGAGAAAGGCGCCATCATCGGCCTGGGCGTCGACGGTTCGGCCTCCAACGATGCTTCCAACATGATGCTCGAAGCGCGTCAGGCGCTGTTCATCCAGCGCCTGCGCTACGGCGCCGAGAAAATCACCCCAGAGAAGGTGCTCGGTTGGGCGACCCGCGGCTCGGCACGTTTGCTTGGACGTAGCGACATCGGCGAGCTGGCAGTCGGCAAACAGGCCGATCTTGCCCTTTTCAAGCTGGACGAACTGCGCTTCTCCGGCAGCCACGATCCCATCGCTGCGTTGCTGCTTTGCGCCGCCGACCGTGCGGACCGGGTGATGGTCGGCGGCAAATGGCGCGTCATCGACGGCCAGGTCGAAGGCCTCGACGTGCAGGGACTGATCACCGATCACCGGCAGGCAGCCCGACAATTGGTAAACGGCTGAGCAATCATGATCGAGGCTTGCACCAAAGCTGGGCGGCGTGGATTACTGGCGCACCAGCGCAAGCCTCGCTCGGGCGCCGGCGTCGAGTCGAAGCGGCCGCAATCCGGCACAACCAAGGTATCTGTCCAGTTGGTCAGCTTTTTGCTAACCAGCTATCAGCCAACACAGGCTCTGTAGCTAGACAAACAGGAGCGTCACCCGCCATGCAGAACAACTCACGGAAAACCCTGCTGCGCACACTCGCCGCAGCGATCGGCTTCAGCGCCGCACTGACGACCGCAGCGGCGTCGGCTGCCGATCCGTTGAAAGTCGGCTTCGTCTATATCGGCCCGATCGGCGACCACGGCTGGACCTACCAGCACGAGCAGGGCCGCAAGTACATGGAAGAGAAGCTCGGCGACAAGGTAAAGACCAGCTTCGTCGAGAACGTGCCGGAAGGCGCCGATGCCGAGCGGGTCATCCGCAACATGGCCAAGAGCGACTACGACCTGATCTTCACCACCTCCTTCGGCTACATGAACCCCACGCTGAAGGTCGCCAAGCAGTTTCCCAAGGTCACCTTCGAGCACGCCACCGGTTACAAGCAGGCGAAGAACGTCGGCACCTACCTGACCCGTTCCTATGAGGGCCGCTACGTCGGCGGTTTCCTCGCGGCGAAGATGACCAAGACCAAGAAGGTCGGCTACATCGCCTCCTTCCCGATTCCGGAAGTGATCCGCGACATCAACTCCATCCAGCTGGCGCTGGACAAGTACAACCCCGGCACCGAGATCAAAGTGGTGTGGGTCAACACCTGGTTCGATCCGGGCAAGGAAGCCGATGCCGCCAACGCGCTGATCGACCAGGGCGTCGACGTGATCTTCCAGCACACCGACAGCCCGGCGCCGATCCAGGCCGCCGAGCGTCGTGGCATCTACTCGGTCGGTTACGCCTCGGACATGCAGCACTTCGGGCCCAAGGCCGTGCTGACCTCCATCGTCAACGACTGGGGCCCGCACTACACCAAGTCGGCCGAAGCCGTGATGGCCGGCACCTGGAAATCCGAGGACTTCTGGGGCGGTCTGGCCCAGGAGAGCATCAGCCTGCCGATCAGCGATCTGGTGCCGGCCGATGTGAAGACCGAAGCCGAAGCGATCATCGCCAGCATCAAGAGCGGCGAGTTCCATCCGTTCACCGGCCCGATCAAGGACCAGGCTGGCGAAGTGCGCATCGCCGAGGGCGAAACCGCCAGCATCAAAGACCTCGCCTCGATGAATTACTACGTCGAAGGCGTCAAGGCCGAAATGCCGAAGTAAGCGTCACCCGCGCCGGCCTGGTGCCGGCGCACTGCGGAGTCTGCGTGCCGTCCCGCCACCTGGCGAACCGCACGCAGGGGGCATTGCCCTCGAAAGCCGCCGGTACGAGAAGACCGGCGGCGCCGTACCGGAGTCAGCCATGAATACACTGCCCATCATCGACATTTCCCCCCTCTACGACGCCGACGAAAAGGGCCACTTGGCCGTTGCCGAGGCGATCGACCGCGCCTGCCGCGAGTGGGGCTTCTTCTATATCAAGGGTCATCCGATCAGCGCCGAGCGCATCGCTACGCTGACCGAACATGCCCGCCGTTTCTTCGCACTGCCGGCCGAACAGAAGCTTGAGATCGACATCACCAAGAGCCAGCATCACCGCGGCTACGGTGCCGTCGCCACCGAGCAACTGGACCCGAGCCAGCCGTGCGATCTCAAGGAAACCTTCGACATGGGTTTCCATATGCCTACCGACCACCCGGAAGTGCTGGCCGGCAAACCGCTGCGCGGGCCCAACCGACACCCGGCACAGCTGGAAGGCTGGACCGAGCTGATGGAAGGCCACTACCGCGACATGCAGGATCTCGCCTGCACCCTGCTGCGTGCGATTGCGCTGGCCTTGGGCATCGAGCGGGACTTCTTCGACAAGCGCTTCGTCGAGCCCATCAGCGTGTTCCGCATGATCCACTACCCGCCCCGGCAGACCGCCACCAGCGCCGAGCAACAGGGTGCCGGCGCGCACACTGACTACGGCTGCGTCACCCTGCTCTATCAGGACCAGGCCGGCGGCCTGCAGGTGCAAAACGTCAAAGGCGAGTGGATCGACGCGCCGCCGATCGAAGGCACCTACGTGGTCAACATCGGCGACATGATGGCGCGCTGGAGCAACGACCGTTACAAGTCGACGCCCCATCGCGTGATCAGCCCGCTGGGCGTGGATCGCTATTCGATGCCCTTCTTCGCCGAGCCGCACCCGGACACCGAGATCGCCTGCCTGCCCGGCTGCTACAGCGAAGACAACCCACCGAAATACCCGAGCACGACGTGCAGCCGCTACATGCTCTCGCGCTTCGCCGAGACCTACGCCTACCGACGGCAGGGCGAGGCCGAAACGGCCTGAGCGGGCTTTAATTGCAGTATGAAAACATGGGCGAGCGCATCGATACGCCTCGCCCTATCTGCGCGCGTCTGCCGCATTGACTTTTGAGTCAGGAATTAGTTGACCGAAAAGTCAGATAGCGCTAGCTTGCGCGTCAGAACAACAACAGCGGAGGCATCGCCTTGATCCAGTTTCTTCTCAATCGAGAATTGCGCAGCGAGCGCGCACTCGATCCCAACACCACGGTGCTGCAGTACCTGCGCGAGCATCGTGGCAAGACCGGAACCAAGGAGGGCTGCGCCTCCGGTGACTGTGGCGCCTGTACCGTGGTGGTCGGCGAGCTGGTGGATGACCGCCTGCGCTATCGCACCCTCAACTCCTGCCTGACCTTCGTCTCCGCGCTGCACGGCAAGCAGCTGATCAGCGTCGAAGACCTCAAGGACCAGGGCCGGCTGCATAGCGTCCAGCAGGCCATGGTCGACTGCCACGGCTCACAGTGCGGCTTCTGCACCCCGGGATTCGTCATGAGCCTGTTCGCCCTGCAGAAGAATGCCGGCGCGGTGACCGAATACGACCCGCACCAGACTCACGAAGCGCTGGCCGGCAACCTCTGCCGCTGCACCGGCTACCGCCCCATTCTTGAAGCCGCCGAACAGGCCTGCTGCGGTAAGCAGCCGGACCAGTTCGACGCCCGCGAAGCGGAAACCATTGCCCAGCTGAAAGCCATCGAGCCGCGTGCGACCGCCGAGCTGAACAGCGGCGACAAGCGCTGCCTCTCCCCGCTGACGGTGGACGATCTGGCCGACATCTACAGCGCCAACCCGGACGCACGGCTGCTGGCCGGCGGCACTGACTTGGCCCTGGAAGTGACCCAGTTCCACCGCGAACTGCCGGTAATGATCTACGTCGGCCATATCGCCGAGATGAAAAAGGTCGAGGTAACGGACAGCAGCATCGAGATCGGTGCAGCCGCACCGCTGACCGACTGCTACGCCGCGCTGGCCGCCGAGTACCCGGATTTCGGCGAGCTGCTGCAGCGCTTCGCGTCGCTGCAGATCCGCAACCAGGGCACGCTGGGTGGCAACATCGGCAACGCCTCGCCGATCGGCGACTCGCCGCCGCTGCTGATCGCCCTGGGTGCCGAAGTTGTCCTGCGCAAGGGCGCCAGCAGCCGCACCCTGCCGCTCGAGGATTACTTCATCGACTACAAGGTCACCGCGCGCCAGCCTGGCGAGTTCATCGAGAAGATCATCGTACCGCGCGCCACACCGGATCGCCTGTTCCGCGCCTACAAGGTTTCCAAGCGTCTGGACGACGACATCTCCGCTGTCTGCGCCGCGTTTGACCTGCAGATCACCGACGGTGTGGTCGCCGATGCCCGCGTTGCCTTCGGCGGCATGGCGGCGATCCCCAAGCGTGCCGCGGCCTGCGAGGCGACGCTGAACGGCGCGCCGTGGAACCAGCAAACCGTGGAGGCGGCCTGCGATGCACTGGCCGAGGACTTCACGCCGCTGACCGACTTCCGCGCCAGCCGCGAATATCGCCTGCTGGTCGCACAGAACCTGCTGCGCAAATGCTTTCTCGAACAACATGCACCGAAGACCGAGACGAGGGTGACCGCTTATGTCTAACCACGTAACCACCCGCACTCAGGAAGAAATCGCGGCGCTGTTCACCCAGGACCTGGTCACCGGGGTCGGTCGCAGCGTCAAGCACGACAGCGCGCCCAAGCACGTCTCCGGCGAGGCGGTATACGTCGACGACCGCCTGGAGTTCCCCAACCAGCTGCATATCTATGCGCGCATGAGCGAGCGCGCCCACGCCCGCATCGTCCGCATCGACACCGCACCCTGCTACCAGATTCCGGGCGTGGCCATCGCCATCACGGCGAAGGACGTGCCGGGCCAGTTGGATATCGGCGCCGTATTGCCCGGCGATCCACTGCTCGCCGACGGCAAGGTCGAGTACATCGGCCAGCCGGTGATCGCCGTCGCCGCCGACAGTCTGGAAACCGCACGCAAGGCGGCCATGGCCGCGATCATCGAATACGAAGACCTGGAGCCAGTGCTCGATGTGGTCGATGCGCTGCACAAGAAGCACTTCGTGCTCGACAGCCACACCCACCAGCGTGGTGACTCGGCGACGGCCCTGGCCAGCGCGCCGCGTCGGCTGCAGGGCTCGCTGCACATCGGCGGGCAGGAGCACTTCTATTTGGAAACCCAGGTGTCCTCGGTGATGCCCACCGAAGACGGCGGCATGATCGTCTACACCTCGACGCAGAACCCCACCGAGGTGCAGAAGCTGGTCGCCGAAGTGCTCGGCGTCTCGATGAACAAGATCGTCATCGACATGCGTCGCATGGGCGGCGGCTTCGGCGGCAAGGAAACGCAGGCCGCGGGACCTGCGTGCCTGTGCGCGGTGATCGCGCACCTCACCGGCCGGCCGACCAAGATGCGCCTGCCGCGCATGGAAGACATGACCATGACCGGCAAACGCCACCCGTTCTATGTCGAATACGACGTCGGCTTCGACGATGACGGCCTGCTGCACGGTATCGAGATCGACCTGGCCGGCAACTGTGGCTACTCGCCGGACCTCTCCGGCTCCATCGTCGACCGCGCCATGTTCCACTCCGACAACGCCTACTACCTGGGCGACGCCACCATCAACGGCCATCGCTGCAAGACCAACCTGGCGTCGAACACCGCCTACCGCGGCTTCGGCGGCCCGCAGGGCATGGTGGCCATCGAGGAGATCATGGACGCCGTGGCGCGCGAACTGGGCAGGGACCCGCTCGACGTGCGCAAGCGCAACTACTACGGCAAGACCGAGCGCAACGTCACCCACTACTACCAGACCGTCGAGCACAACATGCTCGAGGAGATGACCGCCGAGCTTGAGGCTAGTAGCGAGTACGCACGCCGCCGCGAGGAAATCCGCGCGTTCAATGCCGCGAACCCGATCCTGAAGAAAGGCCTGGCGCTCACGCCGGTGAAGTTCGGTATCAGCTTCACCGCCAGCTTCCTCAACCAGGCCGGCGCGCTGGTGCACGTCTACACCGACGGCAGCATCCACCTGAACCACGGTGGCACCGAGATGGGCCAGGGCCTCAATACCAAGGTTGCGCAGGTGGTGGCCGAGGTGTTCCAGGTGGATATCGAGCGCATCCAGATCACAGCCACCAACACCGACAAGGTGCCCAACACCTCGCCGACGGCAGCCTCCAGCGGTGCCGACCTCAACGGCAAGGCGGCGCAGAATGCGGCGCAGACCATCAAGCAACGGCTGGTGGAGTTCGCCGCGCGCAAGTGGCAGATCTTCGAGGAAGACATCGAGTTCAAGAACGGCCAGGTGCGCCTGCGCGACCAGTACATCAGCTTCGATGAGCTGATCCAGCAGGCCTATTTCGGCCAGGTCTCACTGTCGTCCACCGGTTTTTACCGCACTCCGAAGATCTACTACGACCGCAGCCAGGCGCGCGGACGGCCGTTCTACTACTTCGCCTACGGCGCGGCCTGTTCGGAAGTGATCGTCGATACCCTGACCGGCGAATACAAGATGCTGCGCAGCGACATCCTGCATGACGTCGGCGCCTCGCTGAACCCGGCCATCGATATCGGACAGGTCGAAGGCGGCTTCGTCCAGGGTCTGGGCTGGCTGACCATGGAAGAGCTGGTCTGGAACGACAAGGGCAAGCTGATGACCAACGGCCCGGCCAGCTACAAGATCCCGGCGGTAGCGGACATGCCGCTGGATCTGCGGGTCAAGCTGGTGGAGAACCGCAAGAACCCCGAAGACACCGTGTTCCACTCCAAGGCCGTGGGCGAGCCGCCATTCATGCTCGGCATCTCGGTCTGGTGCGCGATCAAGGATGCCGTCGCCAGCCTGGCCGACTACCGGGCGCAGCCGCAGATCGATGCCCCGGCAACCCCCGAGCGCGTGCTCTGGGGCGTGGAACAGATGCGCAGGTTGAAGCAGGCGGCGAGCAAGTCTGCGACAACGGAGACCACCCCGGCCTGACGCAGGGTGGACAACGCTGTGCTTGTCCACCGTTGGCGCAACACGAACGTCCCGGTGGCGACGCTTTGCACTCGCCACCGGGCCATACGAAGGACAGAACCATGAGCAACACGGCCTGGATCGAAGCACTCGCCGACCTGCAACAACAAGGCGAACCCTGCGTGCTGGTGACCATCATCGAGGAGCGCGGCTCCACGCCGCGCAATGCCGGCTCGAAGATGGTGGTCAGCCGTGAGCGCCTGTACGACACCATCGGCGGCGGCCACCTGGAGTACAAGGCCCAGCAGATCGCCCGTGAAATGCTGGAAAAGCGCAGCCGTGACACCCGCCTCGAGCGCTTCTCCCTCGGCGCCAGCCTCGGCCAGTGCTGCGGTGGCGCTACGGTGCTGCTGTTCGAGCCCATGGGGCAGCCGCAGGCGCATATCGCCGTGTTCGGTGCCGGGCATGTCGGGCGCGCGCTGGTGCCGCTGCTGGCCAGCCTGCCGTGCAAGGTGCGCTGGATCGATTCGCGCGATAACGAATTTCCCGCCGAGATTCCGCGCGGCGTGGAAAAGGTGGTCAACGACGATGTGGTCGAGGAAGTGGATAACATGCCCGCCGGCAGCTACTTCATCGTCATGACCCACAATCATCAGCTCGACCTGGAACTGACCGCCGCGATCCTTTCGCGCAACGATTTCACCTACTACGGGCTGATCGGCTCGAAGAGCAAACGCGCCAGGTTCGAACACCGTCTGCGGGACCGCGGCTTCCAGCCGGAGACCGTGCAGCGCATGCGCTGCCCCATGGGCATCGCCGAGGTGAAGGGCAAGCTGCCGGTGGAGATCGCCGTGTCCATCGCCGGCGAGGTGATCGCCACCTACAACGCGCATTTCGGAGAAAAGGGTGGGGAGAACGCCGAGGACGGTGAAAAGCCGGTACCGATGCTGGTGCCTGCCTCGCGCCGCTCCCGGGCCAACTGATCGGGCCAACCCTGTGTGAGGCGCGCCCTCGCGGCGAAGTGGGCCACAGGCCGCCAACCGCTTCGCCCCGAGGGCGGGCCTTCCACAACGCAACGCACTCATTACAACGATTCGAGAGTCACCATGTCCCAAGCCAAAGCCTACCGTGCCGCCCTGCTTCATTGCCTCGCCGACCCGCGGGACGTGGGCATCGAGCAATCCCATGAATACTTCGAGGACGGCCTGCTGGTCGTCGAGGACGGCAGGGTCGCGCGCGTCGGCCACGCCGCCGAGCTGCTGCCGACCCTGGCGGCGGGCACGGAAGTGATCGAATACCCGGACGCGCTGATCACTCCTGGGTTCATCGACACCCATATCCACTACCCGCAGGTCGGCGTCATCGGCTCCTACGGCACGCAGCTACTGGACTGGCTGGAAACCTACACCTTCCCCAACGAGGGCCGTTTCAGCGACATGGCCCATGCCCGCGAGCAGGCCGAGCTGTTTCTCGGCGAACTGCTGCGCAACGGCACCACCACCGCGCTGGTGTTCGGCACGGTGCACAAGCAGTCGGTGGACGCCTTCTTTGAAGCCTGCGAGAAGCGCAATCTGCGGATGATCGCCGGCAAGGTACTGATGGACCGCAACGCCCCGGAGTTCCTCACCGACACCGCCGAGTCCGGCTACGCCGACAGCCGCGAGCTGATCGAGCGCTGGCACGGCAAGGGCCGTCTGCACTACGCCGTCACCCCGCGTTTCGCCCCGACCAGCACGCCGGAGCAGCTCACCCTGGCCGGCAAGCTGTTCGCCGAATTCCCCGACCTGTACATGCACACCCACATCTCCGAGAACAAGCAGGAGGTCGAGTGGGTCAAGGAGCTGTTCCCCGAGCGCAAGGGCTATCTGGACGTCTACGACCACCACGGCCTGATCGGCCCACGCTCGGTATTCGCGCACGGCGTGCACCTGTGTGACGAAGAATGCAGGCGCCTCGGTGAGACCGGCTCGGCGGTCTCGTTCTGCCCCACCTCCAATCTGTTCCTCGGCAGCGGCCTGTTCGATCTGGCTAAGGTGGAAGGTTTCGGCGTGCGTGTCGGCCTAGGCACCGACGTCGGCGGCGGTACCAGCTTCTCGCAGCTCGCCAGCCTCAACGAGGCGTACAAGGTGCTGCAGCTGCAGGGCCAGAAACTCGATGCCTTCAAAGCGCTCTACCTTGCCACGCTCGGCGGCGCACGAGCGCTGTATCTGGACGACCGGATCGGCAACCTGCAGCCGGGCAAGGAGGCCGACTTCGTGGTGCTCGACTACAAGGCGACGCCGCTGATCGACTATCGCCTCAGCCAGGCCACGACGCTGCAGGAAAAGCTCTTCGCCCTGATGATCCTCGGCGATGACCGCGCGGTGAAGGAAACCTACGCCGCCGGGGTGTCGGTGCACCGGAAAGGTTGAAGCCGCGCTTCGCGAAGAGGAGGTGCGTAGCGTGGAAAACCCGCAAAGCGGTTTTCCACACAGGCCGCACAGACGGGCTTGCGACTCGGACGGACCACCGAAGCTGCGTGGATGGCTTCAGCCATCCACCCTACGCCCGGGTTCTTTTCTTCGCGACGATGTTCGCGAAGACCGCATGCAGATCACCCGAGGCACTGTCTTCCTCGAGATTGAGCTTGCTGTCGATATGGTCCATGTGGTGCATCATCAGGCGCACCGCCTTGTCGCTGTCGCGGGCAGCGATGGCGCCGATCAGCTCGTTGTGTTCGTCGTACGAGCAGTGCGAGCGATTGCCGCTTTCGTACTGGGCAATGATCAGCGAGGTCTGCGAAACAAGGCTGCGCTGGAAGCTCACCAGCGGTGCGTTCTTCGCCGCCTCGGCGAGCTTGAGGTGAAATTCGCCGGAGAGGCGAATGCCAGCTCCGCGATCGCCACGGTCGAAGCAATCGCGCTCATCGGTCACCATCTGCCGCAATTCGGCGAGTTGCGCCTCGCTGGCGTGCTGCACGGCCAGTTCGGTTATGGCCTTTTCCACCAGCCGGCGGGCGAAGAAAATCTGCCGCGCCTCCTCGACGCTCGGACTGGCCACCACCGCCCCGCGATTGGGCCGCAGCAGCACCACGCCTTCATGCGCCAGCCTCGAGAGCGCACGGCGGATGATGGTGCGGCTGACGCCGAATATCTCGCCTAACGCCTCTTCACTGAGCTTGGTCCCCGGAGCAAGGCGCTGTTCGAGGATGGCATCGAAGATGTGCGCATAAACGATATCGTCCTGCGTCCCGGTGCGAGTCTTGCCGGTCTTGGTCGGCTTCTTCAGGGGCTGCAACTGTTCGTTCATCGATGGCTCGCAAATGAGGTGTCGGCAAGGCCGAACTTTACTGGGTTCACGCCCTTACTGGCAGTTCGCTGGACAAATAAATACCCTGAAACGCCACATATTTTGTGCACAATCAGCTCCTACCCCGTCCCGCCTGGCTGCAGCAGCTGACTCATCTAATCCAAGCACATCGAGCAACACCGCCCATTTATTGTTTGCAATTCCTGTATACAAAAGCATAATCCAGACAGCCTTTCTGACCTTTCGGTCAACTACCGACACAGATGGCCCACCATCACCCGCCCCTCGGGAGTTCTAGCGCTCCGGGTGATCGACAACAAGAACGATGAGGAACGCCCAGTGGAAAGCATCAAGCGCAAGCCCCAGGCTGCACCCTTGCAGCGCACCGCCCCCGTTTGGCTGGACCGCCTGTTCAAGCTCAGCGAACACCGCACCAGCATCCGTACCGAACTGCTCGCCGGCCTGACGACCTTCGTCACCATGGCCTACATCATCTTCGTCAACCCGAACATCATGGCCGACGCCGGCATCGATCACGGCGCCGCGTTCGTCGCCACCTGCATCGGCGCGGCGCTCGGCTGCCTGCTGATGGGCCTGTACGCCAACTGGCCGGTGGGCCTGGCGCCAGGCATGGGCCTCAACGCTTTCTTCACCTACACGGTGGTCGGCGAGATGGGCTACAGCTGGGAGATCGCGCTCGGCGCGGTATTCATCTCCGGCGTGCTGTTCATGATCATGAGCCTGTCGCGCATCCGCGAATGGCTGCTGAACAGCATCCCCATGAGCCTGCGCTTCGCCATGGGCGCCGGCGTTGGCCTGTTTCTCGGTTTGATCGGCCTGAAGACCGCCGGTATCGTCGTTGCCAGCCCCGCCACACTGCTGACCATGGGCTCACTCGCCGAACCTTCGGCGCTGCTGGCCGCGGTGTGCTTCCTGATGATCGCCGTGCTCAGCCACCGCAACGTGTTCGGTGCGATCCTGGTCAGCATGCTGGTGGTCACCGCCATCGGCTGGGCGCTTGGTCTGGTCGAGTACAACGGCCTGGTGTCGATGCCGCCGAGCCTGGCGCCGACCTGGCTGGCCATGGATATCGCCGGCGCGCTCAACGTGGCGATGGTCAGCGTGATCCTCGCCTTCCTCTTCGTGAACATGTTCGACACCGCCGGCACCCTGATGGGCGTCGCCCACAGGGCGAATCTGGTGAACGAGGACGGCAAGATCGAGAACCTCTCCCGCGCGCTGAAGGCCGACAGCAGCTCCAGCGTGGTCGGCGCCTTCGTCGGTTGCCCGCCAGTCACCAGCTACGTGGAAAGCGCCGCGGGCGTCGCCGCCGGCGGCCGCACCGGATTGACCGCAGTCACCGTCGGCGTGCTGTTCCTGATTGCCATGTTCTTCGCCCCACTGGCCGGCATGATTCCCGCCTATGCCACCGCCGGCGCGCTGATCTACGTGGCGATGCTGATGATGAGCGGCCTGGCCAATATCGACTGGAAGGACCACACCGACACCATCCCGGCCATCGTCACCGTGGTGATGATGCCGTTGACCTTTTCCATCGCCAACGGTATCGCCCTGGGCTTCTTGACCTACGCGACGCTCAAGCTGTTGACTGGCCAGCGCGACAAGGTATCGATCAGCCTGTATGTGTTGTGCGTGATCTTCATCGCCAAGTTCGCGTTTCTCTGAACCGGGCCGGCCGCGCCCGGCTCACCCACGGCCCCACTGCTTCGCAGTGGGGCTTTTGCATTGGCTGAAGGAGGCCGTCATGACCCTGGAAATATGGCTGTTGTTCGCCGGTGCGGCACTGGTGGTGATCCTGATCCCCGGGCCGCTGTCGTTACTGATGATCAGCAACAGCCTGAACTACGGAGTG